>NZ_JBRAMC010000001.1:0-953778 GCF_052959335.1 Vreelandella sp. H-I2
CGCAATAGAGATGGCGTACTTGGTCACGGATAAAGGAGAAGTCGAGGGTGGCATCAATCTTACGCAGCAGGTGATTCTGAGGCACCAACTCGTCAAGCGTGACCATCTCGAGTTCAAACTGTTGGGGAGAGGGATCTTTTAGCATGTGCCCATAAAAGCAAAGCGCTGGCAAAAGCGCCAGCGCTTTGTCAGCAACCTGAGCCCTGCAAATAGCAGGGCTTAAGATCAAATACCACACGCAATAAATTTATCTGTAAACAGGCAGCCGTGCACAGACCTCAGCCACTTTATCCAGCACCTGCGCTTCAATAGCGCTGGTGTCTTCGCCTTTGGCCAGTACGTCGAGAATATCGCAGATCCACCCAGCAAGCCGGGTACACTCTTCTTCACCGAAACCGCGCGTGGTGACCGCCGGTGTACCGATACGCAGGCCGGAGGTGACGAACGGGCTTTGCGGGTCGTTAGGTACGGCGTTCTTGTTCACGGTGATGTGGGCACGGCCTAGCGCCGCATCGGCATCTTTACCGGTAACGCCTTGCTTGATCAGCGAGAGTAGGAAGAGGTGATCTTCAGTACCGCCGGAAACGATGTCGTAACCGCGGTCCATGAACACCTTGGCCATTGATTTGGCGTTTTTCACCACTTGTTGCTGATAGTCTTTGAATTCAGGCGCCATGGCTTCTTTGAAGCACACCGCTTTGGCCGCGATCACGTGCATCAACGGGCCGCCCTGGCCGCCGGGAAAAACAGCCGACTGCAGTTTTTTCTCGATATCCGCGTCATTTTCCGCCGAGAGAATCACGCCACTCCGCGGGCCACGCAGGGTTTTGTGCGTGGTGGAGGTGACCACGTGGGCATGGGGCAAGGGGCTTGGATAAACACCTGCCGCAACTAAGCCTGAGACGTGGGCCATATCCACCAGTAAGTAAGCGCCCACTTCATCGGCAATTTCGCGAAACTTGGCCCAATCGACGATTTGTGAGTAGGCCGAGAAGCCAGCAATGATCATTTTCGGCTTGTGTTCACGGGCAAGCTGGGCCACTTGATCGTAATCGATCAGCTCTTGGTCATTGAGGCCGTACTGGATGGCGTTATAGTGCTTGCCCGAAAAGCTCGGCTTGGCGCCGTGGGTCAGGTGGCCACCGGCATCCAGGCTCATGCCTAGAATGGTGTCGCCTGGCTTGACCAATGCCTGGAAAACGGCGCTATTGGCTTGCGAGCCGGAGTGCGGCTGAACGTTTACGTAGGTAGCGCCGAACAGCTCTTTGGCGTAATCGATCGCCAGGTTTTCAGCGATATCGACGAATTCACAACCGCCGTAGTAACGCTTACCGGGGTAGCCTTCAGCGTATTTATTGGTCAGTTGGCTGCCCTGGGCTTCCAGTACGCGGGGGCTGGCGTAGTTTTCAGAAGCAATCAGTTCGATGTGGGCTTCCTGGCGCGCCACTTCTTTCTGCATAGCATCAAACAGCACATCATCGAATCCGGCAATTGTCATATCGCGGCTGAACATCGGCGGGCACCTCGTAACGAGAAAGGGTCATCATGGGAGAAGCGAGGGCGCTATCATAACGCAGCCTGAGGCGACTTTCATCGCATCCGCATCAGGTCGTGCATGAGTGTGCTTCATGTTGAACCAGCCATTAAATGCTGACCGAGTGGACAGCCATCTTAGAAGATTAGTTACCTTTAACTCGCAACCTATTTGCATTTTCTTTCCTGTTAAAAAATACTGTATATTCATACAATATTTTAAACATCAGGATACCGACAATGCCGGGCCAATCTTCTCACTTCACCCCCGCTTTGCCGTTAAGCGCCCAGCCGCTGCCGCATTTAACCTTTTTGGGCCGTGCGGGTTTTAGCGGATTTCCTTCGCCTGCACAGGATTACGAGCCGTGCACGCTGGATCTCAATACCCGGCTGGTTAAAAACCCCACCGAGACGTTTTATGTCACCGCCACCGGCGACAGCATGGAAGGCTGGGGTGTTTTTGAGGGTGATTTACTCATCGTTGACCGTGGTATTGAGCCGCGCCTAGGCCATATTTTAGTCGCGATGCTGGAAGGCGAAGCGCTGATTAAACGCTACGCGCTTTACCAGGGCACCCCGCATCTATGTTCAACCCACCCGCACTATCCGCCACTTCCTCTTGAAGGCAGCGACTGCCAATTATGGGGCGTGGTGCGCGCCGTGGTGCACGAATACTTACGTTGAGCTAAGGAAGTGTGATGATCGGATTAATCGACGCTAATAATTTTTATGTCAGCTGCGAGCGCGTTTTTCAGCCCCAACTGGAAGGTCGGCCCGTCGGCGTTATGTCGAATAATGATGGTTGCGTCATCGCGCGCTCAGCCGAATTGAAAGCGCTGGATATCCCCATGGGCACGCCAGCTTTCAAGCTTGAAGGACTGCGCCAGCGTGGCGAGATCCATCTGCTCTCCTCAAACTACGAGCTTTACGGCGATATGTCGGCACGGCTAGCCCAGTTGTTGCGTGACGCCTGTCCAGAGGTCGCGCCCTACTCCATTGATGAAATGTTCGTCTACTTAGAAGGGTTGACGGCAGAGCAATGTGAGGCACTGGGGCGTCAGTTGCGTCAGCGTATTCGCCGCCACCTCGGCCTACCGGTCTGCATTGGGTTGGCCACGACCCATACGCTCGCCAAGCTGGCCAACCACCTCGCCAAGCAAGCCCCCCACTACGAAGGTGTTTGCCTGCTGAATGGACAAGACCATACCACCGAGGCAATGCTCAAACGCACCCCGGTGGGCAGTGTGTGGGGCGTCGGTCGTCGGCTTGCCGAGCGCTTAGCCATTGGCGGCGTCAACACCGCCTGGGACTTGCGAGAAAGCGATGAAAAACTGCTGCGCAAACGCTTCTCGGTGGTGTTGGCACGCACAGCGCTTGAGCTGCGTGGCATCCCCTGCCTGGAAATGAACGCGCTGGAACAGCCGCGCCAGCGAATAATGACCTCGCGCTCGTTCGGCCAAATGACGGGCGCTTTTACAGAAGTGCATAATGCGCTGCGTCGTCACGCCCAGCGTAGCGCTGAAAAACTACGCGAACAGCGCAGCCTGGCACGCGCGGTCATGGTATTTCTTAAAACCAACCGCCATCGCCGTGACCAACCGCAATATTTTCCGCAGGCGCTCATCGCCCTGCCCTCACCTAGCGACGACACCCGAGTAATTCTTGACGCGGTACGCCAGGGGCTTGAGCAAATTCACCGCCCCCGCTATCGGTTTATGAAGGCGGGCGTGATGTTGCTCGATTTAGTGGACGCTGAGCAGTATCAGCTTTCGCTGCTGCATCCACCGACCCGTGATCGCCATCCGTTTTTGATGGCCACGGTCGACCAAATCAATCAGCGCATGGGACAAGGCACGATCAGTTTTGGTATGACGGATGCCCAAGCTGCTTGGCAGTTACGCTGCGCCCACCGCTCCGACCGCTTTACGACACGCTGGGATGAGCTGATGAAAGTGGGTACTCACCCCGGCGCGGTGGCCGCCGCAGAGGCGAAGGAAAAGGCAAAGCAGCGCGAGCAACAAACCCTAGCCAGTGCGAAGCGCAGAGCGCAGCCGCGGGCTTAGACTTTCCCCCAGCGCCGCCATCGCAACCAGAATCCCCAGCAGCCACGGCCAATGCGCTGCGAACGAGACTTGATAGACGCCCAGGGCATCGACAAAAATCACCACAATGCCGAGCGGGCTAACGTAGCGCACCATGGTCAGCCATAGCACGTAGGGCAGCGGCGCAAGCCCCAGCTCCTCGCGGAAAGTGTCGCTCTTCAGTATAAAGCCTGCCAGCACCACCATGCCTAAGCCGCCCAGCGGCATCATCCAGCGTGATGTCAGATAATCCAGCCAGTCGAAAAAGGTTTTACCTGCCAGCGTCCAATCAGCACCCAGATTAAACGACAACATCGCCAGGGTACTGATTATCCAAAGCACAATACCCGTACTCCACGAGGCCGCCGGACGCGAGAGGCCCTTGTTATCACACAGCCAGGAAACCGTGGCTTCGACCATGGAAATTGCCGAGGTCAACGCCGCCATAGAAAGCATTAAGAAAAACAGGCTGCCAAACAGCGTACCCAGCGGCATCGCCTGAAAGGCCAGCGGCAAGCTCATAAAGATCAAGCCGGGGCCTTCACCGGGGTCCATACCGTTGGCAAAAATGACCGGAAATATCGCCAGTCCCGCCATCAGCGCTACCACCGTATCCGCCACGGCAACACTCACCGTGGTGCGGCCAATCGAGGCGCCTTTGGGCAGGTAGCTGCCGTAGGTAAGAATCGCCCCGGAGGCGAGAGAGAGCGTAAAGAAGGCGTGGCCAAGCGCTGCCAGCAGACCTTCGCTGGAAAGGCTACCCGCGTTAAACGAAAACAGGAAGCTGACCGCCGCGCCAAAGCCGCCGGAGAACATGCCAAAGCCAATCAGCACCACGAGCATGATCACCAAGCCCGGCATCATCCAACTCACGCTTTTCTCGATGCCCTTCTGTACGCCTTTGCCGACAATCAGCATGGTCAGCAGCGTGACTAGCGTACTCCAGAAACCCAGCGTCATTGGGTTGGCGTTATTGGCACCAAACACAGCGGCCATGTCATCGACGCTGCTGCCGGAGAGACCGCCCGTAACCATTTTCCACAGATAAGAAAACGACCAGCCCGCCACGACGACGTAAAATGACAGCACCATAAAGCCGCAGAGCATGGCCATCCAGCCGACCAGCGACCATGCCGATGCGCGACCAGACTCATTGACCACACGGCGAATGGCATCCACAGGGCTGCCCTGCCCACGCCGACCAAAGGCAATTTCGGTCATCATCACCGGCACACCCACGGCAAAAATGCAGGCCAGGTAAACCAGCACGAAGGCACCACCGCCGAACTCTCCGGTGATATAGGGGAATTTCCAGATATTGCCCAGCCCAACCGCTGAACCCGTTGCCGCTAATATAAACCCCCAGCGGCCTAGCCACTGAGTGCGAGGTTGTCCAGACGTGGTCATTTGCCCAGTTCCTGTCAGAAAAAGGGGCTCATCCTAGAGGATTTCGCGGGCAATGCCCACTAAGCCTCAGCCCCTAGGCGTACACAGAGGCTTTAGCGGCGGCGTCCAAACGCTGGGCGGTTTGGTCTACCTGGCGTAGATAAGCAAGCAGCACAGCACCGAGCGTTACAAAACCGCCAGCCAGCCAAAGGCCTACGGTATAGTGGCCCGAGGTTTCAGCCAGTACGCCGGTTAACGCAGGTGCAAAAATCTGCGCGGCGCCATACGCCAAGGTCATCTGGCCCATCAGCCGCGCCGGGCTTGCCGGATAAAGCTTGCCCGCCATGGTAAGCACCAAACTCACGCAGCCAAGAAAGGTGCCGCCATACAGCACTGCGCTCAGCATCACGACGGGGAGATTGGCGCTGATGGCAGGCAGCACAATACCGACTACCTGGATGCTCATCGCGATAATCAAGGCCCCCAGGTAGCCAACCCGCCGGGCGATAAGATCCCAAAGCATCACGGCCGGTGCGGCCGCCAGCCCCACCACGGCAAACGTCCAGTTGCCCATTCCCGCCAGCAACGGTTCGCGCTCCACGATCGTGACGATAAAGGTGGCGTTAATGACATAGCCGTACCCGGCACAGAAATAGGCAGGCAACATTAAACGCATAAAGGTACGTGAAGGCGGCATGGCGGCAGGCGCCTTAGCCTGGTGGGCACCGGCAACCGGTTTTACCGGGCGCGGCAGCCAGCGCCAGGCGGGCACCAACAACACGGCCCCTAGCAGAGCGAAAAGCCACCACTGCGCCTGCCAACCAAGCGAGAATGAAAGCATGAGTTCTACCGCCACCGCCGCCAGAACAATCCCCACACCCAGCCCGGCAAAATGAATGCCCAGTTCCCCGCGCTGCTGGTGATTCATTAACCAGTGAAGAATCAACCCCGATGCCAAGAGCATGGCGGCACTGCTGGAAAGGCCCGCAAAAAAACGCAGCCCTGCCCACAGCCAGAAGTTATCCGCCAGGGCCATGCCCACGGTGGTGAGTACGGCCAGCACCAGGCCAATGCGGTAAAGCGTGTCCTTGATATAGATGCTGTGAATCAAGGCCGCCAGCACGGCACCCAGCATGTAGCCTGCGTAGTTAAGCGCGGCAAGCCAGCCACCGTCGGCATCGCCCATCCAGGTTTGCTGCTGCATGACCGGCAGCAATGGCGTATAGGCAAAGCGGGCGATCCCGATACACAGAAGCTGGCTGAACACCCCGGCCAGCAATACTTTAAGACGCTGCGAACGCAAGCTGGCCGCGGCCATAGTGCTGCTCCTTGAACACTGCTTTTATTATATTAGCAAACGCTATATTGATTAGCGCGCATACAATTTTATGCATAGTAAGGCGTTTTGGGCAGCGCGTCATGACCACCTAGGTCGAGGGTCTGGCTAAAAGCTCTGGCTAAATAGTCACCTCCAGGCTTAACAGCAGAAACGACAGCGTTTTGCCGTGCCCATCCAAGTTGAGGGCGCCATTAACTCCCCCCTGAAGCACGTCATCAATCACAAAGTTCATGCCCGCCAGGTTAGGTAATGGGTAGCGCCGCACTTGGCTGGCGCCACGGTGGGCAAATAACGCCAGCACCCGCGCTTCCGTTACCTGCTCAAGCAAAGCAGCGTAGTGGTCTGGGTCATAGGCAAATAGCGCCACGTTGAGGCGCTCGCCTTTATCCCCCGCACGGGCATGCGCCAGTTGATGAAGTGAAACCGAAGTGCGCGGAGACGCTGCGGTTGGGGTGTGTTCAGCTTGCCGCATAGCGTTCGCTCCTGTGGGTATCTTGGGCCGACGGCTCAAACATCGTGGCATGGGCATGAATGTCGCTTCGCTTGACTAAATACGACGCGGTAAACACCCGTTGTTGAAACTGGCGACGCACCCCACCACCGCCAGCGGGGCCGGCACAATAAAGGGCGAGTAGCTCTTGTGTTGCACGTTCCACCCAGCGCCGTTCGCTGTGTTCGGCGGCCAGCCTCAGTCGAAAATCGCCGTTGGTGGACGTCGGTACGCTTCGCTGTAACTCACCACTATCACTATCAAACACGCTGGCCAAGCCAATAATATCCAAGCGGGTACGCAGCTCTGCGGGGGCACGAAACACCAGTCTTTCACGCAGTACCTGGGCAGCCAACTGGGCCCTCGCCAGCGCATTGGGTCCGGCATAGGAGATTTCTGCTTCTCCCTGCCATCCCCCGTCGTAACATACCGTTGTTTTAAGCCGCTCCGGGGCAGGCTTGCCACGAATGCCCGTTACCTCCACACAATTGGGCGCCAGTTGACGCACCACCGCATCGGAAAGGTCTACCGTGACATCAGGGGTCAGGTAATTGGCCGGGTCGTGAACTTCGTAGAGCAACTGCTCTTTGACCGTTTGCTCGGTAACGCAGCCACCCGTATCGGCAGGCTTGGTAATGATAAGGCGCCCATCCTGTTCAACTTCAATGATCGGATAGCCCACCGTGGCAAGCCCTGCCACGTCCTTAAACCCCGGGTCGGCAAAATAGCCGCCACTTACCTGGGCGCCGCACTCAGCCAAATGTCCCGCCATCATGCCGCAGGCCAGGCGGTTCCAATCGTCCCAACGCCAATCAAAGTGGTGCATTAGCGGAGCCAGAAACAGCGCAGGGTCGGCAACACGCCCGGTAACGACAACCTCCGCCTGCATCGCCAATGCGTCAGCCAACGCCTTGGCGCCCAAATAGACATTGGCAGAAATCAAGGCGTCATCGCTGGGCAGTTTGAGACGTTCGGCTTCCCAGCGCTGTAAATCCACGTCATGCAGTTGCTGGCGAATATCATCGCCGTGTACCTGAGCAATACGCACATTCTTCCGGCCAAGCTGTACCGCCAGATCAGCGATGACCTGGCAAGCACCCTGCGGGTTTGCTGCCCCGAAGTTCCCTAAGATCTTAATGTTGTGGTCCAGGCAATCACGCAGCACCGGGGCCAGCAGTTCATCTAATAGTGGTTCAAAGCCACTTTCAGGATCTTCACGCATTGCTCGATGGGCAGCCGCAAGCGTTCGTTCACCCAGGGTTTCAAACACCAAGGCGGCGGGCTGCTGCCGTTTGATTAATTCGGCCACCACCGCCACGGCTGCATCAGTTCGGTCACCAGAAAACCCCGCCCCGCTACCAAGTAAAAAGCTCATAGATGTGTCTCCTTGGTCTGATGAGAGCTCTGTTGAGAGGTCTGATGAGAGGCCTGAAGGGAGGAGTGATCGACGGGTTCGTTATCCAGCAATGCGCGGCGACGTATAAAGAGCCCCACAATTAGCGCCAGGGCCGCCAGTGTCGTCAGCCAGCCGGGCGTTAGCGCAAGGCCTATTACCGCGATCAGTGCGACGGCATCAATCACTCGCTTACCCGTCATGGACACACGAGACATCAATGCGGCAAATGCGATGACGAACACCACGCCTTGGCTAGCGGCCAAGCCGATATCCAACGCGCTGCCAAATCCCGCCAACGCTGGGTAAATCAGCAACAAGAAGGGAATCACATAAATAGCGGCCGCCAGGCGCACCGATTCAACCGCCGCGGGCAACCAGTTAGTGTCGGCAATACCCGAGGCCACAAAAACCGCAATACAAACCGGCGGCGTAATGACCGATAGTGTGGCGAAATAGAAAACGAAAAGGTGAGCAATCAGTGGCTCAACGCCTATTGCTGTGAGCGCAGGAGCCAACACCGACGCCACCAACACATAGGCCGCCGTGGTGGGGATGCCCATGCCCAAAATAAGACATACGCCACCCACGATCAGCGCCACCAGAAAAAGCGATTCACCGCCTACCGTGACAATCAAGCTCGCAAGCGTTACGCCAATTCCCGTCATGCCGATCATGGCAACCAATATCTGTGCGCCGGCAAGCAGCACACCAATAATTACCATGCCTTTGCCTGCATCGACCAAGCCAGCCACCAGCTTGCCCACTATCTCGCGTAGCGGCATTTTTGAGATGAAGGCAAAGGGTACAAAGGTCAGTACGGTCATCAGAATGCCGTAGAACGCCGACATCTGGATCGAACGGCCACTTAGTACGCCGTAAAACAATCCACCTAGCGCGGCCAAGATCGGAATAATACGTTCAGGGCGCATCACGTCCGACCAGGTGGGTAGCTCTTTATCAGGGACCACCTGCAGCTGCCGACGCTTAGCCACCAAGTGAATGGTCACAAACACGCCCAAGTAGAACAGTATTGCCGGTAGCAATGCCGCTAATGCAATGCGTAGATAACTTTCGCCTAGAATCTCGGCCATGATAAAGGCCGCTGCGCCTAAAATCGGCGGTGCAATTTGCCCACCGGTCGAGGCCACCGCTTCCACCCCGGCCGCAAACGGACGGGGATAATTTAAGCGTTTCATCATGGGGATGGTAAAGTTACCCGTGGTTGCCACGTTGGCCACCGCGCTGCCGCTCACCATGCCAAACAGCCCAGAGGCAACGGTGGCAACCTTGGCAGCACCGCCCGGCGAACGGCCGCTGATACGCAGCGCCAAATCCATAAAGGTGTTGCCGCCCCCGGTATGCAACAACAAGCAGCCAAACAGGACAAACGCCGCGATGGTGGTGGCGGCAACCCCCACTAACATACCCCAGACGCCTAAATCTCCGAGGTAGAGCGTTTCGGTCATGTAGTAAAGGTCGAACCCACGGTGGCCAAGCGGGCCGGGGATCAATGCCCCTAGCCATGCATACGCCAGCCCCGCCAATACCAGCAGCGGAAAAATGGCCCCGATGGCGCGTCGCGAAAGCTCCAGAATAGCCACCAGCAGTACGCTGGTCAGCAGCATGTCCCGCGGCGTCGCCCAGGGAAGCTCGACCAGAATTTGTTCGTGGTTCAACGCCACGTAGCTACAGGCCCATACCACCCCGGCCCCTAATAGCATATCAATGGCAATCCCCAGAGGGCGCCAGCGCTTGCCTGCCCCTAACGGGTACACGGCAAGCCCCAGCAGGATGACCAGCGCGAGAAAGATACTCCGCTGAATCAAGCTCTCAAACGGACCCGTGGCGGAGGTATAAAGGATTAGCCCGCCCAGCAGCAGCGCCAACCCTTTGGTGACTGTCTCACGCATGATCATCTTCTCCGATTGACCTTACTGAACAGGCTGCAAGGCGTCGGGGATGTCATACCCCTGCTCTTCAAAATAGCGTGCGGCACCAGCGTGCAGCGGAACAGTGCCGACCTCTAAGGTCATCTTGGCGACGTCAGCATCACGCATGGCGGCAAAGGCGTTTATCTGTGGCTCTGGGTTCTCCATCACTGCCTTGACGATTTGATAGGCTGTTTCTTCATCCATATCGGGATGAGCATGCACAGCGACACCAAACGCCCAGGTGGTATAAGCGGGAATACCCTCTGCGGCGCCTTCCGGCACATCGACAATTGCCACATCGGGCATTTCGCTACGTAGCGTGTCAGCCTGCGCTTCATCGAGAGACAGCACGCTGATGGGGGTAAACGTCGCGATATCCATGGAGGAGCCATCCAGACGCTCACCGACCCCTGATTTCACCGAGCCCATCACCCGGCCATCTTTCATGGCATCGACCATGTCGGTGGTAGAGCCACGCACATAGTCCGGTTCGATGCCGAGGGTACGCATGACCGCTTCGGTGGTTTTCTCAGTGGCTGATCCGGTAATACCGGGGTTAAAGCGCACCCCATCCAGGTCGGCGAAAGTATCTACGTTGGCATCCTGGCGCATTACGGCGTTTTGCGGTGCCACGGTATAGACCCATAGCAGGCGGTTATCGACCGGGCGGCCTTCAAAATCCTCTTTACCGGCATAGGCGTGATACCCCGTATTGGTCGTCACTAGCCCCATATCGATTTGATCGCGCCCTAAACGACGAAGGTTATCTACCGTGGCGCCAGTTTCAGCAACCGAAGAACTAATCCCTTCGACTTGGTTGTTGATGAGCTGGTTAACCGCGACAAAGTAGCTGTAGTGGCTGGATGAGCTGGAAGTAGACCCGATCAGCAGACGCTCATCGGCTTGGGTGGTAGCAGCGGCCAGCACCGCGGCGCTTGCCACCATGGCGGTAAGTAGCGTTTTCATCGTATCTCCAAGGCCCGCTTAACGGGCCATTGTTATTTTAGTGTGGTTTAGCCTTGTGCCGCGCGGTGGGTAGCCGCAGCACTTCAAGAATGGCGTCGGCTTTCAGTTTTGTATATTGAATATTTTTTGGTTTTTGTTTTATTTTATAAATATCTTAAGCGTGTTCTATAATACCCGCATGGTGCCCTGGCAACGTGATTCAATCGGGTATGGTTACGCGCCCCTTGCGGGTACTAATAATATCGCTTGCTTGTGGCTGCATAAGAATGGAAGGCCGTTGCGCGCCAGCGGGTTCGCCATTTTCGCCCGGTACGAGCCGAACCACTTGGCTAGGTGGCAGCGATGTACCATGGCGAAGATGGTCATACATTAGTTCCAGTGCCTCTATATGGTACGGTTGAATCGGCACGAAATGCTCAGCATAGCCAGGCATCTTTGCACCAAAGTGCTCCACGTTGGTTAGCTCGTAGAGGTGCACGTTAGGCTGAGAATCCGTCAGGGAATTGAGTGCCAGATAAGGCCGCGAAGTAAAGCCGACAGGAACACGCGCATCAGACCGGCCGTGCACGATTAACGTACTGATACCCCCTAAATCAGCGCTGCCTTGAACATCTGCAATGCCCGCCTGTACACGTAAGGCATTTTCAGAGTCGCCTACCGTCAACTCACGTAGGCAAAGAGCACCATCCAGATTGTAATCCTGACGCCCACTACTGGGAGAGCTAGATAGCGAATCCTTCATGGGGCCGCTCGGGTTTTCATCATTTATAATGTCAATTGATCCTGCGGGAGCGCCGCCCGGCGCCGTGGCAAAAATAACCGCC
This sequence comes from Vreelandella sp. H-I2, assembly GCF_052959335.1. NCBI lineage: Bacteria > Pseudomonadati > Pseudomonadota > Gammaproteobacteria > Oceanospirillales > Halomonadaceae > Vreelandella > Vreelandella sp. H-I2. The sequence continues at coordinate 11,947 of NZ_JBRAMC010000001.1, forward strand.
AGCTCCTCTTCCGGCACTGTTTGGGGCATGCCCTGTTCATTAACAGAGGCAAAGCTATAGCCACAAAGACGCTCTTCCACCCCAAAGCGCCCATGGGAGCTTGCATATTTAACGGCGGTAGCGGTAGGTGCTATTGCATAGTGCGAGGCGTGAAGAATATCCGACTCGGGCTCCCAGCCGTACATATGCAAATTTTCCAGCGCCTCACGCCCTTGTTCCGGTAGCGTTTCGGCCTGTAATAACCCGCGTTCTTTCAAACTCTGGCAGCGCTGTTCCGCTTGGGTGATTGCTTGCCTCATGGGTGCATCAGGTGTCGCAATGGCAGCACAAGGCTGATAGAGAATCGCATAGGTAAAGTAGTCCATCAGAGAACGCCCCGTGCCCTCTCTCGTTCGCTCGCCCCTGGTAACTGAAACTCGCTCATCGGGCTGAAGCTGTACTTGCGGTTGGGCTGCCACAATGCCGTCGATCAACCCTTCCCGGTCGCTTTCGCCAGCATATAAAGCAGCGCCGCCACCGTTTGAGTTTCCGGCGACCATTACCGTGGTGTTCGCCGCGCCTAACTCGCTTGCTTCGTCAGGTCTTAGCTGATTTAACTGAAAAAGGGCGAACTGTATGGAGCGCAGGACATCCCGCCCCCAGGAGGCATCAGGGTTCTGGCGCGAATGCGCATGCTTGAATGCAATTCTATGGGGGTAATCACTCAAGAAACGGTGACGCTCGCCAGATGTCATGTCAGCGGCAAAAAGAGAATCCAGCCCTGCCTCGTTCACTGGCAAGCGAACGCCGTCGAAGCGCGTCACGGTATCGCTTTCAAGATCATGAAAGCCGTTACCCAGCCCTTTATCGGTGTAGGTCACCGCACAGTTCTTTTGCAGCCCCCAGTAACCAATGGTCGCGACATCGCGAAACAGGCTGGCAGAACCTGCCACTGGTACCGCCAGAATACAGGGTGCATGCCAATCAAAATGTTCAGGCACCTGGAGTAACAGAGAAACGTTTTCGTCTCCGCTGCCATCGTCGGCGTAGGCAATGATTTCAGAGCCGGCGATCAACTCTTGATGCACTAGGCTGCCCGTAGAGGCATCGACATTAGGCCCGTAGGTAACGCCAAACCCCGCGGTACCTTTAGTGAAAAGCGAGTTACGCCTCAACTCTTCAGCGGTGGGCGCCAACGGATCTAAAAATTGCGGCGCACTTTCATTGATCAACGCGTTGATACCCAGCCCCGCCGTTACCAGGTCGTTACTTTCACCATCGTAACTTTTTTCACTCACGATTCTTAACCAGGTCAGCTCACTTGCGTTAGCGGCCCCGACGACGCCAGGCGTCAACAGACAGAGACCTAGCAATCCAGCGGCACCTGATAGCATGTTTTTGCTCTTCATATTTTTCACCTCGATTTATTTTTGTTGAAAAAAAGATGATAGGACCGACCCACCTTTTTGTTTATTGAATAGTTTTTAATTTGTGTTTTACTTTCTAAATGAATCCAAGCATCCAGCAGCTTCGTGTATTTGTTGCCGTCGCCCACTCTCGCAGCCTTGCAGAAGCCAGCGAGCGTGTTCACCTTTCCCAGCCGGCCATTTCCATCGCCCTGCGCAAACTGGAAGATAACGTGGGCGGTGCGCTATTCGCCCGCACGGCGCGTCAGCTCGCTCTGACCCCGGAAGGCGATGCCTTTTTGCCTATTGCTATCCGGCTATTGAATGATTGGAATGAGGCGTTTGAAGACCTTAGCGATCAGTTTTCCAAGCAGCGTGGCAAGGTAACGGTCGCCGCTCTACCCACGCTGGCGGCGGGGCTTTTCCCCGAAGTACTCAAACGCTTTCATGAGACTTACCCACGCATTAACTTGAGCCTTCACGATGTACTGGCGGATCAGATCAACCAAATGGTCCGCGAAGGCCGCGCCGATCTTGGCCTATCCGTGCCACCCAGCGATTCAGATGACCTGACCTTTGAGCGCATTCTCGAAGATAGCTATGTGGCCGTTTGTCCCTGTGGTCATCCGCTGCTCACACAGTCATCAGTAGCCTGGCGCCAACTTGCAGCTTATCCATTTATTGGTATTAACCGCCTTTCCAGCTCACGCCAGGATATCGACCGCATCATGCAGAGCGTGGGTGAACGGCTGGATATTTTGTGCGACGCCCGCCAGATCGCCACGGTCGGGCGCATGGTGGCGGCGGGGCTTGGCATCAGCGTGCTGCCTTTTCTCAGTTTTCGCCAGATTGCTACCGACGGTATCGAGCACCGTCCGCTGGTTGACCCCACCATTCGCCGCGAGCTGGGCATTATATTAAGTCGCCGCCACCCACCCTCTGCGGCAACCAGCGCGCTACATAAGCTAATTCAGCATTCTATTTAAGTAGGATTTCACCCGGCTTTCTCTACACGCCGGGTAGGAATCTGGCAGACTAGAGGAGACGAACACCCACCTTACTAAGCGAGCGAAAACGATGAGTGATACTGCAAAACCCTGGACGCAACCGATGCCCGACGCGCAGTTCAAGCTGATGCGCGATATTCTTGCTGCGCCAAGCCCTGTGGGCTTGGAAGCCGCCATGACGTATGGCGTGCTCAAGCCCCATTTTGAAAGTTTTGCGCCAAATGATTGGCACCTGCATCAGTTCAAGGGTAACGCGGGCGTTGTGCTGGATACCCACCCCGGCCGCGACGATATGTTCAAGGTCATGCTGATCGGCCATGCGGATAAAATCCGCATGCAGGTGCGCTCGGTTGGCGAAGACGGCAAGATCTGGATCAACACTGACTCGTTCCTGCCCACCGTGCTGATCGGCCACGAGGTCAAACTGTTCAGCGAAGACCCGGAACAGCCCGGCAGCTATCGCAGCATTGAAGGCGGCACCGTAGAAGCGCTGGGCGCCATTCACTTCTCTGACCCAGCCCAACGCGATGGCAGCAAAGGCATCAAGAAAGAGCAGATCTATCTGGACTTGCAAATTCACGGCGAAAATAAAAAGCAGCAGGTATTGAATCTGGGTGTACGCCCCGGCGATTCAATTATTTTTGACCGCCCTATCCGCCCTGGCTTTAGCCCCAATACTTTTTACGGCGCTTACTTGGATAACGGCCTGGGCTGCTTTGTGGCAGCCGAGGTGGCGCGCCTTATCGCCGAAGCGGGAGGCACGAAAAATGTACGCGTACTGTTTGCTATTGCCAGCTACGAAGAGATTGGCCGTTTTGGCAGCCGCGTAATGGCCGGCGAAATGAAGCCGGATGCATTGATTGGTGTGGATGTGAACCACGACTATGTAGCCGCGCCGGGTATCGGTGACAAGCGCATGCAGCCGTTAGAAATGGGTAAAGGGTTCACCATGTCGGTGGGCTCTATTGCCAGCGAGCAATTAAACCGGATTATCGCCACCGCCGCTAAAGAGCAGGATATTCCGCTGCAGCGCGATATTGTCGGTGTGGATACGGGTACCGACGGGATGGCAGGCGTATTGGCCTCTATCGACAGTGCCGCCACCTCCATAGGTTTCCCTACCCGTAATATGCACACCATCTCCGAAACCGGCCATACCCAGGATGTGCTGGCGGCTATTTATGCCCTCACACATACCCTGCAAGCCATGGATGCTATGCCTGATCTAGCGCGCGAGTTCTTGGATAACCACCCACGTTTGGATCAAGCAAGCCCTCTCACCCATCAGGGTAGTGATAAACCTGATAGCGAAGAGAACAAAAGTGAAAATAAAACAGAAGATTAAAACGAAAGAATAAAACAAACGTATAATTTAAATAAAACGTATAAAAATAAGCCCCAGCCATTCCTTGGCTGGGGCTTTATTACGACTTCCTATTTCTCCACAAACATCCTGTTTGTGTTTCCTTGAAGCATTAAGCCATCCTGGCGCTTTCTTCCCTGAAGCCACTTCCTTATGCTTAATGTGAAGAATGCGCTTTTTAAAGAAGACCTTAACTAACCTAGGTTATTAACTAATAAAATAATTTTTTAGTTATAAAAATTAGTTTTTATAACATCAACTTAGTGTACCTATTGAAGTTTATTTACACCTAGCGCGTATCGCTAACGTTGCTTATACTTTAAAAAGCAACAGCTACAAAGTTCTACACGGATGTTACCACGCTTGTACTACCATTAACCCTAGCGTTAGGAGATCAGCGTGCGAGATATTATCATTAGTCATAAGGTCAAGGGGTTGGATGTGACCTGTCGCCATTGTGGTAACGCAGAGTCACCCAAAACCCCGCACTTCAAGTACTTTCGATTAGAAGGGACAGGCAAGGACAGCACCACCTTACGCTGCCTTAATTGCCGAACGGCCATTGAAATTCCGCTGAGTGAGCTAAGTTCACTCTATTATCACTATGCATGCTAGCTACGTTTGCTAACAAAAAGGAATGACTAATTAAGAAAAAACGCTTAATCTCTAATAAGCAACAATTTTGCATATTTAAAAACGTCATACTCGCTTAACAAATATGTAATGTTTTTGCTAAAAAAAAAGCCCAGCCACTCCTTGGCCGGGCCTTATCCAGTCTTCCCTGATCCTACACCACAAACATCCAGTTCGTGCATCCTTGTGCTACTCAAGCAATCCTTGCTTGCTCTTCCTTTTCACGATTCCCCTTCGCTGTGTGCACACTGTGCGCTTTATAACGGTGTGTTTATCTAACCTGTGATATGTAATGGTCAAAAAAATTATTTAATTCGGTTATTTTTTTAACTTAAATAAGTTTTTGCCAAATTCAAAAGATAAAAACCGCTATCTTGTAGGCTTGATTAATTTTCCTTTATGGGTGTATTCCTAATATCAAAAAATAGGTGGCCCGCCGCCGCGCTTAGCCTCGTGGTGGCTCCCCAAGCATGGTCTGAGAAAGGGAAAGGCAGCATCGGCGCTGCTCAAAGCAACATTTTAAGCGGCATCCATAGCCCCATCAGTATCATTACGATATTTTCCGTTAGCGATACAAACCCTAGCGGCACATTGCTGCTGCCACCGACACAAGCGCATTTCAACTCGCGCTTATCGACATAAACGGCTTTAAAAACCGAGACGGCGCCCACCGTGCCAATAAACAGTGCCAACGGCGCTGCCAGCCAAATCAAGGCACCCGCCAGCATCAAGATCCCTGCCAGGGTTTCAGCGTAGGGGTACACATAGCTATAGGGGACATAGCGCTGCGCTAACAGATCATAGTTAAGGAACATAGTGCTGAAGCTTTCCACGTCCTGCAGTTTTTGCAAACCTAGCAGCACCACCGCCGTCGCCACAGCATACTCCGGCATTCGAGCCGCGACCAAGGTACCATGGGCAACCCAGCTAACGGCTAAACCAATCAGCAAAGCGGTCACAAAAATGGCGATCACCGGCCGATAAGTGACTTCCTTCGCGCTAGACGCGCTCATTCCGAGATGCTCCCGCACCTCTTCATAACCACCAATTCGTTTATCGCCAATATAGGTTTGCGGCGTGGTATCTACCTTCTCTTGGGCCTTGAAGGCATCAATTTCATCTCTGGATGTCAGCGGGTGGTCGTCAACCTCATACCCTTTTCGCTTTAACAAATCGACCGTTTTCATACCGAATGGGCAGAGGTGCTCAGCCGTTTTCATGCGATAAACGTGTGCAGTCTCCATGGTGGTCGCCTCCTTGTAACTCGTTTGAGGAAATATTTTAAGAAATAACCTAATTTGCTTATAAGGGTAGTCAGGATATGGTCAGTGACCAAAATAGAAACGACGAGGAAGGTAGCCCACTCCGCTGACCTTTCCCCAAAGGTGCGAACCCCAAAGGTGCGAAAATGCGCAATGGCGACTAAGCTGTATTCACGTTTACCACTCATAGGAAGAGAAAAATGCCGTCTACTACTACCATCGTCGTTATCGTTGTTGTTGTCGTGGCCGTACTGGGTATTGGCTTCAGCGGCGGGCTGCCTTTTTAGAAAGCGCTTGTAGCCCTTATTCAGCCACTTAAACAGGCCTTTATGTTAGTAAATATGCCGCCCCCGTCGCTAGCTTGCCTCACTTGGCTTACAACGCCCAACCCAGCAATACCGAAGACCACCCTCAGCCAATGCTTCCCACCTATTTCCCTCCAGCAATCCGGGTGGAAAGCGTTGCCCTTTATCGGCACAAAACCCCCATCACCCAGATTGATATAAGTTATAGCGCTGCATTTATAGACAACGTACTGTTACACGAAATTACGAAAATTAATTTCGGGGTTGCTATGTAAACCGCATAGCAGACAAGCAGACAAAAATGTTGCATAGGCGCTTCATTTCTGCCAGATATGGAACTAACTATGACAACAGCACATCATGATCTAATGATTAGCAAATTAGAGAACAGTTTTCCTCTTTCCGCCGAGGAAAAACAGGCACTTAAGGAATTACCCATACAAATAGTAGACGTCAAGCCTCATGAAGACATCGTTAAAATGGGTGATAAACCTAGCCAGTGCTGCTTGCTCCTTGGAGGCTTTTCCTGTGTCTATAAACTGTCCCTTGAGGGCAAACGTCAAATAATGACCATGCATATTCCCGGTGATATCCCGGATCTGCAAAGTCTACATTTGGAGATCGCCGATATTAATATTGCCTCTATCAGCGCCTGCAAAGTCGGCTATATACAGCACAAAGATCTGCATCGTTTATGTGAGCGCTTTCCTCGGCTTACCTCTGCCTTTTGGCGTGAAACATTAGTGGACGCCGCTATCTTCCGTGAGTGGCTGTTGAATATCGGGCAGCGCGAGGGTTATTCACGGATTGCTCATCTTATCTGTGAGCTCATGATGCGCTTAAAGGCAGTGGGGTTGGCTGAAGATAATACGTTTAATATGCCTGTTACCCAATCGGAGCTGGCAGATGCGACGGGTATGACGCCGGTTCATGTCAATAGGGTTCTGCAGGCGCTTCGTGCGGATGGCTTAATAATCAGCGATAAAAAGCAAATAACGATTCCTGATTGGGAGAAATTAAAAGAAGCAGGTGAGTTTGACCCCCTCTATCTTCATCTCAACGAGAAGAAGGTATCGTAATTTATTGTGTTTTCTAGTCTCTTAATGCTTTCTAACCTCCGATAACTCGCCAAATGATGCCCCCTGCCGCTTAAGATATTGCAGATACGCGACAGGGGGCATCATTCTTGGCAAGCGTTAGCGCTGGCGGTTTATCCAAGGTAATACGATACCCTAAGTAATCACGTTTCCATGGCCGATCCACCGCGCTCTTAGCGCGGTTAACAGCCAGTTTAAGTGAGCTGAGATACTCACTCAGGCTTGCCATCACTTGCTCCCCCGCACACCAACTCTTGACGTAAACCTGCACGTCATCGGCATACCGGCAGAAGCGGTGGCCTTGCCGTTCCAGCTCCTTGTCCACGTCGTCGAGTAGAATATTCGCTAGCAATGGGCTAAGCGGCCCACCCTGGGGCGTCCCCTGCCTTCGCGGCATGACCAGGCCATGTTCAAAGGTGCCAGCTTCCAGATAACGACGGATCAGGCACAGCACTCGCTTATCCTCAACACGCCGCGCGACCCGTGCCATTAGTACATCGTGATTCACTCGGTCGAAGAAAGCTTCCAGATCAAGGTCAACCACCCAGTAGTGGCCTGCCTCGACATGGGATTTCATAGCTAAGACGGCCTGCTTAACGCTGCGTTTAGGTCGGTAGCCGAAACTTGACTCAGAGAAATCGGGATCGAAGATTGGCGTCAATAACTGGAGCAGCGCCTGCTGGATTAGCCGGTCCGTCACTGTGGGAATGCCGAGCCGTCGCGTCCCGCCTTTAGGTTTGGGAATTACAGCGGCACGGACCGGCTGGGGAGAGTATGTATCAGTCAGCAGTTGTTCGCGCAGCGTTGGCCAGTGCTGTTTTAGGTGATCCACCAATGTTTGCACCGTCATGCCGTCGATACCCGGTGCGCCTTTGTTGGCAACCACCCGGCGGTAAGCCCGTTGCATGTTGTGCGCGGCTAACGCAGCTTCCATCAGCGGTGCTGGCGGCACTGATTTCTGCTCCGGTTCCTCTCGGTGAATGACGGTATTCGCGTCATGCTCTGTTTTCATGCTCGATCCTTGAGACGTTATCGCCTACTCCTATGTTTTTAAAATCGGGTCTTGGTTTTGAAATTCGAGTCTTGGTTTTTAAATTCGGGTCTTGGTGCCACAGTTAACCGCCCTTTAGGCAGTATTACTCAATAAAATACCAGGGCCTCGGCTGATTGCCGTACCTAGTGCACTCGTTAAAAAGGTGCATGGGTTACATGCACCTTGGGCTTCCTTTACGTAAGGTTCGATAACCCTACTCAGACGCGTTAATCTTCCTCAGACTCTGTCTCTGTGTCCGACTCCGAGTCATTTTGGTTATTCGAGTTCAGCATCTCAGCGGCACTCTCTGAATCGTCGGTCCCTACGGGAGTGGGAGGCGTTTGATTCCCTCCTCCGCTGCGTTGGCTTGTCGAATTTTGCTGATTACCGCTTTCGGTATTGCTTTGGTTCCTATTTGAGTTCTGATTAAAGCTCTGGTTTGAACGTTGATCAGCCCCCTGATTGGAGTCCTGGCTACGAGCAGCATCTTGCATACCCTGTAGATAGCCCTGCCGGTAGCCTCTCACTAGGCCCTGTTCAAGCCCTTCTTGCTTACCTTCGATATAACCCTGTAAGAAGATGTAGGATTCCTGCTCACTGGCTTGTGATTGACCCTGCCGTTGGCTCTGTTGATCTCTCTGTTGATAGTTATAATGATAATCATCGGATCTATATTGTTGACGGTCTTGATCCATTGATGACTGATTGCGCTGTTGATTTCTGCGCTCGTCCTCATTTCCATAGCGATTGCTTTGGTATTGGCGCTGTTGATCTTCCCAGCGCTGGTTGCGCTGACGGTCGCTCTGATCGAAGTTATCGCCGTAGCGGTCGTTTTGGTATTGCTGACCGCCCTGATTATCCCGTGATTGATAGTTCTGTTGGTAACTCTGTTGATTTCGTTGGTTATTATCGTAACGGTTACTATCGTTACGATTATCCCAATCTTGAGCGACGGCCATATTGGTAGCCAGTGCCGTTGTTACAGCAGACGCAATAATCAGCTTTTTAAACATAACTTACTCCTAAAGTTTTAGTAACCACTTAGCTCAAGACAGTCGGCGTTTACGCTACCGACTGTCTTACTAATGACGTTTTTACTGGCGTTTCTCTTACGGGCGGCCCTATTAAAGGGATCGCCCTTAAGGCATTAATCGCTATAGCGGTTACTGTTCTGATCGCGCCACTGGTTGTCTTGATTGTAGCGGTCTTGTTGATTGCGGTTATCCTGGCGGTTCTGATCGCGCCACTGGTTGTCCTGGTTGTAGCGGTCCTGCTGGTAGCGATTATCCTGGCGGTTCTGATCGCGCCACTGGTTGTCCTGATTGCCCTGGTTGTAGCGGTCCTGCTGGTAACGGTCATCCTGGCGGTTCTGATCGCGCCACTGATTGTCCTGGTTGTAGCGGTCCTGGCTGTAGCGGTCATCCTGGCGGTTCTGATCGCGCCACTGATTGTCCTGGTTGTAGCGGTCCTGGCTGTAGCGGTCATCCTGGCGGTTCTGATCGCGCCACTGATTGTCTTGGTTGTAGCGGTCCTGGCTATAGCGGTCATCCTGGCGGTTTTGATCACGCCACTGGTTGTCCTGATTGTATCGGTCCTGCTGGTAACGATCATTCTGACGATTCTGATCGCCCCATTGATTGTCTTGGCTGTAGCGGTCCTGATTCTGCGATTGATTATTTTGGTCCCACTGCTGTGCCATTGCAGACCCAGTCGTGGCCAGTGCGGTTGAAATTGCTGCAGTGATAAGTAGCTTCTTAAACATGACCGTCTCCTTTTAGTCATTAAACGAAACTAAACTTGGTCTTCGCATCATCTTAACCAAGCAATACAACAATTAAGCTAGTTGGTTTTTGGGTAGAGTCAAAGCTGTCTGCAGGCAGGTACTACCTCAAACCGTTTTTATTAAAATAAATTAAAAGACAATCCGTATTACATTAAAAATGTTAGCTGTTACTTATAGTAATATACGAAACAGCTTATTGGACTAAGTCGTCACTAAAAACACGAGCAAGAGTGAAGAATACAGGGCTGTGCCTAGTACGAAAGGCCTAGGTAGCCGACCAGCGCGTTATAAAGCGCAAATGCTCCGATGTGCTGCCAGAACATACGCTTGTCAGGCCAGGAGTGGGTACCTCGATCAGCGGCGTCAGCTTGCGCATGTTCAAACGAAAGCCACTTAGTTAACGCAATCGTGTTAAATAAGCCGTTAGGGTTCCTGCCATGGTTTCTTTTAATTTTTGATAATGCGGCCGGCTTGCCCATTCGGTTGGGTCAATTTTCTCGCTCGCGGCGATATTTTGTGCGAAAAGCCGTCGAGTCTCGTCAGCAAACTCAACGTCCTGTACTTCCTGATTGGCCTCTAAGTTCCAACGTAGGCTCCAATGATCAAAATTGCAGGAACCAATGGTTACCCAGTCATCTACCGTCGCGTATTTGGCATGAATAAACCGGGGGCTATACTCGTAAATTTTCACGCCTGCGTTCATTAGGAATCTGTAATGGCGGCGACCTGCTTGAAAAATGGTGGGATGATCATGGTCTTTACCAGCGACCAGCAACTGTACGTCGACACCTCGCTTGGCTGCAGCTGCTAGTTTGCGTTTAAGACTCGGTGTTGGTAGAAAATAAGGCGTACATAAGCAAATAGTTTGCTTCGCACTTTCGATCTGTTGCAGTAGCGAAAAGCGTATCGCCTGCTGACGATACCCCCTGCCCCAGATCACCCTCGCAGAAGAACCGATGAACCAGGGTTCGAGGCTATACGTGGCGCCTTCGAATGTTGGAGCAGTCTCTGTACCTTTGGTAGCCTGCGACTGCCAAAGCCCGATGAACAATGACAACCAATCCTGAACAACCGGCCCCTCTATACGTGCCACCACATCGTACCATTCCCCTAGAAACTCATCGATAATACAGAAACCACCTGTGAAGGCCACCTTGCTATCTACCAACAGTAGCTTTCGGTGGTCCCGGGAAAAAAAGCTTCCGCGCCGAAAGCTAAGCGGAGGGTTGAACTCGCGTATCACTACCCCAGCTTGCTCTAATCGTTGCCGGTCTTGTTTGTCGAGCCCTTTTGCGCCATACGCATCGAACAAGACGAATACTTGTACACCCCGATGCGAGGCATCACATAAAGCGCTGATGACCCTGCTGGCGAATCTTCCCGAAGCAACTAAATATTGCTCAAAAAGAATCGATTCCTCCGCTTCCCCCAAAGCATCAAGGAGCGCAGGTACATAATGATCGGCCCCAGGCAATAACTGGATTCGGTTACCCTCTCTCCATGTCGGTTCCATGGGCTCTCCTTTCCGTGGAGCTAGCGAATTTAAAAAACTGCCTACTAACGAGAATTCATATATCAGCGCCATAAGCAAACAATTGACAAAGAGATATAAAACATTACGACCAGTACTTACCTTAATTGTATTGTATAAATAAGCGAGTAACGGCTTGCATACTTGGGTGGCTAAAACACCAAGTTTGCTGCGGTCGTAAGTGTTGGTCTTTGCCAACTTATAATGGTCTGATTAGGCTAGGAACGACTGATGAATCACACAACCTGGCATACAGAATTTGATAAACATTAAAAAATAGTTATCGGCTTGTGTAAGCGATTATTCGTCCCTATGTTGGATTCATCAGCACAGGATTGCTGAGTTCACTGGAACGATCAGTGAAGGATTAGGAAGGTCTACACGCGGTACGTTGTTAATGTGTGCCTTTCCTCAATATTTTGCTGAAAGGAGAAGGTAATGAGTGATAACCGGAATACCAATTCGGACAACATGTCCCTCAGTGAAGCGGGTAAGAAAGGTGGTGACACCACTGCCAAAACCCATGACAAAGAATTCTATGAAGAGATTGGCCAGAAAGGCGGTACTGCCAATGCTGAAAGCCATGACCGTGAACACTTTGAAGAGATAGGTCAAAAAGGCGGTCAGAACAGTGGCGGCAACTTTGCCAACGACCCGGAGCGGGCCTCCGAAGCTGGTCAAAAAGGTGGCCACAATAGTGGGGGCAATTTCGCCAACGATCCAGAGAAAGCATCCGAAGCTGGACAGAAAGGCGGAAAAAATAGCCACAGCGGCGGTCGTTAATCGCTAAACGATCTTTCCAAGGTGGGAAAGAATCACACAAGGACGTATGAATGTTGCCAGCGACTGCCCCTGTCGCTGGCAGCTTTTTGGTTGCATTCTTTTTTTCTTTTAATAACTTTTTTACAACCCGCTTTGGTAAGCATTGCTTAGGCTACTTTTAATATACGCAAGAACTTCTTCGTATTGTTCTAAAGGTAGCTAGCTTACGGACGGCCCCTGGATTAGCACTTATCGCTACCCGAGATATAGCTTGGCTGGTCTGTTCTCGATTATTTGTAACACTAACTAGGCTTAAGTTGCATAAGAAGGGAATCAGGTATGTTTAATTGGGAGTCGTGGCGAACCTGGGAGATATGGATATCACAAACTAGCTTCCTGAATTTCGCTCTAGTAATGGGTATTTCTGCCGTCAGCTATGTCGCGCTTCGGGTATTGATGAGTTCCGTTCTTGCTCGGATCGTCAACTGGCTATCCACTAGCAAAGGGCGTTGGAGCGACTACGCCGCGGAGGTCTTCAAGCACACCAGCCGCCTGCTAATCGCGGCGATGGCTCTACAAATCGGCCTGGCGGTTGTTGAGCTGGGTCCCGTTTGGGATGCTCGGGTCAGTCATTTATGGTTTTTAGTCCTCGCCCTTCAATTCGGCCTTTGGGTCGATGCCGCTATCGCTTATTGGAAAGAGGGAGTCATCCAGGATAAAGCGGGCCAGGATAACCAACTGACAGTGACCATGGTCGCACTGATGTTTCGCATCGTGCTCTGGGCCGTTGTGCTGCTGTCGGTACTAGCCAATCTGGGTGTGGATATCACCGCCTTTGTCGCTAGCCTGGGAATCGGGGGGATTGCCATCGCCCTTGCGGTACAGGCACTGCTGGGTGATTTATTCGCATCGGCATCTATCGGGGTGGATAAACCATTTAAGACAGGCCACTTTATTGTTTTTAACGATATTGCTGGGACTATTGAATATATTGGTCTAAAAACCACTCGCATTCGTAGCTTGAGTGGAGAACAAATTCTTTGTTCGAACACTAAGCTACTCCAACAAACGATTCACAATTACAGCCGAATGAGCGAGCGGCGTGTAGTGTTCAGCCTAGCTATCTCCTTCCGAACACCCGTCGAAAAAGCGCGAGAGATCCCACTACTCATCAAACAAGCCGTTGAGGCAGTCGAAACCACTCGCTTCGATCGCGCTCATTTGCTTATGTTTGACGATTACGCCTTGAGATACGAAGTTGTCTATTACGTCTTGAGCGCGGATTACAACCTTTATATGGATATCCAGCAAGTCATTAACTTCTCTCTCCTGGAAGAGCTGAGTAAGCGTGATATCAAATTCGCAATGCCTGTGCGCGCTCTTGAGTTTCAGGAAGAGGTTCCACTGCCCAAAGGGCACGGATTTGATCAAGGGGCTGTGTCTTCTGCTGAGCCAACCTCCCGGCCCAACGAAGGAAGCAGGAAAGCATAGTCACCCCGGTCGGCAACGAGAAGCGCTAGATTTTCTTCTCTTCCACCGAGGTGTCAAAATTCGTCAAGAGGTGGCGGTCAATTACTCGAGACAGGCGTCAACGGCTCGTCATCGATATCAGGATCATGGTGGAAAGTGGCCGCGAGTGTATTAGCCCGCTCTTCTACCGCTGCCGACGCCTTAGCATTGAGAAGAGGAGGATCAATCTCTACGGTGCTCCTCTCGACGGTGGCGCTGACCTCCAGCTCAAACCTGGGATCGTTATAGCGATAGATGAATTCATGGCTTACCTCATCATGCTCGAGAATGCGCAAGCCAGCCTGGATCAATTCAAGATCCTGGCCTTGCACGACAACGTCTTCCTCAGTGTTCGAGATATGTAACGTCACTTGGCCAGTCCATTGTAATGGCATGTTCTCTCTCCTTAGCGTTGCGTGTACTAAAAAGCATAGTCGTAGCTACCCGAGGGGGAAGTCCCGTCGGTTCGCCAGACGTTCGCCGATCCATACGGTGCCGGCTCCCCACACCAGATGAACGGCAATCATTAGCCGGCGACGATTGGCCGAGTGACGGTGGGGTGGCGGGAGGATATGCAGTGCTGGAATCCAGCCGAAATAGCTCGCTACCCATATCGCCACACCGTAGCCGCTGCCGTAGACCAAAGGATGCGCCACTCGTTGGCGTATGGCGGGGTACAGCGCCCCGGCCAAGGCGCCATAGCCAAAGTGGCTGATAAAGCTTAGCTCGACGCGCTGCTCTTCGTCCAATAGCGCATCCGCCTCCACTTTTTGCAGAAGGTTCTGGGTAATCTCGCGCGGCGGCAACGGGTAGCGCTCTTCCCGGGGGAGCCGCCGATATAGCGCCCCCATGGCAAGGGTCATGGGAACGGTGGCGAGCAGGCCGCCGATGGCACCGGCCAAGTAGCGATTCATAGCTTCCTCCTTGAGGCATATGTTGGCTTACATGACTCACCATAGTCGTGAATGTGGCCAAGCGCCCGACTTGCTGAATTCGACGTCGCTGAGGATAGGGGCAACAATCAATCAACTACTATCTTGTAAACACCCTTTCAGGGAACCGTAGTAATGAGGTTGCGGAAGCTTAGATAGATAGCTGAACTGCCCAAGGGAGCCCGGGTCATTGCTACCAGAGCCAAAACCAAAATATGGCCTGAAGGATGGGCAACTCAAAATAAAGACACAAAAAAGCCGCTGAAATCAGCGGCTTAATCTAAATTCTTGGCGGAGGGGGAGGGATTCGAACCCTCGAAGCCTTACGACTTACACACTTTCCAGGCGTGCTCCTTCGACCACTCGGACACCCCTCCGCGTTTTGGCGCTCTTGAAAGGTTGTACCTTTCGCGACAGAACGGCGCATATACTATGGGCTAAGCCTCGAAATAGCAAGCCTTTTCAGGCTGTCTAGCCCTCCGGCCCACAGGACGGCATGGTCAACTTTGCGGCAACACTGCGTAGCTGCTCCTGGCTTCCAGGCAGAGCGTCTCGCCACAGTAAAGCTGCTGGGTGAGCGCAATACGCCCTTTCCCTCGCTCAGCGAGCTTGTTGGCTAACTGGGCGGGGCCTTCCGATTCAGTTGGCCTGCATACCAAGTGATAGTCGCCCGTTACCGGCGCCAGAAAACGCTGGCTGGCTTCGGCAACCACGACATCGCGAGCGATACCCCGCTCACGCAGCCATAGCGTTACCCAGCACCACCCTTGTAGCGTGGTTTGCGCCGTGAGCGCACCGCCAAAGCCAGTGCCTTTATCGTTGAGATTGGGCGCGAGTGCCAACTGCCACGTTAGCGTATCGCCTTGGTGCGTCACATCACTAATGCCTAACGCCTTGACCATAGGAATGGCCTCACTCAGCCAGCGATGAAAGGCGGCTAAGTCTTCTGGCTGCCCTTCGGGCAATGGCAAACGCGGATGTGGCACGCCTGGCTGACGAGACATATTCACGGTTAGTCCCAGCGCTCAACAAAGTCAGCAATAGTATGCTGCGGTACGGGTTTATGGCGGCCGCCTAGGGTGCCTAGATAGATAAATGCGACAACTTCATCGTCTTCATCCAAGCTTAATCCTTTGCGTACGACAGGGTCGAAAGCGTACTTGCCGCTGCGCCACATAGCGCCAAGCCCCAGCGCATGGGCGGCAAGTAGAATGCCGTGGGCGGCGCAGCCAGCGGAAATCACCTGCTCCATTTTGGGCACTTTGGCGATCTCTGGGGTTACTTTGGCGATCACGGCAATAACCATCGGCGCGCGGAGCGGTTTTTTGCGTGCTGAGTTGAGTGTTTCGTCGTCGGCGCTAGGGTCTTCTTGGAACTCTGCCTCAGCAAATAGCTCGCCTAAACGCTCACGCCCCTCCCCGCTGCACTCAATAAAGCGCCAAGGGCGCAGCTCTTTATGGTCAGGTGCACGCAGTGCCGCCTGATAAATGGCGCTGAGCTGTTCGGCGCTGGGCGCTGGCTCCATCAACTTGCCCATTGAGCTGCGTTCGTGAAGAAGCGTGAGTGCGTCCATTAATGACTCCAAATCCAATCGTGTGAGGCTACTGTAGCACCATCATTTATAACACCGACGTTTACTGCCTTGCTAGACGCAGCGGCGTGGGTGGCGTCAGCCCAGGCGTGGCGCGCCAGGGACTAATATCTAGCCCACCGCGGCGCACATAGCGTGCCAGCACCAGTAATTGCGTAGGCTTTGCCTGCGTCATTAAGTCGGTGAAAATATGTTCAACGCAGTGCTCGTGAAAATCCTGGTGCTGACGAAAGCCAATCAGGTAGCGCAGCAACCCTTCCCGATCAAGCTTTGGTCCTTTGTAGCGAATCAGCACGCTTCCCCAATCCGGCTGGCCGGTGACGGGGCAGTTAGACTTCAGCAGATGAGAATAAAGCGTCTCTTCGACGATCTCGTTGCCAACCACCAAGTGGTCACTGCTGGGTGTGTAATCGCTTACTGCGATATCTAAATCGTCCAAGCATTCGCCTGGCAATTGCTGTGCTGAAAGCTCTGAGGCATTTACATCAAACAGCTCGACACTCACCTCAGCCCCTGCCGCAACAGCGAGGTCATTGGCGAGCGTCTCCATCACTTCCTGGCGGCTATAAAACCGGGATTGGTTAAAGCTATTGAGATAGAGCTTCCACGATTTGGACTCAATCAGATTGGGCGAGCTCGCGGGTAGGCGAAAGCGCGCCACGGCGACGATAGGCTTGCCGCGGCTGTTCAGCCAGGAAACTTCAAAGGCGTGCCACTCGTCTTCCCCTACAAACGGCAGGGCATCTTCTTCAATCCCCAAGGGAGTGCGGTTGGCCGCACGAGAAATGGGATAGAGAAGTCCGGCGTCATACTGCTCGGGGTAGGCGGAGTCACGCCCTAGCGGCGCGTTTTCCAAGGTGTCGGGGCGGTGTGTCATTAGCTTTTAGCCTCTCTTTATCAGTGCGCCATTACCATTAACTACGAATACCTTTACCGCGCTCTAACATGGTCAGCGCCGCCACAAACAGCACAATGATAAAGGCGAAAATCGCAGCGAGGGCCCAGCCAACCGGGATATCCGAGACGCCCAGGAAGCCGTAACGAAAGACGTTAACCATGTACAGAATGGGGTTGAGCATGGAAACGCCCTGCCAAAAGTCTGGCAGCATAGAAATAGAATAAAACACCCCGCCCAGGTAGGTCAGCGGCGTGAGAATAAAGGTCGGCACGATGGAGATATCATCAAACTTGTTGGCCAGCAAAGCGTTAATAAAGCCGCCAATAGAGAAAAGCGCTGATGTCAGTACCACGACTAATACCGTGAGCAGCGGATGCTCCACTGTTAAGCGGGTAAAAAACAACGAAACGACGGTCACAATTAGCCCAACGCCCAATCCACGGGCCATGCCGCCTAGAATAAAGCCGGACAAAATCACCCAATTGGGCATTGGCGAGACCATCATTTCTTCGATCGAACGCTGGAATTTATTCGAGAAGAAGCTGGATGCTACGTTGGAGTAGCTATTGGTAATTACCGACATCATGATCAGCCCAGGGACGATAAAGTCCATATAGCTGAAGCCGTCCATATCACCAATACGCGAACCGATCAGATTGCCGAAGATGATGAAGTACATCGCCATGGTGATTGAGGGCGGCAATAGCGTCTGCGGCCAAATACGCGTGAAGCGCTTGATCTCTTTTAGCACCAGGGTCCATAAGGCGATCAGTGTTTGTGTGGCGTTCATGCGCGCGCCTCCTTCTTCTCGACGCGCTGATCTATCGCCCCTTGGCCACTGCCTTCTACCATTGACACAAACATCTCCTCAAGACGGTTGGCTCGGTTACGCATAGACACCACCTGCACACCTTGCTCACTCAGCGCACTAAACACATCATTTAAACGTTGCCCACGGTGTACCACGAGTGATAACTGAGTAGATTCCAGCTGCTGTATCTCAAATCCCTCTATATTGGGTATGTCTGTAATGGCCTCGGAGGTATCAATCAGGAAGGTCTCAGTATCAAGCTCAGCCAGCAGCTCACGCACACTGGTATTCCGCACAATATCGCCATTATTGATAATCGCCACATTGCGGCACAGGCTCTCGGCCTCTTCCAGGTAGTGGGTGGTAAGAATAATAGTGGTGCCTTCATCTTGATTAATCCGCCGCATGTATTCCCACATACTGCGACGTAGTTCGATATCCACGCCAGCGGTTGGCTCATCCAGAATCAGCAATTTAGGCCGATGCATTAGTGCACGCGCGATCATCAGGCGGCGTTTCATCCCGCCGGAGAGCATCCGCGCGCTGCCGTTGCGTTTGTCCCACAGGCCAAGGTCGGTCAGCAGTTGCTTGGCGCGGGGCAACGCCTCACGGCTGGTCATGCCGTAGTAGCCCGCTTGGGCCAGCACGATATCGAGCACTTTTTCGAACTGATTGAAATTAAATTCCTGGGGTACAACACCCAATTGATATTTGGCCTTGGCGAAATCTTTATCGACATCAATACCAAATATGGACACCTTGCCCGCTGTTTTTTGCACCAGTGAACAGACCACGCCTAACGTGGTGGATTTACCGGCGCCATTGGGGCCTAACAAGGCAAAAAAATCGCCCTGTTGGACGTCGAGATCAATACCTTTGAGCGCCTGAAAACCGTTGCCGTACACTTTGGTAAGGCCACGGATCGACAATGCCGGTTCGGCCATGAACATGTCCTGTCAGCAAAATAAAATAGAGAAGGTAAGACATTAGGGCGCAAACGACTTTTTTCAAGGCGGCCGTTGCCCACCAATCGCCAGACATACAAGCGATGACACTCAGCAAAATAGCTGACGCATCATAAAAATAGGGGAAAAATTAAAACGAGGAGCGCTTGGAGCGGGAAAGGAGATCGACGGGGCGGCCTTCCGCCGGGCTGGCGCACCAGATCACGTCCCTCGCCTTGGCAAGGCAATATTCTTAACCACACATCCAAATTGGAGCGGGAAAGGAGATTCGAACTCCCGACCCTCGCCTTGGCAAGGCGATGCTCTACCACTGAGCTATTCCCGCAACGCAAACAAAACAATGTATAACGCTAGATGGCGTCCCATAGGGGGTTCGAACCCCTGTTACCGCCGTGAAAGGGCGGTGTCCTAGGCCACTAGACGAATGGGACTAAATCAAAACTGGAGCGGGAAAAGAGATCGACCGGGCTGGCGTTCCAGCTCACGACCCATCGCTTACCGTCCGATACTACTAAATCTGGAGCGGGAAAGGAGATTCGAACTCCCGACCCTCGCCTTGGCAAGGCGATGCTCTACCACTGAGCTATTCCCGCTAATAGACACTTAATCAATTTATCGGAAGTGGCGTCCCATAGGGGGTTCGAACCCCTGTTACCGCCGTGAAAGGGCGGTGTCCTAGACCACTAGACGAATGGGACACTGTAAATACTTCAACTACTTGGAGCGGGAAAGTAGATTCGACCGGGCTGGCGTTCCAGCTCCCGACCTCGCCTGACTTACCACACACCGAACTGGAGCGGGAAAGGAGATTCGAACTCCCGACCCTCGCCTTGGCAAGGCGATGCTCTACCACTGAGCTATTCCCGCACTCTGTCCCGCATTCCGATAACCCTGACGACCGCTTACCTTTAAAAGAACGTGCTCTTCAAAGGATAAGTGGCGTCCCATAGGGGGTTCGAACCCCTGTTACCGCCGTGAAAGGGCGGTGTCCTAGACCACTAGACGAATGGGACGTTGCATTGCCTCGTCGAGGTGGCGCGTATGTTACTCAGACCGTATTGAGCTGTCAAGCTCTCTGCTAACAGCGGCTTTACTGACCGGCTATCAATCACCTACACCCAAGCACAAGCTCTGTTGCGCCAGCATGCACATTGGGAGTGCCCTCGTCTCTAATGAAGCCTCATAACGGTGCAAGCGCTGAATTTTCTTAGCATTTGCCCACTCTTCATCTGCTATGAAATCCTTAAAAATCTTTTATTTACAATAAAATCGATTTTTATGGCACACCCTTTGCTACCTCATAGTGTTCTCTTACTGATCCCCTTCCCCATCATGAGGTGTGCTATGTCCTTATCTCGCCGCAAGTTTCTCACCACGGCAGCCGTTTCCACTACTGCCGGGCTGGTATTAGGTGCGCCGTCTATCGCCCGTGCCCAGTCCGCCGAGCGTTTTAATTGGCGTATGACTAATGCCTACGGTCCCGGCTCGCCTTTTTATGTAGAAGGCCCTGGCAGTCCTACCGATGTCATCGCCAAAATTAACGCCATGTCCGGTGGTCGACTTAACATTCAGCACTTCGCATCCGGCGAGCTGATTCCTGCCTTTGAAGGCTTCGAAGCCGTTCAGAGCGGCACCATCGAGATGAATGCCGCTAATAGCTACTTCTGGTCAGGTACCACGTTTGCGGCCCAGTACTTCACCACCGTGCCGTTTGGCATGAGCTTTATGGGCCATATGGCGTGGCTCTATCACGGCGGCGGCTTGGAGCTTTGGCACGAAGTATATGAGCCTTACGGCATGGTGGCTTTCCCGCTCAATAATACCGGCGTGCAGATGACCGGCTGGTTCCGCGAACCGATAGAAGATATCAGTCAGCTTAATGGCTTGCGCATGCGCGTCCCCGGTTTGGCGGGTCAGGTCTACTCATCGCTAGGCGTGGATGCCCGTGTGCTTCCCGGTGGCGAAATTTTCCCAGCGCTAGAACGTGGCGTCATTGATGCAGCCGAATTTGTTGGCCCTTTCCAAGATCGCCGCATGGGGCTGCATAACGCCGCCAAGTTCTACCACACCACCGGCTGGCACGAACCTGCCACCACAGGCGAACTACTGATCTCAAAAACACACTGGGATAGCCTGCCCGAAGATTTACAAATGATCGTCAAAACCGCCTGCATGGCCGCGTGTTTGGAGAGTGTCACGTGGTCAGAAGCCGTTAACGGCGAAGCCATGACCGATTTGGTCGAAAACGAAGGCGTGACGGCTAGCATGCTGCCTGAACCGGTGATTGCTGCTCTTCGCGAGGCGACTCAGGATACCCTGGCTTCTGAGGCCAACGCAGATCCTCTCGTACGCAAAGTGCACGACAGCTACATGGCGTTTAAAGCCAATCACGACCGCTGGGCGGGCGCCAGCGAGCGGGCCTGGTTAAACGACATTATCGGAGTCTGATATGCGCGCCGTGGCAACCTTTGTCCACGGAGTTGAGGCGGTGGTTCGGCTATTTGGCTGGATTGCCGCCTGGACCTGCGTGGTATTAGTCGGACTCGTCGCTGGCGACGTAATGATGCGTTATGTGTTTCGGATCGGAGCGGTGTGGCTGCAGGAGCTACAGTGGCACTTGATCTCACCTATCGCGCTGTTTGGCATGTCGTATTTGCTGTTGATGGGAGAGCAGGTACGCGTGGATGTTTTCTATGAACGCTTCCCAGCGGGCCTGCAGCGCGTGGTGGAAATCATAGGTGGACTTTTGTTGCTGGTGATGGGGCTGTATATCGCCTGGCTGACGCTGCCGTGGATCGCCCAGTCCTTCGCCCGCGGCGAAGTATCGCCTAACCCCGGTGGCCTGCCCCTTCGCTGGCTGCTGAAATCGCTCATTCCGTTTGGTTTTGTCCTTCTCGCGCTGCAGGGGTTGGCCCACGCGCTGCGCCAAGCGCTTGCCCTGCCCACACGAGGTGAATAACGCATGTCTCCCAATGAATGGCTAGCGATCGGCATGATCGTGGCTTTTTTCGTGTTCCTGCTAATCGGCATTCCCGTGGGTATCAGCATTGCGGCCACTGCCTTTTTCTTTGGCTACATCGGCTTTGGCCCGATGTTGTTTAACCTGCTGCCATCACGTATTTACGGCGTGGTAACCAATTACACCTTCATGGCGATACCGCTGTTTGTGTTTATGGGCGTGATGCTGGAGAAATCGAAGCTGGCCGAGGAGTTGATCGATGTGATCGGCCACTTGTTCGGTGGCCTCTCGGGCGGCATGGGCGTGGCGATTATTCTGGTGGGCGTATTGTTAGGTGCCGCCACGGGGATTGTCGGCGCCACTATCGTCACGCTTGGCCTCCTCACGCTGCCTACATTGTTGCGTCGCGGCTACCCTAAATCTCTGGCTACCGGCATGATCTGCGCGTCCGGCACCTTGGGTCAGATTATTCCGCCCAGTCTGGTGTTGATCCTGTTGGCCGAAATTTTGGGTGAGTCAGTCGGCACGATGTTCGCCGCGGCCATGGTGCCAGGGCTAACGCTGGCGGCGGTATATATTATTGCCATTCTGGTGATCGCCAAGCTTTATCCCCACCTGATGCCGCCAATACCTGCTGAAGAGCGCGCGGCAATGGGTCGGCGCCAGCTGATAGGCAAAGTAATCACCGTGGTTGGCCCGCCGGTGGGCTTGGTGTTTGCCGTTTTAGGCTCGATTATTGGCGGTATTGCAGCGCCCACCGAGGCTGCCGCGATGGGCGCCCTAGGGGCGCTGGTGTTTGTCGCCTGCTCGGGGCGGTTAACCTTTGCGTTACTCAAAGAGGTCGCCAAGGCCACACTGGTGATTTCAGCGATGGTGTTCTTTATCTTAATCAGCGCGCAGGTGTTTGGCTTGGCATTCCGCGGCTTGGGTGGCGAGCATTTGGTTGCCCGCATGTTCGACTGGGTGCCCGGGGGCGAGCTAGGCGCAATGCTGTTTATGCTACTGCTGATGTTTGTGTTGGGTTTCTTTCTGGAATGGATCGAGATCAGCTATATCGCCCTACCGCTATTTTTGCCGTTCTTTGTGCAAATGGGTGTCGATTTGGTATGGCTGGGTATTTTGGTGGGGTTGGTACTGCAAACCTCGTTTCTCACCCCACCGTTTGGCTGGTCTTTGTTCTTTCTCAAAGGCGTGGCCCCGAAAGAAGTCACCACACTGGATATTTATAAAGGCGCGCTGCCGTTTATCGGCCTACAGTTTATCGCCGTCGCGCTGGTGTTTATCTTCCCCAGCATTGCTACATGGTTGCCAAACGCCATTGGCTGGTAACCAAGATCAATAACAAAGGAATTTAAGATGCTCCACACCCAACGTAGTTACGGCGGCAGCTGCGTCGCTCCTCATCACCTAGCCGCCAGCGCCGGGCGCGATGTGCTTAGACAGGGCGGCAATGCGGTGGAGGCCATGGTAGCGGCTGCCGCGGCCATTGCGGTGGTTTATCCGCATATGAACGCCCTGGGCGGTGATGGCTTCTGGTTAATTCATGAGCCCGGCAAAGCCCCCATAGCCATTGACGCCTGCGGCCCGGCGGCGGGCTTAGCCAACGCGGATTTCTATGTCGGTGACACTCAAATTCCCGAGCGCGGTCCCAAAGCCGCCCTCACCATGGCAGGCACCATTGGCGGTTGGCATGAAGCGTTGAACGTGGCGTCGAGCTGGGGAAAACAGTTGCCCCTCACCACGCTACTGGCCGATGCCATTCGTCACGCAGAAGCAGGTATTTCGGTCAGCCAAAGCCAGCAAGCACTGACCGCCAAACACCTGAAACGGTTAACCCAGAGCCCAGGCTTTAGTGACGCGCTACTGCTTAACGGCCACGTGCCCCGCGAAGGCGAGCGGCTGTGCCAGCCGCGGCTAGCTGCCACGCTGAAGCGCTTGGCGGAAGCGGGACTCGATGACTTCTACCGTGGTGAGCTGGCGGCCAGCATGGCGCGGGACTTGGAAGCGGTGGGCAGCCCGCTGCGCCTGGCAGACTTTTACGCTTACCAGGCTCAACAGGTAACGCCACTGGAAGTGGCCCTCCAGGATGCCACGCTGTATAACCTGCCCGCCCCTACCCAGGGCATGGCGTCACTGATGATTTTGGGCATTTACGAACGCTTAAAAGCCGCCGAGCCCAACAGCTTTGAACACCTGCACGGGCTAATTGAAGCCACCAAGCTCGCCTTTATCCTACGCGACCAAAACGTCACCGACCCCGGTCGCGTACCGACGCCGCTGCAAGATTTGCTTAGCTCAGAAAATATTGGCCGAGAAGCTGCGAACATCGACCCACAGCACGCACTACCCTGGCCTCACGAACCCGCCCCTGGCGATACCATCTGGATGGGCACCGTGGATAGCGAGGGGCGCGCGGTCAGTTTTATTCAGAGCATCTACTGGGAGTTTGGTAGCGGCGTGGTGCTGCCGGAAAGCGGTGTGCTGTGGCAGAACCGCGGCATTAGCTTTTCACTCAACCCTGATGATCTTCGCGGCTTAGCCCCCGGCCGTAAACCCTTTCACACCCTCAACCCGGCGCTTGCCAAGTTTAATGATGGCCGCACCATGGTTTATGGCACCATGGGCGGTGAAGGCCAGCCGCAAACCCAGGCGGCGGTATTTTCCCGCTATGCGCTGCATGGCATGCCGCTTCAGCAGGCAATCACCGCACCGCGCTGGCTGCTCGGGCGCACCTGGGGGGAAACCAGCACCAACTTAAAGCTCGAAGCGCGTTTTGACGACGCGGTAGTGACCGCCCTGGCTACCGCTGGCCACGATGTAGAAGTGCTGCCCGACGCGTTCAGCGATACGATGGGCCATGCGGGTGGCATTGTGCATCACCCTGATGGGTTGATTGAGAGCGCCCACGACCCACGCAGCAACGGTGGCGCGGCGAGCGTGTAAGTACACACTCGGGGATTCGTATTTGCTGAACTTGAGCAGGCGGCTCGCTGTCATTGATGGGAGTGTTAAGCTAGCCTGCTTATTTAGCCTCTGACTAACGGCAACCAGAGGGAGAGGAGCCCCCATGGCGAAAATAGAAAAATCCCCCGACGAATGGCAACAACAGCTAACGCCCGAGCAATACCGCGTAGCCCGTGAAAAAGGCACCGAGCGCCCATTTACCGGCGATTACCAAGTGCAGGATACCCAAGGTATTTACCACTGCGTATGCTGCCATGCACCCCTGTTTGAGAACGAGCATAAGTTTGACGCTGGCTGTGGCTGGCCAAGCTTTGACCGGCCGCTGGGAAGCCGCTGTGTTGAAGAGCATACGGACACCACCCACGGCATGCAGCGTACCGAAGTTGTCTGTTCTCACTGCGATGCACATTTGGGTCACGTCTTCCCCGATGGGCCACCAGAGACCACCGGGTTGCGCTACTGCATCAACTCGGTGTCGCTGGAGTTTCACCCTGACGAGTAGCCAGCGCTAAATCCTATTCAAGGAAAACCAGCAAGGCGGGCGCCATCTGCTAGAATGGCAGCCCGCTTTTTTGTGCCTCTAATTTTTGTAATTTCAGGAGAGACTAATGCTCGGCTGGTTCCCCGGACATATGAACAAGGCCCGCCGCCAGATTAAGGAGGTGCTGCCGGAGATTGACGTGGTGATCGAAGTACTCGATGCCCGCCTGCCCTACTCCAGCGCCAACCCGATGCTGGCCGAGCTAACGCGCCATAAGCCGGTGTTGAAAATCCTCTCCCGCGCTGATCTCGCTGATCCCGAGCGCACGAACGAGTGGGTGGCTTATTTCGATGCCCAAGAGAATATGCGCGCCTTAGCCGTGACGACTACCAATACCCGTGAGCTGAAGAAAATCCCCAAACTGTGCCATGAGCTTGCCGGCGCGGTACGTGCCGACCGCGATGTCCGGGTGATGGTGATGGGCATTCCCAATGTGGGGAAGTCCACGCTGATTAACGGCCTAGCCGGTCGTAAAATCGCCAAAACGGGCAACGAGCCGGCGGTCACCAAGCGTCAGCAAAAGGTGCGTATTGATGGGCGCGTGGCACTCACCGATACCCCAGGCGTGCTGTGGCCCAAAATTGAGGATCAGGCCAGCGCTTATCGCCTCGCCGCTACTGGCGCTATTCGCGATACCGCTATCGAGTACACCGATGTGGCCATTGTCACCAGCGCGGAACTGGCCAAGCGCTACCCTGACGCGCTGACTGCCCGTTATAAGCTCAAAGAACTATCCCCTTACACCGCGCCGGATAGCCCCCACGACATTGATGCAGACGGCCCGAAAAAGCCCGATTTTCTCGCTATTGCCGGTTTTGATGGCAACGCTATTTTAAAAGACATTGCCGCTCGCCGAGGCGGCCTACGCCCCGGTGGCGAGGTGGACCTGCATCGCGGCGCCGAAGTGCTGCTCCACGAGTTGCGCGATGGCAAGCTGGGCAGGCTCACCCTTGAAACGCCAGCGGATATTCCGCCTCCCCCGGTGCAAAACGACGAAGACAATCAAGGGCTTTCCGACGCATAATGAGCCAAGCACTGCTAAGCCATCATTTGACTTAGCAATCACCTCATTACGTTGGATACTTTGGGCTTCTCGCTACTTTTGGACAAACACCTCATGGATACCCCGCAGTCGCACGAACCACAACCGCTAAAGAAATCTCACAAACTGCACAATGTCTGCTATGACATTCGCGGTCCGGTACTCGACCACGCCAAGCGCCTGGAAGAGGAAGGCCAGCGAATTCTCAAGCTGAACATCGGCAATCCTGCGCCGTTTGGTTTTGAGGCGCCGGAAGAGATTCTCCAGGATGTGATGCGTAACCTGCCCACGGCACAGGGCTACTGCGATTCCAAAGGTCTCTACTCAGCGCGTAAAGCGATTATGCAGGAGTGTCAGCGCAAACTGATCCCAAACGTCGGCATCGATGATATTTTTATTGGCAACGGTGTGTCTGAACTGATCGTGATGGCGATGCAGGCGCTGCTCAATGACGGCGACGAAGTATTGATCCCCGCGCCTGACTACCCGCTTTGGACAGCCGCCGCCCACCTTTCCGGTGGCCACGCGGTGCACTACCTCTGCGACGAACAGGCCGATTGGACGCCTGACATGGCGGATATACGCGCCAAGATCACCAGCCACACCCGGGCCATTGTACTGATCAACCCCAATAATCCGACTGGCGCAGTGTACCCGCCCGCTGTGGTTAAAGAGGTGCTTGAGATCGCCAAGCAGCACAACCTGGTGGTGTTTTCTGACGAGATCTACGACAAAATTTTGTATGACGGCGTCGAACACACCGCCACCGGCGCACTGGCGGACGATGACCAGTTGGTGATCACCATGAATGGTCTCTCAAAAAGCTACCGCTGTGCCGGTTTCCGCTCCGGCTGGATGACTATTTCAGGCACCCTGGCCAAGCTAAATGCTCAGGACTATATCCAGGGGCTAAATATGCTGGCTTCCATGCGGTTGTGTGCCAACGTGCCCGCCCAGCACGCGATCCAAACCGCACTAGGGGGTTATCAGTCGATCAATGATTTAATCCTGCCCGGTGGGCGGCTGCTGGCGCAGCGCGATATCACTGTCGAAAAGCTCAATGCAATCCCCGGTGTCTTGTGTGTGAAACCCAAAGGTGCGCTCTATGCGTTTCCGCGCCTAGATCCTAAGGTCTTCAACATCAAAGATGATCAGCAGATGGTACTTGACTTGCTGCTGCAGGAAAAAATATTGCTGGTGCAGGGCACGGCCTTTAACTGGCCGGAACCGGATCATGTTCGTATCGTGACGCTGCCCTGGGCCGACCAGTTAGGCGATGCACTTGACCGCTTTGCCAATTTCCTGTCCCGCTACCGGCAATAAGCCGGTGGGACTTGAAACTGTCATGAACAGCACGTATCTAAGCCATTATTCTAGTAACGCTGCAAAGACCTTTAAGGGAGAACCTGCACTATGATGCGAATTCTGCTGTTTTTGGCGACCAATATAGCGGTCTTGCTGGTTGCCAGTATTACCTTGCGCCTCTTGGGCGTGGAGAGCTATCTACGCGGTCAAGGCATTAACTTCACCAGTTTATTGATCTTCTGCTTTGTGTTCGGCATGGCGGGCTCCATTATCTCGCTGTTCATTTCCAAATGGATGGCCAAACGCAGCACCGGCACAGTGGTTATCGAAACGCCCTCTAACTCAACCGAACAATGGTTGCTGGACACGGTCGCGGAGCTGTCCCGCGACGTCGGCATTAAAACGCCGGAAGTGGGTATATTCCCGGCGCAGCAGTCTAATGCCTTTGCCACTGGTTGGAACAAAAACGATGCGCTCGTTGCCGTCTCGGCAGGCTTATTGAACCGCATGCGCCCTGAAGAAGTACGCGCAGTGTTAGCCCACGAAATTGGCCACGTGGCCAACGGCGACATGGTCACGCTGGCCCTGATCCAAGGCGTGGTGAACACCTTTGTGATGTTTTTTGCCCGGGTGGTGGCGCACTTGGTCGATAACTTCCTGCGCAGCCGTAGCGATGGTGAAGGCGGGCTTGGCTTTATGGGTTACTTCGCAGTGGTCATGGTCGCCGAAATTGTGTTTGGTATTTTGGCCTCGGCTATTGTCGCCTGGTTCTCACGCTACCGCGAGTACCGCGCCGATGAAGCAGGCGCGCGCTTGGCGGGTACTAATGCCATGGTCAGTGCGTTAGCACGCTTGAAAACCGAAACGGAAATGCCGGATCAAATGCCGGACACGCTGCGCGCCCTGGCCATCACGAAAGGCCAAACGCGCTCTTTGGTGGAAAAGCTGTTTGCCAGCCACCCGCCGTTGGATGAGCGCATTCGTGCGCTGAAAGAAGCCGCATATCGTCAGTAAGTCTCTTATGTCATTGCGAGCGTAGCGAAGCAATCTCGGGGACGTTTTAGATTGCCGCGTCGCTGCGCTCCTCGCAATGACAATAGTCAGAGATCCTCACTATGACCGCAGGGAAAACCCTGCACCACGCAACACACCTTCCAACGCGACCGCCTCGCCTGACAGCCTCACGGTGAGGGTGGCGAATTCGCGGCGCAGCGGGTAATTGGCTCGGCAATCATCGAAGCCTTTGCGCACTCCGCTATGTTGCGTTTGATGTTGAAGCGCATCGTGATCACGGCGAACGTCATACACCGCTCTTATGCACAGCCGCAGGGCATCTTCGGGCGGTAGCGCGTGCTGTAAATGCAGCGAAGCCAGTGCAGGCGGCGGGCAAATATTGGCGAACGTGAGTTCATTGGGTTGGCCGCAGTGGCGCGCTAACGCTTGCTGAATCATCCAGGTGCCACGCAGCTTGCCGTCCAGGCTATGGCCGGCAATATGCGGTGTTGCCAGGGAGACCAGATCGCGTAAGCCTGCGTCAATCTCAGGCTCATTCTCCCACACATCCAGCACTGCGCTGATATCGCCCTTGCCCGCCAAGCGGTTGCGCAGTGCTGGCCCATCCACGCAGTCGCCCCGCCCGGCATTCAGCAACACGCAACCCGGCGCGAGGTCATGAATACGCTGAGCGTTGAGCAATTGGTAGGTGGCGTATGGGCCTTCGCGGGTCAGCGGTGTATGTAGGCAAAGCACGTCACAGTGCTGGATTAGGGCGTCTAAGAAGTGAAACCCAGCCTGCCCCTCCTTCTCGGCCCGAGGCGGGTCACAGGCCAGCGTTGCCACGCCCATGGCCGTCAGGCGTGCCAATAACCGGCGACCGACATTGCCTACCCCCACAATCCCCACGGTACGTTCGCTAAGTGACCAACCATCCCGCTCCGCCAACGTCAGCAGGCTACTCAATACATAGTCGACCACCGCTTCGGCATTGCAGCCGGGCGCACTGGCGAAACCGATATCGCGCTTAGCAAGGGCCGTCTGATCGATATGGTCCGTGCCGATGGTGCACGTACCAATAAACCCCACGGGGCTGTTTGAAAGCAGAGCGTCGTTGACCTGGGTAATGGAGCGCACGATGAGTGCATCAGCGTCCTGCAGATGCGCGGCGGTTATCTCCCGGCCCGGCACGCGGGTGAGCGTACCAAAATGGCCAAAGCAGCGCTCGGCAGCAGGGATATTGGCGTCGACAACAAGTTTCATAGGCGTTTTCTTATCCGGGCTTTACAATACGCCGCGACGGCTTGATGTGCAGGCGTGTTTAAAGGCTATCTTTTAAAGGCTAAGTAAGGAGAGTGTTTTGATCGTACGCTGGGAGACCAACCATGACTACGTGTTGGTTCATATTCACCAAGATATGTTTGGTGACTGGATTTTCAGCCGCGCCTGGGGGCAAATCGGCACCCAGTTTGGCGGCCTGAAACATCAGCTAGCCGATACACTGGAGCAAGCCCAGATGTGGCTTGAGGACGAAGCCACTATCCAGTCTTCGCGAGGGTTTCGCAAGGTACTGGAAGTGGCCGACCACACCCCCGAAGGACAGGAAGCCATGCGCCAGCTCTCATTGCTGGACGTGCTTTGAGAGCAACGCTTTTAGCCATGCCTGTTAACCTCGCGCCATTAACCTCGTGCTATTAACTTAAGAAGCGCCGCCCGCCACGCTCATAGGCGCCTTTTGGCGGCGTGGCCTCTGGCGGTGTGGTAAACGCTGTCAGGGCCGCTTCATCCAGCCAGCCACGTTCGCGCAGCCATGCGCTTAACCGCTCAAGCTCAAAGCCACGATCCAGTTCATTGCCTTCACTATCCACCAACACCGGTATACGCACGCCGTAACGCTCGACTAGTGCATCATCCTCGCTAATCTCAATGTGGTGCAGCCACACTTTTTGATTCGCCAGTGCTGCCACCAACCCCTCTAGTTGGCTGCATAGATGGCAGCCCAGCGTCGTATAAAGCGATAGCTGAATCATGCGAATGCTCTTTTCATACGATAGCTCTCTTATGACACTTTATGACGCAGTAAAAACACATGGTGCAGGTTCGTGCGCCGCTGGAAATCGGGATCGAAGCTGCGCCCGGTTATGTCCTCTACCGCGTAGCGCTCACTCAGCGCTTCATCGAGTTTAAAGCGCCGTTGGTTATTAGAAAACACTAGCGTTCCACCGGGTGCCAAACGCGCCATGGCGAGCTCCACAAGCCGCGGATGGTCACGCTGCACGTCGAGGGTATCGCGCATTTTCTTGGAGTTAGAAAACGTCGGTGGATCCATAAAGATCAGATCAAATTCGGCGTTGGCGGTTCCCAACCATCGGAAGCAGTCGTCGCGCACCACGCGATGAAGGCGCGTATCGAGTTTATTGAGCGCAAAGTTGTCCTTGGCCCACTCCAGGTAAGTGTTGGACATATCCACACTCACGCTATCGCTGGCACCGCCCAATGCCGCCTGCACCGTTGCCGTGGCGGTATAGCAGAACAGGTTCAAAAAGCGCTTGCCAACGGCCATTTCGCCCAGCATGCGCCGAACCGGACGGTGATCAAGAAACAGCCCTGTATCGAGATAGTCGCGCAGATTCACCCATAGCCGCGCATTGCCTTCCTGTACTTCAAAGCGTTCACCACTAGCGGCACGTTTTTGGTACTGGGCGTTGCCGGTTTGGCGTTCACGGCGTTTGATGTAAATCTTGCTAGCGTCAACACCGAGTGCTTCGGGCATGACTTCCAGCGCGTCGTATAAGCGCTTTTTCGCTTGGGCCGGGTTGATCGAGCTGGGCGCCGCGTACTCTTGGACATGTACGCGATCACCGTAGCGATCCACCGCCAGGGCGTACTCGGGCATATCGGCATCATAGACACGATAGCTGGTTTCACCGCTCTGCTTTAGCCACTTCTTCAGGCGCTTCTGATTCTTGATCAGGCGATTGGCAAACATCTGCGCATTGTCTGAGCCTTTCGGAGTTGATGCTTGAGGCGTCTCCTGACGATCTTCCATTGTCGACTCAGTGCCACTCTCAACGCCAGCCTGGGGCTCATCGCTAACGGCAGGCTTATGCTCGGCGCCACCAATCTCCATAAGCAGCAGCTTGGCATCCAGTGCGCCATTTTTGAGCGCGTACTGCTTGTGTGCCCGCATCCCTAACCGGTGGCCGAGGTCCGGGTTGCCGGTAAAGACCGCTAGCGTCCAGCCGGGAAACAGCGTTTTGGCTTTTTCACCCAGTTGGGCATACAAACGCACCAGTTCGGGCAATTCACCCAGGCGCTCACCGTAGGGGGGATTGGTGATCAGCAGGCCGCTCTCAGCAGTCAGTGTTTCCGGCCGTGTCAACTGGGCAAGACTCTGCCCATGTAAGGTGATTAGCGCAGGAATACCCGCCCGCATGGCGTTGGCTTTTGCCGCCGTAAGGGCCGCCGGGCTTTGATCAAAGCCAAGTAACTGAGCTTTGCAGCGCTTGCGGCCAATCGACGCGCGCGCTTCGGCTTCGCGCTTCTGCTCACGCCATACGGTGTCATCGTGACCCGCCCAACCATGAAAACCAAACCGCTCACGGTTTAGGTTAGGTGCTTGGTCGGCCGCCATCATCGCGGCTTCTATTAACAGCGTACCTGCGCCACACAGCGGATCAATCAATGGCTCACCGGCTTTTAGACGTTCGGGCCAGCCTGCACGCACCAGCAGTGCCGCTGCCAAGTTTTCTTTCAGCGGCGCGTGGCCGACATCGCGGCGATAGCCACGGCGGTGCAGGCTCTCGCCAGAAAGATCCAGACCAATGGTTAGGTTCATCCGGTGCAGGTGGGCATAGACGCGCAGATGGGGGGCTTTGACATCCACATTAGGACGTTCCTGCCCTGCCAGCTGGAGTGCATCGACAATGCCATCTTTAACAGTTTGAGCGCCAAAGCGAGTATGACGGATATGCTCGCTGCGGCCGTGGAAATCTACCGCCAGTGTGTTACCCGGCGCTAAGTGCTGGGTCCATGCAATGCGCGCAACCACATCACGCACTTGCTCAGCCGTATCGATCATTGACTCGCGTACGAGGGACAAAATAACCCGGTTGGCTAACCGCGACCACAGGCATACACGATAGGCAATAGCCTGGCTGGCGGTAAAATACACCCCCGCCACGGTCGTTTTACCCGGCGTCGCGCCCAGCGTTATGAGTTCGTCGTGGAGCAGGCCTTCAATGCCTTTTGGGCAGGTGGCCAACAGCTTTAGAGGGGTATTTTGGTTCAACTCGGTCATAATTATAGCTGCGCTGAAAGGCGCGACATTCCTGTATATATCAAATGAGTTTACGTTTTATGACAATTTGGTAGTCGACAGATGGCCCCATCATGGTCTAACAATAAGAGAGTAGCTACTGAAAAACGCATGCGTTTCCTGTCAAGGTCCTTAAGGATGCATTCCTAATAAGCAGACCTGTGGCTTGTATGAGTTCGCCGTTCGGCCCGTTCAGCGCGTGAGTGCTAGACGGTTGGGGTTGTGGCGGCGGCTCGCTCTTGAAGTAAGCTCTCGGAATAGTGGCTGTTTCCGATAACACCCTATTTCTTATCAAAGGCTTTCGTGAAAAGAGGTTAGCCAATGAAACGGCAAAAACGTGATCGCTTCCAGCGGGCTTATGTCCACGGCTATAAAGCGGGTATATCAGGTCGTTCTCGCGATGATTGTCCCAGTCAAGATATTAATTTACGCGAATACTGGATGAGCGGTTGGCGTGAAGGTCGCGGCGACCAGTGGGATGGGATGACCGGCATCTCCGGCATTCATAAAAACCCCATGGTCATGACTTAACGTTTTATACTCTCTGATGTTTAAATGAAGACTAGGTTTAAACGACAGGTTTTAAGTGAGCCCACTTTGTTAAGTGGGCTTTTTAACGGCTAACGTTCTTCACTGCTCTTGCACACTCGCCCACCAGTTTAGGGCCTTGATAAATCAAGCCCGAGTAAAGCTGGATTAAATCCGCACCAGCTGCAATCTTCGCCTGGGCCGCGGCGGCGCTATCAATACCGCCTACGCCAATAATGGGCAGCGTAGGCAAATGCTCGCGCAACTGGCGAATGATGCGATTGGACGCTTCAAAAACAGGCTTTCCGGACAGCCCACCCATCTCGTCTGCCTGCGGGTCGCCCTCTACCCCAGCGCGGGAAACCGTGGTGTTGGTGGCGATTACGCCATCAAGAGCGTTGCGCGCAATACTTTTCGCCATTAGCGCCACTTCTTCTGCGTTCATATCCGGGGCGATCTTAATCAGCAGGGGAACGTTGCGCCCCGACTGGGTATTGAGTTCGGTGGCTCGGGCGCGAATGGGACCCAGCAGCGCGTCCAATTGCTCACCAAACTGCAAGGTACGCAGCCCAGGCGTATTTGGTGAGGAAACATTGACGGCAATGTAATCCGCGTAGGGATGCACTGCCTCTAAACATAGCAAGTAGTCATCCAATGCATGCTCTACCGCAGTGCTCAGGTTCTTGCCAATATTGATACCCACAACGCCACCGTAGTGGCGCCGTTTAACCTGTTGGATAAGATGCTCAACCCCTTTGTTATTAAAGCCAAAGCGGTTAATGATTGCCTCATGCTGCGCTAAGCGAAACAGCCGGGGTTTGGGGTTGCCAGGCTGGGGTTTAGGGGTAACGGTGCCGACTTCAACAAAGCCGAACCCTAGAGCGCCCAAGGCATCCACATGGTCTGCATTCTTATCCAACCCGGCGGCCAGCCCTACTCGATTGGCAAAACGCAGCCCCATCAGCTCGACAGAATCATCCACCGGTTGACCAAACAATCGCCTCACACCCCCCACGCGATGAAGTGTATCCAGTGCGCTCAGCGCCATCCCATGGGAGGTTTCTGGATCAACGCGAAAGAACAATGAGCGAGCAAGGGCGTACATGGCGAGTCTCTTGAAACGGGGCAAAAACGAGCACGGGGCTGAAAACGGGCATCAGTATAACGCAATAAAGCGCGCCCTGGTTAAGAACCAGAGCGCGCTTTCACAAGGGAGACATGCTTAAACTAAACAGAGATTTAGCTAAGCAGCCTCTTTAGCTACGCAGAAGATGCATGCCTAGGCTTCGCTATCGCTTTCAGCGAGATCGACCAACTCGCGCACCGCCACCGCGAACAGTGCGAAGCCCCCTTCACTGCCGCCGCGCACTTCCTCGATAAGACGACACCAGCGACGATGCAAGTCAGCGTGCTGTTCCAACCACTGCGCCACCCGCTCCTCTGTATCGCGGCTACCCGCATCAAGTTTCAATACACTGGTGGTCAGAGCAAGCTGCTGGCGCTCGATATCGTCTCGGAAGGTTTCCCGCGCCTGGGCCTGCCAGGCATCGCGTACTTCCAACTGCGTGACCTGCTGAATCATCCACGGCAGTTCCAGACGGCTACCAATCTCGTAGAGTACCTCCGCCACCCGCTGCGGTTTCTCATTCGTCAGGCGCGCCGCCTGAATGATACCGAGACCGGCGTAGAGACTGGACGAGGCCGCCACGGTGGACGCCAACGCATCCGGCACGCCTGCTTCCAGCAGCTCGTCCCGCCGCGTGTTCCAGGTGCTGAGCTCTTCACCGCTTAGCAGCTCGCCAATGCCTTCTTGCAACTGCGCCAGGCGCGGGGCGAAGTATTCAATGGTGTCCTGGGTCGAGAGCCCCAAGTGCTGACGCAAGAACCAGCGCGTGGCGCGGCGGATCAAGCGCATCAGATCGAGCATCATTGAGTACTGAATGCGGTTCGGCACCTGATTATCGAGCGCTTCAATTTGCGCCCATAGTCCAGGCAAATTAAAGCTGTCACGGGCGACAATGTAAGCCCGTGCAATATCGGCGCGTCCCGCCCCGGTGGAGTCCATCAAGCGACGCACGAAGACTATGCCCATGTGATCGACTAGATCGTTAGCGACCTGAGTGGAGACAATTTCACGCTTTAGACGGTGCTCGTACATCTCGCCTTTAAAGCGCTCAACCAGCACTGATGGGAAGAGCCGCTCCAGATGCCGGTCAATATAGTGATCGTCCGGCACGTCAGAGGTGATCAAGTCACCTTTCAGCGTACTTTTGGCATAGGAGATCAATACTGACAGCTCGGGCAGACGCATCCCTTGGTCATTGCTGGCGCGCTCTTTTAGCACCTCATCGGTGGGCAAAAACTCCAGTTCGCGATCAATTTGCCCGGCGGCTTCCAATTCGCTGATAAAGCGACGATACGGCCCCATCGCCTGATCGGAGAGGATGGCCGACAGATCCAACGCCTGGCTTTGGCGGTAGTTATCCAGAATGACTAGATCCGCTACTTCATCGGTCATTTCCGCTAACAGCTGATTGCGCTGTTTTTCCGTCATATCGCCGCGTTTGACCACTTCATCGATAAGTATTTTGATGTTGACCTCGTGGTCGGAGCAATTTACCCCACCGGCGTTATCGATAAAGTCCGTATATACGCGCACGCCTTTGGCTGCGGCTTCCATACGCCCGCGTTGGGTCAAGCCAAGGTTTCCGCCCTCGCCAACCACACGGCAGTTCAGATCATTGCCATTGATTCGCAACGTGTCATTGGCTTTGTCGCCCACATCGGTGTCGGTTTCATCAGAACCTTTTACATAAGTCCCGATACCACCGTTCCAGATCAAATCCACCTTGGATTTGAGCATGGCGCGAATAAGCTCATTGGGTGAAAGGCGCGTTTCTTGAATACCAAATACGTGCTGCATTTCTGGCGTTATGGCGATCGACTTGGCGCTGCGGCTGAAGATACCGCCACCGGCAGAGATCAGTTCCTGGCTGTAGTCTTCCCAGCTGGAGCGTGGCAGGTCGAATAGCCTTTTACGCTCGGCAAAGGAGGCCTCGGCATCTGGATTTGGGTCAACAAAGATATGCAAATGGTTGAAGGCGCCTACCAACTGAATCTTGTCGGAGAGCAGCATGCCGTTACCGAACACATCCCCCGCCATATCACCAATGCCTACCACGCTAAACAGATCACGCTGGGTATCGACATCAAGGTTTTTGAAGTGGCGCTTAACCGACTCCCAGGCACCACGTGCGGTGATACCCATTTTTTTATGGTCGTAACCGTTAGCGCCGCCTGAGGCAAACGCATCGCCTAGCCAGTGGTCGTATTCGAGGGAGATTTCGTTGGCAATATCCGAGAAGGTCGCGGTGCCCTTGTCGGCGGCAACGACCAGATACGCATCGTCTTCATCATGGCGGACAACATTTTCGGGGGGTACCACCTCGCTACCCACCAGGTTGTCGGTCACATCCAACAATGCGCGAATAAAGATCTGATAACAGGCAATGCCCTCTTTCTGAATGACGTCACGGCTGGCGTTTTCCGGCATGCGCTTACAGACGAAACCACCTTTGGCACCTACCGGCACGATAACCGCGTTCTTCACCTGTTGGGCTTTCACCAGCCCCAACACTTCGGTGCGGTAATCTTCAAAGCGGTCCGACCAGCGCAGGCCGCCGCGCGCTACTTTACCGCCCCGCAGATGCACGCCTTCTACCCGCGGCGAGCAAACGAAAATCTCGAACATTGGCCGCGGCTTGGGCATACCAGTGACTTTCGAAGGTTCAAGCTTATAAGCGATGTAGTCTTTAAAACGCCCACCTTCGGCGAGCTGATAGTAGTTAGTACGCAGCGTGGCGAGAATCAGCTCCATAAAGCGGCGCAGCAGCTGGTCGTCGTTAAGGCTGGCAACGCCTTCCAGGCGTTCATTCAAGCTCGCTATGCACTCGTCGGTGGCGTGGCTCTGCTGCTCAGGGTCAAAGCGCAGTCGGAATAGCTCTACCAGTTCGCGAGTAATGGCCGGATAGTTGGCCAGCGTAGCGGCGATGTAATCCTGCGACATGCCGAAACGAATCTGTTTGAGGTAACGGGCATAGCCACGCAGCATGGCGACTTCACGCCAATCCAATCCCGCGCCGATAATCAGGCGATTGAAGGCGTCATTGTCGGCTTCGCCGGTCCAGATACGCTTAAAGGCTTCTGTAAACACATCGCGCATATCACCCAAGTTGACATCCGCACCGCTGTGCTCCAGTTCGAAGTCGTGAATCCAGTAGCGATGCTCAGGGGCGTTGATGTCGTAGGGACGCTCGCCAATCACGCGCAGGCCCAGATTTTCCATCATCGGCAGCACGTCGGAGAGCGGAATTTGCGATTCTCGGTGGAACAGCTTGAGGTTGACACCACCGCCCTGCTCTTCCAATGGACGGTAGAGCGACAACGATAAATCATCGCCGTTATTCAGCGTTAAAAGGTGTTGTACGTCAAACACGGCTGTGCGCGCGGAGAAGTCTTCACGATAGCTCGCTGAGAATGCTTCGCCGAACTGATCCATGAGGCTGTTGGCACGCTCTTCACCGAAGCCTTCAACCATGGCGTTCTGCAGTTCGTCGCGCCAGCTACGTGCCAGCCGGGCCACCTTGCTCTCAAGGAGTTTGAGGTCATAGTCGCTCGGTGCATCGCCGTTAAAGCGTAAAATCAGTTGGATACGGGCGAGCACCGACTCGGACAAGTAGGTATTGAAATCACCAAAGTGGGCGTCTAACTCATCGCACAACACGTTTTGAATCCGCTGACGTAGGTCCGTAGAGAACACGTCGCGAGGGACAAACACGAGACAGGAGTAAAACTTACCGCTGATATCGGCGCGAATAAACAGCCGCACCTGACGGCGCTCACGAATATTAAGAATGCCTAGCGCAGTACTGGCCAGTGACTCGGTTTCAATCTGAAACAGGTCGTCACGGGGGTAGACTTCCAATACCTGCAGCAATTGCTTGCCGTTATGGCCCTGCGGGTTGAATCCGGCAATGTCCATCACGGCTTTGAGCTTGCGGCGCAGCAACGGAATATTACGCGGTGACTCGTTATACACCGTCGAGGTGAACAGACCGAAGAAGCGCCTTTCGCCGATGACATTGCCGTCGTCATCGTAGCGGTCAACCGTAATGTAATCAGGATACGTGGGGCGATGCACACGGGAGTGGTGGGCGCTCTTGGCAAACGACAGCAGTTGCGGCACCAGCACATATTCGTTGTTATCACCGACGCCCTCTTCGGTGCGAATACGCTCGCAGTAGCGAGGATGATCCAAACGGAACACGCCCAGCACACTATCCGCATCGCGTTGCAACTCGCGGCCTTCCAACAGGTATTCGTCGTAACCCAGGAAGGTGAAATTATCTTTGAGCAGCCATTCTAGAAAGGCAATCGCCTCCTCATGGTCGTCGGGGTCAATCTGCGGCGGGCAATTTTTCTCAAGCTCTTGAATCGAGTCAGTAATTTTCGAGCAAATGGCTTCGTAGTCGCCCACGGCGGTGCGCACATCGCGGAGCACTTCGTGCAGCGTACGCTCGATTCTCTCAAGCAGTACCACGTCGGTGTGTCGATCAACCTCGATCACAATCAGTGATTCACGTGCTTCAGGCGCGTTGCCGTCTCTCGGCGAGGCCAACGCCTTTAACTGATGCTGTTCATCGCGAGCCACCGCCAGCACGGCGTTCTGAATCGCATGTACCGTCAAGCCGCGACGGTTGAGCTCAATACGCACCGAGTCGACCAAAAATGGCATATCTTCATGCAGAACGGCTACAAACGTATGCGTTGACTGCCAGCCGTGCTCTTCGAAATCCGGGTTAAACACCCGTACTTTAGGGCTTTGCGGATCGTGGTGTTGCAAAAACTGCCAGATTGACAGCGTTGCGCCATACAGATCGTCCAGGCGACGATCCACGAGGTCTTCCACCGGCACGGTGGCATAAAAGTGTCGAGCAAAGGCATCTATCGTGGCCGCGCGATTGGGCTCTAATCGCGCGTATAGCCGCTCCTGAAGCTGCTTCAACAAATCTTGCCGACTCTCTTCAATCGCAACGTAGTGCATCCATCACCTCGACTGCCTAGGCCTTTAAACGGCCAAAAAAACGAAGAACAATAGGCCTTTAGGCCAACATAAAGTCTAGCTTACGCTACCTATCGCCGCGTCCCTAATCACCTGACGAGTTATTCATGACGCATACCACTTCAGCATTGGTCGTTTACGCGTTAGGTCTCCCGTCGCTGTAGCAACACCCCACATTCACAGTGGTCGGTAAACGGAAACTGGTCAAATAGCGCAAAGCGTTCTATCTGATGGGTGTTGGTCAGTATGGTCAAATTTTCAGCTAACGTGGCGGGGTTGCATGAAATATAGACGATCTGAGCATACTCGCTGAGCTGTTCACAGCTCTGCTCATCCAAACCGGCCCGAGGCGGGTCCACCAGCACGGTGGAAAAGACATAGTCATCCAACCCCATTTCCGCCACACGGCGACCGGCTTTTTCACCCTTTAACGCTTGCGAAAACTCTTCTGCCGACATGCGACCAATTTGCGCGTTCGTTACCCCATTAGCCTCCAGGTTAACGTTGGCACTGGCTACCGACGTACGGGAAATTTCGGTGGCCAATACGCGGCGGAAGTTATCCGCTAGGGCAATGGTAAAATTGCCGTTGCCGCAGTAAAGCTCGACTAAATCCTTACGAGAGTTCTGCTGTTCCTGTCCCGCCGTCACTTCGCGCGCCCAGCTCAGCATTTTTTGGCAAATATGCGCATTGGGCTGAGTGAAGCTGTTCTCGACCTGCTGATAGTGCAGTGTGCGCCCATCCAACTCTAGCCGCTCCCATACGTGGTCACGGGTCAGCACGAGGCGCTGCTTGCGGGAACGGCCAATGATCATGATGCCCAACTCGACTTCCAGTGCACGGGCTTCGCGCTCCCACTCTTCGCCTAAGGGGCGATGGTAAATCAGTGTGACCAGGGCTTCGCCCGACAGCGTGGTTAAAAACTCTACCTGAAACAGCTTGCGACGCAGCTCGTCAGACTCAAGGCAGGCCTCGCGCAGCTGTGGCATGAGCTGATTAATTCGTTCACTAGCGACTGCATACTGATCTAACCGAATCACACGCTTGTTCTTGGGGTTCTCCGGATCTACCTCAAACATGGCGTAAAAGAGGTCATCCTCCTCGTGCCAAATACGGAACTCGCAGCGCTGACGGTAGTAGCCTGGCGGCGATTCAAATACTTCCAATACCGGTGGCTTGAATGGCGCGAATATCGTTTCCAGATAGTCACGCTTGGCGGCCAACTGCTCAGCATAGCGTTCAGGTTCTACGACAGGGATAGCCAAGGCTGCTCCTCTTAAATTCAATCCAGGATGATTAAGGGTAGGGTTATTCAGCGATGCGCTGCGATGCGTCTATGTCCATTAACTGGGTCAAGTAACTGGGTCAAGCAACTGGGGTGCCTTAAAACCATAACGCGCCAGGCCAGCGGTCAAATTAACGGCGGGCGCTGATGTGAAGCAGCGGCCATCTTGCTGATCGCTCGTTAATTCATCAACCACGTGCGCTACTCGCCGGGCAATGGCATCGCCGGAGTCAATCCATTGCAGAGGTTCAGGCGCAAGCTGCTCAAGCCACGGTTTAAGCAGTGGGAAATGGGTGCAACCCAACACCACGGTATCCAAAGCGAGATTCGCTGCTGACGAGGAGGCGGCTTGCCACAGCGGTGCTAATGCCGCCTGCATACGGTCAATATTGGGTGGAATACCCGCCAAGTACGCTTCTGCCTCGATCACCAGGGCATCAGCGGCGACGCGGGTGATCATACAGTCGCTGGCAAAGTTATCAATCAGGCGCTGAGTATAGGGCCGACCCACCGTGGCTTTAGTCGCTAGTAGCCCAATATGGCGTGTTTGGCTAATGGCTGCAGCAGGCTTGATAGCCGGCACGGTGCCTACGACGGGTATGTCTAGCAGCTCGCGTAAGTTCTCCAATGCCAGTGTGCTTGCGGTATTGCAGGCGACGACCAGCACACTAGGTTGGCACGCCCTGACAGCGGCTTGGCAGACCGCGACGATGCGCTCGGCCAGCACTGCATCATCGCGCAGCCCGTAGGGCAGCCAAGCATTATCGCAGACGTAGCACATGGCAGCATCAGGATAGTGCTGACGCAGAGACTGCGCCACGGACAGGCCGCCGACACCAGAATCAAAAATTAACACGGGGCCTTTCATGGCTCTCTCTGCATCCATGACTCTCTCTGCATCATTGTCCTGCTTCATTTAACACGATTAAAACGGCCAACGATTGAACCGTTACCACAAAAACGGGGCCGCTAGTTTAGCATGCCCCGTTCGTGAATTTATTCATCGTTATGACAACGCGACCGTTAACCGCTGACCGCTATACAGCGGGAACATCGGCACCGCGCAGATCCGCATAGAGTTCAGGATAAGCCTGCTGTAGGCGTTCTAATTCCTGTTCAGCGCCTTCGGGGAGCGCCTGGCGCAGTTCTTCCATATCTTCCTGGCTAAAGTGCTCATCAATGAGCGGGAATAGCCCTTCTCGCTCATGGCGCAGATAAGCACGGTGGGCCTCTAAG
Organism: Vreelandella sp. H-I2; assembly: GCF_052959335.1. NCBI lineage: Bacteria > Pseudomonadati > Pseudomonadota > Gammaproteobacteria > Oceanospirillales > Halomonadaceae > Vreelandella > Vreelandella sp. H-I2. The sequence goes on from NZ_JBRAMC010000001.1 coordinate 54,106, forward strand.
TAGGCTTTCAGGTCATCGGCAAAACGATCCATGGGCAGTACGTTATCCATTAGGATCATGTCAATATCGTTGGATAGGCGCTGCAAGCGTGGTTTTAGCTCTCGGTATTCATCGGCCATCTTTTCGGTAACCGCACTGTGCTCGGGGGCTTGGGTTTGCAACCGTTCCACGCAGACCCGCTCTAGCGGCGTCGCAAAGCCGTCCATATAAGACAAAATATAATCGACCACCTCGCGCATGAGCTGGAAATTGGGTCGCTCACCCTGGTCGAGGGTTTTATGCTTTAGCTGCAGCACATGGAGTAATCTCGCCATGTTGGCATGATCTAGACGCAGTTGGTTTAACATCGAACCGTCTCCTTTGTTGTGTCATGCCTGCCGCCAAGCCTTACCGTTTGACAGCATGCGATCGTAAGCGTGTGGTAACAAGAACGTATTATCGCTAGAACATATCCTATCCTGAGCTTGTCGTAACTAACGAGTTTTTTCAGAAATCACTGTCAACGATGGCTATTAAAATTGACTGTCAACTTACCACGGCTATCAACAACCTTGCCCCTATGAGGGTATCCTAACAAATGTATCTTTCTGAAGGGTTACGCCAAAGGTAGTTCGCTAAGGCACGATTTACCATCGACACTTGGTGGCGCTTTGTTGCTTAACGTCTCGATTTATAATGGAAGCTCACATGGATTTATTTGATAGCGCTCAGGCGATACCTGCTGACGACGCCCCGTTAGCCTTTCGCATGCGTCCACGCCAGTTGGACGATTACGTGGGTCAGCAAGCGCTGGTAGGGCCGGACAAACCTCTACGCCGTATGGCGGAATCCGGGGTAGTGCGCTCGATGATTCTTTGGGGGCCACCAGGCGTTGGCAAAACCACGCTGGCAGAGCTATTGGCCCGGGCTTCCCAAGCGCATCTTGAACACCTCAGCGCAGTGATGGCTGGGGTAAAAGAGATACGCGCCGTGGTGGAACGTGCCCAGCAAATGTCATCAACCGTTATCCTCTTTTTAGATGAGATTCACCGTCTCAACAAGAGCCAACAGGATGCCCTTCTCCCCCATGTGGAGTCAGGGCTGCTAACGCTGATTGGTGCCACTACCGAAAACCCTTCGTTTGAAGTCAACTCGGCGCTGCTCTCACGTGCACGGGTTTACGTGCTGAAATCGCTCACCCAGGAGGAGTTAATCACGGTGATGCGTCAGGCACTTAGCGACGTTGAACGCGGTCTCGGCAAGCGGGTTATCCACGTTGATGACGACGTATTAAACGCGCTGGCCCACGCCAGTGCAGGCGATGCCCGCCGGGCGCTGGGGCTGTTGGAAACCGCCTGCGATTTCGCTACTCAGGAAGCGGGCCGGGAAGTGCTGCATAAAGAAGTATTAGCGGATGTGATTGGCCATCAGGCCAGCGCCTTTGATAAACAAGGTGACGCTTACTATGACCTGCTTTCGGCGATTCATAAATCAATCCGCTCTTCACGCCCTAACGCTGCGCTGCTGTATATGGCGCGCTTTATGCAGGGCGGGGGCGACCCGCTGGACGTAGTGCGTCGGCTGACCGCCATTGCTTCAGAAGATGTCGGCAACGCTGACCCCCGCGCCCTACCGTTGGTGATTGCGGCCTGGGATGCCTACCTGCGGCTTGGCGATTACGAAGGCCAGCGGGCGATTGCCCATGCAGCGATTCATTTGGCGGTAGCGCCCAAAAGCAACCGCATTGACCGCGCCTGGAATGAAGCCAAGCAGTACGTACGCCAGCAGCCCCAAGTGGAGGTGCCGACTTACCTGCGCAACGCACCGACCAAACTGATGGAACAATTGGGACATGGGGAAGGCTACCGATATGCGCATAATGAGCCCGACGGCTACCCAGCGGGCAGTGCCCATGATTGCTGGCCCGAAGAGTTACCTAAAGCCACGTTCTTTAAACCGAGTTCTTTCGGCCAGGAGAAACGTTTTGGGGAAATAATGGCGTGGCGGGAAAGTCGTGACCAAGAAACAGATCAGGCGCCCTAAGGCGCCTGAACGTTTATTCACATTTCTTCGCGGATAACATCTGCCCCTTCAGGGATCTCAAAATCGAACATACTCCGGTCGATATTGCCGTTGCTGGTAATATTGCTGAAGGTAATCGCGGTGCGCTGCCCGGTGCTGTCCATCATCCACAGCTCAGTTAGGCTGTCTTCCTCAAACACCATGCTTAACTCTTCAAACAGCGTATCGACAGAGATAGGCACCAGGGTAAAGACGTCTTCACCACCATCCTGTTCATAGAAAACCTCATAGCTATCGGTTAACTCGTCAACGCTTCCTGACAACAGCAGTGCGGGCGTATGCGTTACACGTTCATCCATCGCTTGAACGGTGACTTGTTCAAGGTCGGGATCGTACAAATAGACATCATCGCCGTCGGAAACCACGGTTTGCGAGTATGGGGCTTCCACTTCCCAGCGCAGCAAGCCGGGGCGGGACAACCACATTTCACCACGCGCACTTTGTAGGCGTTCGCCGCTGCTATCCAAAATCTGCTGTTCAAAAGCGGCTTGATAGCTTTCAAGCGGATCTAAGCGCTCAGTTAACCGTTCAGCGGCATCATCCGCCCATACCGGCGCGCCAAAGGTTAAACCCAAGGCGCTTGCGGCAAATGCCAGCGGTGAAGGTCGTCGTGCTTGCGTATCGCGCATATACTCTCCCTAGGCAGCCATTGCCAAATCAAATATCCATTGCTCAATAGTCAATCAGTGCGGTCAGCTTAACCGTTAATGCCTAACTCAGACGTGTCATCGTCAGACGAGAAAAACGCCGCAGGGTTTCAACTGCGGCGCTACTTTCACGCTTATTGCATAATTGTGCTTGGTTAATGGCCTACCGGTGGCGGCGCAAGCACTTCCCGTGCGCCGTTAGTGCCCATAGAGGTCACCACGCCAGCCCCTTCCATGGCTTCAACCAAGCGTGCCGCCCGGTTATAGCCGATCTTAAAGCGACGCTGCACCGCGGAAATCGAGGCTTTGCGTGTTTCAGTGACGAACTGGACAGCTTCATCGTAGAGCGCATCCTGTTCGGCATCGTCACCATCGCCCCCTTCGGCTTCAAGACCAGTTAAAGCATCAGCAGAGACCCCACCAGAAAGAATTTCCTCGATATACTCCGGCGCGCCACGGCGCTTCCAGTCATCGACCACCCGGTGCACTTCGTCGTCATCCACAAACGCACCGTGGATGCGATTAGGCGGTCCAGATCCGGCCGGCAGATAGAGCATATCGCCATGACCCAGCAGGCTTTCAGCACCGCCCTGATCGAGAATGGTGCGAGAATCAATGCGTGAAGAAACCTGAAACGCCATCCGTGAAGGGATATTGGCTTTGATAAGGCCTGTCACGACATCCACCGAGGGCCGCTGAGTCGCCAGAATCAAATGGATACCAGCGGCGCGCGCCTTTTGCGCTAGGCGCGCAATCAGCTCCTCGACCTTTTTGCCGACAATCATAAACATATCGGCAAACTCGTCGATTACGACGACGATATAGGGCAGCTTCTCCAACACCGGATGGGGCTGATGCACTTCCCACGGCTGAGGCTCCCAAAGCGGGTCCGCTACCTGAGCACCGGCGCGCTCGGCTTCATCCAAGCGGCCATTGAAGCCAGCGATATTACGCACCCCCATAGCCGCCATTAGCTTGTAACGGCGCTCCATTTCGGCCACGCACCAGCGCAGGCTGTTAGCCGCCTCTTTCATATCGGTCACCACGGGCGCCAGCAAATGAGGAATGCCGTCGTAGACAGACAGCTCCAACATCTTTGGATCGACCATGATCAACTTCAGCTCGCTGGGCTTCGCTTTGAGCAGCATCGAAATCAACATGGCATTAACACCCACCGATTTACCTGACCCGGTAGTACCAGCCACCAGTAGGTGGGGCATTTTACCCAGGTTGGCCACGACGGGGCTGCCGCCAATATCCTGGCCGAGCGCCATGGTTAGCGGCGACGTTTCCTGCTGGTAACGGTCGGAATCGATGACTTCGCGCAGGCGAATCATGGCGCGATTGGGGTTAGGTATTTCAATCCCTACTGTAGGGCGCCCTGGAATAACCTCCACTACACGCACACTCTTCACCATCAGTGAACGTGCCAAGTCTTTCGCCAGGTTGCTGATTTTTGAAACTTTGACACCCGCAGCAGGCTTAATCTCAAAGCGCGTGATAACCGGCCCAGGCCAGGTATCGACGACTTCGGCTTTGACCCCGTATTCACGCAGCCGCACCTCCAGCAGTTCAGCCATATCGGCCAATTGCTCGTCGGTGTAATTCGGCTGATGTGGCTCTGCAGGCGTTAGTAGTTGCAGGCTCGGCACCTCGCCTTCGGGTTCGTCCATGGTTTCAAAGGCAGGGCGCTGGCTCTGCAAATGCTCCACGGTCCAAAGTGTGGGCCCTTCATCGGCTTCTGACGTGCTCTCATCGGGCGCAAAGGTGGGTTCCTGTCGCGCTGCTGGTGTGGGCGGCGGTGTAGGGATTGAGCGCGCTTCGCCAGCTCGGTCTGCCTGGTATAGCTCGTCGTCCATTTCCTCATCGTACACTTCTTCATCGTCCCAAACGGGCTCAGGGACAACCTCAGCGACACGTTCAGGTTTACGTGCGGGCACTGGCTGAGACACAGATGATTCAGGCTCGCGTATACCGGGGTGTGGCTCGCCGGTAAGTGAAGGCTCACTACGGCGTTCAACCGACGCATCCTGAAGGTACTCTGTCTTAACAGGCGCTTCGGTCTTAACAGGCGCTTCGTCGCTGACAAATTCGTCCCTGACAAAGAAGCTACTACTTGCAGCGGGTGCCGATGACTCTTCTTGGCGTGTTGCACGCAGAGGGAAGGAGGTATCGTGCTCCTTAGGCTCTTCAGTAGGCTCAGGCGTTACCGGCGGTGTGTCAGCCTGCACAAAGGCATTTTCCCGCGGCATAGACGGCGCTACGCTTGCAGTCTCTTCCTCCGGCTTATTGGCTGGCGGCACTGGCGTTTTTTCAGGCGCTTTGATCGATGGCTCGACGTCAGGGGCGGGTGTTTTAGGCGGCACGTGCTTATTGCTTGAAAACGCTGCAGCTTCCCAAGGAATCGAGGTATCGGTAGCTTCGTGACCTTCTACAGTATTGCCTGAGTTATCCATGGCGCTGTCATCAAGCGGCATGGAGAAGCCCGGTTCACGCCGTTCACGCCCACCGCTGTTTTTACTCACCGATTCAGACGCAGGCTGAGCCGCCACCGGTTCCACGTCAGGTTTAACGACAGCGGGTTCGGCTTTAGTTTTAGCATTAGCTTCAGGTGTAGCCTGAGCTTTCGGTGCAGGCTGGGCGGCTTTAGCCGCTGCACGCTGCGCAGCTCGCATCCGCCTGGCTTGCCGACGTGCCGCTAGCCAACCGCCCAGGCGACAAATCCGCTTGCCGATTTCATCCGCCACCTGCAGCCATGACATACCGCTAAAGAGCGGAAAGCCGCTTAGAATCAATGCCGCAGCGATTAGCCCTACGCCACCACTACTTACCAGCGGCCTAAGCGCGCCAACCAACCCTTCTCCTAAAATACCGCCCGAAGCGTAGGGAAGCATGCTATCAGGATGATAAAAGTGCAGCGCGCCTAACATGGTGGTGCCAAAAATAAGCAATACTAACCCACCCGCGTGCACGGCAATCGCAACAGGGTCGAGTTCAAAGCGCACTTGGCGTGAGCGAATCAACCACCAGGCGGCGAAACCAAACATACCCGGCCACCAAAGCGCACTGGCACCAAGCAGCGAATAGAGCACATCTGCTAACCAGGCTCCCACCTGCCCCATCCAGTTACGTATACCTGTTTCCGGCCCCTGGTAAGACCAGCCGGGATCAGAGGGGTGGTAGCTGAATAACGCTAATAATAAAAACACACACAGCGCAAGCAGTATCACCACTACGCCTTCGCGCACGGAGCCTTGTAAGCGCAGGCCAAAACGACGAGCCTTATCCTTCGCGGCGTTAACGCGCGCAGAAGAAGCCGATGATGGTGTTTGACGCGCGCTACGCTGCGTTCGCTTGTTTACTGCTTTAGTCACTTTCAAGCGAGTCTCCCTTTACACCTCAATGGCGTCTTTAATCCACTTGCGAGTTTGCATGATACCGAGCATCCTTTCGCCGTCACAGAGCCTCTCGTTAAGCGCTCAGTACAAGAACGTCGTATCAGGAGCAAATAATGCTACCTTGGCTTTCCTCGCCATATCCTAGCTTTCCATCTACATCTAAGGCCCTGAATTCTCCCAACGGCCTGCTGGCTGCCGGTGGAGAGCTTTCCCCCGCCTGGCTGGTAGAAGCCTACCGGCAAGGAATATTTCCATGGTTCAGCGACGACGACCCCATTTTATGGTGGAGCCCCGACCCGCGCATGATACTCCTACCTGAACAATTTAAGCAGCGTCGTAGTCTAACAAAACGAATTCGCCATGGTGGCTTTCATGTCACCTTGGATCAACACTTCAACCAAGTTATTCAAGCCTGTGCTGCACCACGTGGTGAGGAGGCTGGTACTTGGATAACTGACGAAATGCACGACGCCTACAGCCTGTTACATACGCTGGGCATTGCCCACAGCATTGAAATTCATCAAGACGGTCACTTGGTAGGCGGACTTTATGGCATCGCCATGGGCCCGGTGTTTTTCGGCGAATCCATGTTTTCCCGGGTACCAGATGCTTCTAAGGTGGCACTGGCACACCTAGCCAGAGCCATGCGCGAACATGGCGGTAAACTCATCGACTGCCAAATGCATACCCCCCACTTAGCTAGCCTGGGCGCTATTACAGTCGCCCGCGAGGCATTCATCAACTATCTTAAGGACTGGTTGCCCGACAAGGCGTTCACCTTATCATCCATTGAGGCACCGGCTGTTCCCGCGTCGCTCTGGCTGAATGCGATCGCCGCCGAGGGTAACGCAAAAGGATGAATTCATTCTGTTTCAACCATTTTTACAACGAGGAGGCAAGCTGTGAGCAGTAACACGCCGCGTCGCCCGGTGCGGGATTTGCGCTTCTTCCTTACCGTGCCTCATGCTTGTAGCTACCTACCCGGCAGGGAAGCAACGACGTTGTTTCTCGACCCTCAGGAGTCCCCCGTGCCTGGGGTCTATGACTCGCTGGCCTTGTTAGGGTTTCGGCGCAGCGGGCGCCACCTTTATCGCCCTCACTGTGAAGGCTGCGACGCCTGCAGATCGGTGCGCATTCCGGTTGAACAGTTTGCAGCCAATCGCACTCAGCGTAAAATTTGGCGGCGCAATGCTGATATTAATATCCGCGTCATGCCCGCTCACTTTGCGCCACGTCACTACGCACTTTATGCTGACTATATTCACCAACGCCACGCCGACGGGGATATGTATCCACCCAGCCGTGAGCAGTACCGCACCTTTCTTACCCTTGATGAGCCCTATGCGCATCTTATGGAAATGTACCTCGACGACGACTTGGTCGGGGTAGCTGCTTTTGACCAGCTGGAGCATGGGCTTTCGGCAATCTACACATTTTTTGCCGTTAGTGAAGAGCTGGATAAGCGCTCATTAGGCACCTTTGCTATCCTTCAGCTCATTGAGCTCTGCCGAGAAAATGCGCTGCCGCACCTATATTTAGGGTATTGGATCGAAGAGTGCCGTAAGATGCGCTACAAACAGGCTTTTGCGCCGCTGGAAATGCTCGATGGGCGCCATTGGCGACAGTTAATTCGTTAAACACGTCAGCTTTTTTGCCTTGGCGGCGGGCTTACGGCACAATATAGCGCTGTTTATTGAGCGCTTACCTAGCGGCACTCAAATTCTAACCGATTGTGATATTACTAACTCATCAGTGAGGAAATGCCTATATGGCACGCGAAGATCATATTGAAATGGAAGGCGTCATCGTCGATACCCTTCCGAATACCATGTTTCGTGTTGAGCTGGAAAACGGTCACGTTGTTACCGCTCACATCTCCGGCAAAATGCGCAAAAATTATATCCGCATTCTGACTGGGGATAAGGTAAAAGTAGAGCTGACGCCTTACGATCTCTCCAAAGGCCGTATCGTTTACCGCTCGCGCTAAACACGACCGTACGCGCTAACGTTGCTCTCGCTAAAACAACAACGCCCCGTCGAAGACAGGGCGCTGCGTTTTACGGCAACCACTATAATCAGGTGGTCGGCTCAGGCGGTCTTAGCGCCCTTTTCAGGGCGCATCGGCCATTTCAGCTTCTGTCGAAAGGTGTAATTCCCCCTCTTCCAGGCTGACATGAACAATCCCGCCGTGCTCTGCCAACTCGCCAAACAATATCATCTCGGCTAATGGCTTCTTCAGCTTCTCTTGAATGAGGCGCGCCATTGGGCGTGCACCCATGTCAGGATCGTAGCCTTTGTCGGCCAGCCAATCCCGCGCCATATCGTCCACATCCAGTTGAACACGTTTCTCATCCAGTTGCGCCTGCAGTTCGATCAAGAACTTGTCGACCACATTGCGCACCACAGAGACCGGTAACGCATGGAACTGGATAATGCCATCCAAACGGTTGCGGAACTCGGGCGAGAAGGTGCGACGAATCACTTCCATCGCATCAGTTGAGTGGTCTTGATGCTGGAAACCAATCGAACGGCGCGATGCCTGCTCAGCTCCGGCGTTAGAAGTCATGATGACGATAACGTGACGGAAGTCGGCTTCGCGCCCGTTATTATCCGTCAAGCGACCATGATCCATCACTTGCAACAGCAGGTTAAAGACTTCCGGGTGCGCCTTCTCAATCTCGTCCAACAGCAGCACACAGTGAGGTTGCTTAGTGACCGCTTCAGTTAACAGACCACCCTGGTCATAACCCACGTAACCAGGAGGCGCACCAATCAAACGCGATACGGTGTGACGCTCCATGTACTCGGACATATCAAAGCGTACCAGCTCAATGCCCATGATATGCGCAAGCTGCTTGGCCACTTCGGTTTTACCCACACCTGTCGGCCCGGCAAACAGGAAGCTACCGACGGGTTTGTCAGGCGATTTAAGCCCTGCCCGCGAAAGCTTAATGGCCGCAGAAAGGCTATCAATCGCTTCATCCTGACCAAAGACCAGCATTTTCAGATCACGGTCGAGCTTTTCAAGCAGCTTGCGATCGGAGCTTGAAACACTCTTCGGCGGAATACGCGCAATCGACGCCACCACGGCTTCCACTTGCTCAACGTCGATCGTTTTGGCACGCACTTCCGGCGGCAACAGACGCTGATGAGCACCCGCCTCATCAATCACATCAATCGCCTTGTCGGGCAGGAATCGATCATTGATGTAGCGATCTGCCAAACGCGCCGCACTTTCTAACGCGCCGTCGGTATATTTGAGCTCGTGGTGCTCTTCAAAGCGTGAACGCAAGCCTTTGAGGATCTTAATGGTGTCATCCACAGACGGCGCCAACACATCCACTTTTTGGAAGCGGCGTGCCAGGGCGCGATCTTTCTCGAAGATCCCGCGGAATTCTTGGAACGTTGTCGAGCCAATACAGCGCAGCTCGCCCGAGGAGAGCAGCGGCTTGAGCAGGTTAGACGCATCCATCACACCACCGGAGGCGGCACCGGCACCGATCACAGTATGAATCTCATCAATGAAGAGTACTGCGTTGGGCTGCTTGCGTAGTTCACTCAGCAGGCTCTTAAGGCGTTTTTCAAAATCACCGCGATACTTTGTGCCGGCCAGCAGCGCGCCCATATCCAGCGAGTACACCACCGCATCGGCGATGACATCAGGCACGTCTTCTTCGACAATTCGCTTGGCCAAGCCTTCGGCAATCGCGGTCTTACCCACGCCTGCCTCACCCACCAAGAGCGGGTTATTTTTACGCCGCCGCGCCAAAATTTGTACCACGCGCTCAAGCTCATGATCACGACCAATCAGCGGATCAATTTTTCCTAGCCGCGCCTGTTCATTCAAATTGGTGGCGTAGCCAGTAAGCGGATGCGCAGCGCCTTCACTGCCTCCCTCTTCTGCGTCTTCGCTTTCAGATGAGGACGGGGAAGGTGACGGACCGTGCCCAGCCACTTTAGAAATACCGTGGGCAATATAATTAACCGCATCAACGCGGGCGACACTTTGCTGTTTAAGGAAGTAAACCGCCTGACTCTCCTGCTCGGAGAAGATGGCTACCAGCACATTTGCACCGGATACCTCGCTTTTACCTGATGACTGGACGTGAAATACAGCACGCTGTAAAACGCGTTGGAAACCAAGCGTAGGCTGTGTTTCTCGATCACCCTGGCCTTCTGGGATCAGCGGGGTAGTCGAGTTAATAAAATCCTGCAGATCGGACCGCAGCTTGTCGAGGTTAGCCCCGCAGGCCTTCAGTACGTCTACCGCTGAGGCATTATCCAGCAACGCTAGCAGCAGGTGCTCAACGGTCATAAACTCATGGCGCTTGGAGCGCGCCACGGTAAAGGCCGTGTTCAGGGTCATTTCAAGTTCTTTGCTCAGCATGGCAGTCCCCTTTTCGCTACTACCTAGGGCGTATCGCCACCTAGGGCTTGACGTCGGATCAGTTTAATCGATCAATACTCTCAACATCGGGTACAAATGGCACGGTTGCAAGCCTCACCGCCAATTATTTCTCAACGTTTTTAATTGGCAGCCTCAATATCACTTATTAACGGATGCTCACACTCCCGGGCGTACTCGTTTACCTGATAACTTTTGGTTTCCGCTATATCGCGAGTAAACACGCCGCAAGTGCCCTTTCCTTGGGTATGTACCGCGAGCATGACCTGGACGGCCGTCTCGCTATCCATGTTGAAAAAACCTTGCAGTACTTCAATGACGAATTCCATCGGCGTGTAATCGTCGTTATGAAGCACCACCTTATAAAGTGGCGGCTGCGCCAGCGCTGGTTCCGCCGGCTGCACCGCTATATCATCATCTTCATCGGGCATACCAGGTCGCGTCATTCCCGCGTAAGCAGGCAAGTTGACCCAATATGAACTCTCTAGGTTGGACATAAGCAGCACGGTTGGTTGTCTCAAAGCTGACCGATAAAAGGGCCTAGATAAAAGACTCCTTTCTAAGACGCCCAAGATCAGCAAGGGTTCATGGAAAGTTCAAAATATCACACTGCAAAAGACATAAAACCCCCGCCCGCCAAGCGGACGGGGGTGACAGGGCTCATCAAAGAGTTCGCTGTTAGCCTTTCGCGACCAGTGCCAACGTTTCGTTAAGCGTTTTACTGGGACGCATCACTTTGCCCGTTAACGCATGGTCAGGGTGGTAGTAACCACCAATATCGGTAGGCTGGCCCTGCACACTATTAAGCTCATCGATAATGGTCGCTTCTTTGGCCTGCAACTGCTCAGTTAAGCGTCCAAATAGCGATTTCATCTCGCTATCGTCATTCTGTTCAGCCAAGGCTTCTGCCCAGTATAGCGCTAAATAGAAATGGCTACCGCGATTGTCGATTTCACCAACTTTGCGCGAAGGTGACTTGTTGCTGTCCAGGAACTTACCGTTAGCTTGATCAAGCGCTTTGGCCAGCATTTTCGCACGGGCGTTATCGAAAGTGCTGCCCAGGTGTTCAAGCGAGGCTGCCAAGGCCAGAAACTCCCCCAACGAATCCCAACGCAGGTGGTTCTCTTCCAACAACTGTTGAACGTGCTTGGGCGCTGAACCGCCCGCGCCGGTTTCGAACAGGCCACCGCCATTCATCAACGGTACGATTGAGAGCATTTTGGCGCTGGTGCCGAGCTCCATGATCGGAAACAGGTCGGTCAGATAATCGCGCAGTACGTTACCGGTGACGGAGATGGTGTCTTCGCCCTTACGGATACGCTCAAGCGAGAAACGCATCGCCTCTTCCGGCGCCATGATGCGAATATCCAGGCCATCAGTATCATGATCTTTCAAGTAGCGTTCTACTTTCTTGATCAACTGGGCATCGTGGGCGCGCTGGGCGTCCAGCCAGAAAATAGCAGGCGTGCCACTTTCGCGAGCACGATTCACGGCCAGTTTCACCCAATCGCGAACCGGAGCATCCTTGGTTTGGCACATACGCCAGATGTCGCCCTGCTCAACGCCGTGTTCAAGTACGACGTTGCCGTCTGTATCCGTAACACGCACCGTGCCGTCGGTGGGAATCTGGAACGTTTTATCGTGAGAGCCGTACTCTTCCGCTTTCTGCGCCATCAGGCCAACGTTAGGAACGCTACCCATGGTGGTCGGATCAAAGGCGCCGTGCTGCTTGCAGTCTTCGATCACGGTTTGGTAGATGCCTGCGTAGCAACGATCCGGAATGACCGCTTTGACGTCGTGAAGCTGGTCGTCGGCGCCCCACATTTTGCCGGAGTCGCGGATCATCGCTGGCATGGATGCATCGATAATCACATCGCTGGGTACGTGCAGGTTGGTAATACCCTTATGGGAGTTCACCATCGCCAGACGTGGACGCTCGGCATATAGCGCCTGGACGTCATTTTCAATCTCGGTTTGGCGCTGTTCCGGCAACGACTTAATCGCCGAGTAAAGGTCACCAATACCGTTATTGGGATCAAAGCCCGCCTGCTGCAAATCATCCGCATATTTGCTCAGCACGTCCTGATAAAATTCGCTGACCACCATGCCGAACATAATCGGATCAGAGACTTTCATCATGGTTGCTTTCAGGTGCAGCGAAAACAGCACGTCTTTGGCTTTCGCATCAGCGACTTCATCGGCCACAAAACGACGCAGCGCGTTACGGCTCATCACAGCACCATCGACCACTTCGCCTTCAAGCACAGACGTTTTCTGTTTAAGAACCTGGGTGCTGCCGTCTTTAGCCACCAACTCAATTTTAAGATCAGTGGCTTTTTCAATCAGTGCCGACTTTTCACTACCGTAAAAGTCACCTTCACTCATGTGCGCGACGTGGGATTTAGAATCGCTGCTCCACTCGCCCATACGGTGCGGGTATTTGCGGGCGTAGTTTTTAACCGACAGCGGGGCGCGGCGATCAGAGTTACCTTCCCGCAACACGGGATTAACGGCGCTGCCTTTGGTTTTGTCGTAACGCGCCTGAATGTCTTTCTCTTCATCATTTTTCGGCGCTTCCGGGTAGTCAGGAAGCTTGTAACCTTGCTGCTGTAGCTCTTTGATCACCGCCTTTAACTGGGGCAGTGAGGCACTGATATTGGGTAATTTGATGATATTAGCTTCTGGGGTCTTGGTCAGTTCACCAAGCTCTGCCAGATGATCGCCGATCTGTTGCTCTTCACTCAGGTAGTCGGGGAACTGAGAGATGATCCGAGCGGCCAGAGAAATATCACGCGTCTCTACCTGAATACCTGCAGAATCGGTGAATGCATCAATAATCGGCAACAGGGAGTGTGTCGCGAGCGCAGGGGCTTCGTCGGTGAGCGTGTAGATGATCTTCGGCGTTTTGGTCATTTTTGCGTTAACCTCTCTTGTCACTAAAATTGCAAGGAACCTGATTGCAAGGAATCTTGAGCGGAGCGCGAACTCAGCGATGTGCGCCCCAGCAGCTAGGCCGGAGTATACCAGCGCTGCACTTCATGCGCATGAGGGATGTACCGACACGCCAAGGGCAAAGAGTAACGAGATGTCATGAGCAACCTCTATTTATTGCACAAGCCTTTTCACGTATTGAGCCAGTTTAGTGACCGCGAAGGACGCCAAACGCTGGCTCACTATATTGATGTAAAAGATATTTATCCTGCCGGGCGGCTTGACTACGATTCTGAAGGCCTGCTGCTGCTCAGCGATGACGGCGAATTGATTCACCGCATTTCTCACCCGCGCCACAAGCAGCCCAAAACCTACTGGGCCCAACTCGAAGGACACATAGATGACGCAGCACTAAAGGCGCTGCGCCAGGGCATTGTGCTTAAAGACGGCCCAACACAGCCAGCCAAGGCGCGCAGGATAGCACCACCCGTTACCGCAACGCGCCAACCGGCCATCGACCCCAAGCGGCATCCATCGACCAGTTGGCTGGAGCTAACCATCAGTGAAGGCCGTAACCGCCAAGTAAGGCGCATGACAGCGCATGTCGGCTTTCCCACGCTGCGTTTGATTCGCACGGCGATTGGACCCTGGCGGTTAGATGATTTAATGCCTGGCGAGTGGCGTAAAGAAACATTACACGCCCCCCGGCCTGCCAATACGCACTCCCGTCAACGAGCACGACCCACCGCCAAACGCAGGAAGCCATTATGAACCTTATTCACAGCACGGCGGCCTGTGTTATTCAGCAGGGAGAACGCTACTTAATGGTGGAAGAACAGCGCGGTGGACCCACCAGTGTGTTTAACCAGCCCGCCGGGCATATCGAACCCGGCGAAGGCCCCATTGAGGCTGTTCTGCGTGAGGTTCAAGAAGAGACTGCCTGGCAGGTATCGCTCACCAGTTACCTTGGGCTGTATATTTTTCATACCGTTGGCGGGCAAACGTTCCATAGCCACGGCTTTATTGCCGAGCCACTTACCCCGCTCAACCTCCCTCTTGACCCCGATATCGTCGCCACGCACTGGCTTACACTTGAGCAGATTCGTGCCTTGGATCAACAGGCGCGGCTACGTAGCCCGCTAGTACTCAAACGTATCGAAGATGCTCTCAGCGGGCCTCGTTACCCCCTCAGTGTGATTCGTGAGTGATGTACTCAAAGCAAGCCCCTATCGTGTATAATCACCGCCCAATTGCACGTTGCTTTTTTGCACAGCGTTTTTTTGCACATTACTTCTACTGAGGATGCCTATGCCATCCACTACTGTGCCCAGCACTAACGGCAAAGTGATTGTCGGTATGTCCGGCGGCGTCGACTCATCCGTTTCTGCTCTTCTCCTCATGCAACAAGGCTATGAGGTGGAAGGCCTGTTTATGAAGAACTGGGATGAAGACGACGGCACCGAATACTGTACGGCCAAAGAGGATCTCGCCGACGCCGAGGCCGTTTGCGCCAAACTGGGCATCAAGCTGCACACCGCCAATTTCGCGGCAGAGTACTGGGATAACGTTTTCGAGCACTTTTTAGCCGAATACAAGGCAGGACGCACGCCCAACCCGGACATCCTGTGTAACCGGGAAATCAAGTTCAAGGTCTTCCTTGAGTACGCTGAAATGCTGGGCGCCGATAAAATCGCGACCGGGCATTACGTTCGTCAAGGGCAGGTTAGCCAGGGCGATGACGATGTTCGCCCACGTCTGCTTAAAGGGCTGGATGGCAACAAAGATCAAAGCTATTTCCTGCATGCGGTGCCGGAAGCCGCCATTGCCCGCACGCTGTTCCCCGTGGGTGAACTGGAAAAGCCTGCTGTGCGCGCGCTAGCCGAACAGTACGAGCTAATTACCGCCAAGAAAAAAGATTCCACCGGCATCTGTTTTATCGGCGAACGGCGCTTTCGCGACTTCCTGCAGCAGTACCTGCCCGCCCAGCCCGGCAAAATCGAAACACCTGAAGGAGATGTGATTGGCGATCATATGGGGCTGATGTACTACACCCTGGGCCAGCGCCAGGGGCTAGGCATTGGTGGGCTCGCCAACTACTCGGAAGAACCCTGGTACGTGGCAGCGAAGGATCTTGATCGCAATGTGCTCATCGCCGTGCAGGGTAAGCATGATCAACTGCTCTATTCAGATACGTTGGCGACTGAGGCGATGGATTGGGTGGCTGGCGAGCCGCCGGCTCAACAAGGCCGCTTCACTGCCAAGACACGCTACCGGCAAAGCGACTGCAGCTGTGAGATGCGGGTCCTGCCCGACGGCGGCGTTGAGGTCACGTTTGACGATCCCCAGTGGGCCGTTACCCCCGGTCAATCGTTGGTACTTTACGATGGCGACATTTGTTTAGGCGGCGGCGTGATTCGCGCCACTTGGAAAAAAGCCGCGGAGGCTGCTGCATGAATCCGACGACCCCGATTCATCGCGCCCCCGACTCGCCAGCAGCCCGCCAGGCGCTAGCCCTGGCAGGTGTCTTTCAAGCCGCCAGCCTGGTTGACGAACTCGCCCGCACGGGTCAGGTCGACCCGCGCGCCTGGGAAACACTGATTGAAGCCACGGTGGATACCAACCCCGAAAGCTTTGAAGCTATCTATGGTGGGCATCCCAATAATTTACGCCGCGGTCTGGATACTTTAGAAGCGCTGGTGGGACGTAAGCAGGCGAACCCCGTCGTACTTCGCTACGGTTTTTCGCTACTCCTGCTGATGAATAAGCTACGTACTAATAGCGACATGATGGATTCGCTCGGGCAACAGCTAACCCGTATTCAAGGCCAGGCCGAGCACTTCGGCACCACCCATGAAAATGTGATTGCTAGCCTAGGAGAGGCGTATCAAGAGACGATCTCCACTTTTAAAACCCGAATCGTGGTACAAGGCGACCCATCGCTGCTGCAAAGCCGCATGATGCCCGAGCGCGTGCGAGCCTGTTTAATGGCGGGTATTCGCTTTGGGTTATTGTGGCACCAGCAAGGCGGGCGTCGCTGGAAGCTGGTGTTCCAGCGCAAAGCGCTGCGCCGTGCGCTCGATAGCCTCAGCTAGATGCGCCCGTTCTCTCTCGCCTCATCTTGACCGACATGTTCTGGGCTAGCCTTATGTTGAACAGTCTGTTTTGAACAATCTATTTTGAACCATCTGCTCTCGAACTATCTGGAAACCATGCCATGCAACTCTCTGCTTTGACCGCTCTTTCTCCCGTTGACGGCCGCTACGCATCTAAAGCCGCCGCCCTGCGCGAACATTTCAGTGAATTCGGCCTGATTCGCGCCCGCGTGATTGTGGAAGTTCGCTGGCTGCAGCGTTTGGCCGAGCACAGCCAAATTACCGAAGTGCCGCCCCTCTCCGCGGAAGCCACGGCGTTTCTTGAGCGGTTAATCCGCGAGTTTTCGGTCACCGATGCCGAGCGGATCAAAGAAATCGAGCGCACCACCAATCACGACGTCAAAGCGGTTGAGTACTTCTTAAAAGAGAAGATAGCCGATCAGGCCGAGCTGCATGCGGTCACCGAGTTCATTCACTTTGCCTGCACCAGCGAAGATATCAACAACCTCTCCTACGGCGTGATGCTCAGCGACGGCCTTAACGCCATGCTGCCCACCATGCACGAAGTGGCTGACGAAATTGCCAAGCTGGCGATTGCCCATGCCGCCCAGCCGATGCTGTCGCGCACCCACGGTCAAACGGCTACCCCTACGACCTTGGGCAAGGAAATGGCCAACGTGGCCTATCGCCTCAAGCGACAGCTCAAGCAAATTGAAGCGGTGGAAGTGCTCGGCAAAATCAATGGCGCCGTGGGCAACTACAATGCCCACCTGACCACTTACCCAGAGATCGACTGGGAAGCCAATGCGCGCACCTTTGTGGAAGGCTTGGGGCTTACGTTTAATCCCTACACCACCCAGATTGAGCCCCACGATTATATCGCCGAGCTGTTCGATGCCATTTGCCGTTTCAACACCATTCTGATCGACTTTGATCGCGACGTATGGGGCTATATCTCGCTGGGCTACTTTAAGCAGCGCACGGTTGAGGGCGAGATTGGCTCCTCCACCATGCCGCATAAAGTCAATCCGATCGATTTTGAAAATTCCGAAGGCAACCTGGGTCTGGCCAATGCGGTTCTCAGCCATCTTGCCCAAAAACTGCCTATCTCACGCTGGCAGCGCGACCTGACCGACTCCACTGTGCTGCGCAATTTAGGGGTCGGCTTGGCTTATGGCTTGATTGCCTATCACGCCAGCCTGAAAGGCATCAGCAAGTTAGAAGCCAACCCCGAGCACTTAGACGCTGACCTGGATAATAGCTGGGAAGTGCTTGCCGAGCCGATCCAAACGGTAATGCGCCGCTACGGCATCGAAAAGCCCTATGAAAAACTCAAGCAATTGACCCGTGGCAAGCGCATTGACCAAGCGGGATTTGCTGCATTTATTGATACACTGGAACTGCCCAGCGAAGTCAAAACCGAGTTGAAGGCGCTCTCACCGGCCAACTATATTGGTAATGCCCAAGCGCAAGCCGAAGCACTCACACAACAGCTAAACGCTCTATAATTTCAATTGCTGTGACCACGACACCAGGATACGCCATGAACCATCACGATAAGCCGCTAACCTTGCTGGGCGATCTCACCGCTGCAGACTTCCTGGCCAATTACTGGCAGCAAAAGCCGCTGCTGATTCGTGGCGCAATACCGGATTTCATTAGCCCCATCGAGGCGGATGAGCTGGCGGGGCTCGCTTGCGAACCTGGCGTAGAGGCACGTTTGGTAGAGGAAGAGGGCCCGGATGGCCCTTGGCAGGTCTCCCACGGCCCCTTCGATGAAGCCACCTTCGAGCGGCTACCAGAAACCAACTGGAGCTTACTGGTTCAGGCGGTGGACCATTATGTCCCCTCGGTGGCTGCGCTAATGGATGAGTTTGATTTCCTTCCGCGCTGGCGGCTCGATGACGTAATGATCAGCTATGCACCTCCCGGTGGTAATGTGGGCGCACATATCGACCAATACGATGTCTTTTTACTCCAAGCCAGCGGTCACCGCCGCTGGCAATTGGGGGGCAAACTGACGGAAGATGCACCGATTATCTCAGGCATTGATCTACGTATTCTGAAAGAATTCACTGTCGAGCCTGACTCCGACTGGGTGCTTGACCCCGGCGACATGCTTTATCTTCCCCCCGGCTGGGCGCATCACGGCGTTAGCCAGAGCGATGATTGCATGACCATCTCGGTTGGTTTCCGCGCACCTTCCGCCGACGAAGCTATTACCTCTTACGCGGACTACTTGGGCGAGCAACTTCCTGCCTCAAAGCGTTACAGTGATGCAGGTATGGCGCCTGCTCAGCATACCGGCGAGCTGGATGACGCCGCCGTTGAGCGTATGCGTCAGCTAATTATGTCGACGCTTGATAACCCAACCCAAATCGCCCAGTGGTTTGGCCGGGTAATGACCCAGCCTAAATATGTCGATCAAGTGGTACCACTTGAAACGCCGCTAACCGAAACGGCGCTTGTTGCTCAACTACAAGAGGGCGAACCGCTCTATCATATGCCTGGCTCACGCTTTGCCTGGCGTAGCAACGCCAGCGGCACCACCCTATTCGTCGATGGTGATGGCCACGCCTGCTCGCCTGAACTAGCTCAACGCCTCGCCGACACCGCCCCGCTCTACGCCGACGAGCTGGAACTTGATGGTGCAGCGGCGCTTATTACACAGTTAGTCAATACCGGCAGCTTAGGCTTTATGGGCGATGAAGGTGATGACGACGAGGCGTATTAATGGCGATTACCCACATAAGTGTTGGTGACTGGGAGACACTCGGCCCGGCGGCCAGCGAGATCCGCCGAAAGGTGTTTATCGATGAGCAGAACGTGCCACAGGAAGAGGAGTGGGACGGGCTGGACCCCGAGTGTCTGCACTTTCTGGCCATGCTTGATGGGCAGCCAGTGGGCACCGCGCGCCTGCTGCCCGATGCACATATTGGCCGTGTCGCGGTGCTTGCTAACGCCCGTGGCACTGGCATTGGCGTACTGCTTATGCAAGCCGCCATTGAGGCGGCCCGCCATGCGGGCCATTCCAAGGTGGCCCTCAGCGCGCAGGTGCAAGCGCTGGCGTTTTATGAGCGGCTGGGCTTTGTTGCCCACGGCGATGAGTTTTTGGATGCGGGCATCCCTCACCGAGAAATGACACTTTCGCTTACTCCATTGCAAGTTAACTAAAAGCAGGATCGGAATTAGCTTGAAGCGGGGGTCTTTCGCCATGGATGGCGAAAGTAGCGCCCATGGAAGGGTTCACAGCGCCCCCGCAGAGAGCTGTTCCGATCCGACTGCTCTTAAAACGACATAGCACTGCCCCGGCAGTGCTTTTTTATGCCCCTCTTATAACCCCCTCTGACGAAAAACCACTACACAAACCCACCGATTTCTCCCCTCGCTGTAGTCGGGTTACAACCCCCTGTGACCCGAAGTGTCAATTGTTGAATGCGCCATCCTCGTGGATAGTTATTGCATTGCAGCGTTAAGGCGATTGGGTCGATATACCTAGCCCGCAACGCTGTAGCAGGTATCTCTAGTCATGCTGTGTCTGGGCGCCAAGACGATTGGTTAAGAGACGATAAGGCTAGAGACACAGCCACAGAATTCAATGATGCTAAACACAGCTTCGCAGGTGCAGCATAAGCAAGTGCTGATTTGCGAAACTCACTCCAGACCAAAGAGGGTAAGCTCATGTCAGGACTGCTCGAAGATATCAAAGCCATGGCGCAACTGCGCGAAGCACAAGCTGGCAAATGGGAAGCTATTAAACCTGAATACGCCGCCCGTATGCGCGCTCAAAACCGCTTTCACACCGGCTTGGACATTGCTCGCTACACCGCCAAGGTAATGCGCGAAGACATGGCTGCTTACGATGCTGATACCGCACAGTACACTCAGTCGCTGGGTTGCTGGCATGGCTTTATTGGTCAGCAGAAGCTTATTTCGATTAAAAAGCATTTTGGCACCACTAAACGTAGCTACCTTTATCTTTCTGGCTGGATGGTCGCTGCGCTTCGCTCTGAGTTCGGCCCGCTGCCTGATCAATCAATGCACGAAAAAACCTCTGTCGCCAACCTGATCGAAGAGCTCTACACCTTCTTAAAGCAAGCCGACGCATGGGAGCTTAACCATCTGTTTCGTGCTCTCGATGACGCCAAAGAGGCTGGCGATAGCGGCAAAGAGCAGGAACTGATCAGCAAAATCGATAACTATGAAACCCATATCGTGCCGATTATTGCTGATATTGACGCAGGCTTTGGTAACGCAGAAGCCACTTACTTGCTGGCCAAGAAGTTTATCCAAGCGGGTGCCTGCTGCATCCAGCTGGAAAACCAGGTTTCTGACGAGAAGCAGTGTGGACATCAGGACGGTAAAGTCACCGTACCCCATGAGGACTTCCTGGCCAAAATCAACGCCGTACGTTATGCCTTTCTGGAACTCGGCATTGAAGATGGCGTTATCGTGGCGCGTACCGACTCGCTCGGTGCTGGTTTGACGCAAAAAATTGCCGTCACCAATGAGCCAGGCGATCTGGGCGATCAGTACAACAGCTTCCTGGATGGCGATGTGATTGAAAACGCCGCCGATATCAATAACGGTGACGTGGTCATCAAGCAGAACGGCAAACTGGTTAAACCCAAGCGCCTCGCGTCAGGCTTATACCAGTTCAAACCAGGCACTGGCGAAGACCGCGTGATTCTTGACTGCATCACCAGCCTGCAAAACGGCGCAGACCTGCTGTGGATCGAAACCGAAAAGCCCCACGTTGGCCAAATCGCCAGTATGGTTAACCGAATTCGCGATGTCGTACCGGATGCCAAACTGGTTTATAACAACTCACCGTCGTTCAACTGGACGCTGAACTTCCGTCAGCAGGTGTTCGATGCGTGGCAGGAAGAGGGTAAAGATGTCTCGGCTTACCAGCGTGACAAGCTAATGAGTGCCGAATACGACGACACCGAACTTGGCCAGTTGGCTGACGAATGGACGCGCAATTTCCAGCGCGACTCTTCTCGCGAAGCGGGCATTTTCCACCACTTAATCACCCTGCCGACCTACCATACTGCCGCCCTGTCTACCGACAACCTGGCGAAAGGCTACTTCGGCGACGAAGGAATGCTGGCTTATGTAAAAGGCGTACAGCGCCAGGAAATTCGCCAGGGAATCGCCACGGTACGCCACCAGGATATGGCGGGCTCCAATATCGGTGATGACCATAAAGAGTTTTTCCACGGTGACGCCGCGCTCAAGGCTGGTGGCAAAGATAACACCATGAACCAGTTTGGCTAATGGCTAGGCCTTATAGGGCCTAACACACCTAACCAACTCTGCAACAGGAGGCCTCTCGGCCTCCTGTTTTGCTTGCCTCATATATTTGCACACTGTTTTCTTAATACGCTGTTACACTCTCGGTTAAGCTATTCCTAGCTATTTATTTTGACAGCTTTGATCTTTTCAGACGTTTGCTGGTCAAAAATGTTAACATCAGTTATCTTTAACGAACACCGTTCTATAACTGCTACCGTTCCACTGACTGCCATGCGGATGGCCGTGATGGGAACGACAGTAAACCAATAAATGCCCTGGAGGTTTTAATGAAACGTCTTCTTCTACCGGCTGTAGCCTTAAGCATTCTCACGCTGGCTGGGTGTGCTAACACCTCGGGCTACTCGGGTGATGTCTATCGCGGCAGCCAAGCAAAGACGGGCCAAAGCGTTACTTACGGCACTATCGTGGCGATTCGTCCGGTACAGATTCAAGCTGAAAGCCGTGCTGGTGGCCTGTTGGGCAGTGGCGGCGGCGCCGTTATCGGTGGTCTTTTAGGTAGCCAAGTGGGTGGCGGCTCAGGCCGTCAGCTAGCCACGGTTGCAGGCGCCCTGGGTGGTGCGGTGGCAGGCACAGCAACGGAAGATGCCGCTAACCGCGTCGATGCACTAGAAATGGAAATACGTCGTGATGACGGCACCGATGTGGTCGTTGTTCAGCGTGCAGACCGACAGTTCCAGGCCGGTCAGCGAGTACGCTTGATTGGTAACGGCGCCAGCATGAGCGTAGCGCCGTATTAATTAGCTGTTTGTTAGCGCCTTAATGCAAAAAAGCCCGGTCATTTTATAAATGACCGGGCTTTTTAATAAACATTAATTTAGCGGTGAGTCTTGTTGCCTGCCCAGCTGACCAATGCCATGACGCCCCAGCCAATTAAGCCCAGCAGTAAAACCACCAGTAGCATATCTACCGGCTGAACCAATGTGGTCGCCCCCAATATGGCGAGCGTTATCACCCATAAGTAGCGGTTATTACCATGGCTTTTTAGGAAGCTGGGCAATAGCTTATCCAACCCCTGACTGACCCCACTATTCCAGCGCTGATAAACAAAGTAAGCAATCAGGCAAAACGCGATAAGCCAAATAATCAATACTGTCATAACGAGCTCCCATGGAGGATAGGGCAAAGGGAAAAAATGATGGACGTAGGGTATCTCTGGTCATCCTGGTGCGCAACACCGTCAAAGGTGGTGGATAGGAAAAAGCGCCGCTACCCCCTGACAAGTCGGCAAACACGCGTTACCATATTGGGACATGCACTCACCGAAAGGTTATTCCATGCAAATTGCGCAAAACTCGGTTGTCGCGTTCCACTACACCTTGACTAACGATGAAGGTGAAGTGCTGGACAGTTCTGAAGGCCGTGAGCCGCTAACCTATCTCCATGGTGCCGGTAATATTATCCCGGGCCTTGAGAAAGAGCTGGAAGGCCATGCAGCTGGTGAAAAGTTGAACGTTAGCGTTTCGCCGGAAGAAGGTTATGGCGAGCTGCAAGAGCAGCTAATGCAAGAAGTACCGCGCGATGCGTTCCAAGGCGTTGAAAGCATTGAGCCGGGCATGCAGTTCCAAGCCCAGACTCAAGGTGGCCCGCTGATGGTTACCGTGAAGAAAGTCGAAGGCGATACCGTCGTTGTTGACGGCAATCACCCGCTCGCAGGCCAGAAGCTCAACTTTGATGTTGAGATCGCTGAAGTACGTGAAGCGAGTGCTGAAGAAGTCGAGCACGGCCATGTACACGGCGAAGGCGGCGTTGAGCACTAAGAGGCTCTCGCTACCAACCAGAAAAGGTGACCTACGGGTTACCTTTTTATGCGTTACCGTTTTATGCCCTAACGGTAACGCCCTTACTCATCGGGTATCAGCACTAGCTGCCCATGACGAACGCTTCGCGACGACGTAACTTCAGCGGCAAACTGTTTGAGCGCGTTCCCCTGCCCTTTAAGCAACGCCACTTCCAGGCAGCTATCGGCGTTAATATGCACATGCAAGGTCGAAAGCGTGAGGTCATGATGATCATGTGAGTGACGCGTTAAGCGCTTGGATAGCTCGCGAGCGGCATGATCGTAGACATATACCAGCGCCCCCATGCAAGGCGCCTCCGGTGCAACTTCTTCTCTCACTTGCTTTAAACCACTGCGGGTCAAGTCGCGAATCGCCTCTGAGCGGTTTTGATAGCCACGCTCTTTCATCAACGCATCGACGTCTGCCAATAGCTCTTCATCAAGCGTCACCGTTATGCGCTGCATTCAACCTCCTGTGCTGATTAACTTTCCTGTTCTGTTTAACCTTCATGCGCTGATTAACCTTCATGTGCTGCCTGTACCGCCAGTATGATGTTATTCTAAAAACATCATACTCGTAGCATAAAGGATCAAGCGATGGCTGTGCCAACTCGGCCTATCTTACTGGGTATTGCGCTAAGTTGCTTAGCCAGTAGTTGTCTACTCATCGCTAGCAACGCACAGGCAAAAGAACAGCTAATTTTGGCGATTGGCGGCGAACCCGAACAGGGCTTTGATCCGCTGTTGGGCTGGGGGCAGTACGGCAATCCGCTGTTTCAATCGACATTACTCTCACGAGACAACGATCTTTCACCACAACCAGAGCTGGCCACTGAGTGGTCACTTTCTGAAGATCGCCTCACCTGGACATTGGCCCTGCGCGACGACGCACGCTTTTCCGATGGAACCTCACTGACCGCGGCTGATGTGGCTTACACGTTCAATACAGCGGCGCAGGCGGGTGGTCGTGCAGATCTTAGTGCACTTGCTGAAGCAGCAGCTGTAGATGAAAAGACTGTCACGCTTCGCCTCCACTCCCCGCGCATTACTTTTATTGATCAGTTACTGACCCTTGGCATCGTGCCCCATGCCAAGCGTAAAAACGGCTATAACGATGCCTATGGTCGCCACCCCCTGGGTTCTGGGCCCTACCAGTTGGTCGAGTGGCAGGAAGGCGAGCAGTTAATTGTTGAACGCAACCCATATTTCTATGGCCCTTCCCCCGCTTTTGACCGCCTGGTATTTCTGTTTACCGGCGAAGACGCCACGCTGAGTGCAGCTCATGCCGGTCAGGCAGATATTGCCGCCATTCCACCAGCATTGGCGGCCAATGTGCCGGCACACATGCAGCGCGTAATCATGCAGAGCGTCGATAACCGCGGCATTCTTTTTCCCATACAGCCGAGTAATGGCGAGCATGCGGCCTCTGGCGCGCAGATTGGTAACGATGTCACGGCAGATCCCGCCATCCGTCAGGCGATCAATTTAGCCGTCGATCGCGATATGCTGGTTGACGTGGCCCTGCACGGTTTTGGTCGCCCAGCCTTTGGCCCGGCCGACGGGCTTCCTTGGAGTAGTGATGAAGAGCGCGTAGATGCACCTGATCTTGCCCAAGCGAAGGATATACTCGATACCGCTGGCTGGGAGTTGCACGACGATGGCCTGCGCTATAAGGAGGGCCTGCCCGCTCGCTTTCGGCTTACCTACCCCTCAAGCGATACCACCCGGCAACTGCTCACCGAAGTGAGCGCCGAGATGGTTCGCCCACTGGGCATCGAGATGCAGCCAACGGGCCGCCACTGGGATGACATCCAGCGTCATGCCTTACACCAAGACGCTATTCTATTTGGCTTTGGTAGCCACAGTTCTCAAGAGGTTTACTACCTTTTCCACAGCCAGCACGCCGGCAACGGTTACTACAATAGCGGCTTTTACGCCAACCCCGAGGTGGACGCCCACCTGGATGCCGCCCAGGCAGCGCCTAATACCGAACAGGCCAACCGCCACTGGCAGGCCGCTCAGTGGGACGGCACCACCGGTTACGGCTTGCGAGGAGACGCTAGCTGGGCCTGGCTGGTCAATCTGGAGCATGTCTATTTTGCCGACACTTGCCTGGATGTAGGCGAGCTGGGCGTAGCACCCCACGGCCATGGCTGGCCCATCACGGCCAATCTGCTTGAGTGGCGCTGGACATGCGATTGATACCGAGCATTGCTAAGCGCCTAGGCCGCCTGGTGCTGGTACTGCTGTGCGTCGCGCTGGTGTCGTTTGGGCTCATGATGGTCTCACCCATTGATCCGGTGGATGCCTATTTAGGCCCACAGGTGGCTCAGGTCAGCCCCGAGCAGCGCACGCTGATTGCCGAGCGCTGGGGATTTGATGCGCCTCCCGCCGTACAATTTAGCCACTGGCTGCGTCAATTGGCGAGCGGTGACCTGGGCTGGAGCCATGTGTATAACCAGCCGGTTAGCGAGGTGATCGGCCAGCGTTTTCAACGCTCCATTGTGCTGCTGGCAGGCGCGTGGCTCGTCTCGGCACTGTTGGGGTTTGCACTGGGCGTCATGGCGGGTGCAAAAGAAGGCTCGCCGCTGGATAACGTGATCAGCACCTACGCTTATTTAACCGCTTCCACGCCTGCCTTTTGGCTGGCCATGCTCGCCGTGCTGCTGTTTTCAGTCACGCTGGGGTGGGCACCTACCTGCTGCGCTGGCCCGGCCGGTGTGTTGGATCAAGATGTCACCCTCGCCACACGACTGCATCACTTAGTGCTACCGGTCACCACACTGGCGCTGCTGGGGATCGCCAACATTACCCTGCACACCCGCACCCGAATGCTTGCTCTCATGCGCTCAGACATTGCGATCCACGCCTTCGCCCAAGGCGCCAGCCGATTCGATGTCGCCTGGCGGCACGGCCTCCGTCACGCCAGTTTACCGGCGGTAACGCTAGCGTTCGCAACACTGGGGGAGCTTTTCGGCGGCTCTATTCTGATCGAGCAAGTATTTGCCTACCCTGGCTTGGGGCAAGCCACCGTGGCCGCGGGCCTGCGCAGTGATATTCCGCTGCTGCTGGGGATTGCCCTGTTTACCGCCCTGTTTGTCAGCATCGGCAACCTACTTGCCGATACGCTGTATGGTGTTATCGACCCACGCCTTACGACAGGTGGTTCATGACCGCTGCCCAGCCGCGCCTACGCGCAATGCTCAGCCTGAGCATCACCGCTGTGTTTATCGTAGCGCTTATCGCCAGCCAGTGGCTGTTGGCCGATACCGCTCAACGGATGCAGTTTGACGCTCGCTTGGCCCCGCCGAGCCTTGAACACTGGCTGGGCACCGATGCTCTAGGCCGGGAACTATGGGCGCGCACCCTGGCCGGGTTGGCCCTCAGTTTTTGGGTGGGCTGCCTGGCCGCGCTGCTGAGCACTTTGATTGCGCTGAGCTTGGCGGCGCTAGCCACGCTCTCGGCACGGCTGGATGCGCTGGTGAGCCTACTGATTGATACGCTGCTGAGTGTCCCACATCTGATTCTATTGATGCTGATCGCCTTTGCGCTGGGCGGTGGCACCCAGGCAGTGATCATTGCCGTGGCGGTGACCCACTGGCCAAGCCTTGCCCGAGTGCTGCGCGCCGAACTGTGGCAGTTGCGGCAAGCCCCCTATGTACGCATTTCGCGAGCGCTCGGCAAGTCGCGCTGGTTTTTGCTCCACGGCCACCTACTTCCCCATCTGCTTCCTCACTGTCTGGTGGGTGCCCTGCTGCTGTTCCCCCACGCCATTTTGCACGAAGCCGCCTTGACCTTTCTGGGCTTCGGCTTAAGCCCCAGCCAACCGGCTATTGGCGTACTGCTGGCCGAGGCAATGCGCTACTTGAACGGCGGGTACTGGTGGTTAGGAGTATTTCCGGGTTTAGGTCTGTTACTCATGGTGCTGATGTTCGAGCGCCTTTCCAGCCACCTGCGCCGTGCGCTTTAACGCTATTAAGCAAACCATTGATGGGAGGCAGACCGTGTTCACGATTGACCAGCTATCGCTACAGCTACCCTTGTATGCTTCCTGGTGGAAGCGTGAATGGGCCACCTGCCTGGATGACGTTTCACTGGCGTTTGCCACGGGCGAAGTTCACGCCCTGGTCGGCGCCTCAGGGGCGGGTAAAAGCTTATTGGCTTACGCGATGATGGGCCTATTGCCCGCGCATGCCCGTCTAACGGGACAGCTTTACTATCAGGACACGCTGCTGGATGAGTCACTTCATCGTCGGCTTCGTGGCCGGGAACTGGCGCTTATTCCCCAGGCACTCAGCGCCCTGGACCCATTGGTGCGTACCCAGCGCCAAGTGGCCTGGGCAGCCCAGCGCGCTGGCCACTCATCAGCGCACGCGTGGCAAGCGTCTCAGCAGTCCCTCGATCACTATCAGCTACACGGACGTGCCCAGCAAGCTTATGCCCATGAGCTTTCCGGCGGCATGGCCCGTCGTGTATTAACGGCCATGGCGCATGTGAGCCAGGCCCAGCTAGTGATTGCCGACGAACCCACTGTGGGCCTTGACCCGCACCAGCGCCAGCGTGTTTTGGATGCGCTGCGCGGACTCACTGACCAAGGCAAAACTGTGATATTAATTACCCACGACTTGCGCCACGCCCTGCCAATTGCTGATCGCGTTACCATTATGCGTAACGGCAAGCCAGTCGAGACCGCATCAGCTTCTGCCTTTCAAGGCCAAGGCAGCTCGCTAAGCAGTACTTATTCTCAGGCATTGTGGTTAGCGCTGCCGGACAATAACTTTTCGACCCACGCGGATAGCCAAGTTCAACAGACTGAACAGGAGTCCACCGTTGCTTGAAGCGCGCCAGCTGAATTTTCACTTTGCACCCAAGGTACCGCTACTCCAGGACGTTTCGCTAACGCTTGCTGCAGGTCAGTGGCTGGGGTTAAGTGGCGACTCCGGCGCGGGCAAATCGACGCTGGGCAAACTGCTGGCAGGTTATTTAACACCGCAAGTGGGCGATATCACTCTGGATGGCGCAGCGCTGCCAAAAAACGGCGTGCAGCCGGTACAGTGGCTGCCGCAATCACCGGAACTGGCGGTGAACCCACGCTGGCGAGTCGGTAAGATACTGCGTGAAGGATGGACGCCTTCTGACGCCCAGTGCGAAGCGTTTGGCGTGCACACCCATTGGCTTTCGCGCTTCCCCCATTCACTCTCCGGGGGAGAGCTACAACGAGTGTGCGTAATGAGAGCGCTAGTACCCGGGGTGCGCTTTCTGGTCGCTGATGAAATCTCGACAATGCTCGACCCGATTACTCAGGTTGAGCTTTGGCAGGCGTTAAAACGAGAGGCGGAACAGCGCCAGTTGGGCGTGCTGGTGATTAGCCACGACACCGCTCTGCTGGAACGCCTCTGCCCACAGCGCTACCACTTACGCGAGGGTCAGCTGAAGCGCGTCTAGCTAACCGCTTGGCGACGCTCAAAACGCCACAGCCCGAAGGCAATCATTAGCGTCATGCTAAGCAGCAACCATGATCCAATGCTCACACCCGGCCAGCCGGCCCAGCGCCAGAACGGCTCCAGCCAAAAGCCGCCTAAACTGGCGCCCACGTAATAAAACACCAGATAGAGCGCCGACGCGCTGCCCCGGGCGCCCTGGGCATACCGCCCCACCCAACTGGAGGCTAATGAATGCGCCAGGAAAAAGCCGAACGCATTGACGCTTAAGCCGACGATAATCAGCACGAGAGAATCAAATAGCGTGATGGCCGTGCCCAGCATTAAAATCATCACCCCTATCATCATGCACGCAGCGGGAGAAAACCGCCCCGCCAAACGCCCGGAAATCATTGAACCGAAGGTGCCGCCTAAGTAGGTCAAGAAAATCAGCCCTAAGCCACTCGCGGCCAGTTGATACGGCGCATCTACTAGGCGGAAAGTGATATAGCTGTACTGGTTGATAAAAATCAGAAAGTTGATGCCACCCAAACAGTAGGCCGCGAGTAGGACTGGGCTGCGTATATGACCGAGCAGGTCCCCTACAGCTTTACGCAGCTCGAAGCGCTGGGGAGCAAAGGCACGGCTAGTGGGCAACAGTTGCCAAAACACCACGCAGCCAATCAGCGTTATTAACCCTACCGACAAGAAGGCCGCCGTGGGGCCGCCCACTTCAGCGGCGGCACCGCCCACGATTCGCCCGCTAATACCGCCGAGAGAATTCGCGCCAATATAGAGGCCCACAGCACTTAACAAGGCAGGTTTATCAAACTCATCGCCCATCCAGGCGATAGCTACTGCTGGCAGCCCGCCCAGCACGAAGCCCTGCAGAAGGCGCAGCAGCAGTAAGCTTTCAAAAGTGGGCGCGAATGCCAAGGCAATGGAACAGCCGCCTGCCATCAGCAAGGTAATTCGCATTATGCCTTCACGACCGATGGCATCCGAGAGTGGGCCGAATACCAGTAGCGCCATGGCTAAGGAGAGCGTTGACACTGACATGAGCAGGCTGACGCCCAGGGTTGAAACATCGTAGGTCTCCTTTAACCCTGGCAACAGCGGCTGCGGTGCATACAAATTAATAAAAACAAGAAAAGAGCCAAGGCAAAGCGCCAAGGTGGCGCGCCACCAAGCGCGCGTTTTGGCTTCGATCATGCCATTCCTATCTTTCGTAAGGCCAGGTAGTGCGGCTAGAAAACACGCCTGCTTAGCTGGGCTAAATGGGTTGGCTCCAGGGCACGACGCGCCTGCCAGTAGTAACGCTGCCAGTAACTGTTATCTAAGCGAGAGATAATGACCCCTTTTGAGGTCGAGGCGTGAAGAAAATAGCCATCGCCCATGTAGATGCCTACGTGGTTATAACGACCCGGCGGGCGGAAGAACACCAGATCGCCCGCCTGCAACTCTTGGCGGTCGATCGAGCGTCCCTCGTGTACTTGGCCACGGGTGGAGCGCGGAAGCTCTAAATTAAACGTATCACGATAAACATTGCGAACCAGGGCCGAGCAATCAATCCCTCTTTCTGACGTGCCGCCAATCCGGTAAGGCGTCCCTGCCCAGCGTTGATGCTGTGTCAGCAGCGCCTCTCGAACCACTGTTGGTGGTGGCACTTGCATGCTGCGCAGTTGCGCATTGATGGGATCCATTGGGGACATTTGCGGGTTAGCCCCCATGCCCGGCAATGTCATCGAGAAGTAATTCTCGGGGGCTTGCATATTGCTCTCTCGGGTAGAGCCTGCGCAGCCAGCGACCAATGCAATTAAACAACAAACACTTACAACACGGACAGCGGTCACAGCGGGGCGTGGCAACGCAACCATGCGATTAACCTCGAGACATTGATAAGAGGGCGGTACGACAAAATTATTTTTTCTAATCACGACTATAAGCTAGTTATCCTATGTTTGGCGAGCCTCAATGTAAGGTGCGTTGATCGCCCGGCAATGTATCAATATGTAGCGGCGCAAAGTGGCGTGGTTTATTGCCGGGAAAATCCAGGCTAGCCCACGGCCCAGCCAAGACAGGTGCGCCACATACCCACGCCACCAGCGCCTGACGGAAACCCGCTAAAAAGCTTTCTCTCCCAGGGGTTTCGCCCATAAAAAACGAGAAGCCTGCGTACATCCCCATGGCATACTCCTGCCACCCGGCATAGTGGTCAGCGGCTAACTGGTAAGCGCTATCCAGCACCTTCGCGAAGGCAACGCTATCCAGCCAGCCAAGCTGCCGTGCTGCAATTGCCAGATCGACCAACTGGGCGATATCCCAGGCCGCCATATCTACTTCATTACAGCCATCCTCGTTATCACGTACCCGGCGTAAGCGAAGCAAATGATGGCGTTCGTCTTCAGCGCAGTCGCCGGACTCGAGGATAGCGATCTCGGCGCCTAATCGCTCCTTGTTAAGCGTATAGGGAGCGTAATTAATCTGATACTCCTGGCGATCCCCCGACTCGAGCATATAGGTCAAAAACTCCTGCATATCCTCGGCATTGCTCAAGTGGTAGTGGCTATCGACCCACTCGCGGATCTCGGCGCACTCCCGTGCACTCTCAGGTTGAGGTTCACTCCATACGGCACTGTTCAGCGGCCCTACCAGTGACATGGCGGTGAAGTGGCTCAATGTGGGCCGGTGACCAGGCTCACACCAAGCGTCGTGACGCCAATCCAGCCAGTGAAACAGGCTGCCAGGGTCCTCAATGTGCCAAATAATTTCATTGATGAGCGACGTGTGTTCTGGCTCTGGTAAACAACTTTCCCATGCAAACCATGCGTCAAGCAGGCGCTTTGCATTGGGGTAAAAACGACATAGGCAGCTACGCAGCGCGCTGGCGTACTCCAATAGCGGTGCCCGATCCAGTAGCCCGCTGTCCAGCGACATATGCAGATAGAAGGCAAATTTTTCAGCCATATGGATCGTCGCCGCATGCCGGCTTACACCCTTAATGGCATTGCGCTGCTTAAGCTCTTCCGGGGTCGGCTGGCCAAACCAGCTTTGCGAGGGTGGCAAAACACCGTGTACCGCATCAGCTGCCAATTGATTAAGGTGATGTGCCTGCGCAGGTAGCCAGTAGCGTGCCAGTGCACTGGCCCCCTCGTCCGCATGTAACCCCAGCGACTCCTGTAAGTAGAGCGCCGCGTCGGCACGTTGTTCTTCAGGCAGGGTAGCCAGCGGGTCTATCTGGCGTAGCATCGCATCTGGCTCGCGTACGCTGGCCAGTGCCAACAACCAGTGGTGAGACGTATTACGCCATTGACGAATGCGCGTTTGAGAAGCCTTACGTGTGGCGTTATCTAATAGCTCACCTGGCGGACACATCCAGGGGCTATGTGCACTATGCAGCAGTAGTTGATGCCGCTCACTGGGTGTTTTACCCCGCCGATCGATACCGTCAAACAGGCTCTGCCCCCGTTCGTAGGCGTTAAGGACAGCGTACCAGTCATGGTAGCGGCGACTCATCAAATCAGCAGCGTGCCCTGCCAAGTCATCAGCTTCTTCCTGACTGAGCCAGCCACAGCAGGCACCCGCCCAAGCGAGCTCAACAAGCCGCAACCAGTCCCAGGCCGCCCATTCTAGCGGCTCGCCCTGGGTAACGAACTTAGTTAACACCGGTGCATAGGGCGACTCATTCACCACACTGCGCTGCCATTCCATACGCTGGGCATTGTCCATGTTCAATAGCTCGCGGGCTTCGATATCCCAACGCTGGCGCTCCCCCTGAGCGCCTAACCAGAGCATTACGCCGAGCAGTGCATCACGATCACGAACATCCCATACGTGGGCCAGCCATTCTATGGCCTCTGGCCAGTCAGCCTGGCGGGCAGGATAGACAATAATCGGCCGAAACAATGCGCATAGCCGCCAACTTTGCGCCTGGGGCTGCTGGGGCCATAGCGGGGCGGGGGCAGGAAGCTTCGCTAGGGTATTGCCGAGTGTTTCCCATGTAATGCCTTCGCCATCGGTTTCGAGAGTCGCCAACGCCTGGCAGGCATCGATAAAGCGATCGTCGGCGCCAATTTCCCAGCCGCGGATGCCCAAGGCACGCCGCAAATCCGCCAGCCACGCACGCAAATCGCTATAATCACTGGTGATTCTTCGGGTTACATGGTGCGCCCAACACCGTGCCTGATCGGCCCCTAACCAACCCGCAGCACCGGCCAAAGCAGCCCATTCAAGAGCGCCTAGCAGCCGATCGGCATGGCCTGGGGGTGCCCCTAGCCCGTGAAACAGCTGTTCGGCCAGTTCACCCCGGCTGGTAATCCCCAGTTGCAGCAAGCGTTGTTCCGCTGCGCCTGCATCGACCGCCAGCGGATGAGGAGTAAATGCCCAATCACACAGCACAAGCTGTTGGGCCCACCAGGCATTTAACGCGTCGATCAAGAGGCACCTCGAAAAAGCACAGTATCACCACCAGCTAAGAGCCAGAATAAAGCCGCCTAGTGTAACGGAAAGTTGCGCGAACACCGATAGCCTGAGGCATCCCAAGGCTAAAACGACAACCGCCCGGCCAAGGCCGGGCGGTTGTCATACGGTTAGCGGCTAAACAGCTAGGCTTTTTTAACCTTACTAATCACCCACAAGAGCACCACAGCACCCACTGTCGCAGTGACTAGCGAACCGATAAAGCCACCGGAAGAAAGGCCAAGAAGGCTGAACAAAAAACCACCCACGACCGCACCAACGATACCGACACCGATATTACCCAGGATGCCAAAACCGCCGCCACGCATGATGTTGCCAGCAATCCAACCAGCCAAGCCACCAATGATTAACCATGCAATAAAGCCCATATAGTCTCCTTACTATTTAAATTAGGGTTTTTAGTCACGTGTTTTACCTACCAGTCGTGCTTGTTCTACCATAGCACACAGCGCTACTGTTCGGCGCCTACCGGCATCGATGCTTGGCAACTCTTAAAGGAAAATTCATGATCCCCGACTCGCTCAAACAATTGCTTAAAAGCACTGACGGTCAACAAACGGCCAAGTGGGAAGGCCGTGATGTCGTGCTTTTCAACATGCCTTGGGGCGAATTGGCGATCAGCCTGCAAGGCGCTCAAGTACTGCATTTTTGCCCCCAAGGCGATACTGACTGGCTCTGGCTGACCCCAACGCCCCAGGCGATGCCAGGCGCTATTCGTGGAGGTATCCCCCTTTGCTGGCCGTGGTTTGCCGACGAACGTTATGCCGATGAAAGCCCCAACCGCGATGGTCCCTTTCATGGCGTCGCCCGCCACGCCGAATGGCGCCTGGACGCTGTTGATGAGCATGCCGAAGGAATTGAAGTCCACCTTTCCCCCGAGCAGCGCCTACACACTCAGCTGACTGCACGCTTGGTGATACAAGCCAACGCCCAGCGGTTAAACGTAGAGTTGATTAGCGAAAACATCGGCGAAACGCCGGTCAAAACCAGCGGAGCGCTGCACACCTACTTAGCCGTTGCCGATATTCATCAGTGCCGCCTGGAAGGTCTTTCCGGCGCGCGTTATCTCGACAAACTACGCGATTTTGCGGAAAGCGAACAGCAAGGCACGCTGGCAGTCCAAGGCGCTATTGACCGTATTTACCACACCAATGAAGCGGTACTACTCAGCGATGGGGAGCGCAGCCTGCGCATCGGTAAGCAGTCCAGTGATTCCACGGTGGTATGGCACCCTGACAGCGTATTGCCCAAAGACACACCGGCAGACGCAGCGCGCCACTTTATCTGCGTAGAAGCTGCCAATACGCGTTTGGATCCCGTGTGGCTCGTACCCGGTGCTCAGCACTTGCTAGGCACTACCCTCAGCCGCGGTTAACCTTCGGTTCATCAATGCTTTGTTAATATGCGTTCATTCACAAGCGCTCAGGAGATCCGATGGACCCACAACAATGGTTAGAGGCGGCGACACTGGCTTTTAATTTAATCGGTATGGTGGTGTGCTTGGTTGGCCTTACCCTGGCGCAAAAGATGGCGCGTCGCTGGCCTGGCTATATATTGGCGGGGGTAGGGTTTTTGATTGCCATGCTACCGGTCCTTTCGCAACTAATATTAATGTTACGCCAGTGATGTTCATTCTGCCCTTATCGCTTTAAAGACTGGGACCGGAAACACAGAGGGATCGATAGGATGCGCCAGCCGTTAAGTCGCGAACTGAGCAATTTGTTAGAGAGGGGACGGGATCGCCAATTGCGCTTAGCGGTAACCGGCCTTTCTCAAGCAGGTAAAACCGCTTTTTTAACCTCACTGGTCAACCAGCTACGCCATGCAGGCGTTGAAGCGCGCCTCGACTTACTGCCTGCCGCGCGTGAAGGCCGCCTACTTGGCGCCCAGCGCCTTAACCAGCCCGACCTGGGTGTGCCACGCTTTCCCTACGACCCCGGCATGGCCGCCCTACGCGATACCCCGCCACGCTGGCCGGAACCTACCCGCGGCATTAGCGAACTACGCTTGCAGCTACGCTATCGCCCTGCCCGCAGCGGCTGGCTAACGCCTGAAATTGCCCACCTTACCCTCGATTTGTTCGATTACCCCGGCGAATGGCTGCTCGATTTACCCCTGCTACAGCACGACTTTTACAGCTGGAGCCAAGCCCAGGCGCTCCATGAAGGCGAACAACGCCGAGGTCTGTTTAGCGAGTGGTTAGCGGCGGTGGAACCACTCGACCCCGCGGGCGAGGCCGATGAAGCCCAGCTCGCCACCCTGGCTGAAGATTACGCGCAAGGATTGCGACGCGCCAAGCAAGCCGGTTTTTCCGACCTACAGCCAGGGCGTTTTTTGCTACCCGGCGAGCTGGAAGGCGCACCGGTGCTGCAGTTTTTCCCGCTGCCACAGCTGAATGGCTCTCACCACAGCACCTCGAAAGAAGCGCTGGAAGCACTGCCTGCCAACAGCCTTTACGCCACCCTGGCCGCCCGCTTTCGCTATTACCAACAGCAAGTGGTCAAGCCCTTCTATCGCGATCACTTCCGTCGCTTTGACCGACAGATCGTACTGGTAGATGTGCTCGGGGCACTGAATGCCGGGCCGGAGCGTTTTGAAGATCTTTCCCGTGCACTGCGCCAGCTGATGCACAGCTTCGATTACGGCAAACGCAGCCTGCTGACCCGCCTGTTCGCGCCCAAAATTGATCGCCTTGCGATTGCTGCCACCAAAGCCGATCACGTCACCCCCGACCAGCATGGCAACGTGGTTCAGCTGCTTGAAGCGCTGCTGGCAGAGCCGCTCAAAGACCTGCGCTTTGCCAACGTGCCGGTTAAAGCGCTCTCTCTAGCATCGATTCGTGCCACCGAAGCCCGCGAGGTAACCCACGAAGGTAAGCGTTCACCAGCGCTACGTGGTACCACCCTGGAAGGCGAAGACGTGCTGGTGTACCCAGGCGATGTACCCGCACGGCTTCCCACTGCTGATTTTTGGCAACAACAAGGCTTCGACTTTCCCGGCTTCCGCCCGATGCAAACCACCTCGGAAGCGCTGGATCATATTCGCATGGATGCCGCCATCGACTGGCTGATTGGAGATAAACTGACATGACCACCCCACAGCCACGCCGTCATTTTACGCTGGATGATCAGCAGGAAGCCGCTGACACTGAGACTTCTCTGCGCCATCGCGAAGCCTTTGCGGGCACCAGCGAGCACCAGCCGCTGACGCCCCTTCCAGAAGACAAAGCCTTACCCGCTGCCAGTTTAGGTGCCCCGCGCAAGCGCCGTTGGGGACTACTATTCGCCCTAATAGGCGGTGCCGGATTGGGTACCGCTGAGCTGGTCACCGGCATTCCAGATGCGCTGGCGGAGTCACAGTGGCTCAACATGGCTTGGCAGCTGTTCGGGATCAGCCTGATCGGCCTAGGGGGAATTTCACTACTCAAAGAGCTAGGACGTTTGCGCCGCCTAAAACGTCACGACAAACTACGCGGTGACCTTGCCGAGCTGCCACTGCGCTCGCCTAAGCAGGCCCACGCGATGGCTGAACAGCTTAAGCGCCAGCTCAAACTCGCCGACGATGACCCACACTGGTTGGCCTTTCAGCGCGCCAGTCAGCCTCACCATAGCGGTGAAGAAATCCAGACGCTATTGCGTTACCACCTCCTAGCGCCGCGAGACCGTGAGGCCCAACGCTTGATTACGCGCATGTCGGGGGAAACCGCGATTATGGTAGCCATCAGCCCCTTAACGCTGGTGGATATGGCACTGGTGGCATGGCGCAGTTTGGCAATGGTAGATCGGTTATGCCGCCTTTATGGTCTTGAACTGGGCTATGCCAGCCGCCTGCGACTGTTCCGCAATGTACTGCATAACATGGCGTTTGCCGGTGCCAGTGAACTGGCCGCCGACGCCAGTATGGACATGCTTTCGCTTGATTTGGCTGGACGCCTTTCTGCCCGCGCCGGACAAGGGTTGGCCACCGGGCTGCTTAGCGCACGTCTGGGCCTGCGCGCCCAACGCCTCTGCCGCCCGGTGCCGTTCACGCTCGATGAGCAACCCAAGATCGCCGACTTACGCCAAGACCTATGGCGACAGATCAAGCGACTCGACAAAGAGACGGTCCCTCAGGAACGCGATCATCGACAATAAAAAACTTCATCAGCGTCAACCTAATCAGCCAACGACGAATTTCTGTCGCTAGCGAGTCACTGCCGCTAGAAAATCTCTGCTGGCAGTAAGTTGGGATTCAACGTTAGTTGGCGTCATCATTAGAGACCGACATGGCATCCTCCAATAATGAGAGGTAGTTTATGAACAACCCCAGCGACCCCGAGACGTCCTCCGTGTCTAGCGACATGCAGACCGACTATGTCGTCGGTCAGGACAATATCAAGGGAAATTTTGGTCCCTTCGGTTTTGACATTCATAACCGCGTATTTGTTGTATCAGCCCTTGCTTCGACCCTCTTCATCGTTCTCACGCTATTGTTTCCAGAACGTGCAGGGAGCACTTTCCAATCCATCGTCGCCTTTTCGACAGGAACGCTGGACTGGTATTTCATGATCCTGGTGGATTTTTTCATTCTGTTTTGTTTGGCGTTAGTCATCCTGCCCCATGGATCGGTCAGGCTAGGTGGGCCTGACGCTCGCCCAGAGCACAGTTACCTTTCTTGGTTCGCGCTGTTGTTCACCGCGGGCATAGGCATTGGCTTGTTGTTCTTTGGCGTGCTGGAACCGGTTTATCACGCCAACGTCTCACTTCCCCTTAATGTCACATCCCCGTTCGGCGATAACGGCGAGCTAAATTCAGCGGCTATTCCAGAGGCCAGCGCGATGGGGCTTGCGGGCACCTATCTCCATTGGGGCATCCATGGCTGGGCGGTGTATGTCGTCATGGCGCTAGGGCTGAGCATTTTCACCTATAACAAGGGCCTCCCTTTCTCGATTCGCTCGGCATTTTTCCCCATTCTCGGTGAGCGTGTCTGGGGTTGGTGGGGACATGCGATTGATATTCTCGCAGTGTTTTCCACCCTCTTTGGGCTGGCCACATCGCTCGGGCTTGGTGCACAGCAAGCCAATGCAGGGATGAATTTTGTCTTTGGGCTGGAAGTGAGCACGACCACCCAGGTCATTGTGATTGTGCTGGTGACGGCGGTGGCCCTAGTCTCCGTTTGGCGTGGGCTTGAAGGGGGTGTGAAGAAGCTCTCCGAAATCAATATGGTGCTCGCTGTATTGTTCTTCTTTTTCGTGCTGTTTGCGGGCCCTACGCTGATAGCCCTAACCGGGTTCTGGTCAGGGCTAACAACGTATGTGACTGAGTTCTTACCTTTATCGGCGCCCTTCGGTCGCGATGATGACGCCTATCGCCAGGCCTGGACGATTTTCTATTGGGCTTGGTGGGTCAGTTGGGCACCTTTCGTCGGTATGTTTATCGCCCGGGTATCACGGGGGCGCACGGTACGTGAATTCGTACTCTGCGTGTTGCTGGTTCCCAGCCTGTTTATCTTTATCTGGATGGGCGTCTTCGGGTCAACTGCGCTTGAACAGCTGTATGCTGACCCCGCTGGCAGTCTGGTTAAAGAGTATGTGATCGATAACTATAGACCCGAGCTGTCGCTATTCGGCATGTTAAACGAGCTGCCGTTGACGGGGTTGATGTCGACGCTAGGTATCATTCTGGCGCTGATTTTCTTCGTCACCTCCTCTGATTCCGGTTCTCTGGTGATCGATACCATCACCGCCGGCGGCAAAATCGACGCTCCACGGCCCCAGCGCATGTTTTGGGCGATTGTCGAGGGCCTCATTGCGATTGTGTTGCTTATCGGCGGGGGCCTGACAGCGCTTCAAGCGGGGGTAACCGCGACTGCGATTCCTTTCTCCATTGTACTGTTGCTGATGTGCTACTCGATCATCAAGGCGCTCAATGGCGAGCTGCGGCTTATACGCAGTTGAAATCTCGCCATGCACAGGAAACATCGCCTCGGAAGCGACTCCGAGGCGGATCCCGTTCACCGCTCATCAGACGCGGTATGGACTTGCATGATTAATTACACGTTTCCAACATAATCCGGGTCTATCAGTCAGCCACTGCTCCAGTGCATCAACCAGGGTCTGGTGGTGCAAGGACTTTTGATTGATATGGTGGTTATACAGCCCGTTATAATGTTTAAGCGTGGTTTCCAGATCTCCCGAGAGTCAGTCGAACCGATGCGTGTTGAGTATGTCAGCTTATGCGTCCATTGAAGCGGTCAACCATACCATTCGTTTTATGCACGAGGCGACCTTGCATCTAGCAGGCATCAATACCCACTGAGTTATGGTTTTCCCCACCCATAAAGTCGACTCTTATGGATAGTGGCTGATTGCTGACTCTATCGTCACTTCCATTACCTTATCGATGCTTTTCTTGGTACCCGTTGATTCTCCAAACACACGCTATTCATCGATAGATGTACATCTAACTCAACGACTTATATTTTAAGCGTTAGCTCCAAACTCAATATGCACAATACTTCATATAGCTTTCGGCTACTAGTCGCGCTAAGTTTAAATTAGCTCAGCGAGAGCTTTAAAAAAGTGTGCTTACAATTATGAATAACATTTCATAATTAACAGTAAGTAAAACTAAAACAACAATTAGAGAGTTTAAAATGAGTGACTCCATAGCGCTTACTCGGCGCGCAGGCTTTTTTGATCGCGAAAATACGATTGCCAAGCCAAGCTTTAATCGTTGGCTGGTTCCGACCGCTGCTTTAGCCATTCATTTGTGTATCGGTATGGCTTACGGTTTTTCTGTTTTCTGGCTACCTATGGCTAACCTTATTCCTGCCACAAATATCGCCACAACCTGTAATAACATCAGCATTTTACAAGCTCTCACCACTACATCGTGTAATTGGGCGGTGAGCCATGTTACCTACACCTTCGGCATCTTTATTGCGATGCTGGGCATTTCAGCCGCTCTTTGGGGGGGCTGGCTTGAGCATGCGGGCCCTCGAAAAGCAGGCGCAATTGCCGCTCTATGCTGGGGAGGAGGCATGGTATTGGGTGGCATTGGCGTCATGACACATCAATTATGGCTGCTTTACCTGGGGTGCGGTGTCCTTGGAGGTATCGGACAAGGCCTTGGCTATATAACGCCAGTATCTACCCTGATCAAATGGTTTCCAGATCGTCGCGGCATGGCAACCGGCTTTGCCATTATGGGATATGGCGGCGGCGCCATGGTGGGGGCACCGCTAGCCGTATGGTTGATGGGTATTTTCTCAAGTGAAAATAATCCCGGCGTCGCGCAAACGCTGATCATCATGGGTATTATCTATTTTTTAGTCATGAGCGCTGGGGCAATGGGGTTTCGCGTTCCACCGAATGGCTGGAAGCCACAAGGTTGGGAACCCTCTTCATCACAATCAACCAACTCCATGATCACTCAAGGCCATGTGCATCTGAGTAAAGCTTGGAAGACGAAACAGTTTTGGATGATATGGTGTGTTCTCTTTCTGAATGTGACAGCGGGCATTGCGGTTATCTCTATGGCAAGTCCAATGCTTCAAGATGTTTTCGGTGCGGCCCTACTGGGAGTAGAGGATACTGGTGCGGCCATGAACGCTACTCAGAAAGCAGCGATTGCTGCGGCCGCGGCTGGATTAGTGGGATTAATCAGCCTATTCAACAGTGTCGGGCGCCTTTTCTGGGCATCCCTTTCAGACAAGCTTGGTCGTAAGAATACCTACTATGTTTTCTTTGTGTTAGGAATTGTCACCTATTGCCTACTGCCCACCTGGGGGCATATGGGGCTGGCAGGCATGTTTGTCATTTCGATCTGCTTGATTATCAGCATGTATGGCGGCGGATTTGCCACGGTGCCAGCTTACCTCGCCGATATTTTCGGTACACAAATGGTAGGTGCTATTCATGGCCGACTACTGACTGCCTGGACTGCCGCTGGTCTGATTGGCCCTATCATTATCACGCTGATTCGCGAAGCCCAGCTAGCCGCAGGCGTTGAGCCAGCGCTAGTTTACGACCGCACATTGTATATTATGGCAGGTTTACTGCTTGTGGGTTTGATATGTAATCGTTTGGTCAAACCGGTAGACGAGTCGCTTCACATGACGAAGCAAGAATTAGTCCAGGAACGTGCAATGCAGCGTGACACAGGGGTAGACAACAACGCTCAAGAAGCCGCCCAAGGAAGTTTTGGCATTACGGGTGTATTGGCTTGGCTTGCAGTGGGGGTTCCTTTTTTGATTGGGCTTTACATTGCTTTAACAAAAGCGGCGGCCTTGTTCTAAAAGGTATATTACTGGAGATATGTAGTTTCATCTCCGAAAAGAGTTTCCATGATGTCAACGAGGTTTCCTCACTTTGTGATCGCTCGCTGACATCATTGGTGGGCAGGGACGCTGATACCTATTATTCAAGTGATTAGGCAATACGCTGCTCGGTCTTGGCATCAAACAGGATCGCCCGCCCCATATCGACCCGCAGCGATAAGCGCTCTCCTGCCGCCACCGCGCATTTAGGCCCGACGCGGGCGGTTACTTCCTGCTCTCCCAGCGGTAGGCGCAACAGCATATCCGCCCCGGTAGGTTCTACCACCGCCACATTAGCGCTCAGCAGCGTTCCTTCGGCTTGAGCCGATAAACGCACATCCTCTTCACTGAAGTGCTCTGGGCGTAGGCCAAGAATCACTGGCTGGTTAAGCCGTTCAGCCATCTCTGCAGCGATTCGCTCCTGCGGCCAGGGCAGCACCAAATCATCCTCGCCCGGCGTAGCAATCCGCAGTTGATAACCGCCGTTGTTATCTTCGAGGGTAGCGCGAATAAAGTTCATTGATGGCGACCCCATAAAGCCCGCCACGAACATATCCACCGGGTTGTTGTAAACCTCGTCCGGCGTGCCGAGCTGAAGAATATGGCCGTCGCGCATTACCGCAATGCAGTCGGCCAGGGTCATGGCTTCGACCTGATCGTGTGTCACGTAAACAATGGTAGTGCCCAAGCGCTGGTGGAGCTTTTTGATTTCGGTGCGCATATCCAAGCGCAGTTTGGCATCCAGATTAGAAAGTGGCTCGTCGAACAGATAAACCTTGGGCTCCCGCGCCAACGCCCGCCCCATTGCCACGCGTTGACGCTGCCCGCCGGAAAGCTGGGCGGGCTTGCGATCCAATAGATGGGTAATCTGCAACAAATCTGCAACCCG
Organism: Vreelandella sp. H-I2; assembly: GCF_052959335.1. Taxonomy (NCBI): domain Bacteria; kingdom Pseudomonadati; phylum Pseudomonadota; class Gammaproteobacteria; order Oceanospirillales; family Halomonadaceae; genus Vreelandella; species Vreelandella sp. H-I2. The sequence goes on from NZ_JBRAMC010000001.1 coordinate 96,822, forward strand.
CTCTACCGCCTGCTCACGCTCGGCTTTGGGCACCTTGCGCATTTCCAGTCCGAAGCTAATGTTCTGGCGCACGGTCATGCTCGGGTAGAGCGCGTAGGACTGAAAAACCATGGCGATATCGCGATCTGCGGGAGTACGCCAGGTCACGTCTTCGCCATCAATGTAGATGTTACCAGAGGTCACCGGCTCTAACCCGGCAATGGCGTTCATCAACGTCGACTTGCCGCAGCCTGAAGGGCCGACCAGAATCAGAAACTCGCCGGAATCGATTGAGATGCTGACGTCTTTGAGCACCTGCTCGCTGCCGAACTCTTTGCGCACGTTGTGGATTTCTAACGCTGCCATAATGTAAATCCTATTTTTGTTAGGCTTTTAAAATAACTAACCTTTAACCGAGCCTGCTGTCAGCCCGCGCACAAAGTATTTTCCCGCCAGCACGTACACCACCAGCGTGGGCAGCGCGGCAATCATCGCCGCCGCCATATCCACGTTGTATTCGCGAACGCCGGTAGAGGTATTCACCAGGTTATTGAGCGCAACGGTGACCGGCTGGGTGTTATGGGCTGAAAACGCCACACCAAACAGGAAGTCATTCCAGATTTGAGTGAACTGCCAAATGACCGAAACCACGATGATGGGTGCGGAAACTGGCAGCAGGATGCGCCAGAAGATGCGAAAAAAGCCCGCGCCATCCAACTTCGCCGCCGATACCAGCTCGTTAGGAATGCCCACGTAGAAGTTGCGGAAAAAGAGCGTGGTAAAGGCGATACCAAAGACCACGTGCACTAGAATCAAACCGGCGCGGGAACTGGAAATCCCCAGCCAGCCGAGGGTTTGCGCCATCGGCAGCAGCACCACCTGGAAAGGAATAAAACAGCCAAACAGCATCAGTGCGAAAACTAATTCAGAGCCTTTAAAGCGCCACTTGGTCAGCGCGTAGCCGTTCAGGGCACCGATAGTAGTTGAGATCAGCACAGCCGGAATGACGATGGCAAAGGAGTTCCAAAAGTAACCCCCTACCCCATCGCAGCGCATTCCCGTGCAGGCTTCACCCCAGGCTTTTGTCCACGGCGCCAAGGTCGGGTTATGTGGTAGCGATAACAGCGTGCCAGCGCTGATTTCGCTCAGCGGTTTCACCGAGGTCATCAGCATTACAACCAGTGGTAAAATATAGAACAAGGCTGCGAGGATCAGCACGCCGTATACCGCCAGTCGACTGACGCGCGCAGCTAGCGTTTGACGACGAATCACATTAGCCATGCCGGCGGCTCCTTAATTCGGAGTAGAGATAAGGAATCAGAATGGCCAATACACCGCCCAGCATTAACATGGCACTGGCAGAACCCAGGCCAATTTGCGAGCGGTTAAAGGCGTATGCATACATGAAGGTAGCGGGGAGATCTGTAGCATAGCCTGGCCCACCGCCGGTTAGCGCGACGACCAGATCAAAACTTTTGATCGCGATATGCGCCAGGATCATCACGGCGCTAAATACTACCGGCCGTAGGCATGGCATCACCACGCGCCAATAAATACGCGGCAAACTGGCACCGTCCAACTGGGCGGCTTTTACAATACTATCGTCAATGCCCCGCAACCCTGCTAGAAACAGCGCCATGACAAACCCCGAGGCTTGCCATACGGCTGCAATCACCAGGGTATAAACCGCCATTTGCGAGTCAACCAACCAATCAAAGCGAAACGATTCAAAGCCCCAACTGCGAACCATCGCCTGAATGCCTAAGCTGGGGTTAAGTAACCATTTCCAGACCACACCGGTAACGATGAACGACAGCGCCATGGGATAGAGGTAAATGGTCCGCAGTGCCCCTTCCTGACGGATTTTCTGGTCAAGCAGCATGGCCAACAGCGCGCCGATCACCAGACAAATCAACACGAACAGCGTGCCAAAAATCATCAGGTTGGTAGATGCCACCCACCAGCGTTCGTTTTGCATCAACCGGGCATACTGACCAAAGCCGACAAAGTCATAGCTGGGCAGCATGCGCGAGTTGGTTAACGAGAGCACGAACGTCCACAGCATGAAGCCGTAAACAAAGAACAGCGAAATGGCAACCGACGGGGCCAGTACAAGCCGCGGCAACCAAGCCTGCAGCCCACCCGAGGTCGCCGCACGCGGGGCGGCATGCCCAACGCGCGGAGGAGTTGCAGTGTTTTTCATGGAGAAACGTCCTCGCCAGAAAGCGGTGGCGCCGCCGACGCGGCGGCGCCTGTCATCGCCTGTAATCGTTGCGAATAAACGTTAGAACGAGGCTGCTTCAGCCGCGTTGACCAGACGCTCAGCGGCTTCTTCCGCCGGCATCTCCTCGTCGTTGAAGTAGTTAGTCACGACATCAAAGATAGCCCCCTGGATGTCGGAACGGACTGCCATATTGTGGGCCAAGCTGGGCACTAGACCACCCTCTTCAGCGGTACGCTGGAAGTCACTGAGCGACTGCTGGGCGCAGCTATCGAACTCGCTCATGTCCAGATCAGGCCGCGCAGGAATGGACCCCTTCACCTTATTGAAGGTCTCCTGAAACTCAGGTTCAAGCATCAGGCGAGCGAGTGTTTGCTGTGCTTCCTGGACGTCTGGCTCAGTGACTCGGAACATCGCAAAGCTATCGATGTTGAACGTAAAGGCATCTTCAGTGCCTGGTGCTGCTACGCAGAGGTAATCTTCCCCGGCGGTCATTCCGGCCGCGGTGAACTCACCCTTGGCCCAGTCCCCCATCAATTGCATGGCCGCATCCCCATTGATGACCATGGACGTAGCGATGTTCCAGTCACGCCCTGACATGCCATCATCCATCAGCTCACGGAGCTGCTTGAAGGTCTCGAGCGCCTCGATCATGGTGTCGCTCTGGATTGCCTCGGCATCGAGTTCGACGAATGCTTGACGGTAAAAGTCACTGCCTCCCAAGCTGAGCACCACGCTTTCGAAAATGGTCGCGTCCTGCCAGGGCTGACCGCCATGAGCAAGTGGAACATAGCCCGCTTCACGCAACTGCTCACCGACTTCAAACATCTCATCCCAAGTGGTGGGAACCTCTACACCAGCATCGGCGAACACCTCAGGATTAGCCCATAACCAGTTGACCCGGTGCACGTTGGCCGGGACTGCCACGTAATTACCCTCGTAACTCATCATGTCGGCAACGACATCCGGCAACAATTCATCCCAGCCGCCTTGCTCAGCCACTTCATCAAGATTACCAAGCAGGCCCAGCTCGCCCCACTCCTGGATGGATGGTCCATTAATCTGCGCTGCCGACGGCGGGTTGCCCGACATTGCGCGTGACTTGAGTACCGTCATGGCGCTATCGCCTGCACCGCCAGCCACCGCAAAATCCTCCCAAGTGTGGCCTTCCGCCTCGACGAGATCCTTCAACACGCCGACGGCCTCAGCTTCACCGCCGGAAGTCCACCAGTGCAACACTTCAACTTTACCTGCCTGTGCCTGAGTTGCAGACATAGCGGTAACAACGGCCAGGCCGAGCAGTGTCTTATGAAACGAAGGGAATGGTATGAATGAACGCATAGAGCGTATCTCCGATGTTGTTAGTATATTGTCGGCCGTACAAGAGACGACCAGAGATAACCATATCCCATTCACTACAAACGCAGGGTTACCTAGTAATGGATAATATTGCGTGGTTATTACAGACTTGAAACATTCCGCAAGGTCGTGATGACGTCGTAGCAAGCTCCCATGGTATGGTAGTCAACTTTCCCCGCTGGGCTCTTCTCATCGGAATAACGTCGATTATCCGGAGTCAGAATGCGATACCAGGCACCGTGGTGGTGATCGATCATATGCGACCAGCTAAATACCCATAGCCGCTCATACCACTGCCAGAATTTCGGTTCACCTGTGCGCTGGCCGAGCATTGCTGCGCAGGCTAGGCTCTCGGCCTGAACCCAGAAATACTTATCCGCGTCGAATATGTTCCCTGTTAGATCCAGGCCATACACCAACCCACCGTGCTCGGGATCCCATCCGGCCTCTACACTGGTAAGAAAGAGTCGGCTGGCGGTGGGCAGTAGCCAAGTATCTGGCGCTCGACGCTCCAACATCAACAGCAGTTTGGCCCACTCGGTCTGATGGCCCACCTGATAGCCCCAGGGGCGGAATAGGTGGCGAGGATTGTCGCGGTTATAATCCATGTCTCGCCGCCACTGTCGATCATAATGCTCCCAGATCCAGCCTCCCTGCTCGGGCTTATTGGCACTTGCTGCGTCGTGCTGCACGGAATCTAGGCAAAAGGCTCTAGCAAGCTGTAGCGCACGCTCAAAAAATACTTGGTCGCCCGTCGCATCGTAAGCGGCAATTAGCGCTTCGCAACTATGCATATTGGCATTCTGGCCACGATAGGCCGACACCTGCCAGTCTCGATCCGCCTCGTCAGCATAGCGCTGCCACTGCGCTTCCCAGAAGCGGCTCGTCTGGAGTTCGTACACGCGATACAGGCCTTCACGCGCCTCTTCTATGCCAGCCTTAAGTGCCGTCGCATAGGCCAGTAGCACAAACGCCAAGCCATAGCAGTGGTTGGTGTCGTCCTCGACGCTCTTTCCGTCAAGCGTCCAAGCGTAGCCATGATAGTCGGGCTGGAAATGGAAGCGTTCGATAAATGTTAGGCCATGTCGCGCCCAGTCTAGATACTCAGGACGATTGAAGTGCTCGGCATAGCGGGCATAGGTAAAGACATAGCGAGCGCTGGAAACCAGATGGCGGTGGCTTCGGTTATAGATCTCGCCATCGTCACGCAGATAATGAAAGAAGCCACCCTTGGAATCGATGGCCCGAGGGTGATAGAACGCCATCGTTTTGCTGATGTGAGCTTGGAGTGAGTCGATATCGTAGAAATCCATATGCTAATCCTTGGAAGCGATAAACTTCTAACCTAACCGATATCTGCAGCCAAGCCATGTTTCCTAATGCTGCAAAGTATTGCCCTGTTCTCGGTGTGGCAGGCTTAGGGAGACAACCAACCCACCTTTAGGATGGTTGGAGAGCTGAATATCGCCGCCGTGGGCACGTGCAATATGCCGAGCAATGCCCAGCCCCAGCCCACTGCCGCCGGTATGTCGGCTGCGCGACGGCTCGAGGCGGACAAAGGGCGAAAACACTCGCCCTAGCTGTTCATTGGGAATTCCAAAGCCATGATCGCGAATACGTAGGGTGATCACGTTGTCCTGGTCAATTAGCTGCACTTCGGCCTGCTTGCCATAGAAAACTGCGTTCTCAAGCAGGTTGGCCAGACAGCGCTTAAGTGCCAACGGTTTAGCGATCAACGGTGCAACTGGATGACGGGTTTTCTCAATAGTTACTCGTCCGCCCTGCAGGCTAAGTTCTTCAACCAGCTCTTCAAGCAGCGCTACCAGGTCGACGGGCGCTGGCTCCTCGTGCAGATCCAATCCCTTCACTGAGGCCAAGGCGCCCTTGACCAGGCTGTCCAGCTCATCCAAAGAAGCGCAAAAGCGCTCGCGCTGGTGGGCATCATCAAGCATCTCGGCGCGCAGGCGCATACGGGTTAAGGGCGTTTTTAAGTCATGGGAAATAGCCGAAAAAAGCCGCTCACGCTCTTCGATTTGCTCACGAATGCGCCGCTGCATTCGATTAAACGCAATCACCGTGGCGGCGACCTCCTTGGGGCCGCTCTCTTTCAGCGGCGGCATATCCAGGTCGTCGCCCAACTGATTCGCCGCTCGGGAAAGCCGCGCCAACGGCCTTGTTACACTGGTAATGCCCCATAGCGAGAGCGCCAGCACGCTAAGGAGCACCAGCAGCCCTACCAGCAAACGCTCCTCAGAGAGCCAGCGATAGCCGCTAAAAATATCCGGCACACCTAGCAGCGTCGCAACGTAAAGCCAAGTGTCCGGAGCAAGCTCTAACTGAACGACTAAAATCGGCGGAGAGAGCGGCTCCATCAGTAAGCTGTGCTGTCCCCAGCGCGGTGGCAAGTCGTAGAGCAGTACTTCATTATTGAGTACCCTGAGGTTTTCAGGGCGAGAAAACTCAACAATTACATCATCGATATTGAGCTGCTGAGTGAGCACCGAGCGCACATTATTCACCACCACCTCTTTTTCCGGACCCGAGCCGATATCGTCGATGGTGAGCCTGCGTTCGTTGACGCTAACAAAAAAGCGCGTACCGCCCATATTACGCAGTTGATCCAATACGATATGGCGGTAGTCAACGGGCAATGAACGGAAAAACTTCATGGTGGAGGCGATGCTAAACGCCATATTGGTGGAGAGCTCATCTAATTGAGCCAAGTGACTGGAACGTACTTGGGACGTCCAAATAGCATAGCTTGCCCCTTGGGCAACCAGCACACCAGCGATCATGATAATCACGAAGCGTCCGCGCAGCGAAGCCGGCAGCCAGCGGGCCACTCGCCTGGATAAGCGTCGTCTGGTCTCAGCCCACACCGTCCGGCTCACGTTAATGCATCGACCTGAGCGGTTAACACGTAACCCGCGCCACGCACCGTTCGAATTAGCTGCGAGTGCTGAGCGTCTTCACCCAACCGTTGGCGCAGACGACAAACATGAACATCAATGGAGCGATCAAGCGGCGGTGCATCGCGTCCTCGGGTAAGCGCGTAGAGATCATCCCGAGTGAGTACCTTCGCCGGGTGCTCTAAAAACACCTGCAATAGCTGAAAATCAGCCCCTGAAAGCGCGGCGCGCTCGCCCTGAAGGTCAATCAGCTCCCGGGTCATGCGGTCGAGCTGCCAATTACCAAAACTGACCCAGCGCGCCTGCCCGGCGGGCAGTGCAGGCGGCGCACTGCGAGTACGGCGCAGTACCGCTTTGATGCGCGCCAGTAATTCACGAGGGTTAAACGGCTTGCCCAGGTAGTCATCGGCACCCAGTTCCAAACCGAGAATACGGTCGGTCTCATCGGCGCTGGCGGTGAGCATAATGATCGGCACATCGCTGTGCTTTCGGACATCGCGGCAGATGGTAAAGCCGTCGTCCCCGGGCAGCATTAAATCGACAATCAACAGATCAGGGGTGTGTTCAGCGCGCAGCAAATGCAGCGCTTGGGCACCGTCCGCCGTAAATACCCGGTAACCGTGGCGCCCCAGGTAGTCGGCGAGCAGTTCACAAATTTCCGGGTCATCATCGACCACGATTAAAGTAGCGGGGGTTGTCGTCATCGCAGCAGGTTTAGCCCTACACTATTGTCGTTATTGGGCTTTGATGATGGTGGAGGCGCTAAATAGTAGCAATACCGCTACGACCAAGGTTGCATTAGCAGCGTGAACTACAGCGCTTAAAGCCCAAACCGCTCGCGCAACAACACAGCCACGGCCGCTTCGCCGTGATGGCCTATCTGGCGCGCGGCACTCAGATGCCCGGCCATCTCTGGATGCGAGTTCAGCATAAAGTGCGGCTCGCCCACTAGGCTCAACATCTCGACATCGTTGAGATTATCGCCAAAAGCCAAACAATGTTCAGGCGCAATCGCAATACGTTTGAGCAGGGCCGACAGCGCCACTCCCTTGTTAACACCCCCCGCCATAATTTCCAGCGAATCGCTGGTTGAGTAGGTTACGTGCAGCGAGCCGTCACTGCTCTCCCGGATCGCAGTCTCGATCTTGAAAAGCGCATCAGGATGCCCGCCGTAAAGAATCTTGCCAATACCCTCGGTAGGCATCTTCTCGGGAGGCACCACCTGATAGACAAAGCCTGTGGCGGCGTGCATTTCCAGGTGGCTCGGCGACTCGGCATCAATGTACCAAGCGTCATCCAGATACAGACTCAAACGCACACTGTCTGGACGTGGCAGTTGAATCAAGGCCGCTGCCTGCTGGGGGTCTACATGGTTGGCATCCAACAACTGATCGTCAGGGTCGTGGGTATAGGCACCATTACTGCTGATCAGATGAGCGGGCACGTCGAGCTGATCCCTGAACACACGCATGTCAGCATAGTGGCGACCCGAGGCGAGCACTAACTGATGCCCGTGGTTCACCAGCGTTCTCAGTACCTCAATAGTGTCTGCGTGTAATCGATGGTCGCTGCCCAGCAACGTGCCATCCAAGTCAGAAACAATCAGGCGGGGTGTCATAGTGCGCTCCATCGGCATGGGTATTTAGCTTAACCGATTCTTTCGAGCGCATGTAAGCCTTTGACGCGCCGTCACCAGCGTCAACTTCCTATAGCGGCAATTGGCGTGGCAAGCGGGAATCCGTATAGTGGCACCCTAACTCTCGCCAACTGATTGAGCTCATGCTTCAGAATAACGCCATGCTTGCCCAGCTCAAGCAACAGATTCGTCAAACCACCCCCCGTGCTGAAGGGGTGATCAAAGCCACCGACAAAGGTTTCGGTTTTCTCGAAACCGACGACGGTGAATCCTATTTCGTGCCGCCGCCCGCCATGAAGCAAGTGCTGCACGGTGACCGTGTGGAAGCGGTTATACACGAAAACGGTGACAAAAAATCGGTTGAGCCTGAAAAGCTGATTGAAGCTGGGCTGGATCGATTTGTTTCCCGCGTTCAGAAGCGCGAAGGTCGTCTGGCCGTGGTGCCGGACCATCCGTCGATTAAAAACGTTATCAAGGCGAGAATTAAGAACAATCTTGATGAAGAGAGCATTGCTGACGGCGATTGGGTCGTTGCACGCTTGGTGCGTCATCCGCTGAAAGCCGATGACCGCGCCTTCTTTGCCCAGATTGATGAACTGGTCGCCAAAAGCGATGACCCGGCAGTGCCGTGGCGCGTCACACTTGCCCGCCATGCGCTGGAGCAAGAGTGCCCCGATGCAGGTACCGATTGGCCGCTGCTGGATGAAGGCCTGACTCGTGAAGACTTAACCGCCACACCCTTCTTCACTATCGACGGTGAGAAGACCCGCGATATGGATGACGCGCTGCACATCGCACCTCGCGCTGAAGGCGGCTGGCAGTTGAGTGTCGCAATTGCCGACCCCACCGCTTATGTGGCAGAGGGCCATGCAGCAGATTTAGAAGCCCGCACTCGCGCCTTTACCGTTTACCTGCCCGGCCAGAACGTCACCATGCTGCCGGAGCAGTTGGCAGATGATCTCTGCTCGCTGTGGGAAGATAAAGAGCGCCCCGCACTAGCGTGTACGCTGGATATCAATGCCGACGGCAGCCTTGGCGAGTATCGCTTTTTTGCGGCGAACGTTAAGTCTCACGCCAAGCTCGTTTACGATAACGTCTCCGATTGGATCGAAGGCCAAGGTGAATGGGCCCCGGCGGATGATATTGCCGAGCAGTTGACTGCGCTGCGTGATTTGACCGAAGCGCGTACCGCTTGGCGCAACGAACACGCGCTGGTGTTTAAAGACCGCCCCGACTATGTATTTGATCTTGATCCTGCTGGCAACGTATTGGCCGTGCGCACCGAAGAGCGCCGCATTGCCAACCGCATGATCGAAGAGTCGATGATTGTGGCTAACGCCTGCTGCGCGGACTTCCTGGCTCAACACATCGGTCACGGTATCTTTAACGTGCACCGCGCGTTCGAGCCAGAGAAAGCCGAAGCTGCCCAGGAATTCCTGGCAGGTCAAGAGATCGTGGTCGAACGCGAAGCGCTGACCGAGCTTGCCCGCTACACCGAGCTGAAGCGTGCACTGGAAAGCCGCGACGACGCCTGGCTGGATGCGCGCCTGCGCCGCTTCCAGGGCTTTACCATGATGTCCGCCCAGCCCGGCCCGCACTTTGGCTTGGGCCTGGCCGCCTACGCGACTTGGACTTCACCGATTCGTAAGTATGGCGATATGGTTAACCACCGCCTGATCAAGCGCGTGCTGAAAGGCGAACAGGCGCCCGCCGAAGCCACCCAGCAGCTCACCGAGCAACTGACGGAGCGTCGCCGCCTGAACCGCATGGCCGAGCGTGACGTGAAAGACTGGCTCTACGTGCGCTACCTAACGCCTGCGGCACAAAACCAAGACACGTTTGAGGCCGAAATTATGGCTATCAATCGTGGTGGTATGCGTGTGCGGTTAGTGGAAAATGGCGCGACGGCCTTTGTACCTGCCCCGTTGATGCACAGCGATCGTAGCAAGGTCGTGATTGACGACAAAGAAGGGCGTATCCAGATCGAAGACGTAGAGCGTTACAAGCTGGGCGATTCGCTTCGTGTCGCATTGACCGAAGCACGCGAAGAGACTCGCTCGCTGGTGGCAAAGCCGGTTGAGTGAAGCCTGCTGGTAAACTGAATCAGCCGGCGGCATAAATAACGCTGGCCGATAAACAACAACGGCGCCCTGGAGGCGCCGTTGTTGTATCTGTCAGTCGCTGATTAAAACGCCGCCTGTACGGTTCTCGAAGGTAAGGCCATGGCGGGCTTGTGTGCCGATAGCTGGTTTAGTTTCGCGTCATCAATTTGAAATGCCGCCACCAGCTCGCGAAGACGCCCAGCCTGCTCCTCGAGGGAAAATGCAGCCGTCGTCGACTGTTGAACCAACGCACTATTCTGCTGCGTCGTTGAGTCCATTTCAGTAATCGCGGTATTAATCTGCTCGATGCCACTGCTTTGCTCGCGAGTAGCTGAAGACACTTCGGCCATCAGCAGGGCGAGGCGCTGGATCATCGTTTCCGTTTCGCCGATCGTGGTTGCCCCTCGCTCCGCTTGATCAGAACACAGCTTTATTTTGCTACGCGTATCATCCAGCATGTTGCGAATCTCGTTAGCTGACGTGGCACTGCGGCTTGCCAGCGAACGTACTTCAGTTGCCACCACCGCAAACCCACGGCCCTTCTCACCCGCACGCGCCGCTTCCACGGAGGCGTTCAGGGCCAGAATATTGGTCTGAAAGGCGATCGCATCGATGGCTTCAACAATCTTGTTCATACTGAGTGAGGCCGCGGTTACTTCACGCATCAAATCCACGCTTCGCGACACCTCTTCACCGCCACTGTGCATCTGCTGTGACGCATTATGGGCCAGCGTATCGGCCTCTTTGGTTGAGTCACTGTTCTGGCGGACCGTAGCCGTCATCTCCTCCATGCTGGAAGCCGTTTCCTGCAAGGCAGCCGCTTGCTGCTCAGTACGAGCGGCGAGCTCCTGCCCCCCTTGGGCAATCTCATTAGCCCCGTTCAAGACATTTTCGCTTGAATCACGTAATGAGGCGACCAGCGTCGTAAGCTCTTGGCTCATATGCGCCATAGAGCTTAATAGCTGCGCGGTTTCATCACGTCCGGTGAATACAATATCGAGGCGTAAATCACCTTCCGCTACACGCTGGGCGACCTCAACAGCTCTGCGTAACGGCAGTACGATACTGCGCGTAATGGCAGTAGCCAACGCCACAGCCATTACCAACGCCACCCCAGCAAAGATACAAAGCTGCCAAAGGGTCGCTCTATACTCTGCGTTTATCGTCTCATTGGCGGTTTTAACACCCGCATCCGCCACTAGACTGATTTCGTCCGCCAATTCTGCCAGCCGATAGATACTTTCTTTATATTCACCAAGCGCCAGGTTGGCCTGGGAAGTATCGGTGATACTGCCACGCTCAATCTGACGGTAAACCGTCATGAAGCCATCAACGTAGCCTCGAAGAACTTCTTGGGCTTGTTGGTACAAAGACGCCAGACTATTTTGTTCGGAAAGCTCTCCTCCCGCCTCAAAGGTCGTCTGAATTTCCTCGATAGTGGTAACCCAACGTTGCTGATAGTCCGCGACCCGCTCAGGACTATCGATATTGATAAAGATATCCTTTTCAAAGCGTCGCGCTTGCAGCGAAAGGCGCTGGATTTCCGCTGCGTTGCTCGCTAACGCTACATCCGTGTCCAAGGTTCTCTGGGCGGTATTTTTAGTAACGGTGATTCCCATCACCCCTGCTATTAAGGTCCCCAGGAGAAATAGCGAGACCAAGCCAAAAGCCAGCGCGAGCCGTGTACCGATCTTGAACCTTGAAAGCATAGCCACATCCTAATAAGTAAGAGAGCTAAGATTTTAGGTAACAAGAATGAAAACTGTAACTCAACCTTTGCAAACTATTGTCAACTTTTACACATAATCAAAGAGTATCTCCTATCCCTGCGCATCTCACTGCGCTAACTTTCTGACAGACTAGACATAACCTGAGCGGATATCAGCCAGTTCTATGACACTACTTGTCGATGCTGACAGAAGAACCGCAGCATTTCCCGGGTAGCGTCAGGTCCTTGAGGGTCGGTATAGCTTCCTTGGGTACTGCCGCCTGACCAAGCGTGGCCCGCTCCGTGAATGCACCACTGCTCTAAGCTTGGCTTACCCGAAGCATCCCGGTGAGTGGTACAAGTGTAGCCGTGGCCATTGGCTACTTTCCCTTTCTCTACCGTCGCCCCTGCTTGGCGCGATGTGCGGTACTGGGCAGCCACACGTTCCGCATTGCTGGGGTGCACGGTGGTGTCGCGGTCGCCATGAAAGATAATCGCTGGCACGTCGGATGCCCAACTAGCGCCTTTTGCTTTACCTCCGCCAAGAGGCCCTGTGCCACCCTGCATGGCACCCAACGCATCGGGAAGGCTCTGCGCCACGCCATGTGGTAGCCCAGAGTGTATGCCCACTGCCGCAAACAGATCTGGATAAGTCATCGCCAACGTGGTCGCCATGGCCGCACCTGCCGATAGCCCTGCTACATAGACTCGGGAGGCATCTAGCTCATGGCTCTCAATGATATGGCGAGTCATACCGGCAAGAATCGCCGGTTCACCGCCCTCGCGCTGCTGGTCTTCGGCTTTGAACCAGTTCCAGCATTTAGAGTGGTTGGCGGACATCGGTTGGGCTGGATAGAGCACGCAACACAGCTGCTCTTCGGCCAGCCGGTTCATATTGGTTCCGGCGGCAAAGTCATCGGGATTCTGCGTACAGCCGTGCAGCATGACCACCAGCGGTAGCGCCTGCCCGTGATAACCGCTGGGAATATACAGCTTGTAGTCACGCGCGCCGGCATGGTTAGAAAAATGTCCGAGAGTGAAGGTACCCGTGCTCGTTTGACGAGCATGGCCAGGCTGAGAAGCTGATGCCTCTGACGCTGGCTTTATTATCGGTTCTTCTTCATCGATGACCTGACAAGTTCCATCGAAAGTTTGGCCACCTCGGTAAGCAGTATCCGGTGCTTCCTCATGCCTTACTTCAGGCATGCCGCCCTGAAGCAAGGCCATGGCTTCTTGTAATCTGCCCGCGCGGGTGAGTCGCGTTGCTTCTTCCATTCGCTTCGACATAGTCGCGTCGATCATGGTCAATGTCCCTATTAAGTAATTCAGTAATGTTTAAGTCAGTGGATGCGATCGGCCAGAGCAGCCTTAACCGCTTTACTAGCGTGCAGCGCACCCAGCACCACTACCGATTCAATGGTGTCACGAGCAAGCTCCGGTGTGACGTCATCGGCAATGCTGGCCATGCCCAAGACTTGTATCTGCAGCATCTCGCCCGCCGACTTGAGAGCTTCCAAGTCCGTACGGCTATAGTGTTCTAGCCCCAGTACAAACGCCTTGCGGGTAACGGTTTCTTTAACGACCTCGGCATGGGTCGACAACTGGTTACGAATAGCAGTGCGGATCAGATCGGTTCGATTGGAATAGAACCCTTCCTGAACCAGCAGATCGATCTGCCCCAGGTCGACCACCCCGAGATTAATGGTGATCTTCTCGCTGGAATCACCGCCCTTACGGCGCATTTCATGCACGCTCATGTGTCTTTCCTCGCTGCGCTTAGTAACCGGGCACCTTTTGATGCGGTTTAAAACATCTTTCAACGCTCATTAAAATATCTGCCAACGCTTATCAAACATCTGAACAGAATCCATATACCATCCATATGGATGTTATATTAATCCAGCTCGGCCAAGAGTCAACAAATAAGCAAAAATAAAAGGCTCGGCTCAACTGTCGCTGAACTGACTTATTTCTCCTTTATGGTGAAACGATGACAGTCTTTATGGTTGGAGATCAGCTTGCACATTGCCGATGTGACGATGTTCCACGCGCCCGCCAGCGGCGGTGTGCGAACCTATCTACAGGCCAAGCACCGCGTTTTTTCACGCCTTCCACAGCTGCGTACCAGCCTGCTGGTGCCGGGAGCGGAACGCGATAGCTTGGGCGACCACCACACCTTACCGGCGTTACATCTACCGTTGGGTCAGGGCTACCGTTTTCCGCTGCGAGGGGCACCATGGCGCGATGCTCTGATTGATTTAAAGCCTGATCTTATTGAAGCTGGTGACCCGTACGTAACCGCTTGGGCCGCACTCGCAGCAGGTCAGCGGCTCGGCGTGCCGGTGGTAGGTTTTTATCACTCCGATCTCCCGCGCTTGATGGGCGATCGCTTTGGTCACTACGTTGAGAAGCGCTTAGCCCGCTATGTGGCGGAACTCTATCGCCAGTTTGATAGTGTACTCGCGCCCTGTAACGCGATGGCCAATCGGTTGCGCGGCTGGGGCGTCGAGAATGTGCGTGTTCAACCCCTTGGTGTTGATTTAACGCAATTTCACCCTCAGCAGCGTGATCCTGCTTTTCGCCAGACAATGGGCATCCCCAGCGATAAAAAGTTACTGACCTTTGTGGGCCGCAACTCACGCGAGAAGAATATTGATGTACTGCTTGCAACGATGCGCAAGCTAGGCAGCGATTATCACTTGCTGCTGATGGGCCCGGGCATGCCCCATCACGTACCCAGCAATGTCACTGTTGTGGATCGCTGCTGTGGTGTCCATGAGGTAGCTAAAGCACTGGCCAGTAGCGATGCCTTGCTGCATGCCGGCACCCGGGAAACCTTTGGTTTAATTGCCCAAGAAGCCATGGCGAGCGGAATCCCAGTGGTCGCCGCTCGCGCTGGGGCGCTGGCAGAAAACGTGCCGCTGGGCGCTGGCATTTTATGCAAGCCCCTGGACCCCGTGGCCATGGCTGACGCGTGTAGAGCGCTATTCAGTAACGATGTCGCCGCCAGTGGGCACTACGCACGTCGTTACGTGGAGCGCCATTTCAATTGGGATAGCGTCATGCACTCACTGCTTGAGCACTATCAATCTCTTTGTCATGGCAGCCAACCCTATGCTCTCCCCCAACATCGCTAATCAGCGGCAGTTGTTAAAGTGGCGGCCAGTGCATGGACTGATGATTGCCCTGGCGCTTATTGCGCCACTGGTGCTCACCGCATGGCTGGGTGGCGATGAGGCACTGCAGCGCGTCAAACACTTCCCGCTCGGGTTGTTACTGTTGATGCTGGTAATGGCCTTCCTGTGTTGGAACCTTAATGCCGCAAGGCTACGTTTGATGCTGAACGGCCGTGCCGGCAGGCTCGGCCAGCGCGGCGCCCTGGGCATTGAGTTGGCGTCCAAGTTTGCACTGTGTGCCACCCCAGGCGGGAGTGGCGGCGCGGCCACCCTACTGTTATTGCTTGCCCAGCGCGGTTTCCCGCCAGCGAAAGGAGCAGCCGTGTTTCTGGTCGATCAAGGCTGCGACTTACTTTTTTTCCTGACCATGCTGAGTGGCCTGGTGCTCTTTTCACTGGTCAGCGATACCCAGTGGCCTCATCAATCATTAGTGCAATGGGCCCTGGTTGGTTTAGCCTTTATGGCAGCACTGGTCAGTGTGGTAATGCACTATTTGCCAAGCCTATTGCGGTCACCCAGTGTAAAAACGGCATGGCCGAGCCGCTATCGGCGCCGCTGGCTCGCGCGGCGCTTATTACGCTGCCGACATGCGTTAAGAGTGACACTTAAGCTGCCGCGTTCGACGCTATTCATGATGCTGCTACTGACCGCTACGCATTGGCTAATGCGCTATAGCTTGCTCTATTTAGCAGTGCTGGGGGTAGGCGGGCACGCAGACTGGATGTGGACATTTTTAACCCAAATGCTGGCGATGGCGGCTAGCCAGTTTAGCTTTTTACCCGGCGGTGCGGGGGCTGCTGAGGTGGGTGTGGGCAGCTTGTTATTGCCTTTAATGGGCCGTGAACAGGCTGCCGCAGCAGTGCTGGTTTGGCGGTTAGTCAGCTACCACCTTTACCTGACGGCAGGCGCACCGCTGTTTTTGCTATATAGCTACCGACTGCCGCATCGCTCACGGACACAATAACCGTTAAGGATGACCGTTTAGAAATGAATAAGGGCGCCCCGAGGGGCGCCCTTATAGCGTGCAGCTAAACGTCAATAGCTTACCAGCCAGTGACTTCTTTCAGCGCATCGCCGATTTCAGCCAAAGAACGTACGGTTTTAACACCGGCGTCTTCCAGGGCAGCAAACTTCTCGTCAGCGGTGCCTTTACCGCCGGAGATGATCGCGCCCGCGTGGCCCATACGCTTGCCAGGAGGTGCAGTCACACCGGCAATGTAGGAAACCACTGGCTTGGAAACATTGGCTTTGATGTAAGCCGCTGCTTCTTCTTCCGCCGTACCACCGATTTCACCGATCATGACGATCGCTTCGGTTTTCGGGTCCTTCTCGAACATCTCAAGGATGTCGATGAAGTTAGAGCCCGGAATCGGGTCACCGCCGATGCCGACACAGGTAGACTGGCCAAAACCGTGATCAGTCGTCTGCTTAACGGCTTCATAGGTCAAGGTACCTGAGCGCGATACGATACCGACGCGGCCCGGCTGGTGAATGTGACCCGGCATGATGCCGATTTTGCATTCACCCGGTGTGATAACACCCGGGCAGTTCGGGCCGATCAGGCGTACGCCCAGCTCGTCACACTTCACTTTAGCTTCGAGCATGTCTAGCGTAGCGATGCCTTCGGTGATGCACACAATCAGCTTGATGCCAGCAAACGCCGCTTCAAGGATTGAGTCTTTACAGAACGGCGCCGGTACGTAGATAACGCTGGCGTCCGCACCGGTTTTCTCTACCGCTTCTTTCACGGTGTTGAAAACGGGCAGACCGAGGTGCTCCTGGCCGCCTTTACCCGGCGTAACACCACCGACCATTTGCGTACCGTAGGCAATCGCCTGCTCGGAGTGGAACGTGCCTTGGCCACCGGTGAAGCCCTGGCAGATGACCTTGGTGTTCTTATCGATCAGGATGCTCATTACTTGCCCTCCGCCGCTTTAACGACCTGCTGAGCCGCGTCGGTCAGACTGGTAGCCGCGATAATATTCAGACCGCTAGACGCTAGTTTTTCAGCACCCAGCTCGGCGTTGTTACCTTCCAGACGTACGACAACCGGTACGTTGACGCCTACTTGCTCAACGGCACCGATAATGCCTTCAGCAATCATGTCGCAACGTACGATACCGCCGAAAATGTTAACCAATACGGCTTTAACATTGTCGTCAGAGAGGATGATTTTGAACGCTTCAGCCACGCGCTCCTTGGTGGCGCCGCCGCCGACGTCCAAGAAGTTAGCAGGCTTGCCACCGCTCAGGTTGACGATGTCCATGGTACCCATGGCCAAGCCAGCGCCGTTCACCATGCAGCCGATGTTGCCATCGAGCGCGACATAGTTGAGTTCCCACTTCGCCGCATCGGCTTCACGCTGGTCTTCTTGCGAAGGATCGCGCATCGCCTGCAGGTCAGGGTGACGGTATAGCGCGTTGCTATCCAGACCCAGCTTGGCGTCGAGGCAGTGCAGATTGCCTTCTTCAGTGACGACCAGCGGATTGATTTCCAGCAAGGCTAGGTCTTTGTCGTGGAACAACTGAGACAGACCTAGGAAAATCTTGGTGAACTGCTTGATCTGGTCGCCTTTCAGGCCCAGCGCAAAGGCCAGTTCACGCGCTTGGTACGGCTGTGCGCCGACCAGCGGATCGATTTCAGCTTTGAGAATCTTTTCCGGCGTCTCTTCTGCAACCGTCTCGATCTCTACACCACCTTCGGTAGAGGCCATGAAGACCACACGACGGGTAGTACGGTCGACCACAGCACCGAGGTACAGCTCATCGGCGATGTCAGTGCACGTTTCAACCAAAATCTTGGCAACCGGCTGACCTTTTTCGTCAGTCTGGAAAGTGACCAAGTTTTTGCCTAACCACTTTTCTGCAAACGCTTTGGCTTCAGCCGGATCTTTAATCAGCTTAACGCCACCCGCTTTACCACGGCCACCGGCGTGCACCTGGGCTTTAACAACCCACATGTCACCACCGATTTTTTTGCAAGCCTCTTCCGCTGCTTCGGGCGTGTCGACGGCAAAGCCTTTAGACACTGGTAAACCATAGTCGGCAAACAGCTGTTTACCTTGATACTCGTGAAGATTCATCGATTCATGCCATTGGTTGCATGTGACTCGAACGATGATCAGTTTTCTTTTAAGAGCAGTCTTACAAGAACGGTCTTAAAAGAACTGGTCATCCCCGTTCTTTCGATCTTTGTGTATTACTACAAAGCCGAAAGTGTTGCGCCACCCATAGGTGGCGCTTCGTTGTTGCTGACTGAATTACTTACGCTTCTTACGGTTGGCCATATGAATCGCGTGGCCTTCCACCGCAAGCGCTGCTTCATGAACAGCTTCCGACATGGTCGGGTGCGCGTAGCAGGTCAAGGCCAAGTCTTCGGCGCTAGAGCCGAACTCCATGGCGATCACACCCTGGGCGATCATCTCGCCAGCGTGTTGGCCTACGATGTGCATGCCGAGAATACGATCAGTTTCCGCATCGGCGATAATTTTGGCACTACCTTCGGTGGCGTTGTTAGCCATCGCGCGGCCACTTGCCGCGAACGGGAAGGTGCCGGTTTTGACTTCGATACCTTTCGCTTTGGCGTCTTGCTCGGTCATACCGACCCACGCCACTTCCGGATAGGTATAGATGACGCTAGGAATAGTATCGTAGTTCATCTCGGCCTTATGGCCAGCGATGATATCAGCCACCATGATGCCTTCTTCAGACGCTTTGTGCGCCAGCATCGGGCCGCGTACACAGTCACCAATGGCGTAAACGCCCGGCACGTTGGTACGGCACTGATCATCGACAAAGATGAAGCCACGCTCGTCCAGCTCAATGCTAACGCCGTCGGCAATCACGCCTTTGGTGTACGGGCGACGACCGACACAAACGATAAGTTTGTCGAAGGTCATCTCCTGCTCACCGTTGGCATCGGTGTACTTAACAATGACTTCTTCACCGTTAGTTTCCGAGCCGGTAACGCGCGCGCCTAGCTTGATATCGAGACCCTGCTTCTTAAGCAGCTTTTGTGTCTCTTTAGCAACGGTGGCGTCGACCATCGGCAGGAAGGAATCCATGGCTTCCAGCACGGTCACTTCAGAACCCAAGCGATTCCATACACTGCCTAGCTCAAGACCGATAATGCCAGCACCAATCACACCCAAACGCTTCGGCGTTTCGGTGAATTCAAGCGCGCCGGTAGAGTCAACGACCAAGCCTTCGGTTAACGGGGTCGGTGGGATTTCCACCGGCACAGAGCCCGCAGCGATAACAATGTTGTCGGCATCATAGGTGGTGGCATTGCCGTCCTGGTCGGTAACTTCGACCTGCTTGCCAGACACCACTTTACCGGTACCTTCGATAGCGGTAACGCCGTTGGCCTTGAACAAGCCTGAGATGCCGCCGGTCAAGTTCTTAACGATCTTGTCCTTGCGTGCCATCATTTTGGTAACGTCCATGGAGACGTCGCCGGCCTGAATACCCATGTCATCGAAGTCGTGCTTGGCTTCGACGAACTTGTGTGACGCTTCAAGCAGTGCTTTAGACGGGATACAACCTACATTCAAGCAGGTACCACCGTGAACAACATTGCCTTCTTTACCAATCCATTTTTCAACACAGGCTGCTTTCAAGCCCATCTGTGCAGCACGGATGGCGGCGACATAACCGCCAGGGCCGGCACCAATAACGATCACATCAAACTTATCAGCCATGTTGGCTCCTTTAGCTTGCTGGCCTCCCCCCATTTTAACGTAAACCGGGCGGGAGGCTGTGTGCGAGTGCAGTTAAATCCTGGTTAAGCAGTAGCGTACTCAATAAAGATGACGCTTATACTTTAGACATCCAGCAGTAAACGTGCCGGGTCTTCCAGCAATTCTTTCAAGGTAACCAAGAATTGGACGGCGTCTTTGCCGTCGATCATACGGTGGTCATAGGAGAGCGCCAGATACATCATCGGGCGAATCTCGACCTTGCCGTTGACTGCCATCGGACGATCCTGGATTTTGTGCATGCCCAGAATGGCGGTTTGCGGCGGATTGATAATCGGTGTCGACATCAAAGAACCAAAGGTACCGCCATTGGTGATGGTGAAGGTACCACCAATCATGTCGTCCATGCCCAGCTTACCGTCACGACCACGCTTGCCGAAATCGACAATTTTGCGTTCGACGTCAGCAATTTTCATGCTGTCCGTGTCACGCAGTACCGGCACGACCAAGCCACGGTCAGTGGAGACAGCAACACCGATATCCTGGTAGCCGTGATAAACGATGTCGGTACCGTCGATAGAGGCGTTGACGTCCGGGAAGCGCTTGAGCCCTTCAGAAGCTGCTTTTACAAAGAAGCCCATAAAGCCCAGCTTGATATCGTGCGCTTTTAAAAACGTTTCTTTGTATTGAGCACGCAGGGCCATGATTTCGGTCATGTCCACTTCGTTGTACGTGGTCAGCATCGCTGCTGTTTGCTGCGCCTGAACCAGACGCTTGGCGATGGTTTGACGCAGACGGCTCATCGGTACGCGCTTCTCGATGCGCTCGCCTTCGGCCGCCGGGGCTGCAGCCGATTTCGCCGGTGCAGCCGATTTGGCTGCTTTCTTGGCGGAACCGTCTTTGACCGCTTTCTGAACGTCTTCTTTCAAGATGCGGCCACCTTTGCCGGTGCCCTCAATCTTGGAAACGTCCAGATCGTGCTCAGCGACCATTTTGCGTGCTGCCGGGGCAAGAATTTTATCGCCCACTTTTTCATCGGCGCCATCGTCACCGGCATCGCTGTTGGATGCGGGAGCTGATGAAGTGTCGCTTGTCTGATCGCTGCCACCACCTTCAACAAAGGTTGCCAGTAGCGCTTCGGATTCTACCTGGCTACCCTCTTCGGCTTTGATTTCAGCCAGGGCGCCATCGGCCGGTGCAACCACTTCCAGCACCACTTTGTCGGTTTCGATGTCGGCCAGCACGTCATCACGCTTGACCGCTTCGCCGACTTTTTTGTGCCAAGTGGCCACGGTGCCTTCCTGGATTGACTCAGGGAAGCTGGGCGCTTTCACGTCGTGCTGCTTGCCGCCACCGTTACCGTTACCGTCACTGGCAGGCTTTTCTTGCTTCTCTTCAGACGCCTTTGCGTCAGGCTTCTCTTCGGTTTTTTCAGCACTGTCATCGCCAGAAGATTTCTCTTCTTTGCTGCCCGCCGCACTGCCTTCGCCGATTTTACCCAGCACCTGCTCAGACTCGACGGTATCGCCCTCTTCGACCATCACGTCGGTCAGGGTACCCGCTTCCGGTGCGACGACTTCCAGCACCACTTTGTCGGTTTCAATTTCAACAATCAGCTCGTCACGCTCAACGCTGTCACCCGGCTTTTTATGCCACGCCGCCACTGTGCCTTCGGCAACGGATTCCGGAAAGGTTGGCGCTTTGATCTCAGTAGCCATGTCGTTTCCCTTATATGTTCTCTAAATCCAGTGGCCGCTTATAAATTGAAAGCGTCTTCCACCAGCTGGCGCTGCTGTTCAGTATGGACGGACATATAGCCAGCTGCTGGTGCAGCAGAGGCAGGACGTCCTGCAAATTTCAACTCACGTCCGAGGCCGTCTTTCAGCATATCGGCCACTGCACGCATATTGTGCTGACTGGAGTACCAGGCGCCCTGATTCAGCGGCTCCTCCTGACACCACACGATATCCTCTACGTTGGCATAGCCTTGCACCGCTTCCAGAAGCTCTTCTTTCGGGAAGGGATATAGCTGCTCAAGACGTAAAATTGCCGTGTCATGGCGCTCATTCTCAGCGCGCCACGCAGCCAGGTCGTAATAGACCTTGCCAGCACAAAGCACCACGCGTGTGACCTTCTCCGGCGCAAGATCCGCTTGGTCAGCAAGCACCATGTGGAACTTACCGTGGGCTAGATCTTCGAGGCTCGACGTCGCTTCTTTATGACGCAGCAGCGATTTAGGTGTCATCACAATAAGCGGCTTACGCAGCGGACGAATCACCTGACGACGCAGTAGATGATAAATCTGCGCAGGTGTGGTCGGTACGCAGACCTGCATATTGTGCTCGGCACACATTTGCAGGAAGCGCTCCAAGCGCGCCGAAGAGTGCTCAGGACCCTGGCCTTCATACCCATGTGGCAATAGCATGGTTAAACCACATACCCGGCCCCACTTGGTCTCACCCGAGGAGATGAACTGATCCACGACGACCTGGGCACCGTTAAAGAAGTCCCCGAACTGGGCTTCCCAGATCACCAGATCATTCGGCGCGGTGGTTGAGTAACCATACTCAAACGCCAGCACGGCTTCTTCCGATAGAAAGGAGTCATGAATGGTGAAACGCGGCTGACCATCGGACATGTTCTGAAGCGGCACATAGGTAGAGCCATCTTTCTGGTTATGCACCACCGCATGGCGGTGGGAGAAAGTGCCGCGCCCCACGTCTTGCCCGGTAATCCGTATCGGATGCCCCTGATCCAGCAGCGTGGCGTAGGCCAACGTTTCAGCAAAACCCCAGTTAAGCGCTAAGCCACCGGCCTGCATTTTACGGCGATCTTCGTAAATCTTGGCTACTTGACGCTGCACATCGACGCCGTCCGGCACTTCACACATGCGAGCGGCCAATTGCTGCAGACGCTTCATATCCATCGTCGTATCGGCGTC
Organism: Vreelandella sp. H-I2; assembly: GCF_052959335.1. Taxonomy (NCBI): domain Bacteria; kingdom Pseudomonadati; phylum Pseudomonadota; class Gammaproteobacteria; order Oceanospirillales; family Halomonadaceae; genus Vreelandella; species Vreelandella sp. H-I2. Next base: position 119,549 of record NZ_JBRAMC010000001.1, read on the forward strand.
GCCGGTCCATTCGTGGCCCAGGTAAGGTGCCCAGTCAACGAATAGAGAGGCATTGGGCTCTTGCACCAATGCGTTGGCAACGTGGTTGCCTGCGACGAGATCATCGCGATAGGTTTCGACCATCGCTTTAGCGGACTCTTCAGAGATCACGCCCTGCTCGACCAGGCGCTGGGCATACAGCGAGCGCGCAGAAGGGTGATCTTTGATCTTGGCGTACATCATCGGCTGTGTGCCTGACGGCTCATCAGCTTCGTTGTGGCCACGACGACGGTAGCAAACAAGATCAATCACTACGTCTTTTTTGAACTGCTGGCGATAGTCGAGAGCCACTTGAGTAGCGTGCAACACTGCATCCGGGTCATCGCCATTGACATGGAAAATAGGCGCTTGAACCATCTTGGCAATGTCAGTGCAGTATTCGGTAGAGCGTGCATCTTGTGGGTGCGATGTGGTGAAACCCACCTGGTTGTTGATCACGATATGAATTGTGCCACCGGTTTTATAGGCACGTGTTTGAGACATCTGGAATGTCTCCATCACCACGCCTTGACCGGCAAACGCCGCATCGCCGTGAACGTTAATCGGCAGCACTTTGCTGCCCTCTTCGTCGTTACGACGGTCCTGACGGGCGCGCACCGAGCCTTCCACGACAGGCGCTACGATTTCCAGGTGCGATGGGTTAAACGACATCGCCAAATGGACTTCGCCACCCGGGGACATGACGTTTGAACTGAACCCCTGGTGGTACTTCACATCGCCTGAGCCGCGCTCAATAACTTTCTTGCCGTCAAACTCATCGATCAAGTCAGCTGGGTTTTTACCCAAAATATTGACCAATAGGTTTAGACGCCCACGGTGCGCCATACCGATGACCACTTCCTTGGTGCCATAACCACCAGCACGTTGGATCAGTTCATCCATCATCGGCACAAATGTTTCACCGCCTTCGAGGCCAAACCGTTTGGTACCTGGGTACTTGGATGCCAGGTAATTCTCCAAACCTTCAGCCGCCGTCAATCGCTCCAGTACGTGTTTACGCACATCGGCGCTGAAATCAGGCGCACTGCGTACCGACTCAAAACGTCGCTGCAACCAGCGCTTCTCTTCGGTATCAACGATATGCATGATTTCGCAACCGATAGAGCGACAATAAGTGCGCTCCAACGCATCAACGATGTCACGCAGAGGCGCTTTGTCGATACCTAAAAAGAAAGAACCGGTTTGGAACTCGGTATCCAAATCAGCTTTTGAGAGCTGATGAAAGGACAGATCGAGGTCGGGGACGGGGGTGGGATTACGCAGTCCTAGCGGGTCGATATTGGCCTTTTGATGGCCACGAAAGCGGTAGGCGTTAATCAGCTGCAGGACTTTCACCTGCTTCTTGTTTTCCCCGCTATCGGCAGCGGCGACTACACGGCCCGGACGACTTTCGCGCCCCAACTGGTAGAACTGATCACGGACTGGGCTTAGTGGAACATCGTGGGAGGCACTGCCCTCGGGGCGCGGCAATTCATCAAAATAGCTGCGCCATTCATTAGGGACAGACTCAGGATCGGCGAGGTACTGCTCGTAAAGCGCTTCCACGTAGTGAACATTACCGCCACTAACGTGTGAGGAACGCCACATCAACTCCATTATGCCTTGTTGCATCTCTCGGTCACCCTGCACTGATGGGGTGGTATCGGTATCGTCGCAAACGTGCGGCGACATCGCTATTGCCCTGCCGGCGGGGCGGGACATTTGCCGGCGGTGCCGGCCAACGGCCGGAAACCCTGTTCGTCTAGCTATTCTTCATCTAACACTTTTCTTCATTAACACTTTATGCCACATCTAGCGGTCATAAGGTGTTTCGTCTTCAGTTCATGCTCGAAAGCCGGTACCCCAGGCACCGGCTTTCAAACTTGTCTGACCAGCGGTGCGACGCGACGCCGCACCACGTGACAAACCCTATGATAACAAGCGAAGCCTCATGATTTAAGTGGCATTATCAACCAACTTAAGTGGCACACGCATTTTTACTAAGATGTCAGCGGCTTAGGTAGCATCAGCGAGTAACATTTCGCGAATTTTACCGATCGCCCGCGTGGGATTGAGCCCTTTTGGACAAACCGCCACACAATTCATGATGCCACGGCAGCGGAATACCGAGAACGGATCTTCCAGGTCGCTCAAACGCTCGCGGGTAGCCGTATCACGAGAATCGGCCAGGAAGCGGTAAGATTGCAGCAGACCCGCCGGACCCACGAATTTCTCCGGGTTCCACCAGAATGACGGGCAAGACGTTGAACAGCATGCACATAGAATACACTCATACAAGCCGTCTAGCTTGTCGCGCTCTTCCGGCGATTGCAGGCGTTCAATGGCCGGCGCTGGCGTATCATTCTGCAAGTAAGGCTGAATACGCTCGTACTGCTTATAGAACAAGCCCATATCAACGACCATATCGCGGATAACCGGCAAGCCCGGCAACGGGCGCAGCACCAGCTTGTTGTTTTTCACAACATCTGACAACGGCGTAATACATGCCAAGCCGTTTTTGCCGTTCATGTTCATGCCGTCTGAACCGCAAACGCCTTCACGGCAGCTGCGGCGAAACGCCAAACCACTGTCTTGTTCTTTCATCATATGAAGAACATCCAGCACCATCACATCGCGGCCTTTGGTATCGACCTGAAACTCCTGCATGTAAGGCGCGGAGTCGGTTTCCGGATTGTAACGGTATACGGATACCTGAAGGTTGGACATTTTGACTCCCTCTCGTCAATGCGGCGTTTAGTAGGTACGAACCTTAGGCTCGAACGTATCAACAGTTTTCGGCTTAAAGTTAACGTCGCGCTTCTTCAATTCTTTCGTTGCTGGGAAGAAGAGCGAGTGCTTGAGCCAGTTGACATCATCACGGTCTGGATAGTCGTAGCGTGAGTGCGCACCACGGCTCTCTTTACGCTCCAGGGCAGCGATCGCCGTCGCTTCTGCCACTTCCATTAGATTATCAAGCTCTAATGCTTCTACACGTGCGGTGTTAAAGGCGTTGGACTTGTCAGGCAAGTGGGCGTTAGCGATACGCTCACGCAGTAGCGCTAGCTTATCGACGCCTTCCAGCATGTTTTTCTCTTCACGGAATACGCCGAAGGAAGTCTGCATGATTTCCTGAAGCTCGGCTTTCAGTTCAGGAATGCTTTCGCCGCCTTCAGACTCGTTCCAGCGCGTGATCCGCTTCATGGCGAATTCGATATCCGACTCAGAAGCATCCAGGTACTCAATGCCTTCGTTCAGCGCGCCTTCGATAAACATGCCAGCGGCACGACCGAATACCACTAGATCCAGCAGTGAGTTACCACCCAAGCGGTTAGCACCGTGCACAGATACACACGCTGCTTCACCACAGGCAAACAGACCGTTAACGATATGGTCGTTGCCGTTTTCGTCCATGGTAATCGCCTGACCGTGAATGTTGGTCGGAATACCGCCCATCATGTAGTGGCAGGTCGGTACGACCGGGATCGGATCCTTGGCCGGGTCAACGTGAGCAAACGTCTTGGAAAGCTCGACGATACCGGGCAGGCGTTTACCAAGCACTTCTTCACCCAAGTGATCGAGTTTCAGGAAGACGTGATCGCCTTTCTCGCCGCAACCACGACCTTCCAGAATTTCCATCACCATCGAACGGGCGACGACGTCACGGCCCGCCAAATCTTTGGCGTTCGGCGCATAGCGCTCCATGAAGCGTTCGCCGTCTTTATTGATCAGATAGCCACCCTCACCGCGACAACCTTCGGTGACCAGCGTGCCCGCACCATAGATACCGGTCGGGTGGAACTGCCACATTTCCATGTCCTGCATCGGAAAGCCAGCACGTAGCGCCATGCCGATACCGTCGCCGGTGTTGATCAAAGCGTTAGTGGTTGAAGCGTAAATACGGCCTGCACCACCGGTCGCCAATACCGTGGCCTTGGATTTAACGTGAACCACTTCACCTGTCTCGATGCACATGGCAATACAACCCACCACGTCACCGCTGGCGTTTTTGACCAAATCAACCGCATACCATTCATTGAGGAACACGGTATTGTTCTTCAAGTTATTCTGATAAAGCGTGTGCAACAGTGCGTGACCGGTCCGGTCAGCCGCCGCACAAGTACGTGCCGCCTGGCCACCTTCACCAAAATTCTTGGACTGACCACCAAACGGGCGCTGATAGATGCGGCCGTTGTCAAAACGCGAGAACGGCAGGCCCATGTGCTCGAGTTCAAATACCGCTTTCGGCCCTTCGGAACACATATACTCAGCCGCATCCTGGTCAGCGATATAATCGCCGCCTTTAACGGTGTCATACATGTGCCAGCGCCAGTCATCATTCGGATCGTCGGAAGCAATCGCACAGGTAATACCACCCTGGGCAGAAACGGTATGCGAGCGGGTCGGGAAAACTTTCGATAACACGGCCGTCTTTTTACCGGACTTCGCCAGTTCCAGTGCGGCTCGCAGGCCAGAGCCACCACCGCCAACGATAATGGCGTCGAACGTCAGGCTACGCAGATTAGACATGTAATCAAGCTCCCCACAAAATTTGAATGCCCCACACCAAGTACACGAAAATGCCCAAAATAATGACAGCTTGGGCACCCACGCGCAGGCGGGTGGACTTGAGATAGTCGGTAGTGACGGTCCACAGGCCAATCCAGGCGTGCGCGGCTAAGGCGATAAAGGCCAATAGCGAGAAAATGCGCATCCACGTCTGGTTGAAAAGGCCACTCCACGCGTAGTAATCGAGGTCTGGATTAAACAGCAGGAAGGCAACGATAAAGACCGTATAAAGCGCCAAAATGACAGCGGATACGCGCTGCATCAGCCAGTCAGAAAGCCCACTACGGCCAAAACTTGTAATGTTGGTTACCATACCCAAACTCCTGCCAAAATAATCAGAACAGCACTGACCACGACGGTGATTTGCGCTTTTTGCACGCCGCCTTCAAGGGTTACGCCAATGTCAGCATCCATCAGCATGTGTTTAACACCTGCTACAAAGTGGAATGCCAAGGCGGACAACAGACCCCAAGCAATGAGCTTAGCCAAAAAATTATTGGCCAACGCATCGCTAACAGCGTCGAAGCCCGCCGGAGATGACAAGGATTTACCCAGCGCCCAAAAAGCGAAAATCAAGCCAACGAACAGGATGACACCCGTGATGCGGTGTGTGATCGACGTCAGCGCCGGCAGTGGGAAATGTATTGTAGAAAGATCTAGGTTTACGGGTCGTTTGCTATTCACGGCTTTGTACACACTCTCTTGGCCCGCTCTGCGACAGGTCGGGCATGGCCCGAGCGGACGGTGGTTGCTGGAAGGGGCTCGGCCGTTGCCAAGTCGGGCACGACCACCTATCTGCCGGTCGCGCGCCGTGGATTATAAGAACCTTCGCCCTCGCTTACAAACCGAACTCAGGCCTAACACGACTATGGTGCAAGAAAATTGTCGTCATACTGAGTCGATTTTGCGCTGCAGCATAGCTATAGTAGAAGTAGACCAGCAATTTGATAAGCCTGTTAACATATTATGTTAGCCTATCGACAATTTTTAAGCATGCTTCCATCAGGTAGGCTTTCACATCATATACAAAACCACTCATAACAAAAATATCTGTACAACTTGCAGCTAGCGATTAGGCTAATTGACAAAATGTCGCACACTTCTATAGTGGGCAAGCCTTTTCGCCGGCGCGGTATGCGCAGCAACGACTTTACGTCCCAACCCGAATTCGAAAGGAGGCCAGCATGGCTGACAGGAAAGCGACATTGACGGTAGACGGTCTGGATAAACCGATCGAGCTACCCATGTATTCCGGCACACTTGGCCCCGACGTCATCGACGTACGCGGCTTAGGCGCTGAAGGCCTGTTCACCTACGATCCCGGCTTTATGGCCACCTCTTCCTGCCAGTCTGCCATCACTTATATTGATGGTGGCAAGGGCGTGCTGCTACACCGCGGCTATCCCATCGACCAGCTGGCCAAAGAGTCTAATTTCGTAGAAGTGTGCTACACCCTGCTGTTTGGTGAGCTACCTAACGACGAACAGTACGCCGACTTTGAATCGCGTATTCGTAACCACACCATGGTTCACGATCAAATTAATAACTTCTTTAAAGGGTTCCGCCGCGATGCGCACCCGATGTCCATTTTATGCGGCGTAGTGGGTGGCTTAGCGGCCTTCTACCATGACCACATGGACATTACTCAGGAAGAAGATCGTGTTATCAGTGCTATTCGCCTGATTGCCAAGATGCCGACACTGGCGGCGATGTCGCATAAATATAATGTGGGCCAGCCCTTCAACTATCCGCGCAACGACCTGAGCTATGCAGAGAACTTCCTCTACATGATGTTCAGCAACCCGTGCGAAGAGTACAAAATCAATCCGGTATACGCGAAAGCTATGGACCGCATCTTTATGCTGCATGCGGACCACGAGCAGAACGCCTCAACATCGACCGTACGCCTGGCAGGTTCGACGGGCGCCAACCCATTCGCCTGTATCAGCGCAGGTATCGCGGCACTTTGGGGCCCCGCTCACGGCGGTGCTAACGAAGCCGTACTCGCCATGCTTGACGAAATCGGCGAAGATTCGGAAGAAAATATCCAGCGCTTTGTCGATAAAGCCAAGGATAAAGACGACCCGTTCAAGCTAATGGGTTTTGGTCACCGCGTTTATCGAAACTTTGATCCGCGCGCCAAGGTAATGAAAGAGACCTGTGATGAAGTGCTTGCAGAGCTCGGCATGGCCGACGATCCGCAGCTTAAAATTGCCAAACGTCTTGAGCAAATTGCCTTGGAAGATGAATACTTCATCGAGCGCAAGCTCTACCCGAACGTTGATTTCTATTCGGGTATCATTCTAAAAGCGATGGGTATCCCCACCAATATGTTTACCGTGATTTTTGCGGTATCGCGCACCATTGGCTGGATCTCTCACTGGAACGAAATGCTCAGCGAAAGCTACAAAATCGGTCGTCCGCGTCAGCTCTATGTGGGCCACGACCAACGTGACTATCCGACAAAATAAAATCAACGGCAGCATGGTTGATTGCATTTCAAGAGGCCGCCTACGGGCGGCCTTTTGCGTAGAGGCTGTTCAACGTAAAACCATTAAAGCCTCAATGCGTCGATACACGCCTTAACGATCTTATCAACACCCAAGGATGCCTTGCGTAAGAGTGCCTCGCAGAAAGCCTCTTTACGTCCGCTCTGCCGACAGCCAGATGGCTCTGTTGAATAGCTCAATAGCTCCGTTGAACAGCCCTGTTAAATAGCTCTGCTGAATAGTGCCTTTAACAAGCCTTTTTTAGCTTAGCCCTAGACTATATGGCTATCATCAAAACGCCTGAGCAGGTCCTAATAACGCTTGACTTTTTTGCTTCCCGGCCTGGATCAGGGTTTTCCACACTATCTGTGGATAACCCTGTTCACAACCACTTCAAAACGTCCCGTAATCGCCATGGACAGTGGGCCAGCCTTAAATTGGTCATTTTTTGATCTAACGTAAACCATTGTTTTTAAACGATTTAAGTTCTGTTCAAGATTTTTTGCGTCAACAACAAAGGGTTGTGCACAACCTCAAGGCCGGAGTGGCAAAAGTGGACAAGTCAAGCATAAAATCGTCTAGAAAATGGCGATTTGTAGCTTTTCTGTAAATGGCAGGAATGCGAAAAAACTAGCAAATGAGAAATCTCATTACTAGAAAATCAAACGGGAAAGGAATCACTAAATGATGGCGTCCCATAGGGGGTTCGAACCCCTGTTACCGCCGTGAAAGGGCGGTGTCCTAGACCACTAGACGAATGGGACGTATGAAAATCAATCACAAGCGCGGCTTCACGAACAACGACTCACAAGCTTTCAATCGCTATGCGAATTGGTGGAGCCTAGCGGGATCGAACCGCTGACCTCAACACTGCCAGTGTTGCGCTCTCCCAGCTGAGCTAAGGCCCCACATGTCGCGAAGACGGAGCGTATAATACTGATTGTGCTGATCTTCGTCAATAAAAAAAGCGCCTATTTACACTACAAACTGCCTAGAGAAAATAGACGCTTTTGTAATCGCTAGCGCTTCGGTAAACCGCGTTTACGCAATTTCACGAAATTCCTTCTCAAAGCGCTTAGCCTGCTTTTTGGAAACACCGCCCAATACCTCTACAGCACTTCGCAATCGTGCTCGGGTGACATCAGAGCCAAGAATCGCCATCGCATCCATTACTGAGGTGCTAGACGTACTACCGGTAATGGCAATAAACACTGGCGCCAGAAACGTCTTCATTTTTAAATCAAAGTGCTCAGCCAGGAGCTTTACTTCATGTAAAAGCGCGTCTTTATTCCAAGCCGAAACACCTTCAAATCGCCAGACCAGGAACTGGAGCAGCTTTACCAACTCATCTTCTTCAAGCTTCACGCTATCAAAGGACTCTTTTGTCAGCACTGGTAAGCCCGAGAAAAAATGCCCTGCCAACGGCATGACCTGGGAGAGCGTTTCTACCCGTGGCCGTACCTGTGGCAATATCTGCTTAACGTAGGCGTCATTGAAGGCCCACTCCCGCAGCGCGCTCAACAGCGCACCGTCATCCAAATCTTCACGAATATAGACGCCGTTCAGCCAAGTCAGTTTTTCCAAGTCAAACACAGGCCCACCTAACGAGACACGCTGAACATCAAATTCAGCCATCATTTCTTGTAGGCTAAATTTTTCGCGCTCATCGGGCATCGACCACCCCATTCGCCCCAAATAGTTGGTCACGGCCTGGGGCAAAAAACCCATCCGCCGGTAGTAATTGATGGAAGTTGGGTTCTTGCGCTTCGAAAGTTTGGATTTATCCGGATTGCGCAGCAGCGGCATATGGCAAAGTTGCGGCATTTGCCAACCAAAATATTCATACAGCAGTTGGTGCTTAGGTGCCGAGTTAATCCACTCTTCGCCACGCAGTACGTGGGTAATAGCCATCAGGTGATCGTCAACCACATTGGCTAAATGGTAGGTAGGCATGCCGTCCGATTTAAGCAGAATTTGTGCATCGACCTGTGCCCACTCCACTTCAATCGTGCCGCGTAGCATGTCGTTAACCACACAAACACCCTCGGCAGGCACGTTCATACGCACCACGTAAGGCCAGCCTTCTTGCTCACGGCGAGCTTGTTCCTGCTCATCAAGCGACAAGTCTGCGGGCTTCAAAGCCAGCTGCAACCCCGCTGCTTTGCGTGCCTCACGCAGCTCATCCAACTCTTCACTGGTGCGATAACACTTAAATGCATATCCGTTATCAAGCAGTTGCTGGGCATATTGGGCATAAATATCGCCACGCTCGCTTTGCCGATAAGGGCCATGCGGCCCACCCACATCGGGACCTTCATCCCACTCAAGTCCCAGCCAACGCAGCGAATCGAGAATCATCTGCTCCGACTCAGGCGTAGAGCGCACCCGATCAGTGTCTTCTATACGGAGGATAAATTGGCCGCCATGCTGACGCGCAAAACATAGATTAAAAAGCGCGATGTAAGCCGTACCAACGTGGGGGTCCCCTGTCGGAGAAGGTGCGATGCGAGTACGTACGGTCATGAAAACGTCCTATTGGCAAAAATGCATGGCGATATTATACGCACCTTAAGCGTAACCAACAGCGCCATACAGGGAACAACTTCTGCTAGAAAGCGTCAGAGAAATTAGCTCAACGTTATTTTGTCCAACAATGCGCGCTAAAGCACAATCGCTTAATATGGCTCTGCAACATCACCTTGGGGGCATACCCCATGATCGAGCCAAACGAAAATTGCATGTTCAAAGAGCCACTATCCTATACTGGAAGAAATTCTATAATGTCTATAGTGGAAGTCATTCACGAGCTCTTTAGCTCATTCATCAGGAAGACGAAATGGAATCGCTAGGCTCACGTATCAAGCAACTCCGGCTTAGGGCCAAGCTCAACAAAGCTGCCCTTGCTCGCAAAGTTGGCGTGTCAGATGTCACCATTTCCTATTGGGAATCCGGAGCGATCAAACAGATCGGTCATGAACGCCTCGTTGCGCTCGCTGACGCCCTCGACTGTTCCCTAGCCACACTATTGGAAGGTGATAGCGCCCCAGAGCTATTAACGTTGACCCATGCCGGCCCCCTCCCGTGGGAACAGGTACAGGCAACAACCATTAAAGTGCCCAGTCATTTACCGCTGAACATTGACTGGAAAGCGCCATGCGTAATGGCAACACCCGGAAAAGGCACTGACTTTTCGCCCATTAGCGCAGGTGACTTACTGCTGCTTGGGCCAACGCTCGTGTTTCACAAAGCGGGCCATTATCTAGTGCAACGCGACGATCGCTTCGTGATTGAGCACTTGACTAAAGCCCCAAGCGACACCGCTATTCATGCAGTACTGTTAGCCCATTGGCATCCTGCCTAAAGCGTCTACCTCCCCGGACTCTCTAGCACCTCCACCTGGTCACGCGTTTGTCTTGGCTCACTCCCAACCAAGAAACGCCGTGAGTAGGTGGCCACTTGGCCCAGCCCATGGCGGGATTGGCTTACCAGCTCTCCCGCCAGATGCTGGCCTTTGTGGCCAATACGCGCTTGCACGGCTTCCGGCTGCACGCTTCCTTCGGAAACCTCAACCTGCACGACATAGCCACCATCTGGTAAACCACTGCCCGGGCCAAAGGGCCCCGCTGCGAACATGCCATCCTCTATACGTGTCCGCTCGCGCCAACGCACGCTACTAATCTCACGCTCGACTATAATTTGCACTAATGTCTCGTCGGGTAAGTTACTTTCGCCCTCTACCATTAGGCGCCGATCACTACGTAGCGATACGTGTGCCGATATCTCGACAGCAAGTGGCGCGACTTCTTCCGCTTCCTCAACTTCCACCTCCTCAACGTCTGCTTGATCAGCTGCTGTTTCAGCAACCGAAGGTTCAGAGGCTGGCGCTTGCTCGGTGGTTGATGCCGGCCCACTCGACTCCTGTGTTTCACCACAGCCTGCCAGTAGCGCAACGGACAACGTCAACACCCCAACACGACTTATTACTTTGCGCATACATACTCCAGAACGTTACCTGATCTGCAGCTTACCACTGCATAGCCGCCGCCACAGTGGAATACTCTTCTTCTGCCCCGCCACGCCCCCCACTTCCGGTACAATGTGGTTATCATGCTAACAACACATTTTTAGAGGGTAGCGACTTTGGATATCATTTGGTGGTTGGCGTATATAGCACTGGGCGGCTTTGTTGGACTGATGGCAGGCTTACTGGGGATCGGCGGTGGCGGCATCATGGTGCCAATTTTAACGTCACTTTTCGTACTACAAGGTGTTCCCCACGAGCACCTAGCCCACTTGGCCTTGGGGACGGCTATGGCAGCGATCATTCCCGCCTCCACCGCCAGCCTGTTTTCCCACCATCGGCACGGAGCGGTTCGTTGGGACATTGTTCGATTTATTACCCCCGGCATTTTAGTGGGCACGTTTTTGGCCACCTTTATCGCCGCGCTAATCCCCACCCGAGGCCTAGCCATCTTTTTTGCCTGCTTTATGGTGTTAATGTCGCTTCAAATGCTGGCAAATATTAAGCCCAAACCGAGCCGTGGCCTACCTGGCCCAGTGGGCGTAAGCGGTGTGGGCCTGGGCATTGGCGGTATTTCAGCACTCGTGGCCATTGGCGGCGGCTCACTGACAGTGCCCTTCTTAACGTGGTGCAACGTAAAGCTTCCCCGCGCGATCGGTACCTCGGCAGCCGTAGGGCTACCGATTGCTGTCGCCGGGGCGCTGGGCTACGTGATCAACGGCTGGTCTACCGAAGGCCTGCCCAGCACAGCGCTCGGCTACGTTTACCTACCTGCCCTACTGCTAATGGCGCCCTTCAGTATCCTAACCGCCCCCATCGGCGCAAAGCTCGCCCACAAGCTGCCTGTCGCCCTACTCAAGCGAGTATTCGCGTTTATGTTGATGGGGTTGGCACTACAAATGGTGTATGCGGTGTTTACGGCGTGAGGGTGGCGAGCAAGGGTCACAAGGCCTTCGGACTAGCCAGTGCACGTTAAATGAAAGGCTCAAATGAGATCGTTTAACTTAAATGCAGTGCTGGAACGATACGCTGGAGCACACTTCGCGAGCCGGTCAAATCAGGGGTTTGATAAGGCGATAGCGAGTATAAAAGTTACTTTAAAAAAGCGAGCAAACTGTCGAATGGCGTCCCTCCACAGCAACAGAGTAAAATGGGTCAAGCGCCATGATTTAATTATTCCTATAGTGAACCTACGGTACAGCTTTTGCCGTCTTTCTCGCCAACAAATTCAACTGTGAGTGGAGAGATGTTATGCGCCCAAAAAAGCAAACTGCATACGTTAGCCTATGCTTTATGGCTGTCCTAGGCGCTGGTGTTGCTCATGCAGAAACCAGTGATGATTCCATACCTCGGTTGGAAAGCGCCTCCTGTGCCACACAAGCGCTTGAAGACCTCAATGCCAGTTGCTACACCTTCTATGGTCAAGAAAACTGGAACGCCCCAAACGGGAATACGATTGAGCTTCCCGTAGGTGTCATCGAACCAGAGACTGAAAATGATGCCGATGAAGAAAGCGATCCTGTGGTCTTTTTTCCCGGCGGCCCGGGGTACTCTATTCTCGGCAATGCTGATTACATTGAGCAACTGCGTAAGGATATTGGCAACCGCTCGTTAGTCGTGTTTGATCCTCGCGGCTTTAAGCATGCCACCCCTTCATTGGAGTGCCCTGACTACGCAGCCGTATCCCCGTACCACAATATTATTCACACACCGGCGCTAACAGCGTCGCTTGATCCTATGGAGCGGATGCAACACATCACCAGCGAAGTGTCCGACTGCTACCAAAAGCTTGAAGATGAAGGCATTGAAATAGCCCAATATACAGAAAGCGCAACTGCACGAGACGTTGAAGAGATCCGTAGTCTGCTTGATTACGATAACGTAAATATTTTCGGCTCCTCTACCGGGAGTGGCACAGCGCTGTCTTATGTTCGCTATTATCCTGATAGTGTGAGAGCCGCTATTCTTGGTTGGCCCTGGTACACCAGCCTTCGCAATAGAGCACCGTTAGATGAATTCTATACACTAAAAAGCAAGTTTACTGATGTTTTAGCCATGTGCGTTGAAGACAGCGAAGCTTGCCGAGAACAGATCCCAGCATGGTTCTTGGCCATTGATAGGGCGCGCCGCGCACTGGACGACAGGCCTTACATTGCCCAGGTTGAATCAGACGGCGAGCAGAAAACCCTATATTTTGACGGTGCTGCTTTCCTCGACACCCTCTACCTAATGCTGCCGCAATACTATGATGAACTGCCTCGCATTGTTTCCGAAGTGCGTGAGGGGGACTACTCATCGCTACATGATTTCTTCATGATTGATGATTACAACCCGGTTACCGAAGCACCCAACTATGCCATGGGCGCGTTCCTGGCTCAGGCCTGTAACGACATGGGGACAAACCGCCCAACGCCACAAGACTCAATAGCTGCCGTGCAACGTGAACCCGCCATTATCGGCTTTGAGCCAATTTGGCTCTGCGCATGGTGGGGCGTAGATGGCGACGTGCCACCCGAGCATAACGACATTGTATCGGCTGAAACGCCCGCACTGGCGATACATGGCCAGATGGACCCTTGCTGCGGTACGCGCTGGAGCGAAGCGCTATCCGATACGATGCCTAATCTCCAGGCCATCGAGATGCAGGCCATGGGGCATAGCCCGGTCAATGAGTGTCGATCCACCGTGATTAACGAATTTCTTGGCGACCCACTCGCACAAGTGGACACCAGCTGCAAAAACGAAGTACCGCTAGCCGAATGGCAGTTGGAGTAGTTCACGCACTTTGCGCCTCATACGAACCTAAAGAAATGCTCACAGCCCGCTTCGGCGGGCTGTTTTATGGCTTACCACACCCTGAAATGTAAACCTCCCCTCAGCGCCGCTAACACTCTGCCATCAGTCCCGCACGCTATATGCGTAAATTCACCTCTTCTGTGAACGTGCACAGGTATCACTATGGCACTAGAACAATACCATCAGGGCTGACGTGTTGCGGAAGTCAATGAGGGTCACGCTCCTTACTTTCTCTGCAGACTGTTGGTCTGGGCTGAAAGGCCTTTTTTGCGTACAATTGCGCATCAATAAACTCTCGCTTCTATTACGTCTTCACAGTGGGTTACTTTCACTTATTTCAAGACATAACTCATACCGCATCTATAAATTGCAAGTGATTGATATGACAAATCAAAGCCCCGCAAATGCGGCTCGCCGGTTTTCGGTTGCACCGATGATGGATTAGACCGAAACCCCGCCGTTAAGCCTCTCGTTAAGAATAAGTACCAAATTTGTGCCAACTAAATAGCGCTTTTGTTCTGTTTCCCTTTTGCTTACAGATCCGCGAGTGACGCGTGTGCGTGCGCATCATGCGTGAAGGTGCGCCAGAATGTTTGGGGGTCTCGGAAAAAGGTAATAAAGGTAACCAATCTCGAAAATACACAGTAAGCCACTGAAATATATATAATTAAAACAGTCGTTCAAAAGGTAATAAAAAGGTGATCAATAGGTAACCACATTACCTTTTAAATAGGTAAATTCTTATTTTTATAAATCCTATTATTTTCAGTCACTTACTTTAATATTACCTTTTAGTCACCTTTTATTACCTTTTAGAGGTAATCTTAAAATAAGTAAAAACATAAACTTATAGACGAATATCGGCCAAATTACCTAGATTACCTTTTTCCGAGACCCCCATGCTTTCTGAGAGATTTTCCCGTGGCCTCCTTGTCCGGGATTACTACATTGATTTCGCAAGATTCCGCATGAGAAAGCTCCCCTGTAACAGGGCTATAAAGCCCAGTACCGGCGCGGCTTGGTAGCTAGTGCATGGGTGCATAAAAACACACAGGTTTAGCGCGCAGGCGGGGCGGGGAGTCGACGGCGCGACAAGCGATAACATACAACACCTTTCAACACTCACATCGACCTATGCGAAAGCTGGGGAGTTGTGCTCTTGAGGAATTGCAAGGAAGGCACTATATGTTAAATAGGTGCCGTCGGCGGGCGGTGTAACGTGGGCATAGCAAGAAAAGGGGTTTTGCATGGACGAAGTGACAAAGGATGGGAAAGTTACATCGAAGGGCAACTCTGTGCACCTTCATAACCTTTCTGAAACCGATAGGCTTGTTGATGACTGGGGATCTGAGGGCGCTGCGGCCATTCTTGGTAAAACCGTACGTGATAATTACGATTCCAGCTTCACCAATGAACACGCTGAAGGTGTGATTCGATTTTCTCGGTTTAGCCGTAAACATGACATGAAAGCTGCAATTGAGTCTACAGAGGCTTATGCGGCTAATCAGGCTAACATTGTGATTGAAGAAAGTGGGCTGGATTTTAACATCAATGAATCTACTGCATCCGATAAGGAGTAGTTTGGTGAAACTTGGGGCTCACAGAGCCCCATTAGAAAGGCCTGTTAAACGATTCCTAGCTCATACCCCTTGAACCGAATCACCTCCTCCCCCAACACATCATTGATTTCACTAAACACCGCCTGCACCGGCTCTAGCTCATTAGTCACGAACACCTTGGCGGCTTTCTCCACGTCGCCAAAGCCACCGGTGTTGTTGGGGATGATGCCCATCAGCTGCGGGGGGATGCGGTGGCCGGCTAGCTGGTCATCGCGGGTGATATTTTTGATCGCCGCGAAGTCATCTTTGGCGGCAACCTCGCTGATCGGGATGATCTGGATGCCGTCTTTCTTGCCGTTGGGGCTATACAAAAACAGGTTGCGGAAGTTGCCCACGCCCTTCGACTCTTTTAGCGCCGTGCGCATGGCGTCGATATCTTCCTGGTTGTGGGCAGCGTCGGAGACGTACATCACGAAGCCCGCATGGGAGCCGTTGAGGTAATACTTGCGGCGGAACAGCGTGGCGTTTTCGTTGAGGTAGATCGACTGCAGCGCGCCCAGGTAATCCGGCACGCCGTAAACCTCCTGGTTGATGTCCGGTTCCAGCAAGTGAATGATGCTGCCCTCGTCGAACTCACTGCGATCGGACCAGTTAGGCACCCAGAAGTAGCGGCTAAGATCCGCCCCTCGGCGCACGTACTTGGCCCGCGCTGGTTTGAGTGCCAACAACCGGCCCAGTCGGCCAAAGATCCGCTCCAGGTAGCAGTTACCAAACACAAAGTAGTCAGTGGCCAGCGCGCTAAACGCCTGACGGCTGAGTAGCGGATGAGGAATAAAGGAGCGCACCAGGATATTGCGCTTCACTTGTATAGCCGAACCATGGTGCGCCGTGGCGCGGTAGGTCTGGGCCAGCGCGGGGAAATCCACCGGCGGCTCGTACCACTCATTGCCCAGCATCCAGCAGCCGGTGTAGAAAAAATCATAGCCATCGATCACCGGCGTCGGCTCGCCAAAGCTAAATGCCTCGGCTTTGGCAGGCGCGGCCGTGGTGTCGCTGTTTTTCACGTAAGCGGGCACTCGCACCCGCGGCTTTGGCGCTGCTGCCGCTTCGCTCATCCGTACATCTCCATTAGGGAACGGCCCGTGCCATGATCGACCGGGCCATCGAGTGGCTCATTGTGTAAGGCGTGCATGGTTGCCCACGCCAGGTCAGCGTGGCCGGTCTGGTTGTTGCGCCCGGCGGTGTAGGTCATCTGGCGTCCGGAAGCCGTCAGCTCCCGGCGGATCGCCATAAAGGACTGGGCGAGATCCACCCAACCAGCATCGAATTCAAGGCGCCCTTTATTGATGATCTGCTGCGCCTGCATCACCAGGCGCGACTTCATTTCCGGGGTATAGCGGTAACGGGTGACGGTGGGGAAGAACTTCGCCACCAGCTGGGCCACGGCTTCACCCAGGCCCGAGGTGTCGATGCCGATGAACGTCACGTTATAGCGCCGCGTCACGCTGCGAATAAACTCCGCCTGGGCCTCATAGTCGCGGCCCTTGATCCGGTGGCGTTCCAAAATACGGTGCTTGCTGTCGGTGGTTTTCGGCGGAGCCACCACCACCAAGCCAGCCCCATCACCATCTTCACCATCACCGGCTGGGTCGTACCCCACCCACACCGGGTGATCGCCATACGGCCGAGGCGCGAAGGGTTTTAGATCCCGCCAGGCATCCCAGCTATCCACCATGCAGCGCTGCATCATCGCCAGCGGGAAGGCGCTTTGCGTATCGTCCACGAACTCACACATCAGCAGGTTCGCAAACTCATCATCAGAGTACTCCAGGCGCAGCTGATCGATGTCGAAAAGGTCACAGCCCCCGGCAATGGCATCTTCAATAGTAACGATCTGCCGCCACTGGCCATCCGGCCCCCGCGCCCCGTTCTTCAAGGCCGCGTGGCTGACTTCGATCTTCACCCGGTCGGCTTTCTTCTGGCGTTTGTTGAACCGGTCACCGGTCCAGAACGGGTACGCCTCATGCGCCACGGAGGAAGGCGTGCTGAAATAGGTCTGCTTCCACTTCTTATGCATCGCCATGCCCGACGTCACCTTGCGGAACGTCTCGAAGCCATGAATCCAGAAGTATTCGTCTAAGTAGGTATCGCCGTGGTAGCCCTGGGCCGTTTTGGCGTTGGTACCCAAAAAATGCAGTTCGGCGCCGTTGGCGAGAATGATCGGATCGCCCTTCAACTCAACCCCGGTTACCTCCTTCACAAACTGCACGATGTAATGCCGGAAAATATGTGCCTGGGCCTTGCTCGCGCTCATGAAGATTTTGTTCTTGCCGGTCTCCATGGCATCGGCAATCGCTTCCCGGGCGAAGTACCAGGTCGCGCCAATTTGTCTCGACTTCAGTAGGTTACGAATACGCTCATGCTGACCGGCGCGGTACCAGCCACGCTGGTAATCAAACAGCGAGGCCTCAAACGCCTCAACAATCTGAATCACCCCCTCATCGCCCACATCGTTACGGGCCGGCTTTTTCTTCGGCCCCTCATTGCGGCGTTCGATGTTGGGGTTCAGGTCGGCTTCCTTACCGCTGCCCTGGTACTTATGCACCCGGGCAAGCCGCTCGATCTGGCGGACCAGCAGGTCGATCTCCTTAAAATCCTTGCCCTCTTTCTGATCCTTCCAAATCAGCTGCACCAAGCGCGCTTCCAGCGCCCCCTCTACCCGCTGGGTCGGCGTGGCGTCGTCCCAGGCGTCGCGTTTTTTCCAGCTATCAATCGTCGCCCGGGGAATTTCCAGAAACTCGGCAATGCGCGCAATCCGCCACCCCATCCAAAAAAGATGGCGGGCAGAGAGGCGGTAGTGATCGTCGTCGATATTGGCTTGAGGCGTCATGCCGCCAGCGTACCCGCGCAGCCGCAGCCACGATTGTCCCGCCCGGTGTAAGTCACGCCACTTACACCCAGCCCTCATTGAGCCAAGCCGCGTGTGCGGGGAACCTGACCGCAGCCAAACGCCCAACCCACACACCGAGGCCCGACCATGCCCTGGCACCGCATTGCAAAAGAAGGCGCAACTACTGATGGCCGCACCATCAGCGCCGAATGGCTCACTCAAATGGCCGCCAACTTCGACCCCGACAACTACGGCTGCCGGGTCAATATGGAGCACATCAAAGGGCTGCTGCCGGAAGGCCCCTTCAAAGCCTATGGCGATGTCACCGCACTCAAAACCGAAGAAGGTGAAGACGGAAAGCTCGGCTTATACGCCGAGATCGACCCGACCGATGAGCTCAAAGCCATGGTCGAGAAACGCCAGAAGATTTACACCTCCATGGAGATCGACCTCGACTTTGCCGATTCCGGCGAGGCGTATCTGGTCGGCCTGGCCGTCACCGACTCCCCCGCCTCTCTTGGCACTTCCATGCTCAAATTCAGCGCTTCCGAGGGCAAAAACTCCCCACTAGCCGCTCGCAAGCAACGTCCGGAAAACCTCTTCTCTGAAGCCATCGAAACCGAGTTCTCATTCAGCGAGGAAGATGAACAGGAAGAGAAAGGCCCCACACTTGCCGAGCGCGTTAAGGCACTGTTCAAAAAGCAGGACGCCAAAACGGAAGCTGGCTTCGCTGCCTTTCGCGCCGATCTGGAAGAAACCCTTGGCCTGTTTGTGGAAAAACACCAGGCACTCAGCGAAGCGCTTAAAAAGCGCCCCACCCAGGCCGCCTTTGCTGAGCTCAAAAGCGCCCACGACACGCTGAAAAAAGAGTTCGACGCGCTCTATTCCCAGATCGACAACACCCCCAGCCGCCCGTCGCGCAAGCCTGCCACCGGCAACGACGGCTCCATCGAAACCGACTGCTAAGAGACGCCATTAACTATGCGTACAGAAACTCGAAAGCTCTTCAATAAATACGGCCAACGCCTTGCTCGACTTAATGGTGCTGAAAATGCGTACTCTTCATTCGATATTGAACCGAGCGTGCAGCAAACGCTGGAAACCAAGATCCAGGATTCCAGCGATTTTCTCAGTCGAGTCAATGTGATTGGTGTGCGCGATCTTGTCGGCCAAAAGCTTGGCCTAGGCATCAACGGGCCTATTGCCGCCCGTACCGATGTCACTCAGCGAGATCGTAGTCCTATTGATTCCACCACCATGGATAACCATGAGTACCGTTGTGAATCCACCGAATACGATACCTATCTGACCTGGGCCAAACTCGACGCCTGGGCCAAGTTCCCGGATTTTCAGGCACGTATTCGCGACGCCATCATCAAGCAGCAGGCACTCGACCGCTTAATGATCGGCTTTAACGGTAAAACAGCGGCCAAACAGACAGATCGAGCGACCAACCCACTGCTACAAGACGTCAACATTGGCTGGCTGCAGAAATACCGTAACCACTCACCCGCACGGGTAACCAGCGGGCACGTCATTGGCAAAGATCGAGAATTTAAAAATCTAGATGCCCTGGTGCTTGAAGCAGTCAATTCCATGATTGAGCCCTGGTACCGAGACTCTACCGACCTTGTCGCCATTGTCGGCCGTACTTTGATGACTGAAGAGTACCTGCCAAAGGTCAACCAGTATGAGCAGCCGACTGAAAGCCGTGCGCTGGACATGATCATGGCGGCAAAACGCATTGGAGGCTTAAACAGCTACCAAGCCCCCTTCATGCTGGAAAAAGGAATCTTCATCACCTCCTTTGAGAACTTGTCACTTTACTGGCAGGAAGGTTCTCGTCGTCGCTACCTCAAGGACAAGCCCGAACGTAAGCGGATTGAAAACTATGAATCAAGCAATGATGCCTATGTCATCGAAGACTACGGGTTTGGTTGCTTGCTCGAAGACGTTACGCGTGAGGACGCCCCCACAGAAGCACCGGCGGGAGAGTAACCAATGGTCAGTTCTATCCGCCGCCACTTTGAACGCGTCAGCGCCGCCCAGGCCGCCGCTAACGCGGGTGAAGCACCCATGCAGGGTGAAGCCTTCGAGCTCATGCAAGCCGCGCTATTTGAAGACTATCGCCTGCTTAAATCCACACAATCCATGGAGCGCAAAGCCGAGATCAAGCGCGAGATCCTGCCCAAGTACGCCGAGTACATCGAGGGAGTGCTGGAGGCGGGCCAAGGCGCCCAGGACGACGTACTGATGCGCATCATGCTCTGGCGTATAGATGCCGGCGACCTCGCCGGGGCTATTGCGATCGCCAAATACGCTATCAAACACAGCCTCACCCCGCCGGATCAATTCGAGCGCGGTACCGCCGCCATCATTGCTGAAGAAGTCGCCGACCAGGCGTTAAAGCAGCTGGATGAAGAGGGAGCCGATACCACCTCCCTCCTGGTTCACCTGATCGATGTAGAGCGGCTCACTAGCGACGCTGACATGCACGATCAGATCCGCGCCAAGTTGCACAAAGCGCTGGGTTACGCCTGCCGGGCCACCGGCCAGTTGGAAGAAGCCCAGGTCAATCTTGAGCGCGCCCTAGCGCTCAACGATCGCATAGGCGTGAAGAAAGATCTTGAGCGCCTGGAACGCGAGCTGAAACATCGTACGTAAAGAACAGCGCTGCCCAGCCAAAGGCTGACAGCTAACCGAGTCGACCGCCGACGTCAGGGGGCGCGACGTAAGAGCTAGGCGTTTAACGCTGCCGCTCGAACGCCGCCCACCCCCTTTTAATGAATTGAGGTAACCCGATGAGCAGCTTTATCTCGGCAGGCACGGCATCCAGCGACACGGCTGAACAGGCAATCGAAAACAATGGCTTCTGGCCGGACATTGAGCCCAGCGCTTTCCGTGAACGCCACCGGCTGGATAGCACCATTACCCATGCGCGCATTGAAAGCGCACTGCAGGCAGCGATGGCCACGGTCAACCGCGTTTTACGCCACTGGCAAGCCGCCAAAGTGGAAGCGGGTTATCAAACGATGGACTCGCTGCCCATTCCCGTCTGGCAAGCGCCGGAAGTGTTTAACGTGCTCTACCTGCGCGCCGTGTACTCCACCGCCCACGCCAGCCTGCTGGAACGCTACGCGGATTATGACGCCACCAACAGCGGCCGGGAGCGTGGCGAACGCCTGCAAGATCCCGCCGACGGTTACCGCCGCGATGCCGCCTGGGCGATCAGCGAGATCGAAGGACGGCCGCACAGCACGGTGGAACTGATATGACTAGCACCATTCGCGCCCAGCAAAACGACACCCTGGATGCCATCTGCTACCGCGCCTATGGCACCACCCAGGGCGTCACCGAGCAGGTGCTAGCCGCCAACCCAGGGCTGGCGGAACTGGGGCCGCTACTGCCCCACGGTACGCCGGTCACGCTGCCCACGGTAACCCAACCACCCAGCCGCGCCCCCACCGTGCAACTGTGGGATTAACGCTTTAGCGCCCGCTACCGCGCATGGTCAACCATTGAGGCCCGCATGAGCCACTCCTTCGAAATCACCACTGAAAGCGCCAAGGTCGCCCCGCCAGCCGTCGTCTCGCTGCTGCATGTCGGTGGCATGACGCCTGCCGATTGGGTCACGGTGCTAACGCTGCTCTACCTCGCGCTGCAGATCGGCCTTTTGGTACCGCGTTACCTAAAACGCATCCGCGACTATTGGGGGCGCCGCCATGGGTCTTAAACGCCGCATTGCCATCGGGGCCACTGCAGGGGCGCTCAGTATTGCCACCGCCGTGGTCTCCTATTACGAAGGGTATGAACCCGCCGCCTACCGCGACCCCGTGGGCATCGCCACCATTTGCTATGGCCACACCGCCACGGCACGCATGGGGCAAACCCTTAGCCAAGCAGAATGCACGGATCTGCTGCAGTCGGATTTGGGCACTGCCTTTGCCGCGGTCGACCGTCGCGCCCAGGTAGATCTACCACCCCCCACCCGCGCTGCGTTGGCATCGTTCGTTTACAACGTGGGGGAAGGCAACTTTGCCCGCTCGACACTACTGAGAAAACTCAACACAGGCGATTTACGCGGCGCCTGCCATGAGCTCTCCCGCTGGGTCTATGCCGGAGGAAAACGCCTCAACGGCCTTGTCAAACGCCGCGCTACCGAGCGTGAATTGTGTCTGGAGGGCATTAATGAGGAACAAATACCATGAACCGCCTACTCGCCGCGGTGGTGATTTTAGCGCTGGTCATCACCGTTACCTGGGCACTCTGGCAACGCACCAACGCCGCCGAGGCCCGCGCCGATCTGGCCGAACAGCAGCTGGCTGATTCCCTAAAGCGTGAGCAACAACATCAGGTCGTGATTAATGCCCTATGGGATAACACCCTTCGCCAAGCCAATCAGCGCCGCGCCCTGGCCCAACAGCAGGCGGCGCTGGCCCGCACCGCCTCCAACCGCCTCACCACCATCGAGGAGCTACACCGTGAAAATGAAACGCTTCGCGCTTGGGCTACCGCTCGCCTTCCTGATGCTATTAGCCGGATGCGCAAACGCCCCGCCGTCACCGGCGCCGCTGCTTATCACCAATCAGTGCGCAACCCCGAGCCCCTGCACGCTCCCCGCCAGTAACCCGCAAACCAATGGCGAGCTCGACCTGCAGTTAGAACGCACCGAAGCCGCCTGGGCCCAGTGCGCCGCCGAGGTCGATGCCGTTATTGCCTGTCATGAGGCCCCTGATGAAAAAGCTCCACCTGCTACGCGCTCACCTGATTAACGCCGTACCGACACTCGCCAACGACCCCGAACGGCTGCTCACCTTTGTGGAAGAAGGCAGCATCGAATTTCGCCGGGGCCCCAACCTCACCCATGAATACCAGTTCACCGCCCAACTGGTGCTCACCGACTTCAGCGCGGATCTCGACACCATCATCGTGCCGCTACTGAAATGGCTGGCCGAATACCAGCCGGATGTTGATCCAACGGAAGCCATCAGCTTTGAAGCCGAGATCCTCAGTCACAAATCGGTGGATGTGGCCCTACGGGTCAAACTCACCGAACGGGTGATGGCCAAGGTGGATTGCGACACCGGGGAAATTAAAGTGGATCACGCCCTGCCCCGTTTCGAGCCAACCGGCTGCCCGGCCCCCCGCTGGCAATTATTGATTCGTGATAGCGAGATAGACGCCGACTACACCCTGGCAGCCGAATGGGGCGAGCCCCATGGCGGATAATATGGAAGCGCTTGAAGAGTGGGTCGGCCCGCTGCTGGCCCAGCTGGATGTAAAGCAGCGCCGGGCGCTGGCCCGCAACGTGGCGCGGGATCTCCGCCGCCGGCAGCGGGAACGCATCCGCGCCCAAACCAACCCGGATGGCACGCCCTTCGCCCCGCGTAAGCCGCAGTCATTTCGGGCCAAACAGGGCAGCATTCGCCGCCGCACCATGTTCACCAAACTCGCCACCGCTAAATGGCTAAAGGCCACTAACCAGGGTGATACCGCCGTAGTCGGCTTCTTCGGCAACGTGGCCCGGTTGGCCATTACTCACCAGCGCGGCCTTACCGATCGCGTCAGCCGCGACGGCCCCCGCGTCGAGTACGCCCAGCGAGAGCTGCTGGGTTTTACTGCGCTGGATAGCGAGATGATTATGGATTCTGTGCTTGCCCACCTGGACGCACGTTAGACGCGCCAAAAAATACGCCCTACCGTCAAAGGCAGGGCGCTGATCATGTCATCCAGGAATAAATGTAGCCGTTAGGTGAGGTCGCTTAGCTCGACGTCCAGCGCGTTGGCAATGCGCGTTAGCACACTCAATGAGCCGCTTTTTTTACCTGCCTCAATTTCAGAAAGGTAACCCTGGCTAATCCCAACGTTTGCCGCCAGTTCCCCCGCACGTAGGCCACGGTATTCGCGGTACACCTTCACGGGTGCCACGCCGTCCAGCAGCGCATCCACAACCGCTTCGGGAAACGACTCTTCACCGCGAGCCACCACCGCGTTGGCAGCGTCGATATCATCCTGATCCTCCAACCGTGCAAGCAACGCCTGGTACTCCTGCTCGGGCAGTACCACCAACCGCTCGCCGGTGGGCGTTTGAATAATCTGAGGTACGCTCATGTAGCCTCCTGTTAAGTTACTGGTGCGCTATGGGTGCTTTATTGATAAACGCCGCCACGGGCACCGATGTTAATGATGTCCAACACATCGCCGCGTTCATCGATGATCACCCGCCAGTCGCCTACCCGCAGACGAATATAATCGCTCCCCTTCAACGCCTTCACATTATTGCGTTGGCTTTCCGGGTCTTCCGCGTAGGCTTTGATTTTGCCTTGAATGCGCTTCGACTCTGGCCGGGGCATTCTCTGCAGCACCTTTAATGCGCTTTTACGGTAAGTGATCGTCTTCATCACCATTATTATAGCTAACAGCAAACAAATATCGACTATTTTTAGCTATCAGCTAAATCTTAGTAGTACCCTCCCTCTGCCGTCACAGTGTAAATCACCCCATTCACACCCGCCGTCGCTTCGCCTGCGTGTAAAGCCGCCGCAGGATAGCGGCTATGAACATTCCCGAACTCCTCCGCCTGCTGCACAACCTGATCCGCCTCGGCACCATCGCCGAGGTGGATCATCGCGCTGCCCGCGTGCGCGTTAAAACCGGCGAGCTATTAACGGATTGGCTGCCGTGGGTCGAAAGTCGCGCAGGCACCACGCGGGACTGGGATCCGCCCACGAAGGGCGAGCAGGTCATCATCTTTTCACCCGGTGGCGATCCTGCTGCCGGGGTCGTGCTTACTGGCTTATTTTCCAACGCCCACCCGGCCACGACCAACAGCGCTGATCTATGGCGCAGGCTGTTCCCGGATGAAGGGCTCTTCGAGTACGACCACGCCAACAGCGTGCTGCGTATTCATCTACCCGGCGCAATCGAGATCGTCGCCCCCGGCGGCACCACCTGGCAGGGCAACATCAAGCACACCGGCGAGCTCAACCGCGAAGGCGGCTACGCCCAGCAAGGTGGTGGGCTACGTCACAACGGTAAAAACGTCGGCCATGATCACGCTCACAGCGGTGTTCGAAGCGGCGATAGCAACACCCAGGGGCCAGTGTAATGGCAGGCATGAACGCACACACCGGCCGCCGGTTAGATTCGCTGGCCCATATCCAGCAGTCAGTGAACGACATCCTCACCACCCCGATTGGCTCTCGGATTATGCGTCGGGATTACGGCTCGCTGCTGCCGGAACTGATCGACCAGCCACTAAATGGCCCCACGGCGCTACGGGCCTATTCCGCCACGGTGGTGGCCTTGATGAAGTGGGAACCGCGCATTCGCGTGCAGCAGATTACCCGCCAAGTCTCAACCCAACGCCCTGGCCGCTTTGATCTGATTATTACCGCCCGGCGGATGGATAACGGCGAAAGCGTCAGCCTGGCTTTGCCGCTAAGGGGGAACGCATGAATAACGCCATCGATCTCTCCCAGCTTCCCGCGCCCAACATTATCGAACCGCTGGACTTTGAAACCATCCTCGCCGCACGTAAGGCGCGGCTGATTTCGCTCTACCCCGAAGAAGAGCGAGAGGCGATCACCGAGCTTCTCACGCTGGAATCCGAACCGCTGGTCAAGCTGTTGGAAGAGAACGCCTACCGCGAACTACTGCTTCGCCAACGCATTAACGAGGCTGCGCTGGCGGTGATGATCGCGTTTGCCAACGATGAAGATCTCGACCAGCTAGGTGCCAACCTCAACGTCCAACGCCTGGTGCTGGATGAAGGTGACCCCGACGCCATTCCGCCGGTACCGCCCACTCTGGAAAACAACCGTGACTACCGCGAGCGTATCCAGCTCGCGTTCGAGGGGCTGTCGGTGGCCGGGCCTGTCGGCGCCTATGAATTTCAGGCCAAAAGCGCCCACCCGGATGTGCTCGATGTCTCGGTGGAAAGCCCTGAACCGGTTGATGTGGTAATCACCATTCTCTCCCGCGAAGCCGGTGGTCAACCCAGCCAGGCGGTACTGGATGCCGTTCGTTTGCGAATCGATGAGCGCCGTCCCTTAACTGATCGCGTCACCGTGCAAGCAGCCACCCTGTTGCCCTACACCATTAGCGCCGCACTGACATTACGTGTTGGCCCCGACCCGGCCGTTATCCGGGATGAGGCCCGCAAGCGTTTAGAGAGCTATACCGAGTCCCGCCACCGCCTGGGCGCCTGGATTACCCGCTCGGGCATTCATGCTGCCTTGACCGTGGAAGGTGTCGAACGCATCACGCTTAACGATTTTGACGAGATCATCGCCGCCAAACACCAGGCGCCGCACTGCACCGGCATTTCACTCGTAACGGAGGCAGTGTGAGCGACTTACTACCACCTAACCGCACCTC
Organism: Vreelandella sp. H-I2; assembly: GCF_052959335.1. Taxonomy (NCBI): domain Bacteria; kingdom Pseudomonadati; phylum Pseudomonadota; class Gammaproteobacteria; order Oceanospirillales; family Halomonadaceae; genus Vreelandella; species Vreelandella sp. H-I2. Next base: position 146,267 of record NZ_JBRAMC010000001.1, read on the forward strand.
GCTGGAAGCCCGCCTGGCAGCCTCACACCCGCTTAATCTGCCGGTACCGCTGCGCACGCTCTGGAACCCAGCTACCTGCCCGGTGCAGTTCCTGCCGTTCCTGGCCTGGGCATTTTCAGTCGACCAGTGGCACGAAACCTGGCCAGAAAGCGTCAAGCGCCGGGTGATTGCCAACAGCGCTGAACTGCACCGCATCAAAGGCACCCGCCCCGCGGTGGAACTGGCCATGGAATCGCTGGGCGTCAGCGTGGAGTTAACCGAATGGTTTGAGGCCTCGCCGCCGCTGCCCCGGGGCACATTCAGCGCCGTACTTTACGTGAATGAAAACCTCAACCCAGAAGCGCCCGCGCTGCTCAGCGACACTCTTTACACCCAGCTACGCCAGGCAATCGACAATGCCAAGAACGTGCGCAGCCACTACACCTTCAAGGCCGGTGCCAAGTACGCATCAACCATAGGCGCTGCCAGCGCCCTAAAAAGCGCCGCCGTTCGTCGTGACACCGCTAACGCGGTGACCCCACCACTGGAAGCAAAAAGCCGCATAGGCGTGGCAGCAGCACAGCGCACCGCCGCCGTTACCCGCCAAACCGCCACGGCCAGCCAAGATGCCACCCTATCCACCATCCCGCTTGCCGTGGCCTGCACCTACCGTGCCACGGCAGTGGCACGTTACACATTGGAGGCCCAACCATGACGGCCCTGGTACCCACGCTAACCCTCGCCGGGCTTAATGCGGTGTTTAATGCTGAAGGCGACGGCCTGCAGGCAAAGCTTACCCACATTGTGCTGGGCGATCAGGGACGCACGCCCAGCCCATCGCACACCAAATTAGGCAACCAGCGCCGCCGCATTGCCATTGCCGATGGTCAGAAAACCGCCGACCGCCAACTGCACGTTACCGGCGTAGTGGATGGCGACGGTGACGAATTCTGGGTACGCGAAGTTGGTTTCCAGTTGGAGGACGGCACGCTACTGGCGATCTGGTCAGCTGAGCAGCCGCTGGCCTACGTCTCGAATAACGTACCGTTGCTGTTGGCGTTCGATTTACGCCTGGATGCGCTACCGACCGACGCTGTCACCATCGTGACCACCGGCGCCAATCTGTCACTGGCCGCCTGGGGCGAGCAGTACACCGCCAACGCTGCCGCCATCGTCGACAACATGGCCCGTCAGGTCGATCTGCTGTTTCGCGTTCAGGCACTTGAGAAGCGCCCATGAGTACCCAGGCCCCCACGCTCACGATGGTTGCCGGTACCACTTACCGCTTCAGTGCGAATTGGGCCAGCGACGACGCCAACGCCACGCCGGTGGATCTCACCGGCTGCGAAGCCATCTTTATGGTGGCCAGCTATCAAGGCGAGACGCTGCTGACCTGCGAAACCAGCAGCGGTATAGAGCTGGAACCAGAACAGGGCGGCATCCACCTGCACATAGGCCCCGAACAAACCGCCGGGCCGATTGCGCCCCACTGGGCCGGGGCGCGTTACGAGCTGCGCATTACGTTTCCCAACGGCGATGTATTCAGCCTGCTGCAAGGGCGCTTTCAGCTGAAACCGGGGGTGATCCATGGCTAACGCCACGCGCCTCACCATCACCATGCCTGCCCGTTCGGTCACGGTTTATCTGCCAGCGCCGCCGCGCTTTCAGGTGATAAGCCACGGGCTGCAGGGGCCGCCCGGCACGCTTTCGGCGGAGATCCTTCAACAGGTAAGCGAAGCCCGCCACGCCACCCAACAGCTCGGCAGCATGATGACCGCGCTCACTCAGGAATTTACCTACTACGGCGGCACCATCGCCGCCCAGGAGGAGGCCAAATAATGAGCTTTGATGAGAATCTAACCGCACTACGCCAGGCCGTGACCCACACCCTTGGGGTGATCGACGGCAAGCTGCGCAATAAAGCCAACAAATCGGATGTGCTGACCGGCGAGCAGGTCGACCAGCGCATTCAAACGCTGATCGGCGCGGCCCCGGAAACGCTGGACACCCTGGCCGAAATCGCCGAGGCCCTGGGCAATAACCCCAACTTCGCCACCACCATCACCGAGCAGCTCGGCACCAAGGCCACCAAAACCCAACACGCCGCGCTGGAAACCCAGCTTAGCGATGCCCTCACCGCGCTTACTGACGCCTTCGCCGAAGGCGCCGCCAACATTCAAAACGCCACCCAGGAGGTAACATGAGCTTAGAAAGCCAAATCGCCGCGCTCGTCAGCGCCGCTAACAGCCTTACCAGCCAAGTGGCTGGGAAGATGTCTGGCATTGACTCAGCAGTACAAGCGGCTGTGCAGGGAATCCCGCAAGCCATTGAAGATAAAATGAACCGCATTGTTCATGTAGACCAGCTTAATGGTAATGACAATAACTCCGGAACAAGCACAAATCCCATAAAAACAATCCGTAAAGCGGCGCAGGATACCCCTTCTGGTGCGGCTGTGACGATCACTCTCATGTCGGATTATGAATTTTATGACTTGACCGATTCTGCTGATTTTATTAATGCCTATGTGAGAATTCGGTCACTCGATGTTAGTGATCACAAGAAAATTAAATTTAACCGTTATAACAATGATGGAAAAGAGCGCGTAGCGGGATTTGGCTCTCGTCGCGGAGGCCTATTTAATTTTTATAACGTAAAACTAGAGTTGCCTGATATGCCAGCAAACCCTGGTTCCTTCGGCTTTAATAGTTGCGTTATCACTACGCATGCTGGTGATGACATGGGGGTTCCGCTGTCATTACAAATGAACGATGTGGATATCACCGTTCCTGATCCTTCAACAAACGGCTTTTACTTCATAGGCAACCATAACGGCATCACGATGGCGTCGGTTCTCAACTTCTCCGCTGATCAAGCCTGGCTTGATCGCGATAAGTTTTTTCATGGAAGCACCGATACAGATGGTGTGCTCTTAGGCAAACGCATTGTTTCAAATGCTGGCATCCTTCCTTCCGCATAGTATAAGTGAGGCAACTAAAATGTTTCTGAACATTAATTACAACGGCAAAATGTATTCTGAATGGGAGCCAGATAAACTTGTTAACTCTGGCGTCCCGGCTGGCCTAGTGGTAAGCAAAGCCCGTGAGAGTCTGTCAGCCCATATCGATACCGCCGCTGGAAACGCCCGCGCCGCATTCGTCAGCCCAGGTAGCTACATTGATCAAGAGTATCTTTTAGCAAAGCAGGAGGCCACTGAGTGGCTAGCGGGAGGCAAAGACGCAACGGCGATCCCATCCAGCGTTAATGACCACATGGCTATGTTTGAAGTCGGTGCCGAAGCCGCCGCCCTGGAGATCGTAGCCACCGCCGAGGCCTGGGAAACCGCACTACGCGAGATCCGCCAGCTACGGCTGGGGGGCAAAGCCGCGGTGCATCAGGCGGAGACGATTGAGGAGGCGGAGGAAGTGGCACAGCAAGCTATTGAACAGCTTAATCGGTATCGACCGCCAAAGGCATGAGCATTCATTCTGGACGAACTAAGCCCGCCGGGAGGTGGGCTTCATGTTGTCAGCCTTTTTGCATAATCAATATATCTAAACAAGTCCCGAGCGAGGGGAGTTAGGCGACTCGTGTTATACGCAATGACTCCCCCCATTCCGCTGGCAGGAGGTGAAACAAGACCAGTTCTTGCCAACCCACTAACAATGGCATTTAAAAGATGTATATCAATTTTAAGCTCTTTTTCTGCTTTAACATAAAAAGCTTTCAACTGTTTCTGTCCGTCTACCGTATGCTTTTTTTCAAGATATATTTGATGCATGTGCATAAAACATAAAATATCTAGCTCTATTCTTGTTACTCCTGATAAAGAAGAAACCGCCATCTGCACAAAATCAGGCCGCTTATCGGCATCACCACACTGAATCCCACCAATCATAGCATCAGCAATATAGTCGACCACCTCACGCTCAGAGCAAATTTCAAAGGCTCTACCCACACGCATGAACAGAGCGAACCGTTGATCGCTGTTGCAAATCTCTTCTTCGGTCATACCATGCGCTTCTGCTTTCTGGAGTAGCCGTTCAAACTTCCATGCCATGTAGCCTCGGTATGCCATTCCAAAGCTTTTCAATATCAACTCTGTTCCGTTCATCCCTATCCTTTTAATATTTTTATGAACGAGGCTGTCATTCGATGTTTTCCGCTCATTGCTGAACCCAAAGAGGCCTATCGGCACGAGTTCCTTTAGTTCAAACTTGACGTCATATCCTCATTTTAACTGATTAGCAATGATCAAAAGACTTAAAAGAAATACAGCAAGCTATCGAACAGCTCAAAAGGCACAAGCCAAAGAACATTTCATCACTTACACTTAACGATAAAGCCAACCACTGGTTGCGCTTTATTACTTAACTTATATCTCTATTCCATATATCGCAACTCATTACACAAACTTATTATTTTATTATATTCGTCTCTTGCTTTCGAAAAGCTACCACTCCCCAAACATCCCTCCTTTTTATCCATTAAAGCATTAAAAAACAAGACATCCGCCTTCTTTAGATCAATTAACAATACGCTGTAACGTTTCATTAAAATCTCATCTAACGACAATAAAAAGCTTAACCTTTCATCATTAACTCTTAATATATCTTTTTTTTCACTCGCAGTCATAACACTTGGGACCTTTAAATCATCAAGGATATCATCCACATCTAACACTCGATCCTTATCGATGGCTATAACACGGGATGCACAATAAGCCATTATGTCGGCAAGCTCCCTAATCAGTATAAAATGTGCTGCACTCTCTATTCTTTTACGTTCCTTTAATTCTCTTTCTTGCTTATTAAGTTCTATTTTTGTTGGCACGTAAACGGCTACTAGAATGGCAATAACCGATCCTATCGCTTGTACCCATGCAGCACTCCAAAACTTTCCACTTATTGGAGAAAAAACTACATAGGAGAGCAAACATGACGCCCCCCCTATCAATGAAAATTTAACCCACGTTTTCATCCCTACATTCCCTTAGTAGTCACTTTCACGCACCTTACCACACCCCACGGTGTAAACCGCCCCACTCACACCCAGCACCGCTACCACCCTCCCCCAAGCCCCCGCACGATACCTGCGTGAATTCACCCTTTTCGTTACCCGAACAGTGAACCTGCGCAGGAGCCACCATGGCACTCGATCAATACCACCACGGCGTGCGCGTTGCGGAAGTCAACGACGGCACGCGCACCATCCGCACCGTCTCCACTGCCGTTATTGGCGTGGTCTGCACCGCATCCGATGCGGATGTCACAACCTTCCCCCTTAACCAGCCCGCCCTGGTCACCAATGTGGATACCGCCATTGGTAAAGCGGGCATTCAGGGCACGCTGAAAGACACCCTCACCGCCATCAGCCAGCAGGCCAAGCCCATCATCGTCGTGGTGCGCGTGGCCGAAGGCGAAGATGCCGAGGAAACCACAGCCAACCTCATCGGCACCACTACCGAGCTAGGCCAGCGCACTGGGCTGCAGGCGCTGCTGACCGCTAAACAGAAGCTGGGCGTGACGCCGCGCATTATCGGCGTGCCCTATCTGGATACCCAGCCGGTGGCCACCGCTCTGGTTTCGGTGCTGCAGCAATTGCGCGCCTTTGGCTATGTGTACGCCCACGGGTGCGACACCATTACTGAGGTCACCGCCTACCGCGACCAGTTTGGCGCCCGCGAGCTAATGGTGATTTGGCCCCAGTGGCAAGCGTTTGATACCGACGACGCTGACACGGTGGATATCAGCCCCGTGGCGATCGCATTGGGCCTGCGCGCCAAGCTGGACCAAACCGTGGGCTGGCACAAAACACTGAGTAACGTGGTGGTCAATGGCGTCACCGGTATCAATAAGGATGTGTTCTGGGATCTACAAAGCCCCAACACCGATGCCGGCATGCTCAACGCGGCCGATGTCACCACCCTGGTCAACCAGAGCGGCTACCGCTTCTGGGGCTCGCGCACCTGCGCCGGGCCGGAAAGCCTCTTCCCGTTCGAGAACTACACCCGTACCGCGCAGATCCTCGCCGACACCGTGGCGGAAGCGCACCTGTGGGCGGTGGATCTGCCCCTGCACGCCTCACTAGCGCGAGACATTATCGAAGGCCTCAACGCCAAATTCCGCGAGTTAAAAACCCTGGGGCTGATTGTGGATGGCAGCGCCTGGCTGAACGAGGAGCTCAACACCCAGACCTCCCTCAAGGCCGGCAAGTTACGCATCGACTACGACTACACGCCGGTGCCGCCGCTGGAGGATCTCGGCTTCCAGCAACGCATCACCGACACCTACCTGGCTGACTTCGCCGAGCGCGTCGCAGCCACCGCCTGAACTGACTAGCGAGAGAACCTCATGGCACTCCCCAAAAAGCTCAAAGACCTCAACCTGTTCAGCAACGGCGAAAGCTGGCAGGGCATCGTCCAGTCGATCACCTTGCCCACCCTCACCCGCAAGATCGAAGAGTGGCGCGGCGGCGGCATGGACGGCGCCGTGGGTATCGATATGGGTCAGGACGGCCTGCTCACCGTTCAGTGGACGGTCGGCGGCCTAGTCGAAAGCCTGTTCGACAACTTCGGCACCGCCCGCATCGATGCCGACATGCTGCGCATGACCGGCAGCTACGAGCGCGACGATATCGAAGACGCCTCCGCCGTCGAAGTCGTCATGCGCGGCCGCCACACCGAGATCGATATGGGTGATGCCCAAACCGGCGAGAACACAGAGCACCAGGTCACCAGCACGCTCAGCTACTACAAGCTGACCATCGACGGCTCAACCAAGATCGAGATCGATCTGGTCAACGGCGTGTTCAAGGTCAACGGCGTCGATCGCCTCGCTGGCCGCCGCCAACGCCTGGGTATTTAAAGACAGGCCTTTAAGGACAGGTATTTAACCCCACTCCTTTTCCCTTTAATCAAGCACCAGGAACACCACCATGACCAAAGCCAACACTGCCATCGCCACCGATCCGATCGAACTAGACGAACCCATCAAACGCGGCGAACAGACTATCGACAGCATCACGCTGCGCAAGCCCAAGTCCGGCGAACTGCGCGGTATCTCGCTGGCCGATGTGCTGCAAATGCAGACCGATGCATTGATCACCCTAATCCCGCGCCTCTCCAACCCTTCACTCACCGCCGCCGAAGTGCGCCAGATGGACCCGGCGGACCTAGTGCAATGCGGCGGTGAAATCGCCGGTTTTTTGCTGACGAAGCGGGCCAAGGGCGAGACCGACTAGGCCGGTCTTCGGGGCCTGTGATAGCCCTACCGGGCCAGGTAGAAGATGCGATGGCGGATCTCGCCATCGTCTTCCACTGGTCGCCGGAAGACTGCGCCGACTTCAGCTTGCGGGAGCTAATGGAGTGGCGCGAACGGGCGCGAAAGCGCAGCACACCCACAGAAAGCAGGAGCAAGCGTGGCGCGTAATCTAAAGCTTGAGGTGATTCTCAACGCCGTTGACCGGGCCACCCGCCCGCTACGGGCGATTGATCGCGCCTCTCAGGGCGCCTCTCAAGCGATGCGCGAAAACCGCGACCGCTTAAAGCAGCTCCAGGCCACCCAGAAAGACGTCAGCTCCTTTCGCACCCTCACCCGGCAATCCACCGACACCACCACCGCCCTGCGTGAACAGCAGGAGCGTATCCGCCGCCTTTCGCAACAAATGCAATCCAACCAGGGCGACACCGCCGCCCTGGTCGCCGAGCGTAAAAAGGCCATTATTCAGGCCCGCAGGCTAACCCAACGCTACGATGAAGAGCGCCAAACGCTGCACCGCTTGCGCACCACGCTGAACAATAACGGCGTGAGCACCGGCCACCTCTCCCGCGACCAACGCCGCCTTGCCAGCGAAATACAGCGCGCCAATACCGCGGTAGATGAACAGCGGCAACGCTTAAAACGGCTGGCGGAACAGCAGCGCAACGCCGCACAGGCCCGTGGTCGATACGACCGCGCCATGAGCATGCGTAACAACATGGCCGGTACCGGTGCGGGCATGGCGGCCAGTGGCGGCGCCGCGCTGTACGCCGGGGCACGCCTGCTGGCCCCCGGTGTGGAGTACGGGGAGTCGATGTCGCGGGTGCAGGCGCTCACCCGTATGGAAGCCGAAGACGAACGCTTCCAGGCCCTTAAACGGCAAGCGCGGGAGCTGGGAGCCACCACCGCCTTTAGTGCCGGGCAATCTGCCGATGCCCAAGGCTACCTGGCCATGGCAGGCTTTGATCCGGATGCCATTCAAGCCGCCATGCCGGATATGCTCAACCTGGCACTGGCCAACCGTACCGATCTCGGCCGCACGGCGGATATATCCTCCAACATTCTCTCCGGCTTCGGGCTAGACCCCGCCGAGATGGGCCGCGTGGGTGATGTGCTTACCGCCACCACCACCCGGGCCAATGTTGACCTGCAGATGCTTGGCGAGTCGATGAAGTACGTGGCGCCCCAGGCCCGGGCCATGAATATGTCACTTGAGCAATCCGCCGCCATGGCCGGGCTGCTGGGCAACGTGGGTATTCAAGGCAGCCAGGCAGGCACCACCCTGCGCGCCATGGTCACCCGCTTGGCCGCCCCCACCGGGGCCGCCGCCGGGGCGCTGGCAGATCTAGGCGTCAACGCCAAGGATGCCCAAGGCAACCTGCGGGACATTCCCCGCATTCTCACCGATGTGGCCCGTGCCACCGAAGAGATGGGCAACGCCGACCGCGCCGCCTACCTGAAGGATATTTTCGGTGAAGAACCCGGCGCAGGCATGGCGGAACTGATCGCCCAGCAAGGCAGCGCGGGCATTGAGCAGTTTGTGGAGATCCTCACCAACGCCGCTGGCGAAAACGCCCGTGTGGCCAAAACCATGGCGGACAACATCGGCGGCGACCTCAAATCGCTCAGCAGCGCCTGGGATGAAGTGGGCATCTCCATCACCGAGACCAACAACGGCCCGCTGCGCGATCTTATTCAGAACGTCACCGCCATTACCCGTGGCGTGAGCAGCTGGATCAATGAAAACCCACGGCTGGCCGGTACCATCGCCAAAGTGGCCGCCATTCTCACCGTGCTGGTCACCGCAGGCGGCATGCTCACGTTAATGCTCGCCTCCATCCTTGGCCCTATCGCCATGGTGCGCTATGGCATGGCGTTAGTCGGCCCGCAAATCCTTATGGCCGGTAAGGCTTTCCTGTGGCTGGGCGGCGTGTTCCGCACCGTTTCCATGTTCCTGCTCGCCAACCCCATTGGCGTGGCCATCGCCGCGATCGCTGCCGCGGCTTACCTGATCTACCGCCACTGGGAACCGATCAAAGCCTTTTTCCAAGGGCTGTGGCAGCAGGTTAATACCGCGTTCAGTAACGGCATAAGTGGCGTGGCGCAGCTGCTCATAAACTGGTCACCGCTGGGCCTGCTTTATCGGGGAATCACCACCGCGCTTTCAGCGCTGGGGGTCGAGATCCCCGAACGGTTCAGCTCCCTGGGCAGCGCCATGGTGGAAGGCCTGATCGGTGGCCTTACGGGCAAACTCAGCGCGCTACGCGACCGCGTGACCGGCATGGCCGGCAACGTGCGTGGCTGGTTCGCCGATGTGCTGGATATCAACAGCCCCTCCCGGGTGTTCACCCAATTGGGCGGCTACACGGTGGATGGCCTGAACAGAGGGCTGGATGCCCAGCGGGATGAACCCGCCAAACGCATTAGCGACATCGCCCGCCGCGTGACCCGAGCAGGCGCCGGGCTAGCACTGGGCGCCGCAACCCTGCCTGCCGCCGCGATGCCCAGCATCGAGCAGCAATCGCCGATTCAGTTTGATAACCGGCCGCCGCTTAGCGCGCCCAGCTCACAAGCAGGCGGTGGTTTCTCCATGGGCGACATCAATATCAACGTCACCCCTGCCCCCGGCATGAACGAACAACAGCTCGCCCAGTACGTGGCGCAGGAAGTGCAGCGCGCCCTGGCCAACGCCCGACGCGACGCCCAGGCACGGCAGCGTTCTTCAATGAGGGATATTGATTAAGGCTCTGCAGTTTTATTTTCAACCGATTTAAAGACCATTACGGCCAGATTAAAGGTAATACATAACAAGGAGATGAACATTAACGAAATTGGCCAGTAGATAGCTGACCGACGATTAAAATCACTCCCAACTACAATATCTACTGGGATTAGAGTTACCAGTTGAGAAGAGACAGCCATTAATAGGCAAAATAAAGCCGCCAATGCTAAAGGAGAATTTCTTTCCTTTTTAAACTTTAGATAACCAAGCATACCAGTCGCAATAGCTAAATACATGGAAACATCAAGCCCTTTAATCATAGTCATAAAAAGCTCAGTGCTTGGATGGAAATGCTTAGCAAGAAAGGTTATGAAAATTCCATACATTAAAAATGCTGCAAAAAATTGCAAGATGAAAAATGATCCAAGTTGGAATTTAGGAAATTGCTTTTTTTTATTTTCACTCGACCACTTAAGATAATTTTTAAGGAGATTTTTCATGCTAATGGCTCTTGGTATGTTTGTATTCGAGACCCGTACAGTTCCCTATCAAGAGCTGAAACGGGTCACTGAATGGCGTCACGCGAGCCAATCTCGCGTAGGGGAACGCCCTGCGTATCAATTCATCGGCCAAGGGACTGATACCATTAACCTTTCTGGCACTTTACTACCCACCTTCACCGGCGGCCGCTTTAGCCTGGATGAGATCCGCGAGATGGCCAACCAGGGTAACGCCTGGCCGCTGGTCGAAGGCACTGGCCGCCAGTACGGCTTGTGGGTAGTCACCCGCGTGGAAGAAACCAGCACCCACTTCTTCCGCGACGGCGCCGCTGAAAAAATCGAGTTCAACCTCACGCTCGAGCACGTCGACGACGAACGCACCGACCTGATCGGCCGCTTGGCCTTGCCCGCCGTGGCACGCCTGGCTGGTGGCTACGTATGAACGCTTACCCAAAGCCTGGCTATCGCATCACGCTGGATGGCACCGACATCACCCCACGCATTAACGGCCGCCTAATCAGTTTGACGCTACGCGAGCAGTGCGGCCTGGAAGCTGACCAACTGGATATCACTCTGGCGGATCACGATGGCCAGCTCGCCATTCCCCCACGCGGCGCAGAGCTGCAGGTAGCTTTTGGCTGGCTGGATGAAGGGCTGATCGACAAGGGCCGCTTTACGGTGGATGAAGTGCAGCACAGCGGCACGCCGGATCAGCTCACTATCCGTGCTCGTTCGGCGGATATGCGCAGCCAATTGCCCGGCAAACGCACCCAGAGCTGGCACGATGTAACGCTGGGTGAGATCGTTAACACCATCGCCGGCCGCAACAATTTGGAGCCAGTGGTGGCCGCCGCACTTAACAGCATTCGCATTGGCCATATCGACCAAACGGAAGAATCAGACCTTAATTTTCTCACCCGCCTGGGCGAACGTTTTGATGCCATTGCCGCCATTAAAGCCGGGCACATGCTGTTTTCTGTTGCAGGCGAAGGGCTAACCGCCAGCGGTAAAGCCATGCCCACCATTACCCTCACCCGCCGTGATGGTGACCAACACCGCTACAGCGTCACCGACCGCGACGCCTATAGCGGCGTGAAAGCCTACTGGAATGACACAAGAAGCGCAGAGCGCAAAACGGTACTGGCAGGCACCGAAGAAAACGCCAAACAGCTACGCCCAACCTACGCCACGGAAGATGATGCCCTCGCCGCCGCCCGCGCTGAATGGCAGCGCATCCAACGCGGCTTAGCAGAGTTTGAGCTAACGCTTGCACTGGGGCGGGCAGATATATTGCCGGAGTCGCCGTTAACGCTCAGCGGTTACAAGCCTGAGATTGACGCCACCGCCTGGCTGGTGAGCGAGGTCACACACTCGCTGAATGATGGGGGGTTAGGGACGCAAGTTAGGTGTGAGGTGCAAAGCAATAGTTGACTTCTGATAGTGACTCTCTGGCGTTTCCCTATAAAAAATATTAATCAGATTCTTGTTCAGTTGGATACGGCACACCGTCCACTGGTGACCAACCTGCTCTTTCTGGAGCATTTCTGTTAATTTGAACCACTCCATTTTCTGTTGTAATGACTTTAGCCCCCCTGTGATGAAATGCACGAATCACGCTTTTTCTAGGATGTTTTTCATCCTCTTTAGAAGCACTAATAATGGCTACAAAACTCTTATCATCAGCTTCATGAAGAGCTTTCTTTTCACCTAAAATTTTATCAAGAATCTCAGACGAAACGTTACGCCTAGAGCCATGATGAGGGACTTGGACAAAGTCAACACCTGGAAGCTCTATTCCCGACATGTAGAAATTATTTATCGATTCGTCTAATGATCGTCTCCCAGCATCCCCGGTAAGCAAAATAGATTTCTCGCATATCACTGCGGCTTGAACAATGCTCATTTCGTTTTCACAGCTTGTTAGCTCATTAGAAAATATTTCCTCACCCCACTCAGACAGCTTCAACTTAAGAGCATCATAGACTCCTTTTAAAAAGCCTCTCTCTTCATTTGCAACAACTCTTTCTTGCTTGACATCAGGAGATCTTTCAGACTCAACAACCAAATCCAGATATAGCTCTTTCGAAGGTGCTAAAACTTTAAAAGACCCAATTTCGGCCCCTGCAAAAGGCGTACGTATTGGCACCCCCATATCATTTGCTATGTCTTCTAAAAACTTAATATTAGGAAACTTCTCTTTCAGCCTCTTTGATAGATTTTCATGATTACTAAATCTACTGAACCTGTGAATTATCTCGTTTGAATAGTCCCAAGGCTTGAGCATCCAAAGATTACGAACCTCTATCTTGGATAATACCTCTCTTAAACCTCCAGCATGATCGCCATCATGATGTGTTAATACCATATGATCGATAACTACATTCTCGCCGTAGTATTTCAAGATATGTTCTATTACACTTTCTCCAGTATGTTGATAACCGCTATCAATCACATGAATGACTGTTTCGCCATCTTCATTAACATATCTTGCAGTGATAGCGTCTCCACTTTTTGTGCTATTTACCGGCAAAAAATCTATCTCAAAAAATTCCATCATTTTCTCCTATGAATGTTCCGCTAAAACGTTCCTAACCAAGCTTACTGCGCTATTTCTTGCAGCTATAGCTAAGATTTGCCAGTAACACAATGCAGCCAACGAATAATAAAGCACCGCTTCATGACTGGCCTTTAAGTAGACTGCATATAGTATATAAAAGGTCGAAGTCACTACTATCAAGCAAGCAGAGTCTCTAAACAAAAGATAACGTTTATTAGCTTCAATTACTGAGCCAACCTCTCTAACAGTTTTATAAAGAGAGTACCATGCTTTATTTTGCCTATTTGGCTCTTCAGGGAAGCCACCAATTTTTTCAGAGATCTTCTCTTCATTGACTCGAGAGTCATTTCCCATATGTAAAGAAAACGCCCTAAAGCCCGGTAGCCTATCTTTGGCTCTAAAAAAGACCAAAAACTCTTTGACATGATTTCCGAACAGCGAGCCAGTGAGAACAAGGCCAAATAGCAAAACGCCAGAGAGCTTCAAATATTCTTCATAGCTTTGATAAAAAACATTTACCTCACCGCCCAGCACTAGCACCCAAAACAGGAAGTAATTGATAAAAAAAGCCACAACCTGCATGGGTAGGTTTTGAGCTTTTAAAGTTAATGCAGCCATTATTTTTCCCATATTTTTAGGTGAGGTGTATCTAAGTCCACTATGTCAAATATACTTAACAAATGATGTAAGACTTTTGCCATACAGTTGTAAGCCATCTCCTACACCGCCCAGCACCGCGCTTGCCTCACCACCACACCCTTGAACTGCTGCACGGTCACAAAGCAGCCCTGACCACCGTTCGTTGGCAGCAACCGGCAACGGCTGCCCACGCGGTGGGCTTTGAATAATCGATAAACGCCTTCCACTTCTGCCACTACCAGATCGGCGTGGCCAAATGATCGCGCTTCATCCACCACCAGCACATCGCCCTCCATCCACGGCCCGCCTGGGCGTGCCTCCTCACTTATCTCCACCAGAAAGCAGCTAGGTGAAAATTTTCGCCTGTCCATTTCTGCCACGGCTGGGTGCTCCACGCCCACCATTGCTGGTCCCAAGTAGTTCACTCGCATGTTGTTGTCCTGTGCTTGCTCCACATTAAGCGACGTATATTAGAATCTGCCTGTCGCTTTCCCTGTGCCTAATACTGTATAAATTAACAGCCTTACACAAGCAGGGATGCAAATTATGATTGGGTTAGTGGACTGTAACAACTTCTACGTCAGCTGCGAGCGGGTGTTCAACCCCAAGCTAGAAGGCCGGCCGGTGGGCATTATGTCCAACAACGACGGTTGTATTATCGCCCGCTCGAACGAGCTAAAAGCGCTGGGTATCGAGATGGGCACCCCTGCCCACCAGGTGCGCCACCTGGTCGAGCGGGGCGAGATCGTGTTGCACTCCTCTAACTACGAGCTTTACGGCGATATGTCCCACCGGGTGCAAGGCATCCTGGAGCAGGAAACCGCCGGTGTGGAGCCTTACTCCATTGATGAGATGTTCGTGCGCATGGATGGCTTCGAGCCGGAAGCACTGCTGGAGCATGCCAAATCGCTGCGCAAGAAGATCCGCCGTAAAACCGGCATTCCCGTATGCGTCGGCGTTGCCGCTACCCATACCCTGGCGAAGCTGGCCAACCGCATTGCCAAGAAGCACCCCGGCTACCCCGGCGTGTGCATCCTTCACGCGGAAAGCGAGGAAGCCAGGCACCTGTTGCAGCAAATTGAGGTGAGCGATGTCTGGGGCGTGGGCCGCCGGCTAAACGAACGCCTGCAAGTTCTCGGCATCAACACCGCCTGGGACCTACGCGAAGCGGACGCCAAGCGCCTCCGGCGTAAGTTCTCAGTGAATATGGAACGCACCGTGCTGGAACTGCGCGGCATCAGTTGCCTGGAGATGAACGACTTTAACGAACCACGCCAACGCATCATGACCAGCCGATCGTTCGGCCGCCCCACTTCCCAGCTCTACGACCTGCAAGGCGCTATTCGCCAACACGCTCAACGGGGCGCCGAAAAGCTACGCGAGCAAAACAGCCTCGCCCGCGCCGTGCTGGTGTTTCTCAAAACCGATCGCTTCCGGCCCGATCTGCCCCAGTACTCCCCCAGCTTAGCCGTAGAAATGGAACGACCCAGCCAGGACACCCGCGACATACTCCACGCCGCCCAGGAGGCGCTGCGTAAGATCTACCGCCCCAAATACGGCTACAAGAAAGCAGGCGTGATGCTGATCGACCTCACCGACGAGAACCGCCAACAACTCAGCCTGATGGATACGCCACAAACAGAAGAGCAACGCCAGCGCAGCCAAAAGCTAATGGCCACCATGGACGCGCTTAACGAGAAGATGGGAAAGGGAACGGTACGCCTGGGCCTTCCGGAAAAGAACGCCCCCTGGCACCTACGCTGCGCGAACCGAAGCCCGCGCTATACGACGAATTGGGATGAGTTGATGGTGGCGTATACTGATGAGGATGCGGCTAGGAGAAATAATCCTTAATATAAAGTCAGTTACTTCTATTATGATGAAGCAAAAATGGCTTCATTTTCTCCATCGTCAAATCTATGATTTCTTGCATTTGACTAGGCTCAGTAATATATCCTTCTTGAATGCTGCAATTTTCAAAAGCATATTCAAGAGCCTCATTGATAACACGATTTTTTTCAGCTTCAAAACTATTAGCCATAGCTCGTTCAACAATATTTTCAAATATCTCTTTCTGCAGAGAGAAGTCTACTTTCTTATAGTCATAAATATCCAGGATCTCACTGTAAGTAAAACTTAAATCTATAGAAAGATCAACGAGATCACCGGTCACCGGGTCGATTGCGTACAAGTTACTAAATGCTTCCCCAGTATAGCAATCAGACAGACAAGCAACCATTCTATAACAACCAAAGTACTCTATATAAGCTGTTATCAGGCCACTGACACTATCACCTTTTACATATACACAATGATAAGAGAGACCTTTCTCTCTATTTAAAACCAAATCAGTAACATTATAATATCCCCAACAACACTGATCATCCGTTCCATTTAAATAAGAAAAAGCCAGGTTGCAAAACCTAGTATCTATACCGCTGCAATATACTAGACAAAGTGCAGATTTAATTAAAGACCTACCAGTCAGATGCCCTCCAAAGTTTAAATTTATCTCTAAT
Source organism: Vreelandella sp. H-I2 (assembly GCF_052959335.1). Taxonomy (NCBI): domain Bacteria; kingdom Pseudomonadati; phylum Pseudomonadota; class Gammaproteobacteria; order Oceanospirillales; family Halomonadaceae; genus Vreelandella; species Vreelandella sp. H-I2. The sequence goes on from NZ_JBRAMC010000001.1 coordinate 162,442, forward strand.
GGATCACTAGAATAAACAGACTCGACTTTCGCTTGAGTCAAAATTTTCTCAACATCAATGTTAGGATGTTTTTTTAATTGCCCTTTCAGTATACTCCTGGCTTCTTTTATGTCTCTAGCTACGATATTTATATTGAAACCTTCATTAGTCTCAATTTTAGAAAATGTCGGCTTCGAAGGTTTATAGCTTCCATTTGCATTCCACTCAAGTGAGGCTCCACCCACGGTTTGAAATACCTGGGAAGGAGGAGGTTTTCTTTCCCTTCTCACTCTACAAAGTAGGTTTAGCGGATTTAAACTATCCGCTAAATCAAAATCCCATTTATCCCCTGACTCACTGTTGCATTTCCTGCATATAAAGCCCTTTACTTTTAACCTTCCCCCGATAGATTGAGGAATTAAATGCTCACGAGTGTCATTATTTTTATCTATTGAACAGCCACATATATTACATAAGTTACAGTAAACATAGATTAAAGCTTTATTTCCTGCAGAGGGGGCATAATTAAATCTTCCACAAACTATGTTTTCTCCGAAATTTAAAAAGTCAATCACAACTCCCCCTACAATTTATTAAAAGGTTAGAAATTAAAGAATCTAGCCCTGGCTGCTCACTTTCATAATAAACACTATTGAAATCATCTGACCACTGGTAACCATATTCTGTGGCTTCTTTAACATCGCTCAGCGAGCCAATATCAATCAAGCTTGCCAACGCGTCATAAGCTTCTTCACGGCTTATTTGTAGAGTAATTGACTGATTTTCAAGCAATTTCGATTGATCCCTGTTCATCAAATTTTCAAATTCCAAAGGTATCGCCGTAACAGTGACTTCCTCTATAGAAGTGTGGGCAAACACGTTATAAACACCATATATAGCAGCACGCCAATTTTCGTAATACACCACGTCCTCTAAATCGTTTGTCACGGTGATTTTAGAGAGGCGATAATGCGGCTTATCGGCATCCAACATCTCAAATGTATTGTTGAAAGAGTCATAATCTTGGTGGGCATACATCAACTCTTCAACGGTATCGTACTGCTCACTAAGTTCCGCTAATGCACCAGAGGAAAAAACAACGGCACTCAATGCGACCAATACTTTCAAAACCTTCATTCCCTAACTCCCTGTGTTAATTACTGGCTGTCTCAAAACCTCATTGCTGCCTTTACGGTTTTACAGTCACACAACCCGCCCAATCCGAATCTCACACCGCCCCAGAATCTCCACATCATGCATATCCTGCGGCTTGATCATTTCCGGCTGGTAGTGGTCATTATCGCTGATCAGGTACAGCGCGCCGCCCGCCAGGCGCTGCAACCGTTTAATTCTTCGCTCGCCGCTCACCAACAGCAAAAAAACACCTTCCTGCTTAGGGTCGCGGTTGCTGCGATCCACAAGCACCCAGTCGCCATCGGCTAGGGTGCCATCCATCGAATCGCCACGCACTTTAATGCCCACCACCTGCGCAGGGTCTAGCCCCTGTTCCGCCAGTTCGGCGCTGGAGAAATACAGCGTGGTTTTAACCGGCTCGCCTTCAAAGCTGCGACCAGCGCCCGCTGCCGCTTCAATGTCGTACATCTTCACCGGCGAGAGATCCAGCGATGGTTCACTTAGCGGAACCCCAAGAGGTTGAGCAGTTGCCGATCCTGACCGTTGGCCTTTGAGCACATAAAAAATATCAACGCCTTCATCAGAAACCGCCGAAAGGTAAGCAGAGTCGGGACTACTAGCGCCTTTTTCGTATTTGATCTGAGTCGTTTTTCCGACACCACCAATCTGGGCCAGAGCCGTTTGGCTCAGCCCAAGTCGCTCGCGTTCTTCTTTTAAGCGCTCACCAATGACCATTTTTATGAACCATCCTTATTGACAGGTTCATTTTTATGAACCAATCTATTCATGTCTTTCACTCTACAACACTACGTAAAGGGAGCCACTGCCATGGCCACACCTGCTGCTCAATCTATCCTGCTGTTTCGCGGTCTCGAGGTCGAACTGGACCGCTGCTCACCCGCCACTCGTCAAGCCATTACGGCCGAGATTGGCGACAGTAATCCGCTGTCGGATCTTGAAGCCTTGGAAGAACGCACCACCGCCGAGGCCGTGGGCCAACTCGCTGCCACGATGCTGGCCAGCCATACCCCCGCGGTAGACATCGAAGACGCCCTGGCCGAACTGCGTGCCCACCTGGATGAACACTTTCTGCATCGCAAGCTGGTGCGCCTTTACGAGCGCTAAATTCGCCGCTCGGCCGTCCCTTTTAAAGTCTTTCACTCTATTAAGGAAGCCTAACCCATGGCCACCGCTAACACCATTACCCCAAAGCCAATTTATGCCCCTAAGGGGTGTAACTGCCCCGTCATGATTCACCTCACCGAAAGCGAACGGGAAGAGCTGAAGTGTATTCAAGAGCTGGAAGTGCGCTCGATGTCGGCCACTGGTCGCATGTTGCTGCTCCGCGGCATCGCCGAGTACGACCAAGACACCCTGAACGCCGAATGACCTTGCCTGCATAAGGATGTTTGCCATGTACCAGGACCCCAAACGTGTGCGCTCTCGTTACGCCGCTCTCAATTTGGATCAGTACGAGGCCCAACTGATCGATGCGTTGGTGGATTACACCGGCATCGAGCGGGCGTCGCTGCTGCGTCAACTGGTGCTGAAAGAAGCACTGGAGACGCTAGGCGTTGCTGATCTCTCCGTTAGCACTATGCCCCAGCAGGCGTCGTAAACGCAGGCCCTTTTGAGGACCTCAAGGAGCACTGACGTATGGCTGACCAACCCGCCCGCAGCGATTGTCGCCTTCCGCTGGATGAACAGTTGGAGACGGTGCTGCAGCAGGTATGTGAACAGCAGGATTTGCAAAGCCTGGACGACGCCGCCGAGTGGCTACTCCGCCGGCGTTTGCGCAAAGGCACCCAAGGACTCACCGGCCGCAGCCGCGCCCTTTACCCCATTGAGAGAAAACGCTGATGACAATGACCAGCAAACACCGCCTTCCGTGCCCGCACTGTTGCCAGAACCTGCGCATCCGCAAAAGCCAGGGGCTGACGCCGGTGTACCGCGAGTTGGTGGTGGAATGCCGTAATGAAGACTGTGGGTTTCGGGGCAAAGCGCACATCGAGGTGTGCAACACGCTGACGCCCAGCGACAGCCCCAACCCCATGGTGGATCTGCCGTTTACGCCCAGATTGCTTCAACAAGCGATCAAGCAGGCGCAAAGGAAATCGTAAACGCCTAACCGGCCCCGCTACTGACTGTGACATAAGGAGGCGAGCGTGAATATATCGCTGCGCCAGGACATTGTTGCGCGCTTAATCAGCGATTTTGAGGCGATTGAGCGCGGCCCCTACCTGCAACGGGTGCGCTGCCCCGAGTGCGGTAAGCGCGAAGCGTACATCAACGCCGATGCGCCGTGGATGCTGAAGTGCGGGCGGGAAAACAACTGTGGTGCACAAATCCACGTCAAAGCGCTGTTCCCGGATCTGTTCCGTTCCTGGAGCGAGCGCTACAGCACCCAGGTGGGCGAAAAGCCCACCTCTCAAACACCGGTGGCGGATGGCTACCTGCGTGACGGCCGCGGCTTTGAGCTTTCCCGCATTCAGGGCTGGTACACCCAGGAGAGCTACTGGAAACCGGAGATAGGTGGCACCGCCACCGTCCGCTTCGCCCTGCCCGGCGGCGCTTACTGGGAGCGCCTGCTGGATAACCCGGAGCGCTTCGGCAAGCAGAAGGCCAATTTCGTTGGCCGCTATAAAGGCCAGTGGTGGTGCCCGCCTGCACTCACCGCGGCGGATCTGGTCGCCGCCGGTGAAGTGTGGATTGTAGAGGGCATCTTCGATGCGATCGCTCTTTACCACCACGGCATCGCGGCGGTGTCCGCCATGAGCTGCGGCAACTACCCCGATAAAGCGCTGCAAGCCCTTTCGGATGCCACCCACAAAGCGGGCACCTGCCGCCCCACCTTGGTGTGGGCGCTGGATAACAACCGCGCTGGCCACAACGCCATTCACAAGCATGTAAGGCGTGCTCGTGCGGCAGGCTGGGATTGTGACGCCGCGCAGATCCCCAACGGTGGTCACGACTGGAACGATGCCCACCAGCGCGGCGAGCTTTCTGAAAAGCACCTGGACACCTACCGCTACCACGGCGACTTGCTGTTAGCCCCTACCGCCATGGCCAAAGCGCTGTTGATCTACAAGCGCCGCGAACAGCGGGAGTTCTGGTTCGAGTTCAAACGCCAGCTGTGGTGGTGGAAGCTGGATATGGATGCCTTCGACCGCGCCCTGCGCGCCGATGGGTTAGATGGCGAAGACCAGCGGCAGATCGACCCCGCCCTGCGCGATGCGGCCCTGGAGCAATCCGGCAGCGTGAAGCGGATCTGCACCTGTTACCCCACAGCGCTCTACTACCAGGCGAACGCGGTCACTGATGAGAGCTGGTACTACTACCGTGTGGAATTCCCCGATGGCCGCCCGCCGATCAAGAACACCTTTAGCGGTGGCCAACTGGCGTCGGCGTCTGAGTATAAAAAGCGCCTGCTGGGCGTTGCGCCAGGCGCAGTGTGGACGGGTACCAGCCAACAGCTGGACAGCCTGCTGCAGGATCAAATCGGCAACATCAAAACCGTCGAGACCATCGACTTTATCGGCTACAGCAAAGATCACGGCGCCTATGTGTTCGGCGATCTTGCCGTAGCCGGTGGCCGTGTGGTGCCAATCAACAGCGAAGACTTTTTCGAGCTTGGCCCCCGCCGCCAGTTAAAGACGCTCAGCCAGTCGGTAGCGCTGCACATCAACGACGACCGCAAAGCCTTCCAGCGCGAATGGACAGAGCAGCTGCTGGGCGCGTTTGGCACCCGCGGCGTGATTGCGCTGGGCTACTGGCTGGGCAGCCTGCTGGCCGAGCAGATCCGCGCCGAGATGGGCAGCTTCCCGTTTTTGGAGATCGTCGGCGAAGCCGGCGCGGGTAAATCCACGCTGATTGAGTTCCTGTGGAAGCTGTGCGGCCGCCGCGACTATGAAGGCTTCGACCCCAGCAAAGCCACCATGCCCGCCCGCTCACGCAACTTCGCCCAGGTGAGCAACCTGCCGGTGGTGTTGATCGAGTCCGACCGCGAGCAGGAAGGCGGTTTGAAACAGAAGCAGTTTGATTGGGATGAGCTCAAAACCGCTTTCAACGGCCGCTCGATCCGCGCCCGCGGCGTGAAGAACAGCGGCAACGATACTTACGAGCCGCCCTTTCGCGGCAGCATCGTGATCAGCCAGAACGCCCCGGTGCAGGCAGGTGAAGCGATCCAAACGCGGATCTGCCACCTGCACTTCACGCGGGAAGGCCAGAACAAAAACACCAAGGCTATGGCCGAGGCGCTGGAACGTACCGAGATCGAGCACGTTAGCCAGTTTGCCCTGGAAGTGGCCCAACGCGAGGCCGCGTTGCTTTCGTTAATCACCCAGCGCGCCCGCCACTACGCCGACCACCTGGCCGACGATCCGGAAATCAAAGTGCTGCGCATCGCCAAGTGCCACGGCCAGCTGATGGCCCTGGTGGAGTGCCTGGGGCCGGAAGGCTTGGATCTCTTCGACCAGCAAACTGTTGATATGGCCCTTGGCCATGTGAAGCAGATGGCCCGGGAACGCCAGAAATCCATCAACGCCGACCACCCCGTGGTTGCTGAGTTCTGGGAAGCCTTCGACTACATCGAGGGCCTGCGCGACGACCCCATGCTGAACCACTACGGCAAGGGCAGCGACCTGATCGCGATCAACCTTAAAGACTTCGAGCGCACCTGCGCCGAATACAAGCTGCGCACCCCGGAGGTGCGCGAGCTGAAGCGTTACCTGAAAAGCAGCAAGACCCGCAAGTTTATCGATTCCAACCGCACCGTGAACTCCCGTGTCCGCCTCAACGGCGGCAGCGTGAAGTGCTGGGTGTTTCAAGCATGAAGGAGCCCGTGATGACCACTAAAAACGCAATGCCACTGGTGACCCAGCGCCTACGCGAACGCAACCGCCAAGCACTAGAGACAATGCTCGCCGCCGAGGCCAACGCCGCCCATTACCGCGATCAAGTTGCCGAGTGCGGTCTGTCCGCCCTTAAACGCCTGGTAAAGGTGGGCAGGGGTAATAGCCACCAGCCGCAGCACTGCCGCCGCGTGCTACTGGCCGTTTACAACAGCTACGCCTGGCCCCTGAACCTGACCAGCCTACGGGTGCTGGATGACGACCTCCGCCGAGCCGCCCTAGCGGTAATCGAGTGGTCGGCCGTGAGCGATCGCGAGCTTCACGAATACCTACCGGATGGCCAAAAACTCATGCAGCGCTTTGCTGCCATCGAAAAACTAGAGGAGCAGTAACCCATGGCAGATAACGCCGACATCGCCACCGAACTCATGGAACGCCGCATGGAGGCCGCCTTGAACAACCGGCTATCTCTCTACATTCCCAACCCAGACCCAGAATGCGAAGACTGCGGCTGCGAGATCCCTCAGGCACGCCGCGATGCCCTGCCTTGGGCAACCACGTGCATCGAGTGCCAAGGGATTCGTGAACAACGGGGGCGGCATGTGCGGACAACACGCTAAAGGCGGCCGCCTAGCACGGCAAGCCGCCATGCTCTGCCAGGACAGCGCCTTTCAGCTCTACCTGGACCGACGCCGGCGCGCCAAACACAACATGACTGAGTTCCAGCTACCCGATGGTACTCACAACACAGAAGACGCCCGGGACTGGCTCTGCGCCGCCTGCCAGATCCAAAGCCGGGCTGAGTTAGACCATAACCCAAACGCAGCGGCCACGTTCCGCCGCATTCGCCAATGCTTCATGAAGTGGAAGCAGCAAGGGAGGCAACAATGAACACTTACTTTGGCTTACTCGCTGAATTCAACGGCCGCACAGAACTACCGCTGGAAGAAGTCGCCCCGCGCTTCTTCGGCATCAGCCCCCGCACCGCCGCCTTCCGCGCCGGTGCCCAAGCCCTACCGGTACCGGCTTACCGTGCTGGAGACTCGCAAAAAAGCCCTTGGCTGGTCAGCGCGATCGACCTGGCGCAGTACATTGATGAGAAGCGAGCTGAGGCGCGGGAGCAGTGGAAGATGATGAATGAGTGATCAATAGGCTAATTCGGCAAGCACAATTCTGTGCGCAACACTCAATTTGTGAAAACAAAATACAATATGTGGCTCATTACAGGCTGTTTCTTCCAGCTGAGTGTTGTGTTCACGATGCGTGATTGAGTATCGTAATTGAAAAATAGGGAGTTATTTATGGACGTAAAAAAATTACAGGCAGAGCTACAAACGTTTAGTTCGGATAGAGATTGGGATCAGTTCCATACCCCCAAAAATTTAGCGATGGCCCTTTCGGTTGAGTGCTCAGAATTAGTAGAAGAGTTTCAGTGGCTAACCGCTGAGGAATCCCTAGCGGTAATGAAAAATCCAGAATCTGCGGCACGGGTAAGAAATGAAATAGCAGACATTGCAGCTTACCTACTTAGAATCACAGATAAATTAGACATCGACATCGAGGAAGCCTTATCAGAAAAGATGAATATTAATGAAAAAAAATATCCAGTTGCAGAATTCAAAGGCAGTGCAAGAAAATACAACAGGTAATTTATGAACAGTATTTGGATAGTACCAGCATCTGATGGACCAGCCACTGAAAATCTACCTCGCTCATTGGCCGAAGGATTTGCTTCGGACATAAAAGCCAGTGCCATCAATAAAGGCTTTGATTCAGATTACGCATGGGGAGCAAAGCTTGGCAGTGGAAAAAATAAAACTTTTCACAATCAAATGCAGAAAGGGGACTTGTGTCTGTTTTACACTGCCGACCAGCAATCCCCAGATGAGAAAAAAAAGGCTTACCGTTGGTTAGCGAAAATAGAGGATAAAACTGACGATCCTGAGCTAGCAGAGGCTATCTGGAAACCAGGTAAAAGCGGAGAAAATTTTTCGCTAATATATTTTTTAACCAAGCCTTTAAAAATATATCTTGAAACTGATCAACTTAGCGCCCTTTTAACCACAAACAATAGTGCGTACTACGATGCCCCTAAAGGGCTTGCCCCAATCAAAAGGAATGAAGTAATTGAATACATTGGGGATCAATACGGCTCCTTCGATGGTTTCGCTAATCACATAGCAAAAAACTACGCACTTGAGTCACCTGACGAGGAGATTTACCCGCAATTTTACAACGCTTCTAGCAGCTTAGAACCAAGCACCAATAATTATACAATCACAAATGATCTGCTTAAGGCTATCTTCAAAGAGGGTACCAATGAAAGAAAAGCAGCCTACTCAACAAGAAGGTCAAGTGAATCCAAAAAAATTGGCGATGAGGCCGAATTATTTGTTTACAACTTATTAAAAGACGGAAAAATAGATCTCGTCAAAACAGAAACTGTGAAAAATGTTGCGAGTGAAAAAGTCGGCTGGGACATCCAATACGAAAACGAATCAGGGGATCTAGTTAAAGTTGAAGTCAAAGGCACCGTTGGAAAGCAATTCTTAAATTTTGAAATCACTCAAAACGAGTTAGAAAAGCTTAGCGACCCAGCAAATTTATATCACATCTACTTAGTGGCAGGCTGTAGAAATGATAACAAAAAAATACAAATCATATACAACATTAGAGATCTGATATCTACGGGCCAAGTAACTTGCACCCCACTCACCCATCGGCTTGAGCTAATTGGCTCGTAGAAATCACTTCATGATCTAAGTTTGAGCATCTCTGGTCTCAAGTGCGTATACCGCTTTAGTACATCCCAGCTTTCGTGGAGCGTGAACTGCTGCACCTCCACGATCTCATACCCTGCCTCAAACAGCCGCGACGTAGCTTCATGACGGAGATCGTGAAAGCGCAGATCCTCAATGCCTTTGGATTCCGTCGCTGCTCTCCACCGAGTACCAATCGATTTCGCCCAATAGGGGAAGATCCGCGGTTCATCTTTTTTACGCGGCTGCCGCTGGATGATGGCCATCGCCTCATGGGTGAGCTTAAAGCGCTTATGGTTGCCCCACTTCTGACGTGGGTGCTTGGCATCGCGCACCCAACAGGTCATCGCCTCTGTATCCAAATCGTCCCAAGTGATCCGGGTAATCTCTTCCTGCCGGCGCGCTGAAGCGATCGCAAAATCCATGATGTCTTCCATGGGTATAAGCGCACTGGGCCGGATCTTCTGAGAGCGAACGAAGTAAGCCCGTAGCCGCTCGATTTCATCGGCTGTTGGCCGCCGATCCCTTGATGCTGGCCGGCTAATCAGTCCTTTGCTTTTCAGTAGTAACTTAGCCGATTCAAACTCATTCAGATCCACCGGCATACGCCAGGCGGCTACGGCTGTTTTTAAGATAATGCCCAACCAGGTAATATCCTGCGACGTCGTGGACGGTTTTATACCACTTCGCTTACGCATCTGAGCATGATCAATAATCTGCTCGCTGCTAAGTTCAGTGATTTTGACGCGAGCGATCGGGAAGCGCCGAAGCTGCTCAATGGTGGCACGCTTGCTGCGACCTGCCCCATCGGCAAATTCATGCAGGTAGCGTTCGATCGCATCGTGTAAAGTAACGCCTTTCCATTTCGCAGTCAGCACGCCACCTGGTGTGGCCAGCTCTAACTCTCGGCGCTTCGCCCACTCTTCTGCCATTGCCTTTTTAGGGAATGTTTTCGTTTCAGAGTGGTCTGGTTGACCACGCCGGGCAATGCGAATTTGCACCATGTATGAGAAACTGCCGTCCTTTTTACGGCGCTTGCGAATCGTTGCCATGCTTGCCTCTCAGATGTACCAAATCAAAAGCGGCTCACGTACCAAATATGTACCAACGAACCATGTAAAACGCCGCTCAACCACTGTAAATATGAACAGTTATGAATGATACCACAACCGCGCCAACCCGCATGAAGTCTGGCATTGCCCGCCCGGCGCTGGACAGAACTTTCTCCGTCGCGCCCATGATGGATTGGACGACCCGCGATTTTAGGGCATTTGCACGCACGTTAACCAAGCGGGCGTTGCTGTATACCGAGATGGTCACTACCGGTGCGATTTTGCACGGAACGCCCCGTGAGCGCTTTTTGGGCTATAGCGAGGTTGAGCATCCACTAGCGCTACAGCTAGGCGGCAGCGATGCCGGAGAGCTTGCTGAGTGCGCGGCGATTGCCGAGGCGTGGGGCTATGATGAAGTGAACCTGAACGTGGGTTGCCCGAGCGACCGCGTGCAGAACAATCTGATTGGCGCGTGCTTGATGGGTTACCCCGAAAAGGTAGCCGATGCTGTGCGGGCGATGCAGACAGCGGTGTCTATTCCGGTCACCGTAAAATGCCGTATTGGCATTGATGATCAGGACGAAGACTCCGATCTTGAGCGGTTTATCGTGATCGTTGCTGACGCTGGCTGCGAGGTGTTCACGGTGCACGCACGTAAAGCATGGCTACAGGGTCTGTCACCCAAGCAGAATCGCGATGTGCCGCCGCTTATTTACCCCCGCGTACATCGCTTGAAGCAGAGCCGGCCCGAGTTACATATCGGCATTAACGGCGGGATTAAAACGCTCGCAGAGTGCCAGGAACAGCTGACCCATGTGGATAGCGTGATGGTCGGGCGCGAAGCGTATCAAAACCCATGGCTACTCTCCGGTGTTGATGAGCAGTTGTTTGGTGAGCAAGGCCCGGCGACGAGCCGCTTGGAGGCTGCGAACGCGTTTCGGCCCTATATTCAGCAGCGTTTGGATGAAGGGGCGAAACTGAATCACATTACCCGTCATCTGCTAGGTCTGTTCCAGGGTTGCCCTGGCGGCAGGCGCTTTCGTCGTCATTTGTCAGAACACGCCCATAAAGAAGGCGCAGGATTACGCCTATTTGATGACGCGCTTAGCTTGGTGAACGAACCTGAATGCGTCGCATAAAAAAACCCGCTACACGCAGTGTAGCGGGTTCGTTTTCATAACAGCGTAACCTTACAGCGCTTTTTCGCGGCGGTTCGCCATCACGCCCTGCTCGACACGCTCGCCGATTGTCTGATCGACGTTTTTCCAGTACTCAAATACTCGCGACAGCACCGGCTCTTCAACGCCGTCGGAAACGTGGCCCACAATGTTGTTGACCAGTCGGTCACGGGCAGCATCATCCATTACCTTATTGACTAGATCATTGGCTTGGTTGAAGTCGCCATCGCCTGGGCGCAGCGTGTACGCGGCGCGAACCAACTCGCCATCCGTCTCCCATACCGCCTCTTCCGGGTACCTTTCCGGGTTGGCGTGCGCGCCCCCTTTGCTATTAGGTGCGTACACCGGGTCGGTGGAGTGGTTAATACGCATCCGACCACCCTGGGTGTAGCTGTTCACCGGGGTCTTGGGTGCGTTAACGGGGATATGTTGGTAGTTCACCCCCAAACGCGCGCGGTGCGCATCAGCATAGGAGATTACCCGTGCCAACAGCATTTTATCCGGCGAGAAACCGGTGCCCGGTACCGAGTTGCTGGGCTGAAACGCGGCCTGTTCGATTTGGCTGTGGAAATCGACGGGGTTGCGATCCAACGTCATCTTACCGACTTCATGCAGTGGGTAGTCGCCGTGCGGCCACACCTTGGTCAAATCGAAGGGGTTGATGTGGTAGGTCTTGGCATCTTCAAACGGCATAATCTGAACTTTCAGCGTCCAGGTGGGATGATCCCCGCGTTTGATGGCATCGAACAGGTCGCGGCGATGGTAGTCGGCATCCGCACCTGCCATCTTATCAGCCTGTTCCTGGGTCATGCACTTAATGCCCTGGTCCGTCTTGAAGTGGTATTTCACCCAAAAGCGCTCGCCTTCAGCGTTTACCCACATATAGGTATGGCTGGAATAGCCGTTCATATGGCGCCAGCTGGCGGGGATGCCCCGATCGCCCATTAGCCAAGTGACTTGGTGGGCAGATTGCGGAGAAAGCGTCCAGAAGTCCCACTGCATATCATGATCACGCAAGCCGTTATCCGCTCGACGCTTTTGTGAGTGGATAAAGTGCTGGAATTTGAGCGGATCGCGCACGAAGAACACAGGGGTATTATTACCCACCATGTCGAAGTTGCCCTCTTCGGTGTAGAACTTCAGCGAGAAGCCACGGGGATCGCGCCAAGTGTCCGGGCTACCAGACTCACCGGCCACCGTCGAAAAGCGAGCCAACATCTCTGTGTGCTTACCCGGCTGGAGAAAATCCGCCTTGGTGTATTGGCTGACATCGTGTGTTACTTGGAAGTGACCAAAGGCGCCGCTCCCTTTCGCATGGGGCTGACGATCCGGAATCATTTCCCGGTTAAAGGCAGCCATCTGCTCCATCAAGTAGTGATCATGTAGAACGATCGGCCCATCGGGGCCTACTGAAAGTGAGTGTTCATCACTGCTGACCGGTATGCCCGCATCCGTTGTAGTGTGTTTAGTTTTATCGCTCGTCATCGCTTTTCCTCCATGTCACGGTAAAAGTGGCATTGACACACCACATGCTTGAGCACGATGAAAGCTTGGCTATTTTATTCTTTTGTTTTCATTTAGGTAGCCGCTTACAAAGCCCATCATAGGTATAGTCAAACAAAAACAAACATGCCATTCATGGAGGCTATAAGGCGACTATAACTGCGATAGCTTTTTATCATGGTTAAAACTAGTAGAACGAATCCGGGGGCGGAACCAAACTTGAGTTAAAGCTTTCGACAGCCGTTTCGGCCTCCTCAATTTCGTCAAAACGAGCGATATGAAACAACGCCTCGCCTTCGTTGGCCAACGGCAAACGGCTCATACCAATGACGATACCATCCGCGACGGAGCGAACTTCGCCTTCATCGTTACCAAAGGGGTCAGCTACTTTACCCAGCACCTCGCCTTTGGCAACGCGCGCGCCCAGGCGCACCTTAGGGCGCAAAATGCCATCAATAGGCGCACGCGCCCAACTTGACCCATTGGCCAGTTCGGCAGGCGCCGGCGTGCGGCGACGCTGTTCACCGGTCAGCATGCCCAAGCGCCGCATGACCCGTAATACACCTCGTACTCCCGGTGCTATCGCCCATTCATCAAAGCGCAAGGCTTCGCCTGCTTCATAGGTTAATACCGGAATACCGCGCCGCTGAGCGTAGTGACGCAAGCTGCCTTCACGCAGTTCAGCGTTAAGCACCACGGGGGCACCAAAGGCATTCGCCATACGCTCGGTTTCACTGCCCGGCTGCAGTTGGGCACGGATTTGGGGCAGGTTGGTGCGGTGAATAGCCCCCGTGTGTAAATCAATAATATGCGTGGCGTAATCGACAATCTGTTCGCGGAACAGCGCGGCAACCCGCCCGCCTAAGGAACCCGACTCACTGCCCGGAAAGCAACGGTTGAGATCGCGCCGGTCAGGTAAATAGCGCGTTTGCTGTAAGAAGCCAAACACATTCACCACCGGCACAGCAATCAACGTACCGCGAATGCTGTTAATCGCCTTTGAGCGCAGCACCCGGCGGACAATTTCCACACCGTTGATTTCATCACCATGGATACCACCACACACCAGCATCACCGGGCCATCCTTACGCCCATGGACTACCTCGACAGGGATATGCAGTGGTGTATGGGTGTAAAGACGTGCCACCGGCACATCCACTTGTAAGCGTTGGCCGGGCATAATCGTATGTTGACCTAGTTGAAAAGGAGCTCGTGCCATACTTTATATCCTGTTTCCTAATCAATTATATTCACGTCGTTAGTGCGGTTCGAATCAGCGTCATTGCCTTTTTATACGCCTTGAATAGCAAAATGACGAATTTGTTAACTCACGTTATGGGCTGAATCATTTATCCATACAGTTTTGAATGTAAATACTCGCTAGCTTAGGTTAAAATGTGACCATTCCGTGTCGATAATGAGGTTGCGTTTCCATGGCAAGAAAGACCAAAGCTGAAGCTGCTGCTACCCGCGAAGCACTGCTTGAAGCTGCAGAAGAGGTATTTTTTGCCAAAGGAGTGGCACGCACATCGCTTGAGCAAATTGCGCGCCATGCAGGCCTCACTCGAGGTGCCGTTTACTGGCACTTTAAAAACAAAGGCGACTTGTTCATGGCCCTGGTCGAACAGGTGCGCATGCCCTTTCAGTCGCTGATGGACGAGGTCGGCAAAGCTGACACCGAACTATCACCACTCGAAGCAATACGCTTAGCCTGCCATGCGGGTTTGGTACGCCTCGAGCAGCCTTCGTATCAGCGGATACTCTCGATCTTATTGCATCGCTGCGAGTTCTTCAGCGATATCAACCCGCTCGATATGCAGGAGAAGATCGGTAACGAGTGCTTTGATGAAATGCTGAACGTGTTTAGGCTCGCTCAGGAACAACAATTGCTTCGTGAAGACCTAAGCCCAGAAATTGCCACCCGACTCATGCAATCCATGCTAGGTGGACTGTTTCACGACTGGCTACGTAACCCCGACGCTTTTTCAATTCGCGAACGGGGCGGCGAGCTGATCGATACCTCAATTCGCATGATGCATCGTTAATCAAACCGTCCCGCTCTCGCTGCATCGCAGCAATTATGCTAATACTGGCTATATCATTAGCCGTGTGAGCACACTATGGATGCCTTGGAGTTTATCCGCGTACGCGAATTAGAAGTAGCTGTACGCATCTGGAACCCTACCGCCCCCCGCACCCTTATCGCTTGGCATGGCCTTGCTCGCCACGGCGGCGACTTCAGCGCACTGGCGCGCGAGCTAGGCAGCGGTTGGCGTGTTCTCGCACCGGACACACCAGGCCGAGGTTTATCCAGCTGGTCGCTGTTCCCTGCGCATGACTACCTTTATAGCCATTACATGACAGTCGCTATCGCGCTACTGGATCACTTTCAACTCGAGCAGGTTGACTGGCTGGGCACGTCGATGGGTGGCCTGTTAGGCATGTTGATTGCGGCGGATCCGCAGCATAGCCAGCGTATTTCTCGGTTAATCCTTAATGACATTGGGCCTGAGCTGAATAAACAAGGGCTTATTGGTCTTTCCAGCTATTTTGGGGTGACCCACCGTTTTTCTTCGTTTAGTGAATTTCAGCAAGAACTCACCCAGCACTATGCTAGCTTCGGTATCACAAGTGAGTCAGCTTGGCGCGAACTGGCGCTCAACAGCTCCCGTCGGCTACCCGATGGGAGTTGGTCTTATCACTATGACCCGCGTATCGGCGAGCAGTTTGTGCACGATACACCACGCGACACCTGGGCCGATTGGGCGAATATTCGCTGCCCGGTGATGGTCATTCGTGGTGAAGATTCGACGCTATTAGATGCAGAAACACTGCCGCGTATGAAAGAAAAGCAACCTCACCTTGTGACCTTGAGTATACCTAACTGCGGCCATGCCCCGATGTTAGATAGACCCGAACAGGTTGCTCCTATCCAGCACTTTTTAAATCGCCCCGCAGCGCTTCACTCAACGCCTCACAACCAAAAGCAAACCGCCACCGGCTGGCAGCATAGGTTTCAGTGGCTGATACAGCGGTGGCGGCGGTGGTAGAAATAAGCCGGGCCTAGCGAAAATGTTAAGCTTCCCGGCGTCTCTCTCCAAAGGCATGGTCAGTTAATAAAAATAGCTCGTTAGTAAAACAAGTCGTTAGTGAGAGGTTGAGTAATGAGCTGAATGGCGGTTTTTTTGCTTTAGGCGCAGTTTATTCAACCGGACACGTGTTTCCAGATACACCTGCTCAGAAACACTACGATAAGCCCCCTCGTCAGGTAAGTACTTCACCAGTACCCGACGCTCCCCTAACTCAGGCAGCCCATCTCGTTTGCTAAGCAGCTTTACTGAACTGCTGGGCTCCTTATCTATCTTCGCAAAAGCCACTTCACCTGCATCCTGTCGTTCAATCACTACCACCCTTTTCCCCAACAGGCACCGCCGGGTAAAGGGGCGATAGCGATGCAACCCACGGTGTAAGGCTTGGCACAACATTGCCGCTAATGGGGAGGCCACTACCAGCGTGCCCCATAGCACCAGCACCCCTACCGGAATACGTATCAAGCCGAGCGGTAACCAACGCAACACCAGCAATTCAATCGTCAGCGTGAGCGCCCCCGCAATACTCAGGATGACCGTTAATGCCAGCGTAGCAGGCACCCCGGCAAAACCTAACGAGACCAACGTACTGGCGAGATGATCCTCTTTTAAGCTGTCGCGCTCAAACAGCTCAATGGGGGCTAGGCGAATAATGACTAATAGCCAGTAGAGCGCTAATAGTCCAAGTAGAAGCGTAAACACAACGCTCGGAAATTGTGTCGCTGCGTGCAGTACCTCGTTCATGGCGTCCTCCTCTACCGGTACTTAGCCGGCGATGTTTTATGCTTTTAAGCTTAGTCCAGGTTAGCTTTAGGGCGCCAGTGCTGTATTGACCCCGGTCATGGGGATAAAAAAAACGGGTACCTCCCAAAGGAGATACCCGTCTGTTTTCACCTTTCATTACCGCTAAAGGTTAGAGCCGATCCTGCTCTAGCGCCAGTGACGAGGAGTACCGCTTATCCCCTTTCACCTTACGCCCCAGCCAGTCAGAGGCTGTCGCAATCATGGCGTAGAAGCTGGGAATAAACAGGCTACCCAAGGTCGCCACAGCGAACATACCCATCGCAACCGTGGTACCAATGTGATGACTGCTCACGTCGCTAGCGCCGGTCGCTAAGGCCAACGGTAACGTACCGAAGATAAACGCCAGAGAGGTCATCACAATAGGGCGGAAACGCAGTTCTGCTGCAATAATCGCCGCTTCGCGGATGTTTTTCCCCTGCTCTTTACGCTGAAGTTCGGCGAACTCGACGATCAGAATAGCGTTTTTCGCAGCCAGCCCAACCACCACCAGCATACCAATTTGCACATAGACACTGGTGTCCAGCCCACGCAGAACGATCCCGCCAATACCGCCCAGAAACGCAAAGGGCGTCGCGGTCAAAACGGCTAACGGTAATGACCAACTTTCATACTGAGCCGCTAGAATCAAAAAGACCATCAGCAGCCCGAAGACGATAGCCAGAGTGGCAGCGCTTCCCAGATTGGCCTCCTGATATGCCGTACCGGTCCAGCCCATGCCCCAGTTGGAGCCCAACGTCTCCTGAACGACCTCCTCCATCGCTTCAATCGCCTGCGTAGAGCTATAACCGGGGGCAGGGTTACCCTGGAACTGAGCACCGGCGTACACCCCGAAGCGTGATACCACGGACGGTCCGGTTTGACGTTCAAGCTCAACAAACTCAGAAAGCGGTATCCGCTCGCCGTTACCCGCGCGCACATAAACATTGCTCACGTCTTCCGGCGTTTTACGAAATTCATCTTCGTTTTGCAGATACACCTGGAAATTACGGTTTTGATAGCTGAAGTAGTTCACAAAGCCATTACCAAACGTATTGGCTAGGGCTGAGTTAATATTCTCCAGCGCCACGCCGTAACTCAGCGCTTTCTGTTGGTCGATGTTAGCCCGGTAAGAAGGCACATTAACGTTGAAGGTGGTGAAAACCCGACTCAATGCAGGGTGCTGGTTAGCCTGCTGCATAATTTGCAGTGACGCTTCGTACAGCTCACGTGGCGTTGCTCCCTCAAAAGACTGCAAATAACCCGTAAAGCCACCGGTCGTTGAGAGCCCCATGATGGGCGGCACGTTAAAGGCCATTGCAGAACCACCATCAATACTGGCGCCTAACCCCATAATACGTCCAACAAGTTCACTGGCAGTTAACTCACGCTCTGACCAAGGGTGCATATTGACGAACATGATCCCGCGAGCTGTATTCACGGCACTTGAAAGAATGTCGTAACCCGCCACGGCGGAGGAGTACTGAACCCCAGGAATATCCTCAATGGCCGCGCTAAGTTTCTCCATGTAGCGCTGGGTGCGATCAAGTGATGCTGCGTCTGGCAGCGACACACTTACCAGCACAATACCCTGGTCGGTTTCTGGCACCAACGTTGAAGGCGTATTGGCATAGAGCCAGTAAGAACCCACACCCGTCGCCATCGTTAGCGCAAGCGCCAGCACCCAAAAACGCACTAGGCCTTTTACTAGCCACATGTAAGCCGCAGTGATGCCTGCAAACAAGCGATCAAACAGGCGTAACGGTGTGTGTAGGGCACGCTTAAATTTGGACTGCCCGGTACCGGCGATTTTGTGTTTGATAAAGATCGCTGAAAGCGCGGGCGTAAAGGTCAATGCCATCAACGCTGAGATCGCTACCGAAATCGCCACGGTAATCGCAAACTGCTGGTAAATTTGCCCGGTAAAGCCACCCAGGAAAGCAACAGGAATAAACACGGCTGCCATAATCAGCGAGGTCGCGATAACCGGCCCGCCAACCTCTTTCATGGCACGGATGGTGGCATCCCTTACGCTAATATCATCCTCTTCACTCAGCACACGCTCAACGTTCTCCACCACCAGGATGGCATCGTCGACCACTATCCCTATCGACAACACCAGCGCAAACAGCGTCAACAGGTTGATCGAGAAGCCAAACACGTAGAAGCCTGCAAAAGTGCCCACTACGGCCACCGGTACCACCGACATGGCAATCACAGTAAAGCGCCAGTTCTGTAGGAAGATAAACAGAATGACGATAACGATCAGGAAGGCTTCGATAAAGGTATGCAGAACCGTCTCAACCGAGGCATCAATAAACAAAGTGGTATCGTAAGGGGCGACATACTCAAGCCCCGGTGGGAACCGACTCGCTAACTCATCCATGGTTGCCCGAACGGCATCTGCGGTTTCCAGAGCGTTTGCACCAGGCTGCTGGTTGATAATGATTGGCGTCATGGTCGAGCCGTTCAACCGTGCATCGACCCCATAGAAAGACGCCCCGAGCTCAATGCGTGCCACATCTTCCAGACGCAACGATGATCCATCAGGATTAGTGCGTAGGTAAATGTTGCGGAAGTCGTCGACATTATTCAGACGCCCCCCAGCGGTAATCGTATAGGTGTAAGCACGTGGATCGCTCTGGGGTGTAGCAGCCAGGCTACCCGCAGGGATTTCGGTATTTTGCACTCTAATCGCACTCGCAACTTCGCTGGGCGTTAGGTCATATTGGGCTAGCTTATCCGGATCCATCCAGATACGCATGGCAAACTCGCCCCCCCCCAAGACCTCAGCGCTACCCACCCCAGGCACCTGACGTAATTCATCAAGCACGTTAAGAGTGGCGTAGTTCTGCATGAAGATTTTGCTGTAATCGCCGCCCGGAGAGGTCAAGGCGATCAACATCAAGATGGAGTCTGAGCGCAGCTCAACGGTGACACCTTGCGACTGCACCGCTTCAGGTAGCTGTGAGAGCGCCCCTTGAACACGGTTATTGACATTAATGGTATTGATATCGCCGTCAGTGCCGATATTAAACGCCACACTTAGGCTCATGGTACCGTTATCAGCGCTGTTTGAGGTCATGTAGAGCATGTCCTCAACGCCGTTAATGGCTTCTGCGATGGGTGCAGCGACCGTTTGCGCCACGGTTTCCGCATCTGCGCCGGGGAACTGCGCTTGCACGGATACCGTCGGCGGCACCACGCTGGGGTACTGTTCAATGGGCAACACACGCATTGACATCACGCCCACCAGCGTCACGATAATCGCCAGTACAGTGGCAAATATCGGACGGCTGATAAAGAAGTTAGAGAAGTTCATTATTGCGCACCCTCTTCCCCTTCAGCGGCCGGGCCTTCGGCCGTCCCTTCCAGCGCTTGCGCCTGTTCAGCCTGCTCTTGAGCCTCTTCTTGCTCAATCCTTTCCACCATCGCCTCCGCATTGCCACTAAACGGCTGCGGATCAATCGCCCTGCCCGGCTCTAAGCCAGCAGGATCACCAACCACTACCCGGTCGCCTGGTTCAAGGCCATCTTGAATAATCAGCCAAGGGCCCGCTAATTCGCCTAACGTGACCGTGCGCTCGCGCGCTTTGTTTTCGTCATCCAATACATATACCTGAGGGCCCATTAAGCCTTGCGTCACGGCAATTTCCGGCACTGCCATCACGTCAAAGCGCTTTAAACCTTCGATTTGTACACGTACAAACTGGCCAGGCAGAACAGTGGCGTCTGGATTCTCAAATGTCGCGGATGCCTGAACGGTACTGGTATCCCGATCAACGCTTGAGCCCAGAAAGTCCAAGTGGCCTTCCAGCTCGGCACCCCCACCACCGCTGACACCGGGAATACTTAGTCGGGCGCGGATATCCGATGCCTCAGTTCCCTGGCTCAGTTGGCGGCGCAGCTCAAAGGCATCCCGCTGGGGTAGTTGAAAACGCACTTCTAAAGGATCAAGCGGCGTGATCGTTGCCAGCTCCGTTCCGGAAGTAACAAAATTACCGACGTTGACTTGGCTTAAGCTGATCATGCCCGACACCGGAGCAGTCACTTGGGAGTAACCTAAATCTAGATTAGCGCTGGTCAGCGCTGCTTCCGCCTGAGCAACGTTCGCTTGAGCGACTCGCTGGTCAGCCAAGGCCTGGTCATACTGTTGACGACTGACCGAGTTTTGGCTGAGCAACTGCTCAAAACGCTGTGCATCTCGCTGGGCGCGGGAAAGCTCGGCACGCGCGCTTTGCAAATCAGCTTCACGCTGATTAACGGTTGCCTGGTAAAGGTCGGGTTCAATGGTGTAAAGGCGGTCGCCCTTTTCTACCATTTGGCCCGGCTCGAAATGACGCGCTTCCAGTGCACCACTGACGCGGGCCACTAAGGTGACCTCATCATCACTACGCAACAGTGAGGGGTACGATTTATCCAGCGCTATATCCTGACGAGCCATTTCTACGACGGCAATCTCATGCGGCGGGGGTTCTTGCTCGGCGCCCTGCTGGGGCGCCTCGGTTTGCTCTTGACCACAGGCCGCGAGTGCCAGCGCGGCTAAAAGCGTTACAAGACTCGCTCGGCGTGAGTGAATCATCTTCTTCATACGTTGAGTTCCCATGTATCTTTTAAGAGTCGACTGATAGCACTTGCTGCACCTGGGTCATTTCCAATCGGCGTTAATTACATGCCCGGCTGGGGTGGTGCTCCGATGTCGAGCGCGCTCTCATAGCGGTCGTTACCGCCACTTTCTGGCAAGGTAAAATTCACCTCATCGCCGGTTAGCCACGCATTGACTTCATCGATAGCTTCTACGTCCAGGCGCCCGGCCTGCTGACGCAGCGAGAGTAAATTCACCACATAGTCGTAGCGAGCTTCCGCATAGTTGGCGATAGCGTTGTAGAGGTTCTGCTCAGCGTTCAACACGTCCACGATGTTACGAGTACCCACTTCGTAACCGGCGCGGGTGGCTTCTAAAGCGCTCCGATTGGAGACGATGGCCTGCTGGCGAGCTTCTACGGTTTCCACATCGTTGCTCACTTGGGTATACAGCGAACGTACCTGCTGAATGGAGGAGCGGCGCTGGGACTCGAAGTCGTACTGGCTACTTTCCAGTTGATAGGTTCCTTGACGGATACTGGCACTGGTACGCCCACCGGTGTAAATAGGCAAATTAGCGCTTAAGCCCACCTGGCTTGAGGAGTCTTCTCCGGTGGTATTATCAATATCACTGTCCCCGTATTGATAATTACCAAACGCTTGTAGCGTAGGTAAACGACCCGCTCGGGCAATGGCTACGCCGCTGCGTGCTACATCAATACCGGCCTGCTGAGCTAACACCAAGGGGTTACGTTCAATGGCTTGTTCTACCCAGTAGTCGCGGCTACTCGGCTCAGGGAGGTCTACCGGCATACTGTCGCCCAATGCTTCAATACTGGCGTAACGCTGGCCGGTAAGCTGCTCCAATGCTTCAAAAGCCACTTGCAGATTGCTTTCTGCCGCAATGCGATCAGCACGAGACTGGTCAAACGTCGCGCGCGCTTCTTCGACTTCAGTAATCGCAATCAAACCAACTTCAAACTGCTCGCCTGCCTGCTCAAGCTGACGACCAATGGCGCGCTCCTGAGCAAGACGCGCTTCTAAAATTTCGTAAGCACGCAAAATATCAAAATAGGCACTGGCGACATCGATCAATAGCTGTTGTTCGGTGGCCGCTAGCAAGTAAACCTGCTGATCAATCTGGTTGGCAGCCTGAGTGACTTCTCGGCGCGTTACTTCATCATAGAGGGCCTGAGTGGCTTCAAGCGACAGCGATACGGTGTTGTAACGGTCATCACCCGAGCTTGCGTTGCCTGATCCAGCTCCTTCAGCAGGAAGACGAGATGAGGTCTGGCTTTCATACTGCTCATTATGAGTCACATTGCCTGACGCATTTATCTGAGGCAATAACCCGGCCTTTGCAATATCTTTGGCTGCTTCTACGGCCAAGTATTCAGAACGCGCCGAAGCAAGCTCAGCGTTATTGTCTAACGCATCACGGGTAATCGTAATGAGGTCGGCTGCCTGAGCAGGCAACACAAAAGAAGCTGTGAATACCGCTAACAGTAAGGGTCGTAAAGGGGCATTGACTGCCCAGTGTGCCAGTCGCATGGGGGTTGCCTCTAGGTATCAGCATCAGGATGGCGAACGAACTAAGCGTCTCATCTTACACAGCCACGCAGTGCGTTAAGTCACGCAGCGCATTAAGCCACTCAGTAAGATGAGCATTATAGTTACATTCATGTATGTATGCTAGCCTTGAACAATCTAAAAATGTGTGTACAGCTTATTGTCAAGCTGCTACCAGATTACCTTAGTCCAAAGCATGATGCGGTGACGACAAACACGGCTTTTTTTACGAAAATCACACGCGTCGATGCCCCATTTATTGAGACGTGAAGCTAACGTTGTTGGCTTAATGCCTAGCAACTCCGCTGCGCCCCACACACACCCGATACTTTACCGCCTGTACGAAGTGGTCGGCGTTTACGGCGAAACCCAGGAGGAACGTGGTACAAGAGAAATTTGGCGATGGCATTATGAGCGCGATCGACTTCACCATGGAGGTCGACAAAATCGAAGACCTCAAAGGCGACCGAGTACTGTTGACCCTGAACGGCAAATTTTTGCCTTATAAGTCCTGGTGATACATAGGCCTTGATAAGGCTCAAGTGAAAGATTCGAGCCTCGCCACACTGCGTTCAACCGCCGAACGGTAACCCGCACCGAACAGCAGCAGGTGATTCAGCAGCGGGTAGAGTTGAAACAGCGCTTCACGCCTCGGCCAGTCGGCCGGGGCGTCACCGTTCCAGTAAGCGTCAAAAAATGCCTCGCCCGGTGAGCCAAACAGGGTCAACATCGCCACATCCACTTCGGGATAATGGCGATACACGGCTGGATCGATAACAGCTGGTCCCTTATTGGTGAAGAGCACATTCCCCGACCATAGATCACCGTGCAATAAGCTGGGCGGTGTGTCGGATAACCAATGCTCTAAATCCTGAGCCAGCCGCTCGATACGCTCACGCAACGGGTTATCCAAGAGCCCGTGCTGGTGGCATGCCTCACATAGGGGCAATAAACGGCGTTCGCGCTGAAAAGCCCGCCCGTCACTGAGTGGCGCATTTGGCTGAGGCGTAAGCCCACAGGCATTATCTTGATGCCAGCCGTGGGCAACACCACTGACATCGTGCAAGCCGCGCAACCCTTCGCCTAGCGCGGCCTCACTCTGTGGCCCGGCGGGCACGGTGTCCAACGACTCAATGACCAGCCAGCCCTCAGACAGACCTAGCACCTCTGGTACTATCAGCTTTGCGTTGGCTCTGAGCAGCGCACGCAGCCCTTCGGCCTCGCCACGCAGCCGTGCCGCATCGTCGTGCTTAATAACTACCGCCCCCTGGTGCGTCTCAAGACGATACACAGCTGCGATGTCGCCCCCACTAAGCGGCTGCAAATCGCCGGTGGGGGCAAGCTCGATAGATTCCAACCACTGACGCAGCTTAGCGTCCATACTACTCTCCAAGAGGCCAAATACGTCTCCAAGAGGTCAAATGCGCTCTTAGATTATTAGCTTAGCCCAGCCGTTTATCGATCAGGCTTTCCAACTCCAACTGATCATCGTGGAAGCGGCGGATGCCTTCGGCCAGCTTGTCGTTAGCCATGGCGTCCTGGTTATGGCCCCAACGAAACGCTGGCTCGCTCATTGGCTCCGGCTTCTTGCCACTGCCTTTTCCAGCACTGATCTGCGCGGCAACGCTGCCTTCAGTGGCCTCCAGCTCTTCCAGCAAAGCGGGTGAAATGGTCAACCGCGGGCAACCTGCCAAGGCCAGCACCTGTCCGGTGGTACGGAAGCTCGCTCCCATCACCACAGTATCAAAACCACCCTGGTTGGCCCGCTCGCAAACGCCTCGCACAAATTGAACGCCCGGGTCATTTTCAGGCGTGTAGTCACTGCCCGTCTCTTTTTTGTACCAATCGGTGACGCGGCCAACAAACGGCGAGATCAAGAACACCCCGGCATCAAAGCATGCCTGGGCCTGGGCATCGCTGAACAGCAGTGTCAGGTTGCACTGGATGCCTTCGCGTTCGAGCACTTCGGCGGCGCGGATACCTTCCCAGGTCGAGGCCAGCTTGATCAACACGCGGTCTCGCGCTACACCACGCGCGTCGTAAAGCTCGATTAATTCATGGGCTTTGGCAATGCTTGCCTGGGTATCGAACGACAGCCGGGCAGCGACTTCGGTAGAGACTCGCCCTGGCACAACGGCGGAAATTTCGCTGCCCATCGCTACCGCAAGGCGGTCAACGGCATGGGTTATCTGTTCTTCACGGCTGCCGCCGGACGCTTTGACACTCTTCAGCTCTTCATCAATCAGCGCTTGATAACCGGACAAACTAAACGCCTTGAGCAGCAGTGACGGATTGGTCGTGGCATCGTGCGGCTGGTAACGGCGAATAGCGTCAAGATCACCGGTGTCAGCGACGACGAGCGAGTGTTGCTTCAACTGTTGCAGTTGGCTGGTCATATTCTCTCCTTAAAATTTGTCCAATCCTGGCGCTTCTATTCAATGCTTTATTTAAACGCCGCCATGACGTTGTTCAAGGGCGGCATAATAGCGTGCATATACCGGCTGGTAGGCTGCGACGCGATCCGGATGTGGGTCGGCTAGCGACTGTGCGTCCAGATGAACCAACCGTTCACACAACGCTTCAAGCGTTACGCCGTGGGCGCGCTGGTCGCACCATGCCGCCTGTATTGCTGCGCCTAGTGCTGCGGCATCGGTAATCTCAGGGCAAATCACCTGAGTATTGGTAATATCGGCCACCATCTGCCGCCAGACGGGGCTATTAGCGCCGCCACCGATCAGCCGAATCTGGCTGGCGCCAGCCGTGATATCACCGAGTAATTCCAACCCATAGCGTAGCCCGAACGTGGCTCCTTCCACCACGGCCCGACACATGTTTGCCTGGGTGGTGTTCAGGCTGGTCAAGCCCAGGAAGTCCGCCGAAGCATCCGGCAGCATGGGCACCCGTTCGCCATTAAAGAAAGGCAATACGGTGATGCCTTCAGCCCCTACCGGCGCGCTGGCCACTTTCTCGCCAAAGGCTGCCAGGTCCAAGCCAAACAGCTCTCTTACCCGCGTAGTGGCTGACGTGACGTTCATGGTACAGATCAGCGGCAGCCAGCCACCGGTACTTGAACAGAAATTGGCTACCATGGCGTTGTCGCATTCCACTGGCGTCGACGAGTAAGCGCAGACGGTGCCGGACGTGCCCAAGCTTAGCGTAATCAGCCCCGGGGTAATGTTGCCGGTGCCAATAGCACCCAGCATATTATCGCCGCCCCCAGAGGAAACTACCACCTGATCGCCAAGCCCCAACTCGCGAGCCACCACCGAGCGTACAAAACCTACCGGTTCGTGGGCGTCGAGCACGCGTGGCAACACTTTTTCAGGGTCCAATTCAGGTGCTATCTGGTCAAACACTTCAAGCTGCCAGCAGCGCTTTCGCGTATCGAAGTAGCCGGTACCCGAGGCGTCGCCCGCATCGGTGACACGCTCGCCAGTTAGCCAGAAATTGAGGTAGTCATGGGGCAGCAGCAAGGTTTCGATACGCTGATATGCAGTCGGATGCTGCTCGCGCAGCCAAGCAACCTTGGAGGCGGTATAGCCAGTTTGAAGTACCAGCCCCAGCTTATCCAGGCAGCCCGCCTCGCCGCCCAAGCGAGCGACCAAATCAGCGTTCTGTACACTGGTTTCAGTGTCGCACCACAGCTTGGCGGGGTAGACCGGCACTCCATCCGCATCGAGGGCCACCATGCCGTGCTGCTGGCCCGACACTCCAATACCGCGTACCTGACTGGCTGACACGCCAGCGTTATCCAACGCGGCAAAAAAAGCGCCTTTCAAGGCCGCCAGCCACTCGGAGGGCGCCTGCTCACGCCGGCCGTGTTCACCTTCATCCAAACGATGAGGTCGGCTGGCCTCTGCCAGGATCATTCCTTTCTCAACGTCGACCACTACTACCTTGGTACTCTGGGTACCGCAATCTACCCCGATATACATCACAACGATCCTTTGGACGACACCAGGCCCTCTAGCGTAGTGCGAGCGCCATGGTCGTGCAGTGAATTGAGCGCCGTTAAGTAAGCCTCAACAAAGCGAGTGCTGCCGACTAAATCACCAAACAACTCGCGATTTTCGATAAATGCGGTGGGCCGGGTACGGTTTTCGGCCGCAATAGTCATGAGCGGCGCCTTTAATCGATCGACGATCTCAATAGGCTCACCTTGCTCGTCCACGCCTTCAGCGTAGCGCGCCCAACTGGCCACCACGGCAGCGCTGCGAACTATCTCGCCGCCCTGGGCTAACTGCTGACGAATCACCGGCACTAGCCATTTAGGAATACGGTCAGAGCTTTCAGCGCATAGCCTGGCCAGGGTATCTCTGATTTGCGGATTAGCGAAGCGCTCAATCAGGGTTAAGCGGTAGGTTTCCAAATCAACCCCTGGCACCGGCGCCAAGGTGGGCGTGCCCTCTTCGCGCATATAACCCAGCAAAAAATCGACGAACAGCGGATCTTGGCACACTTCATGAGCGTAGCGATATCCGGCTAAATAACCAAAATAGGTCAGCGCTTGGTGGCTGGCATTGAGCAGGCGCAGTTTCATCAGTTCGTAAGGTTCGACATCCTCCACCACTTGAACACCCACTTTTTCAAACGCCGGGCGGCCAAGAGGAAAATGGTCTTCCAACACCCACTGAGTGAACGGTTCGCAGACCACCGGCCAGGCGTCCTCGACACCAAAGCGCTGAGCAAGCTCGTTAATATCATTGGGCGACGTCACCGGTGTAATGCGATCCACCATAGCGTTGGGAAACGCCACCTCGGTCTTCAGCCAAGCGCCTAACTCGACATCTCGCGCCTGGGCATAGGCGCCGAACATACGCTTGGCGACATCGCCGTTGCCTTGAATATTATCGCAGGACATCACGGTGAACGGGGCGATGCCCTGCGCGCGGCGGCGGGCAAGCGCTTCTACCACGAGCCCAAAGCTGGTAGAGGGCTGAGTGGGGTTGGCAAGATCGGCACGCACCTGGGGATTATCCAGATCGAATTCGCCGCTCACCGGGTGAAAATTGTAGCCGCCTTCGGTGACCGTCAGCGACACAATGCGAATCGCCGGATCGGCCATTTGCTCGATCACTGCCTCGGTATTTTCTGGCGCAAACAGGTAATCCACCATGCTGCCAATGACCCGCGGCTCGTATTGGCCATCGGGGTGCTTGACCACCAGGGTGTAGAGATAATCCTGCGCTTCGAGTGCCTGCTGCATGCGTTTGTCACCAGGCATTACACCCACGCCAACAATGCCCCAATCCAGCGCCTCGCCCAGATTCATTAATGCATCTAGATACATCGCCTGATGGGCGCGGTGAAAGCCACCTACCCCGATATGCACAATACCGGGCGTAAGCGCGCTACGGTCATAGCTGGGTGTGGCAACATCGGCGGTCAGATTGCCCAGGTTGTGATTGTTAAGTCGGGTCATGGGTGCTCTCCAGCCAAGGCCTACTTGGCGCGATGGGGGTAAATGAAAGTGGCTAAAGCGGCATGAAAGGCGCTAGCGCCAGCGCTGGTCGGACGGTAAACAGCAATTTTTTACTAATTGAGCGTTGAGCATATCTTTGTGATGGGTGCGCGCCAGCGCCCCGGCGCGATCCTGACCCATCTCAAGCCAGCGATCGATCAGCCGCTCGACCAGCACTGCGTCGTCGATCTCTAGAAATAGTGTCCAATCAAACAGCGGTCGCAGTTCGCGCCAGGGGGAGCGATCAAGCAGCAGGTAATTGCCTTCGACAATCACGATGCGTTGCTCCAGGGCAATCAACCGCCCTCCAGCACGCGCTAGATCCAGCGGGCGATCAAATACCGGCACCGCTACCGAGTGGCGAGCTTGGCGAATGCGTTCAAGGTCACAACGCAGCCCCTCAACATCAAAGGTGTGCGGTGCGCCTTTGAGCGGCAGTTGCTGTTCGCCCAGCACGGCATTATCGAAGTGGTAGCCATCCATCGGCACCAGCCCGGCTTGACCCGGCAGGCGCTGATTAATGGCAGTGCAGAGCTGGGCACTACGATACGATTTGCCAGCGCCAGGCGGACCTGCCAAGGCCACTAGATAGCGGGAGGCACCTTCGGCGGCGCGAATAATCTGCTCAGCTAACGTATCAAGATCAGGCGTATAAATATCAGGCGTCATGGCGACCTCAACTCATCCAGTTGCCACCATCGACATTGAGGGTCTGGGCGACCATATAGTCGCTATCCTGGCTAGCCAAAAACACTGCGGCACCGGTATGGTCTTCCGGCAGGCCCATACGCCCGAACGGCACCGCTTCGCCTACCAAGCGCTTCTTTTCGCCTAGCGGGCGGTTCTCATAACGGGCAAACAGCGCGTCGACTTCCTCCCACATCGGCGTATCCACCACGCCAGGGGCGATACCGTTAACGTTGATACCGTGCTTAATGAGATCCAATCCGCTGGACTGAGTCAGGCTGATGACGGCGGCTTTGCTGGCGCAGTACACGCTGACTAACGCCTCACCGCGGCGCCCCGCCTGGGAAGCCATGTTAATAATTTTGCCCCCCTGACCGCGTGCCACCATCGAACGCGCAACCGCCTGCAGGGTAAAAAACATGCCTTTAGTATTGACCGCGAATTGTTTATCAAAGCTCGCTTCGGTCACCTCGAGCACCGGCGCCATATCGAAGACCGCGGCGTTATTGACCAAAATATCGATACCGCCAAAGCGCTGTGTCACCTCCTCTACCATGGCGTCAATCGAGCTCTGATCGCAGACATTGAGTGCCACACCCATCACCTTCTCGGCGAGCCCCAGCTTTTGCAGTGTCGCTACGGCCTCGTCGATGGCGGCACGATCAATATCCGCCACCACGACACTGGCACCTTCTGAAAGGTAGCGCTGAGCAATGGCCAAGCCGATACCGCGAGCGCCACCGGTAATCACAGCGGTTTTATCGATCAGTTTCATAGCGATCCTTGATTAGTGCGTGACGCCGTTAATGTTTGGAAAGCAGGGCCACTGGTTTGCCATTCTTCCACCAAGGCTGCCAAACCGTGCATGTGCTCTAATACCCGCCAAGCGCCAGCTTGAATAAGTCGTGCCGATTGCCCAGCATCCACGTGGCTCGCACCGACAAAACCTATTACGCACATACCGGCAGCATGAGCGGCAGTCACGCCAGCAACGCTGTCTTCCACCACTAGGCAGTCCCTAGGCACTTGCCCTAACTGGGACGCCGCCAACCGATAGAGCGCGGGGTCAGGCTTGGGTTTAGCCACTTGGTCAGCGGTAAAAATAGGCACCTCGCCAAAGGCCTCCGCCAATCGCGTACTCTCCAGCGACGCTAATACGCGGCTACGCCGACTGTTAGAGACAACCGCCTTATCCAAGGCAATACCACGAATCGCCTTATCGGCACCCTCAATTGCTTTAAGCTCCCGTGCCAAGCGCGCTTCAATGGCGGTATCTACCTGCTCGGTGGCATCTAAAGGCAGTGAGTGAGCGCTTAATGCTTCAAGATGACGCAAGATATCTGCCGTGGTCATCCCTAGTGCCTGGCTAAGCACCTGTGAAATATTCAAATCAGGCAGCCAGCGGGAGAGGTATTCCACCAGCGTGCCTTCAGCAAGGGCTTCGCTGTCGACCAGCACGCCATCACAATCAAAGATCAGCGTCCTCATGCAGTCTCCTCTGAAGGCGAATCAGAGGCGCGGTTATCATGGCGGGTTAGCCCCGCCAGCGGATGTTGCTGCAAACTCGGCAGGGCTAGC
Source organism: Vreelandella sp. H-I2 (assembly GCF_052959335.1). Lineage (NCBI taxonomy): Bacteria > Pseudomonadati > Pseudomonadota > Gammaproteobacteria > Oceanospirillales > Halomonadaceae > Vreelandella > Vreelandella sp. H-I2. The sequence goes on from NZ_JBRAMC010000001.1 coordinate 192,644, forward strand.
CCGTCAGCATCAAACAAGTGAGCGCATTTAGGGTTAAAGCCAAAACGCACCGTGTCGTGCACTCGATGCGCCACATCGCCATCGGCCATGATCGTGACTAGCGTGTCGTTCATCCTTACGTAGAGCGAGGTTTGGCCACCGAGGCGCTCAAGCACTTCGATCTGCCCGCTCAGCGGCCCCTGTTCTTCGAGTACCAGATGTTCAGGGCGAATACCCAGTTCAAGCGTGGCGTTACTATCCAGGTGCTGGCCATCGACCGGCACGCTTCGCTCACCGCCGCCCGGCAAGCGAATACCCACCCCATCGGGTGCCACGCCGGTCAGTGTTACCGGTAGAAAGTTCATTTTCGGCGAGCCAATAAAACCTGCCACAAAGCGATTGCGCGGGTGATGGTAAAGGGCCATTGGTGAGCCCACCTGTTCGACCACACCGTCATGAAGCACGACGATTTTATCCGCCATGGTCATCGCTTCGATCTGGTCGTGGGTCACGTAGATCATGGTGGCGTCCAGCTCGTCATGCAGTCGCGCTAATTCAATACGCATCTGCACCCGCAACGCGGCATCCAGATTGGAAAGTGGCTCATCGAACAGGAAGATGCTCGGGTTACGCACAATCGCCCGGCCAATCGCCACCCGCTGGCGCTGGCCACCAGAAAGCGCTTTGGGCTTACGATCCAAGAGTGGCTCAAGTTGGAGAATCTTGGCCGCTTCCAGCACTTTGGCACGCCGTTTCTCTTTGGATACACCGGCCAGGCGCATACTGAAGCCCATATTGTCTTCTACCGTCATGTGCGGATAAAGCGCATAACTTTGAAATACCATGGCGAGGCCGCGATCTGCTGGGCCGACATCATTGATACGTTGTCCATCGATCAAAATATCGCCGTCGGTGGCGCTTTCCAGCCCAGCAATCATGCGCATCAACGTTGATTTACCGCAGCCCGAGGGGCCAACGAAGACCACGAACTCGCGGTCATTGACCTCAAGGTCGATGCCCTTGATCACCTCGGTGTCGCCAAAACGCTTAGTAATATTGTGTAATTGTAGTGTTGCCATGAGGAAGATCCTTTACTTGACGGCACCAAAGGTCAGGCCACGTACCATCTGTTTTTGCGTCATCCAACCGAGTATCAAAATCGGCGCAATGGCCATGGTGGAAGCGGCAGACAGTTTGGCCCAGAACAGCCCCTCAGGGCTTGAGAATGAGGCGATATAGGCCGTTAACGGTGCGGCTTTTGAGGTGGTCAAGTTGAGACTCCAAAATGCCTCGTTCCAACTTAAAATGACCGACAGCAGGCCTGTTGAAGCGATGCCTGGCAGCGTTAACGGCAGCAGTAAATAGAACACTTCCTGGAACGTCGAGGCGCCATCCATACGACCCGCTTCAAGAATATCTTTGGGCATATCCTTAAAGAAGGTGTAAAGCATCCATACCACGATCGGCAGGTTCATCAGCGTGTAGACGATAATTAGCCCCGTGCGGGTGTCTAACAGCCCAACGTCGCGGAAGATTAGGTAGATCGGCACCAACACACCTACTGAAGGCAGCATTTTGGTGGAGAGCATCCACAGCAAGGTGCCTTTGGTGCGCTTAGTGGGCAAAAAGGCCATGGCGTAGGCGGATGGAATCGCAATTAGCAGCGCTAAGAACGTAGAACCAAACGCTACCGCGACGCTGTTAAGGGCAAATCGTGCGTAGCCTGATCGCTCTTGCACCGCCTGGTAACTCTCCAAGGTGGGCGAAAAAATCAACGTGGGATCGGCAATCGCCGCTGATTCGGTTTTAAAACCGGTCAGGATCATCCAGAAAATTGGAAAGAAGATCACCAGCGCAACCGACCATCCCAAGACCGTCAGAAAGGCGCGCTTGGTTTGTGCTGACCGCCACCCCGATACCGAACGGGGCGACGCCGTTTTGGAAACTAATGTTGTCATCGAAGTACTCCCACGACACAGGTGCCGGTCTAGTCTTCCAGGTTTTTGGCCACCATACGGACCAGGAAGATCGCCACGATATTGGCAAGAATGATCGCAATCACCCCACCGGCAGACGCAGTACCGACGTCAAAATCCAGCAGCGCACGAATGTAAATTAAGTAGGCCAAGTTGGTGGTCGCCAAGCCAGGCCCACCAGAGGTGGTCACAAAAATCTCGGCAAAGATGGTCAGTAGGAAGATCATTTCGATCATGACCACCACGCTGATCGCACGCTTAAGGTGCGGTAGGGTGATAAAGAAGAAAATTGCAATTGGCCCCGCACCGTCCATGCGTGCAGCTTCTACTTGATCCTCATCCAGCGACTGCATCGCGGTGAGCAAAATAAGCAGCGCAAAGGGAAGCCACTGCCACGCCACGATGATGACGATCGATGTTAACGGCAGCGACGAAAACCAATCGACAGCGGGCAGGCCAATAGACTCGGCCAACCACGACAGCACCCCGTTAGACGGATGCATCATCATGTTCTTCCACACCAGCGCACTGACGGTAGGCATGACGAAAAACGGCGAGATCGCCAGCACGCGAGCAATTCCGCGCCCTGAGAACTCCTGCTGAAATAGCACCGCGAGCAAAGTACCGCCAATCACGGTAATCGCCAGCACCCAACCCACCAGTAACAACGTATTGCCCATGGCGGCCCAAAGGGCTGGGTCGGTGAGAAGGTATTCATAGTTTTCCAACCCGGCAAAGCCGGTCATGCCGGGCATTAGCAGGTTGTAATATTGGAAGGAGAACCATAGCGTCATGCCTAACGGCACAATCATCCATAGCAACAGCAGCGTTACGGCTGGCGCTTGCAGTAACAGCGTTCTCAACCCTCCGACGGTGCGGCCGGAGGCACGGGTTCTATTCATGGGAGCACCTACAAAAACACTGGAGGGGAGCAACGCCTGCCTTGGTGTCCAAGGCAGGCGAGACTGTCATCAGTCGAGGTAACCGGCACGCTGCATAGTGCGTTCAGTGGCACGCTGGGCACTCTCGAGCGCCTGCTCTACCGTGGTATCACCAGTTAGCGCCGCGGCAATCGTTTGGCCGACTTGGGTACCGATTGACTGAAACTCAGGAATGCCCACGAACTGAACCCCGACATAAGGATTGGGTTCCAGCGTTGAATCGGTTGGGTCGGCGTCCTGAATAGCCTTTAACACGAAGTCAGCAAAGGGAGCTGCTTCAGTGTACTGCTCGTTGGCGTAGGTTGACTCACGAGTACCCGGCGGCACGCTGGTCCAGCCTTCGGTTTCGCCAACCAGCTCGATGTACTCTTGCGAGGTGGCCCAGGTAATAAACTCACGCGCCGCTTCCTGGTTCTCTGAAGACGCCGGAATAGCTAGCGCCCACGACCATAACCAATGAGAGCCTTTCGGTGTTTCGGCCACTGGCGCCGGAGCAAAGCCTAGGCTGTCCGCCACATCGGACTCATTGGCGTCATACAATTTGCCTGCCGCGGAAGTGGCGTCGACCCACATGGCACAGTTGCCACGGGAGAACAGCGCTAGGTTCTCGTTGAAGCCGTTGGAGCTTGCGCCTGGTGGGCCGTAATCGTTGAGCAAATCGACATAAAACTGGATAGCGTTCATCCACTCCTCAGAGTTGAGTTCTGGATTCCACTCCTCATCGAACCAGCGACCACCGTAGGTGTTTACCAAGGTAGAAACAAAGGCCATGTTTTCGCCCCAGCCGGGTTTACCGCGTAAACAAATACCGGCCAAGTCCTCTTCACTGCCGTGCAATTCACCTGCCCACTCGCGAACTTCTTCCCAAGTAGGCTGATCACTCATTTCAATACCCGCTTTATCAAACAGGTCTTGGCGGTAGTACATCATCGAGCTTTCCGCATAAAACGGCAGCGCATGAAGCGTGCCGTCCAGACTCAAACCATCGCGGACTGAGGCCAGCAGATCGTCTTCGTTGTAGTCGTCAGGCAGGTTATCCAGCGGTGACAGCCAGCCGCGTTCCGCCCAAATAGGCACTTCATAAGTACCAATGGTCATGACGTCAAATTGGCCGCCGCCGGTAGCAATGTCGGTGGTCATTCGCTGACGTAGCACATTTTCCTCAAGTACTACCCAATCCAGGGTAATGTCGGGATGCGCTTCTTCGAAAGCCTCAGTGAGGCTCTGCATGATAACCATATCGTTATTGTTGACGGTGGCCACGGTAATTTCGGTTTGCGCTTGAGCTTGGCCGGACATGGCGATGGCGGCCGCTAGCGCGGTGACGGGCAAGTGACGTGCGAGTCGCATATAGCACTCCTATGGGCATGTATTGGCATTGTTGTTGCCTTGATCATATTGATCACCGAACGAACAAATGATCTTACGTAAGCCAAAAAAAAGCAAAGCCGATTGGCTTAGACTTTACGCTAACTTATCACTTTTGATGCATATTGCAGCGCACTCACCTGGTTTTAAGGACGGGTTTTAAGGACTGGTTCCTTTAAGGTCTGGGATAGATTTGAAAGCCCTAGAGCGCCTCAACAATCTGCCGAGCAGCCACTTCGTCGGTGACCAACCCTTTTAGCCAACCACCACGCAATGCGGCATGAATCGCCGGGGCTTTTTCGTGCCCCCCCGCTATTGCTACCATGTGGTGCTTACCAAAACGCTCCAGAGGAAGACTTGTCACCCGCCGCGTAATAGAGCAATCGATCACTTCACCATTTCTGTCCAACGGCCAGCCAAGCAGCTCGCCTACCGCCGCCAAGCCCAGCAGTTCATCCAGTTCGCTTTCACTAATAAAATGATCTTGAAACAGAGTGGCCTGACGGTCGATGCGACCGATACCGATAAAAGCAGCTTCGGACTCCCTTGCTACATCGGCAATCGCCTTGAATAAACGCTGCACCAGCATTGCCTGTTTTTCGGCGAGCGATTCGGCCACCACCGGCGCGGGTAGTAAAAAACGCTCTCCTCCGGTTTTATCCGCCATCACCATGACGGCATCGTAGCGGTTGGCCGAGCCGTCCCGGGCAACATTACCTACCAAGGATACAAAGCGATGCTGGGGGCGTTCAACGCGGCTGAGTGCTTCTACCGCCGCACGTACCGAGCGCCCGGTACCAAGTGACAGCGTCAATGGCTCGCTACGCTCTACCAATTGAGCAATGCGCTCAGCCGCGGCTATCGCTAGATAGCTGGCAGCGCTTTCGGCGGCGTGGTTATCGGCAGGGACAACGTCGCAGTAAGTCAGCTCAAAGTGATCACGTAGCGTCTTCCCTAGTGCCATACAATTAGAGATAGGGTGATCGATATGTACTTTTACCAAGCCCTCTTGCCGCGCCAACGCCAGTAAGCGCTGTACCCCTGGCCTTGAAACCCCCAATTGATTGGCAATCTCATCCTGTGTCATTCCGCCCACGTAGGACATCCAAGCGGCTCTGGCCGCCTGATCCAGCTTTACTTCAAATTTATCCATTGGGCGGCTCTCAAAACAGTCATAAAAGCATCATCATACAAAGCTTAGTCCGCGACCTGTAGTCGTCTATCCGCTAACATACCCAGAGCTTAATGTTTTTCATGGACCGATCGCAGGGAGATATAGCATGTATAAGCTCGCTTTTTTTGTTCCTATAGAAGATGCGGAAAGCGTCAAGCAAGCAGTGTTCGAAGCCGGTGCAGGCCGTATTGGCAACTATGACCATGCCTGCTTTCAAACCCTAGGCACGGGCCAATTTCGCCCCACGGAAGAAGCCAACCCGCATATCGGCTCGATTGGCAGCTTGGAGAAGGTGGAAGAGTTCAAAGTCGAGTTGCTGTGCGATGAAGCGCATATCCACGGCGCCATTGCCGCCTTGAAACTTGCTCACCCCTACGAAGAAGTCGCGTATGATGTTTGGCAGTTGGCCGACCTTTAAGCACATACACGTAGTACTACTGAAGACTCATGCACTACCAAAATAGCGCTCGCGGTCTTCAGGGGTCACCATGCTGATATGCAGCGGAAACGCATTGAGGGGTCGATCCGCGTAAAAGTGCCTAAGCGTGCGCTCAATCGTCATAAAGGCAAGCTCATCCCAGGGGATCTCGTGTTCTTCAAATAACGCGACTTCCGTGCTCTCTGGTCCCGCACTGAAACCACCGACTAGCTCAGCGCGAAAAATCATATACACCTGATTAATATGTGGTAGATCAATGAGCGTATACAGGTTAGCTAATTCGACCTCGGCACAAGCCTCTTCGCGGGTCTCTCGAACCGCGGCTTGCTGCGTCGATTCGGCATTTTCCATGTAGCCAGCCGGTAGCGTCCAATAGCCTTTACGCGGGGCAATCGCGCGCTTACAGAGCAGTACTTTGCTGCCACTAACCGGCAAAGTACCCGCCACAATGCGGGGATTCTGGTAGTGGATCGTGCCGCAGACATCGCACAAGTAACGTGGGCGGTCGTCGCCTTCAGGAATGGCAAAACGTACTTTATCACCACACTGGCTGCAAAAATTCATCGCATATTCTCAACGGCTGGTGGATAGAAGCCTCAACGCGCTTGACGTTAACGACCGCTGCTGGGTAAAAGAGAACAAAGTAACGGGATGCCCCATGTTAGAGAAACTGCGTAAACAGCTGCAACAGCTTACTCCTCAACGCTTGGACCACATCGTGATGCCCGAGGCCGCGGTACTGTTGCCGATTGTTGAGCGCCCTGCGCCTACCTTGCTGTTTACTCGCCGCGCCAGCCATTTAGCCACACACAGTGGTCAAGTGGCATTTCCAGGTGGCAAGCGCGAGCCTTTTGATACGGATCTTTACGCCACAGCGCTACGCGAGGCTGAAGAGGAGATTGCCCTTGACCCCGGTCTAGTGCAACCCCTGGGACGTCTGTCAGATGTCATTTCACTGCATGGAATACGCGTGACTCCCTGGGTAGGTATTATTCCGCCTGATTTACCTTTGGTCGCTGACCCAGGGGAGTTAGATGCTATTTTTGAAGTCCCGTTAAGCCATTTTCTCGACGACCACCGCACACATACCGATGTAATTACGGTGGATGGGGTTGCCCACTATGTTCCCAGCTATCATGTCGATGGCCATGTCATCTGGGGGTTATCGGCAATGATGCTAGTGGAACTACTGACTGAAGGTTTTGGTATGCCGATCGATTTGTATCAACGCCCCCTCGGCCTGCTTCGCCACCACCCTGAACGTAACAGCCGTCTCTCTCAATCCTCCAAGAGCGCTTCCCACCCAGCGTCAACGAGGTCCAACAAATGACCCCTTCTGTTGCTACCTTGTCATCTGCGCTGCACCCAGCAACGCCAGCCAACCTTGTCGATGCGCTGGTTGAACAGGGCTGGTATGTCGGACGAGAGGTAATTGATCTTGCACTTTGTGATGCACTGAATCACGAAATTTTGCATCGAGCGGCCTATCAAGGCTTAGACGAAGCGGGCATTGGCCGAGGCCAGCAGCACCTGCTACGTAAAGATATTCGAGGCGATGCGATCCACTGGCTTGATCGTGAAAGCGCTGCCCAGCGGCGCTATTTAGACGCCATGAGCGAATTACAGCAGGCGCTTAATCACGCGCTGTTTTTGGGTTTATTTGAGTACGAAGCTCACTTTGCCCACTACCCCCCTGGGGCTTTTTATCAGCGTCATCTGGATAGTTTTCGCGGGCGCGCTAACCGCGTCATCTCCACTGTCGGTTATTTAACCCCCCACTGGCCAAGCGACGGTGGTGGGGAGATGGTCATCTATCACCCAGATGATCCAAGCCAGGAGGTTGCCCGCGTAGTGCCAGAGGCAGGTACGTTTGCCTGCTTCCTTTCAGAGTCCATTCCCCATGAAGTGCTGCCCACACGTTACCCCCGGACCAGCATAGCAGGCTGGTTTAGACGCAATGCGTCACTGGGTGGCGTGCTTGATCCAGCGCGCTAGCGACACGATTTTCAACTACTTTCAGCTACTTTCAACTACGCTAAATTAATTAAACACAAATAGTTAAGAAGTTGCATTTTTGAACACAGCGACTAATCTATGTTTGTATTTGCGAAGAAAGGCGCAATACGGCGTTAATTACTTAATCGTAATTAACACAATCAGGAGTAATAGTGCAGGTGTTGCCATCACTTATTTAATCGGCAACTAATACCGACGCTATTGATTTATTCGGGCTGTTACGCGGAATCGTTAAGGCCCAATAAAATCGCAAGGAGCAAGTAAAAATGAAAATGATCAAACCCGCTATTCTAGGTTCTCTCATGGTGCCGGCTGTTATGTTTGCTGCAGGCGCGGTAAATGCCGAAGAGAATACCACCACCATGGAAGCGACTTACCTGACGGATACGCCAGAAGGCACTTTCCATTCAGATGCTCTGACCGGTAACCAAGTCAAAAGCAGCGTCGAAGATGACGAAGATATTGGCACCATCACTGACCTTGTCATTGATGAAGATGGGCAAATCAATGCCGTTGTTGTAGGTGTTGGTGGCTTCCTAGGAATGGGCGAGAAAAACGTCGCCATCGAATGGGATTCACTTGAACTGACCAAACATGAAAATGGCGAAGACTACGTCATTACCGTTAACGCTTCACAAGATGCGCTTGAAGCAGCTGAAGCATATAACCGCGAACAATGAGCGTCGGCTAGCTATATAAAAGATTAGCTGCATAAAAGCCTTGGCATTTGCCAAGGCTTTTTTATTACCTTCAATTCACCACTTAAAATCAATAAAGATCCACACATAATGGCTATATGTGGACCCGTGTATTAATTAAATCAGGCTTTTAATTTAGCGGTCATGCTAATCTCAGCATTAAGAACTTTGGAAACGGGGCAATTAGCTTTGGCCGTTTCTGCCGCCTCCTGGAAAGCAGCTTCGTCGGCGCCACTGATCGCAGCGACAACGTCCAGATGAATTTTCGAAATATCAAACCCTGCATCGCTCTGGGAAAGAGTCACCTTGGCGCTGGTTTCGATAGAATCGGCGGTATAGCCTTTATCACCCAAAATCATTGAGAGCGCCATTGAGAAACAGCTGGCGTGCGCTGCACCAATCAGCTCCTCAGGGTTAGTGCCTTTTTCATCCTCAAAGCGCTTGCTGAAGGAGTACTTGGCATCTAAAACGCCACTTTCGGTTGAAACGGTGCCTTTACCATCCTTAAGACCACCTTCCCAACGTGCGCTAGCTGTACGATCCATAACAACTCCTTGTGTGCAAATAACCTTGTATGCCAATAAACCTAGACGTGTTGTCAAACCCTAGGCGTGATGTCAAACATAGCCTAGCGGCAATTGCCGTCCAGACCCTTAACCAGCGTAGCTGATTTTCTTTCGTTCTGCCGAGCCAACACACTCTAAAGCTTCCATCGACCTCAGTTCAGCCGTAAGCTAACGGGCTTCCTCGTTATCATACTTATTAGCCCTTAAGGACCCCACCATGTCGTCGGCTGACACGCTGCGCTTGATACTGCTCTCTTCACTCTGGGGCTTGTCGTTTATTTTTATGCGCGTGGCCGCCCCCGAATTTGGCGCGGTGCCGTTAGTGCTGGTGCGCATGGGAATTGGCGCACTACTGCTAACGCCACTGCTTATGAGCCTGCACTATCTGCGACTCATCTGGCAGCATAAGGGACCGCTATTATTCTTGGGCATAGTTAATCATGTACTGCCTTTTTCGTTACTTGCGCTCGCTACCACGCGCCTTGAAGCGGGCTTTACGTCATTGATTAACGCTACGACGCCGATTTTTACCGCACTGATTGGCGCCCTATTTTTCGCGACCGCCATCCAGCGCCAGCAATACTTAGGCCTCGCCCTGGCACTAGTAGGTGTTTATGTGCTCTCTGCGGATCGACTTGATTTTGCGCTGGGTGGCGATGGCTGGTTTATTTTAGCCGTCTTAGCAGCAACCTTTTGCTATGGGATTGCGGGCAACTATTCCAAAACACGCCTCGGCCATCTGCCAACGCGTGTGCTAGCCGCTGGCAGTAGTGCCATGTCGGCGCTGGTGCTGCTGATTCCCGGTATTTTGCTATGGCCAAGCGATCCCATCAGCCCTTTAGCGTGGGGAAACGCTCTGGCACTCGCCGCACTCAGCACCACACTTGCCTTTCTACTCTACTTTGGCTTACTCGCCAGCGCGGGCGCTACCGCAACGTCAACAGTGACTTTTTTGGTGCCGGTGAGCGCACTTATCTGGGGTTACCTGCTGCTCGGCGAAACACTCAACCTGCAAATTATTGTCGGCATGGTAATTACGCTGATCGGCACGGCTATTGCGACAAAATTACTGCGCGTTAAACGCCGCGGGACGCTGCCACCAGCCTATCCCCCACACGAATAACACTGCCAACGCCAGCAATTAACGTGGCATTTTGACCAAAATACGCACCTTTCAAGGAGGGCTGTGTATTGAGTTCAACTAAGGTCTTTAACGGTTCCGCAGGGGCAGGCACTGCCGCCGTGTGCTGGTCAATCGTCGTGATCTTGCACCGCTTACAGGGCTTACGCAGCGCGAGCTGAAAAGCGCCGTTTTGCTCATTGAGCGTTACCCAGCGGTCTTCAGCCCATGCCTCGTTGCTCTCAACGACAATATTGGGTCGAAAGCGGTTCATAGGCACAGGGGTTTGCCCTTTTGCCACTAACGCTTGATTCAGTGCATCTAACGAACCCGTGGTAGCAATTAAAAAAGGATAGCCATCAGCAAAATAGGTATGTGCCGAACCGCCATCAAGAAAATCTTGTTCCACCGCCCGGGTAAACTCGGTGGCAAAGCGCACCAAGCTTAACCCTTGAGCCTGTTCGCCCAATGCAGCCTCTAGCCAACGCGTTACGTTTTTACCTTCAGGCAACGCTTTACAGTGGTCATCCCATACGCTGACGAGGCGCAGATTCCCTTGAGGCTCAGCCAACGGAATGCTTAGCGGTTCGACATCATGATGCGACAGGACTAGGGATTCCTCAGTCAGCGCAACCTCAATAGTGGCAAGCGCCGGCAGTTGACGCTGGGTCACAAAACGCTGATGGGTGTCCACAAGCATCCAACGACGATCCCAAGCAAGACCGTGCTCTTGCAGCTCACTGCGGGTAACGCTGATGCCTTTTAATGATTTAACGGGATAGATGTTAAGTTGAGTAATCTGCACGGCGGCCTCGCGATAAATGTAAAAGGCTACTTTAGTCATTTACGCCGCTAGCGGCTACTCGATAACATGCTCTATAGCGTCATGCCTGTTTCGATACGATAGCCCAAGTCAATTACTGTTTGGTTCAGCGACTCACCGCGAAGTCGCGCCAACAGCTCCCCCGCTGCCGCTTCACCGATGGCTTGACGCGGGGTAACCACGCTGGCTAGTCGTGGCGTCATCACATGGCCTACATCGTGGCCATGAAAGCCCGCCAAGGCCATGCGCCCAGGCACATCAATGTTGCGTCGCTGGCACTCAAAGTAAGCACCTACCGCCACATCATCATTGGTGCAGAATAGGCCATCCGCGGCGGGGTAATCCGTTATTACCTGCTGAAGTAAAGCGGCCCCCACGCTGTATGACGAGCGCTGGGTGCTTTGCAGGGTAACGGGGGTTAAGCCGTGCTCTTCCATCGCGCGGCGGTAGCCCAGTTCGCGCTGCCGGGTACGCTCATCCAAACGCACCGCCAGATAAATCACCTGGCGTCGCCCGCGTATGATCATCTCGCTCACCATGTCGTAGGCGGCTTGAACGTTGTCGTAACCCACCGCCTGCTGTAGCGGAGGGCGGTGGGTGTCCATGATCTCCACAATCGGAATACCGGCGGTTTCCAGCATACGCAGGCTGCGTGGCGTATGGTCGCGGTCAGAAAGGATGACCCCATCAACGTTATAGGAAAGCAACGAGGCCAAGCTGCGCTCTTCAAGCTCGGGACTATAACCATAGTGAGAGAGCATCAGGTGATAACCGGCCGGCTCCGTTAGCGTCTCGATCCCTACAATTACATCGGCAAATACTTGGTTAGTGAGCGACGGCACCAGCACGCCTATCGAATGGCTGGTCGCCCTGGAGAGTAAATCAGGCGCGCGATTGGGGATATAGCCTATCTGTTCGGCAATCGAGAAGATGCGTTCACGTAGACCTTCCGAGACCGTTTCTGGGTCGCGCAGACAGCGGCTTACCGTCATCTTGGTAGCCCCTACGTGGTCGGCAATATCCTGTAAGGTAGGGCGTTTTTTCTTCAAGAGAGTGACTGCCTTGTGCAACGAGGGTGCATTGAGGCCTACCCTACCCAATGGGTGGCCCCCATGCCTACTCCTTTCTTTAACGTAGCGTACGGCTGGTTAATCGCAGCGTGGCAGCAAATTGATTAACGATTTGGTTAGGCGACAAGGTAATGGAGGCGTTAAACGCCTCCTCTTCACCGGGGGGTTCCAAGTCGGCCAGTTGGCTGGCTAACATGGTATCGCCCTTAAAGAAGTGGCCTGCCCGGGCCTCTAGGCGCTGCAGCAGAAGCTCGCGTGTGCCCTCTAAATAGAGAATATTCAGTGCTGGGTCACCTTGGCGAAGCTGCTCTCGGTAACGTTTTTTTAATCCAGAGCAAGCAATCACCAACGACGCATCCCGTGCTCGGTACTCGGCGAATAGTGCCGCCAGCGTATCCAGCCACTCGCGCCGGTCGTCATCATTGAGCGGAGTGCCACTCGCCATCTTGGCCACATTGGCGGGCGAGTGATGATCATCGCCATCGATAAATGTCGCCCCCATGGTGAGCGCCAGTTGCCGGCCAATATGCGACTTTCCTGAACCGGACACGCCCATCACTAAAATACGATGCGAGAGGGTCTTCACAGAGGCTCTCCTATTAATTGCCGCGTACAGCGGTGAGGTCCGGCAGCCAAGTGACAATGCCTGGGAAGGCAATCAAAATCACTAATACCACCAACAGCGCCGCGTAGTAAGGCAGCATGGCTTTGACCAACGACTCCATAGAGACCTTACCCACCCCGCAGCCGACATAAAGACAGGTACCCACAGGCGGTGTTAACAACCCAATGCCCAATACAAACGCCATCAGCACACCGAAGTATGCCGCATCAACACCCACCGAGGTGACAATGGGTGCCAGCATCGGCGCCATAATGACCATCGCTGGGGTCAAGTCCATCACAAACCCCACCAACAGCAACAAGAAGGCCACGATCAATAGCAGCAGGAAGGGATCCTGAGTGATCGCCTGCACTTGGCTGACCAAGGTTTGCGGCACCATATTGATGGTAAGGAACCAGGCAATTACCGTCGCAAACGCTAGCAGCATCATCACCATACCGGTCAAACGCGCTGTGCGAATTAGCATACCGCCCAGCTCTTTAAGCTTGAATTCGCGATAGACCACCAGCGAAATAGCCAGCGCATAGAGCAATGCCGCTACGGCCGCTTCGGTCGCGGTAAAAACACCGCCGATAATGCCGCCAATCACAATCACCGGTAACACCAGCGCAAGCCAGGCATCTTTGAAGGCTTTCCAGAGGCGATCCCAGCGGAACTGACGTACGCCGCCACCATTCTTTTTGGCAAGAATATAGGTCGTCACCATGAGTGCAAAGCCAATCAAAAGGCCCGGAATAATGCCCGCGATAAACAGGCGACTAATCGAAGTTTCGGTAACGATGCCGTAGAGAATCAGAGGAATTGACGGCGGAATAATGATCCCGATCACCGAGGACACGGTATTAATCGCAGTGGCATTGGCTGCGGTATAGCCCTGTTCTTTCATGGAGGGAATCATCATTGCACCGGTGGCAGCCGTATCAGCAACTGCCGAACCACTAATGCCGCCGAAGAACATAGAGCCGGTGATAGCAACCTGCCCTAGCCCGCCGCGCATAAAGCCGACTAGCGCGCCCGCCAGTTCCATCAAGCGACGAGCGATACCGCCATTGCTCATCACCTCACCGACTAAAATAAAGAACGGAATCGCCAGCAATGGAAAGCTGTTTACCCCGCGGATGGACTGCTCGATCATTATCGATAGCGGAATATCCGAGAGCACTGCCATCACTAACGCTGCAACGCCTAGGCCAAAGGCGATGGGCAGCCCAATAATGATAGAGACCAACAAAATAACCAGGAAAATCCATAGCATGATTAGCGCTCCCGCTCAGGGTGGCGAATAACATTTAGGCTGACCCACATCCGCCAAGTCGATACTGCCGCAATAAAGATAACGCATAGCACTAGCGAAAGACTGATAAAGCTCAGCGGCACATCCATAATCGCCGAACGCCCACTAGAGCGCGCCAGCACTTGGTATCCACCCCAAATCATTACCCCCATCAAGCAGATAATAATCAGGTGCTGCAGCATATAAAGCATATGCGCCAAGCGCAGCGGCAGGCGCCGCACCAGCGCATCAACCGCAATGTGCTCGTAGCGGGAAAACGCCGCCGCAGCGCCGATAAATACCAGCCAAATAAACAGCATGCGTGCTAGCTCATCCGCCCATGGCAGCGAATGATTAAAGAGCGCACGCCCCACCACGTTGCAGGAAACAGACACAATCAACGCAACTAAAATAGCCCCGATCAAATACTCCATACCTAAAGTAAGCCAGCGGAACAGCGCCGGGCCTTGGCGGGTATCGGTATCGATCTCTAATAGCTTGCGGTTGGGGTCGTCAAGATACACCGATGGGTCTTCAATCGGCGTGGGCTTATGAGAGGGATTAGGCGGTGTAGAGGAGAGTGACATAAGAACTCCAGGGGCACTGACACGTCGGGCAGGCGCGAAGGCCTGCCCGACGGTGGCGCTAAACGTAAGGTTTAGTTGCTGCTCTCTTCAACAATTTGCTGAATGTCGGCGATCAAGTCTTCGCCAATACGCGGCGCCCACTCGTCATATACCGGCTGAACAGCCTCTTGGAAAGCGGCTAACTGTTCGTCGTCCAAGCGGGTAATTTCCATACCGCGCTCTGCTAGCTGGTCGCGTGACCAATCATCGTACTCAGCGGACAGCTGAATTTCGTATTCAGCAGACTGACGCGCAGCTTCTAGTACAAGCTCCTGATACTCAGGCGCCATACGCTCCCAGGTACGCTCGGAAAGCATCATGATGAACGGCGTGTAGACGTGACGTGTTTCGGTGCCGTAATCCTGCACTTCGTGGAAGTTAGAAGTCAGAATGGTGCTCCAAGGGTTTTCCTGGCCATCAACGACACCCTGCTCCATCGCAGAGAACAGTTCACCGAATGCCATCGGCGTAGGGTTGGCGCCGAGGGCTTCCCATATCGCTAGGTGCACCGGGTTTTCCATGGTGCGCACGCTTAAACCACGCACGTCCATTCCTGCAACATCCTCAGGACTAGCCACCGGGCGAGCGCTGTTAGAAAGCTGACGATAGCCATTTTCAGAGAAGGCCAAGGCTTTTAGACCGGTACCATCAAAGGCGTCCAGCATGTTCTGAGCCACATCGCTTTGCATTACAGCAACGGCTGCTTCACGACTAGGCAGCAGGAATGGCAGGTCGAAAGCAGCCAGCTCTTCAACGTAGCCAGTGGTCGCGGAGCTAGACGGGTAGGTCATATCCAGCGTGCCGGTTTGCAGCATTTCCATCATCTGCACGTCGTCGCCTAACTGGCTGTTAGGGAACACATTAACGGTAATACGGCCGTCGGTCCGCTGCTCCAGGATTTCACCAAAGTATTGGCTGGATAGGTACTGTGGCGAACTTTCAGCAAGGCCAATGCCCATGCGTAGGGTATGTGAGCCATGGTCTCCCACCACCTCACCTTCAATTTCCGGTGGGTCAGAAAGTTCAGGACTTTGAGCATGAGCCATACCCAATGTCAGCGTGGTCGCGCCGACTAAGGTCAGTGTGTTGCGCCAAATAGGTGTCATAGCGTTATCTCCAAATACTCATTGTTGTAAATGACTGGGTTGTTAATAGCTGAGTCGTTAGTGGCTGCTTCAATGAACGGCAAATTGTTACCGGTAACATTCAATAAGCGAAGGCTATCGACCTGTCTGAAGCGTGTCAAAACAAAACTGCCAATTTACGACCAACGTCTAGATCTAGCCACTGACACGTCATCACGCTACATTAGCCTACGTATTTCGTTTTGGAGCACCCCTACTTGTGCAACCATCTTGCAGTGAACTAGAACTCGATCAACAGCTCTGCTTTGCGCTCTATTCAACGTCGTTGATGATGACCAAGGTGTATAAACCGCTACTTAAGGAGTTGGGGCTTACTTACCCGCAATACCTTGCCATGCTGGTATTGTGGCAAAATGACGGCATTACAGTTGGGGCAATGAGTAAGCGTTTACTGACCGATCCAGGTTCGCTTACGCCGCTGCTTAAACGCCTTGAAGCCGATCAATTATTGAATCGTAAACGCAGTCACCAGGACGAACGTGTCGTAGAGCTTTACCTTACCGATAAAGGAAAAGCGTTGCGTGAACAGGCCTATCACATCCCTAGCTGCGTAGTGCATGCCAGCGAGCAGTCAATCGAGGCGCTGACGACGCTGAAAGAGGATCTAGTCCGACTACGCGATAGCTTGCAAAAAAGTCAGTAGCCCTTCGCTTTGTTGCAAAGGGGTTCACATTTAATTACCTATTTATATTGCGCACAAAATAAAGCTGCGCTAAATTTAAAGCGCAAACACATGATTAACAGCATTGAATTAAAAACACTGACAGGAGATATGACATGACGACAACCACTATCGAGAAAGTCATTTATCGCGCCCATGCTACCGCTACAGGTGGCCGCGAAGGCCAAGCTAAATCATCTGATGGCGCACTGGATGTAAAACTCAGCACACCAAAAGAGCTGGGGGGCGCGGGCGGTGATGGCACTAACCCAGAGCAGCTCTTCGCGGCGGGCTACTCGGCCTGCTTTTTAGGGGCTCTTAAGCACGTGGCAAGCCAGGAAAAAGTAAAGCTTCCCCCCGAGACAAAAATCGATGGCCATGTCGGTATCGGCGCCATTCCTACTGGATTCGGTATCGAGGTCGAACTAAAAATCAGCCTTCCCGGCCTGGAGCAAGATGTCGCTCAGCAGCTGGTTGATAAAGCCCATACCGTTTGCCCCTACTCCAACGCCACCCGTGGCAATATTAATGTCACCCTGACGCTGGTCTAGCCCATTAACTAGACGAATCAGTTAGTGCCCACGCCACCGCTTTCTGTGCATGCAACGCGGTGGTGTCATATAGCGGCACAGCGGTATCTTGTTGGCTTACTAGCATGGCGATTTCGGTACAGCCTAGAATCACCGCCTGAGCACCTTGAGCATAGAGAGAATCAATGATCGCCAAATAGCGCTGGCGGGAGCCCTCTTCAATGCGCCCCTGGCAGAGTTCCTCGAAAATCACCCGGTGAACAATGTCGCGCTCAGCCCGGTCGGGCACGACCACCTCAATGCTGAATTGCTCTTCTAGCCGACCAATATAAAAGTCCTGCTCCATGGTGAAGCGTGTACCTAATAGGCCCACCCGAGTGATCCCATCGGCCTTTAGTTGCTCAGCAGTGGCATCAGCAATATGCAGTAGCGGAATCGCAATAGCCTGCTCAACAGCGGGCGCCACTTTATGCATAGTGTTAGTGGCAATTAGCAGGCACTCAGCACCCGCACGCTCCACACGTTGGGCGGCGCGGGCCAGCAGATCACCGGCTGCCTGCCAATCTCCCTGCTGTTGCATCGCCTCAATCTCGGCAAAATCAACACTCACCATCACAATATTGGCCGAATGAAAGCCGCCTAGCGCTGCTTTAACGCCTTCGTTTAAAGCTCGGTAATACCCTTGAGTCGACTCCCAACTCATGCCACCCAGTATGCCAATTACACGCATCCGACACCCCCTATGGAAAATGAACTACTTTATTAACAGGCTAATCTCCAGCCTACCCTTGCAGCTCCTTTTCATCATCCCCATAACCATAGAATAGCCGCACAAAAGCTAGGATTACCTCAATACTGTTAACCGTAATAGCGAGGAAACAATGAGCGACAACACCTATACCCCACCCAGTGTTTGGAAATGGGAGCCTGGCAATGGCGGTAAATTTGCCAATATCAATCGCCCGATTGCGGGCCCTACCCATGACAAAACACTGCCGGTAGGCAAACATCCTCTGCAACTTTACTCCCTTGCCACGCCCAATGGTGTCAAAGCGACCGTGATGCTCGAAGAGCTGTTGGAAAAAGGAATAGCAGGCGCCGAGTACGATGCGCATTTGATCCAAATTGGCGAAGGCGATCAATTCGGCAGTGGTTTTGTAGCGGTAAACCCTAACTCCAAAATTCCCGCGCTGATGGATCATTCAGTCAATCCGCCACAACGGGTATTTGAATCCGGCGCCATCCTGCTTTACCTAGCAGAAAAATTTGACGCTTTCTTACCCAGCGAGCCAGCGAAGCGCACGGAGTGCCTCTCCTGGCTGTTCTGGCAAATGGGCAGTGCACCCATGCTGGGTGGCGGTTTTGGTCATTTTTACGCCTACGCGCCGGAAAAGTATCAGTATCCGATTGATCGCTACACCATGGAAGTAAAGCGCCAGCTGGATGTGCTTGATCGTCACTTGGCAGAAAACCGCTATATGGCAGGCGATGAGTACACTATTGCCGATATGGCCATTCACCCCTGGTACGGCGCGCTGGTAAAAAACCGCGTTTACGAAGCGGCCGAGTTCTTGGAAGCCCATACTTATAAGAACGTCCTACGCTGGACCGAAGAGATAGATGAACGTCCCGCCGTAAAACGCGGCCGTATGGTGAATCGTACCTGGGGCGAGCCTCACGAGCAGTTGCATGAGCGCCACGACGCTAGCGACTTTACGAATAAAACCCAGGATAAGCTGGCTGATGGTGAGTAAGTAGCCCAAAAAAAAGAGCCTACGCTTAATCTCTCAGCGTAGGCTCTTGGTAGCTTCCAGCTTCCAGCTTACAGCTTACAGGCTAAGGCTACTCAACCCGTGAGTTATTCAAAGCATAGTTCCATACTCGGTAGAAGTAGAAAATATACCCCAGCCCAAAGGTGATCAGCGAAATCAGCATCCAGAGAATAATATGACCGATGTTACTGAACAGGTTGATATCACAAACCATTTTTCGCTCTACCCCAGCAGCATCCACTACCGAAGTACGGTTAATCACAAACCGCGAAAACGAATAAGGGAAGAAAAATAGCGCTATACCAAAAGTAACGATGCTGAGTACCACCCAAATAATCAGATGGCCAATAATATCGAGGATGGAAAGATCAGCTTTGATATTCACGTTGCGTCCTTAAAATTAGCAGTGGCGAAGAATACCACCGCCAGGCACAAACGTGAACGTTAAAATTAATATTACTTAGGCATATGAGCTATGAGCTGCATCAACGGGGACCACGAACACCCTCTAAACTCGAATGGCTGCTCTCTGCATTCTGCTTGATAACACTTATGGAACCATCCGTTTCCAGTACCACGGCTTCCACAGCCTTCACATCAGCAATACCACTGCCACGAATAGCTGACTGAACTTCATCCTGAGTAACCCGTGCTTTTCGCATGGAGGTGGTAATAAATTCCCCACGATAAAGCAGCATCAGTGGCTCGCCGGTCACTAACCTACGTACCCAGGCGGTTCGTACGCTGAACCAAGTAATGATGAACTGAAGAGTAATCAGTAGCGCCATCGCCACAGCGCCCTCAGATAATGCTACGTTTTTAGATAAGAGAACCGTGGCCAGGGTTGAACCAAGGGCTACCGTTACAATCAAATCGAAAGCGTTCATCTTCGAAAGCGTGCGATTGCCCGATATTCGCAAGAAAAAAATGAGGGCCGCGTAAGCCAGTATCCCTACAACGATAACACGGAGTAAATTTCCCCAACCATTAAAAAAATACGCTTCCATGTGCTCATACTCCCTTAAACGCCAGCATTATTTAAACATAACATACCTCACTGCCTAGGCTAGCAGCCCTGATCCTGTTGTATACGGAAGGAGGATACTTAATGCTGGCTTTCCCACCACTCAGCGTAAGTACTATTAGAGGGGGCAAGGCCGCCTTCATCGGGGGCTTCATCATCCCACCATACCGGACCACGCTCCCCTAGCGCCTCTTTAGCGGTTTGTACCGCGTCGCGGGCTTGACGAAGTACGTCACCATCACCTTGCTGCTGGGCTGTTCTCACTGATCGGCGGGCCTTCATTAGCGCCTTGATATAAAAGCGCTTCTCATCTTCACTTAAATGTGGGTTTGTACAGCGCCAGAGCCGATTTTTGGCAACGAAATAGCGCCCATCGGGAGTGTGAGGGTGTTTATTTGTCATCACGACACTCCTCCCGAAAGACGCACACTCTCAAATCCCTCTTAATTAGTTAGAAACGCTTGGATAGCGTTAAGGCACCAAATTTATCCTGCTCTTCCTGGCCGTCGAATTCACGTGAGCGCTGTACAGCGGCGTAAGTGACCTGCCAATCTTCCCAGGCTAATGCCAGTCCTGCTGAAACATCGCCTACCCATTCTTTCCGATCAACCGAGTGGCTATCCCTAAAGGTATTACCATCTAGCGTCAGGTTTTGTGCCATATAATAGCCTTCTACGCTCGCAAACAGATACCACTGCCACCCCTCTTTGCCTGTCATATAGTGGCGGCTACCAGGATTTGGGGTCAGCGTAGGGATTCCCGGGGCTTCGTCGCCCCAGCGTATGCTATACCCCGCGCTTGCATAGGTGTAGAGGTTGCCCAACGCGGCACTTACGCTAGGGCCGTGAGCGAACTGCTTACCAATAAATGGGGAGCTATGCCACCATTGGCGCCCCATGGTTACATTCACTATCGCTTCATCGCCAAGCTGGTTATCCCACCCGTTCGGGCGATCACTATCTGTGATGCGATGCACTTCGCGCTGAATACTGTCGGCAAGCGACGATGGCCCAACCAAACCAATATCTAAATGCAGATCGGTCGCTTGGCGCCAATTACCCACTGGCACGTCTTCATAAAGCGAAAGGCCGCCGTAAACGATCCCTGCATAGGGGCGATCATTTTCAATTAACGCACGCTCTTCGATGTTGTTGGGCGTATAAATCTGGTGTACCAACCGGAAAGCTGCCATATCGGCGCTGCCGATAATGCTATCAGGCATAGCCGTGGCCAAGCGCTGTGTCCAGCTTTTCGCTTCGGGCTCAAAAGCCCAATTAAGTTCAAAACCACTGGTAAAGTGGCCATCATCACTGCTGGCCATACCATCATTTTCGAGCTTAATTGTGAGTACGCTATCGTCTGCTTGTGCCACTGTTGGCAACAAACTAGTTAATACCAGACTAATAGCGGCTACCAGCGGGAACAGCTGGTATCGTAGACGGGAGTTACCTTTCATTGCTCATTCCTTGAGATTGTCCTTGAGGTTATTTAGAGATCGCCAACAATAATGATCTTCAACAAACATTGTTGATTGTATGTAATTGTGCAAAAAAATAGCAAGCAAACTTTAAAAAAATAAAGGGATGACCCATCGGCCATCCCATTGTCTGTCTATCGCTTATGTTGCTAGCTTAACAGGGTAGACGAAAGTCTCATAATTACTAGCGATCGCGCAACAGCCACTGCGGTGTAATCTCATGTTGGCCATTTTCATCGGTAAGAAACAGCGACCCTTCACTGATCATAATGGCCCAATTAATAGCTCTCGGCAGATCTTTAGCAATGGTCACTAGGGCCTCTTGTGGTAGCCCCGCCACATGGACGTTTTTCAGTGACGTCACATTGGGCAGCACTTTGCTTTCCCATAGATCTACTCGGCCATAGGCGAGCAGCGATACACGCTCCGCCCGACGTGAGCACCATGTAATGCGCTCGGCGTCTGGCAGACCTACTTCGATCCAGTGCAGCAAGCGCCCATCTAAGCTTTTTTCCCATAACGCCGGCTCGTCTACATCGGAAAGTCCGCGCCCAAAGGCCAACGATTCGCTATACCACAGCACATAGGCAAGCAAGCGTGCAGTCATGCGCTCTTCCGTCTCAGACGGGTGACGAGCCACGGTAAAGCGCAGCGTTTCATATACTCCGCGATCCAGGTCGGTCAGGTTAATATCCACTTTATAAGGCGTTGCGCTAAGAGCCATGGGTACTTCCAAAAGAAAATTTGCGCCAGTGTACCTGATGCGGCGGTTAGGTGGATGAGGATGTTCGGTAATCAGCCTTGAGGGTGCCGCATTTAAGCGTTTCAACCTCGTGCATTGGCTCACGCCATGTTTCTTTTAGCGCAGCTTGATACCATTCCTGCATCGCAGGCATCTCTAGCAAGCGTTCCACATACGCCCATGAGGCTTCACTGACCGGCAAGTTAAAGGTCTGCACACGAAACGCCACCGGGGCATAAAACGCATCTACCGCGGAGAAGTGCTCCCCCGCCAAAAACGGACCACCAAAGCGCTCAATCCCTTGCTGCCACAGTGTGTCTAAGCGAGCGATGTCGGCACTGAGCTTGCCTGATATAGCCTTCAGCTCAACTCGCACGCCGCAGTTCATGGAACACTCATCACGCAAAGCTCCAAAGCCGCTGTGCATCTCAGCGGTGGCTGAACGCGCCCAGGCACGCGCGATCTTATCCGCAGGCCACACATTAGTGTGCTGTTCGGCCAGATACTCGGTAATGGCTAATGAGTCCCACACCGCCACCCCATCGCCGACCGCTTTATCCACTAGGCAGGGCACTAAGCCTGAGGGTGAAAAGTGAATAAAAGTGTCATGGCTTGCGCCGAAACCACCTTCAAATGGCATAAAACGTTCGTTAAACGGAATTTCCAACGCTTTCATCAACACCCATGGGCGCAGTGACCAAGAAGAGTAGTTTTTATTGGCAATATAGAGGTCAAACATGCAGCGCTCCTAATATGAGGGATAAAATTAGTCGATGTAGGCAGTATTGCTTAGCGTGTCGCCTGAGCCAGCGTATTACCGCCTAAACCCATTAATACGCCGCCACCCATGCGCTGAATGAGCCGGGAGGAGCCATGGGATTTTTGTAACCATTCGCGCAACGGGCTGGCCAGCAGCACCACCATAATATCCGCTGAAGAGAACAGCATATTGGTAGCAATACCTAGCCAAAGCAGTTGCCAGGCAATCGGCATAGCGCTTTCAGGCTGCACAAACTGGGGTAGGAACGCGACAAAGAAAAGTGCAGTTTTAGGATTGAGCATTTCCACCAGGAAGCTGTCACGCAGTACGCGTTTAGTGGTCGCCAGGGGCACTTCTTCGCCATGGGCCCGAATACCCTGCTTCCAAAGTTGCAGACCCATCCAGAGCAGGTAAAGCCCGCCAACAACTTTCATAGCAATATAGGCAGGCGGAATGGCCGCAAACAGCAACGCCAACCCCATTGCAGCGGCAATAACGTGGATGTAACCCCCCATATGTACACCGATGACCGCCAACCATCCTGCTCGTCGACCGCGACCCAAGGTTTGTGCGGCGGTATACAGCATGGCAGGCCCAGGTAAATAGGCAAAACCAAGTGCGGCGAGAATAAACGCGGCCCATTGCATCGTGGCGATTCCAATGAAGTTGATGGTTAGATTTCGAGAATAAAACGGGGGTGACGCAAGCGCCACCCCCTAAATAAGCAAAAACGGAATAAATTAAACCCTAGAAGCTCGGTGCTAGCGCCTTATGTTAAAAGTTTGGCTTACGCTTCTCGACAAAGGCCGCCATGCCCTCTTTCTGCTCGTCACCGGCAAAGCAGAAGGCGAACAGGCTGGTTTCCAACGCCAGGGCGCTATCCAGATCCTGGCCCATTCCGTCGTGAACCGCCTGTTTGGCACCGCGCACCGACTGAGGGCCGTTGCCTTTAAGCTGCTTGGTGAGCTCTTCAACGTAGTTTTCCAGCTCCGCTTGCGGCATAACTCGGTTCACCAGGCCAATACGTAGCGCCTCTTGAGCGTCGATTTTGCGCCCAGTGGTGACCAGATCAATCGCCATGGCTGGCCCAACGCGACGTGGCAAGCGTTGTGTACCGCCAAAACCGGGAATCACCCCCAACAGTACTTCCGGTTGCCCAAATACAGCGTTGTCGCTGGCTACTGCCCAGTCGCAGGCCAGCGCCAATTCGCAGCCACCGCCAAGGCAAAACCCGTTCACCAGCGCGACCACCGGCACGGGCAGTGTTTCTAGGCGCTTAATAGTACGCAGCGCTTGGCTGGCGAAAGCCCGCGCCTCTTCGGGTGTTTTTTCACGCATTTCGGTGATATCGGCACCGGCCACAAAAGACTTCTCGCCCGCGCCAGTAATCAGCACGGCGCGTAGGTTCGGGTGAGCCTCAAGCTCAACCAAATGGGCTTCCAGCGCGGCTAATACCTCACTGTTTAGAGCATTCAATGCTTTAGGACGGTTGATGGTCAGCCGCACCATCCCATCGTTATCTACTTTTTCGATCACAGCTTCGCTCATGGCGGACTCCTTATTCGATTTGTTATTGAACATGAAAGTGAACACCACTCAACCCTAGCGAACGCTTGGTTGAGTGGCAATGACTTCTTTATGCCGCGCTCTTATCGTCAGTGCAAGCTAGTCGTAGTGATAAAAGCCGCGTCCGCTCTTACGGCCTAAATAACCGGCTGCCACCATGCGCTTGAGCAGCGGACAGGGGCGATATTTGGGATCGCCAAAGCCCTCTTGGAGTACCTCCATAATTGCTAAGCACACATCCAGCCCGATCAAATCCGCCAGTGCTAGCGGGCCCATTGGGTGAGCCGCCCCTAACTTCATGGCGTTATCAATAGATTCGGGCGTTGCGGTACCCTCTTGAACAATAAATGCCGCTTCGTTAATCATCGGCACTAGCAGGCGATTCACCGCGAAACCAGGGGCATCACCTACCGGCACAGCCGTTTTACCCAGCGACTTCGCAAGGGTTTCAATCTCAGCCACAGTTGCGTCAGAGGTCTGCTCGGCGCGAATCACCTCCACCAGCTTGAGCACCGGCACCGGGTTAAAGAAGTGCATGCCCACTACCCGCTCGGGGTGCTCGCACACCGCCGCCAGACGTGTCAGCGAGAGCGACGAGGTATTGGAAGCTAGAATGGCCGTACTGCTTAAACGACTTAAGTCGCGGAACAGCTTCTCTTTGAGTTCCGGCTGTTCGGGGGCCGCTTCGATGATCACCGTGCAGTCGCTCAGCGTGTCGAGTGCTGTAGTGGTAGAGAGACGCGATAAGGCCGCACTTTTATCCGCCTCGCTGATTTTGTCTTTAGCCACCAGCTTGCCCAAGCCTTGGTCGATATTCGCCTTGGCACGGCTTAGCTGTTCCTCAGCCACATCAAAGAGCCGAACATTGAAACCGCTGGAGGCAACCACTTGGGCGATCCCCTGCCCCATGGTGCCGGCTCCTACAACGCCGATATTTTTGTCGCTCATGCACGCTCTCCCCTATCAGTTGTCAATGTTTTGAGATTTTCAATGCTGCTTGGCTTCTTCACGCAGTACGAACTTTTGAATCTTGCCCGTGGAGGTTTTGGGCAGTTCACTGAAAATGACCGTTTTGGGGACTTTGTAGCCCGCCAAATGCTCGCGACAGTGGGCGATAATATCCGCCTCGGTGACTTCACCGTACCCCACTTTAAGCTTTACAAACGCACAGGGCGTCTCGCCCCACTTCTCATCAGGTTTAGCCACCACCGCGGCTTCTTCAACCGCGGGGTGGCCGTAAATCGCGTCTTCCACTTCGATGGTCGAAATATTCTCACCACCGGAAATAATAATGTCCTTGGAGCGGTCTTTGATCTCGATATAGCCATCCGAGTGCCACACAGCCAAGTCACCTGTGTGATACCAACCGCCCTCTAGTGCTTGCTCAGTGGCCTCAGGGTTCTTTAAATACCCTTTCATAACGTTATTGCCACGCATCATTATCTCCCCCATGGTTTGGCCATCCTTGGGTACTGGCTCCATGGTCAGCGGGTCGGCCACACACAATGCTTCGAGCATGTGATAACGCACACCCTGGCGGGCTTTGATCTTGGCGCGAGCTTCGATGGGAAGCTCATCCCATGCCTCACGCCAAGCACACACGGTTACCGGCCCGTACACTTCGGTGAGGCCATAGACGTGGGTGACTTCGATGCCCAGCTTCTCTACCCCAGAAATCACCGAAGCTGGCGGGGCGGCACCGGCGGTAGTGACTTTCACCGGGTGATCGAACTCGCGCTTATCTTCCGCGGGCAGATTCACCAAGCCATTGAGAATAATGGGCGCGCCGCTGAAGTGAGTGACTTTCTCATCGCTAATCAATTGCATAATTTTCTTCGGGTCGACGCGGCGCAGGCAGACGTTCACCCCCGCGTTAGCGGCAATCGTCCAGGGAAAACACCAGCCGTTGCAGTGGAACATTGGCAACGTCCACAAATAGACCGGATGGTGGGGCATCGCCCATTCCATGATATTACTCACCGCATTGAGATACGCACCGCGATGGTGATAAACCACGCCTTTGGGTTTGCCGGTGGTGCCGGAGGTGTAATTAAGCGAGATCGCCTCCCACTCATCCGCAGGCAGTTGATAGGCGAAATCGGCGTCGCCCTCTTTTAGCAGCGCTTCGTACTCAATGTCCCCAATGCCCTGGGCATCGCCCAGAAACTCAACATCGGCCACATCGATGATCAGTGGTTTATGCGCAAGCTTGGCAACGGCTTGCTCGATGACATCGGCAAACTCGGGGTCGACCAAAATGGCTTTGGCCTCGCCGTGCTCGAGCATATAGCTGATCGCCTCGGCATCCAGGCGAATATTTAAGGTATTCAACACGCAGCCTGCTAACGGTATGCCGAAGTGCGCTTCAAACATCGCGGGGATATTGGGCAGCATGGCCGCCACCGTTTGGCCCGGCTGAATGCCCCGTTGCTTAAGCGCAGAGGCAAGCTGGCGACAGCGTCCCCAGGTTTGGCCCCAGGTGCGCCGCGTGCTGCCATGTATCACGGCAGGATAGTCAGGATAGATCGACGCCGAGCGCTCAATAAACGTCAGCGGTGAAAGCGGCACGTGGTTGGCAGCGGTTTTGGGTAAGCCCTGCTCAAAGATAGCGGTCATGGTCGTCTCCTGGTCTTATTATTAAGCGTGTTGTTGAGTCTGTTTTTGAGAACAGCCTGAAAGCGTTCGTTTTAATAGATCGTTTTAAATGTCTGTTTTGATTACCTAGAAACAACACCGCCGCCCTTAGGGCGGCGGTGCGAAGCTAAAAATTAGCGTTAACGAACCTCAAAGTCGCGTAAACACTCACTGCCCGCCTCGATCACCGCGCGCTGGGCACGGCCTACCGGTAGCCATTGAGTGATGGCAAATTCGGCGCTGCGTAACTTGGAAGTATAGAAGGGATCATCACTGCCGTTATTAAGCGCGGCCTGGGCGCTTAGCGCGGCTAGGCCCATTTGCCATGCGCACAGCACGTGGCCCGCCAAGTTAAGAAACGGGGTGGCATAGGCCTGCACCGCATCTGCACCCTTGTCAGGGTCGGTACCTTGCTCTAGTACAATCGCCTGGGCGGCTTTTAGGTCTTCTAAGCCAGCAGCCAAGCCACTGCCCAAGGAAGCCAGGTTCGGGTCGGCATTAAGCTGTTTCACGGTGACGGCAACGTCGCTCAGTAATGCGGTTAGCGCTTCACCGTTATCGCGTTGAAGTTTACGACCCGCCAAATCAAGCGCCTGAATACCGTTAGTGCCTTCGTAAATGGGGGCAATTCGCGCATCGCGGAGTAGCTGTGCAGCGCCGGTCTCTTCCACATAGCCCATACCGCCGTGTACTTGAATACCCATCGAGGCAATATCTACCGCCTGGTCGGTGGAGAAACTCTTAATGATAGGGATTAAAATGTCGGCGCGCGCCTGGGCGGCTTGGCGGACGTCACTACTTTCCGCATGGCGGGCGGCGTCCAGTTCAGCAGCGCAATACAACGCCAGTGCGCGCAGCGCATCGGTACGCGCGCGCATCGAAAGCAGCATGCGTCGCACGTCTAAATGATCGCTGATGCTGCACTCGGCACCGCCGCGTGTTTTCGGGGCACGTCCCTGTCGACGTTCAAGCGCATAGGCAAACGCATGCTGGCAAGCGCGCTCGGCCACGCCGATGCCCTGAATACCGACTTTGTGACGCGCCTCGTTCATCATGGTGAACATGTGATTAAGGCCACGCCCCTCTTCTCCCACCAAATAGCCAATCGCACCGCCGTTTTCACCAAAGCTCAAGGTACAGGTGGGTGAGCCGTGAATGCCCAGCTTGTGCTCAATGGAGGCGCAGGTCACATCATTGTGTTCACCCAGAGAGCCGTCTTCATTGACCAGGAACTTGGGCACCAGAAACAGCGAAATGCCTTTATTGCCTTCCGGTGCATCAGGCTTACGGGCCAGTACCAAGTGAATAATGTTTTCGGCGGCGTCGTGTTCGCCCCAGGTAATGTAGATCTTCTGGCCGCTGATACGGTAGTGGTCGTTTTCAGGTACGGCGCGAGTGCGCACTTGGGAGAGATCCGACCCCGCTTGGGGTTCGGTAAGGTTCATGGTGCCCGTCCAGGTGCCTTCCACCAACTTGGGCAAGTAAGTCGCTTTTAAGTCATCGCTGCCATGATGGGCCAACGCCTCAATAGCACCAGCCGTTAGCATAGGGCAGAGACCCAGCGCCATATTGGCGCCGTGAAGCATCTCTTGTACTGCGCTGGCAACTACTTCCGGCAGGTTCTGCCCACCCAGTGCCTCGGAGACGCCAATGCCGTTCCAACCACCCTCGACATACGCCTGATAAGCCGCCGCGAAACCTTCCGGCGTGGTGACACTGCCATCTGTGTGGCGCTTGGCCCCTTGGCGATCGCCGCTAGCATTGAGCGGCCCCCAGACGTCAACAGCGAGTTTTGCCGCCTCTTCGAGTACCGCCTCAACCAAATCGGGCGTGGCCTCTTCAAAGCCCGGTAGGCTAAGCGAGCGGTGCGCTAGTAGCTCTTCGAGCACAAAGCGCAAATCGCGTATCGGCGCGGCGTAAACATTCATGGCGAACCTCGGGCTGAAAAATGAAACAAATGTTTGAAAGGCTAAGGTGGATAGTAGTAATACTCACCCGCCTACACCATTAGCCCAAGGTATCAGCCGCTACCGATAACGTCTTCATCCTTTCTTACTTACGCCACACGACTTACCCACACTGCTTACACTCCCCTACTTGCGTGCCCCTACTTGCTCCACATCGTCATAGTAGGTGATATGGCTTTCATCTTCTGGTGGCGGCCCCACTACCGGCTCGGCGGCATCGACATCCCACACTGCGCCAGATAGGTCTTCAAGATGCTCATGCTCCAATGCGCCCTGCATTAACTCTTCCGTTACCACCAGTTCAGCACCGGCAGCCGTCATGGGCGTAGTGGGTGTAAAAGGTGCCACCGGCAACGGCGCGGGACGCACATGGCGACGCCAGGAGAAGAACATAACAAAGAATAGGCTCATCGAACCGAAAGACCAGAACAGACCCGCATCACCCATCGCGGTCATGACCGGGGAAATCAACAGCGGGCTGATGGTCGCACCAATCGAGTTGATTAACAGCAGACCCTGGCTCATGCGCACCAGTGCCCCTGCGGGCGCACGGTCTGCGGCGTGACTCACTGCCACCGGGTAGAGCGCAAACACACCGCCGCCGAGCAGGAACAGTAATACCGCCAACAATGGTGTAGAAAGGGGTAGCCACAACATGGCTGCAGAGATCAGGACACAGAAACCGCTAATACCAATCAGCACCATTTGTCGGTCGTGACGATCCGACCAGCGGCCAATCGGGTACTGCAGCAGCATGGCACCCATGATAACCACCGCCATCATCTGCCCCACCTGGCTCACGCTCATGCCATTACGTTGAAGATAAAGCGGCAGGAGCGTGTACGCCGCCGCCACTACCATGCCGGAGCCCAAGCTGCCCATCACACCGGTAGGCGTCAGGGTAATTAAGCGATGCGGTGGAAGCGGCTCGGCTTGCTCTATTATCGGCGATACGCGAGGAATCATTGCCATGGGCAGCACGGAGAGCGAGGCCAGCAGTCCAATCACCATAAAGGGAGCGGTCACACCCATGGCATTGGTCACCCCCAATAGCAATTGCCCTAACACCCCGGCGGCGTACAGCGAAATCATATACAGCGCCAGCAGGCGGCCGCGGACTTTCTGGTCGCCTGACGTTAACAGCCAGCTTTCAATCACCAGATAAACCCCTACAGTGGCCCAGCCGCCAATCAAGCGCAGTACAAACCAGGCCCAGGGGTCAAAGAATAATCCTTGTAGTAGCACCGTGACGGCCACTAACGAGGCAAAACTACCGTAGGCCCGGATGTGGCCGATGCGCAGTAACAGGCGGTCATTCACCATCGCGCCTAACGCCAGGCCAATAAAGTAAGCCGACGAGACAATACCGATCACCGTGGCCGACTCGCCGGCGGCGTCCAGGCGCACGGTAATTAAGGTGGCAAGAAAACCGTTGCCAATCCCGAGAATGAATAGCCCTAAAAGGGGCGCCAGCGCCATGGCCAGCAGTTGCCGCGACATGAAAAACCTCACCTTGCCTGTAGAAGTAAAAACCATTGCCAAACGAGAGCAAAAAAACCGTCATCTCACCTGGCACATCGAGTCAGGCAGGGATATCGGCGCGCAATTATTGCCCCCAAGGGAACAAAGTCAATGCTTTTCTAATGTTACAATTGTTCACGTTAGCGTTTTATATAGAATAACCGTATCTGGCCCAGGAAATTCCACTACTAAACTATGCTTTCGAGCCCACCAACGAAAGGTCTCTTCACTAAAAAAGCTGATATGCGTAGGGTCACTAATATAGTGCCAGCGGGCAAAGGCTTCAGGGGAGGTAACCCG
This sequence comes from Vreelandella sp. H-I2, assembly GCF_052959335.1. Lineage (NCBI taxonomy): Bacteria > Pseudomonadati > Pseudomonadota > Gammaproteobacteria > Oceanospirillales > Halomonadaceae > Vreelandella > Vreelandella sp. H-I2. The sequence continues at coordinate 223,437 of NZ_JBRAMC010000001.1, forward strand.
TTTCGTCATCAACCCCAGATAACCGCCAGGGGCGAGCTGCGCCGCCAACTGAGTCAGGACTTGGCCAGGCTGTGACAAGTGTTCGACGACTTCTGTTGCGGTGATAAAATCAAACGTTTGGGTAAGCACTGAGGCATCAGGCGCATAGAATGGATCGTATATCGCCATCGGGTAGCCTTGCTCTGCGAACATCACCGATAGCGTCGGCCCAGGCCCTGAACCAAAATCAAGACCGCGGGCGCTGGGTTCGAGCTTAGCTAACAGCGGGATAAATAAACGCCCTAAAAAGCGCCGGTATCCCGTATCATGCGGCGAGTTTCGATGTTTATCATATTCAGCTTTTTCAGCAGCAGCGCTCAAATGCTGCGCAAAGGGGACAAATACCAGCTTGCACGTGGCACACTGGTAGTAGTCACGACGCCGATCACGGTGGTAGAGCGCAGTGGTGGATTCCGCGCATAGCGGGCAGCGGCGCATCATCGTATTCTCTGGCTTATCGTTTTGTATTAAGGAAGGTGGCATGCTATCAGGTCTGGATCATCTTGTTGTAACAGTGACCGATATGGGTCGCGCCGTCGATTTTTACTCACGCGTTTTAGGGTTAGATGTACGTTACCGCGATGCCCAACGAGTCGATTTAATGCTCGGTGATACCGCATTGCGCCTACATCAAACCGACACCGACATTGCGCCTATCTCCGCGACACCCACCCCCGGCAGTTTGGATTTATGCTTGCGTTGCCAACTGCCGCTGGATGAATTCAAGCAGCACCTGGATGCGCTGGCGATTGACGTAGAGCTAGGCCCCGTGGCCCGTCAAGGCGCCAATGGGCCTATCGAGTCGATCTACCTACGCGACCCAGACGGCAACCTGTTAGAGATTTGCCGCCCGGCCTCGCGTTAGTGCCCCGTTTTCGTTAGTGATAAGGCAAATCGCACACGGTATCATATTGCTCTTAGCAGCACCGCTGCGATGCGTTAGCAAGTGCTGATCCTTTCAGTCGCTACCATTCAGCTTTTATACGGATTTATCGAAAGGAAACGTTATGCGTGAAGATGCCAATGATGCGCCCCTTAAAGGCGAAGTCATCAGCGAAGAGCAGCGCCATCCGCCTGACACCACGATGGCAATGGTAATCTATGCACTCTATTTGGCTAGTTTCTTCCTCGGTTTTACGTCGCTTATCGGTGTGGTCATCGCCTATGTCTACAAAGGCAAAGGCCCCGCGTGGCTAGACGAACACTACCGCTACCAGATTCGTACGTTCTGGATAGGGCTGCTGTACGGTGTGGTCTTTTCGATCTTGACCCTGGTAGTGATTGGTTTCCCGCTGCTGCTAGCGCTCGCTGTTTGGCTAATCATCCGCTGCGTTAAAGGCTTCAAAGGGCTGCAAGAGAAACGCGCCCCTTCCAACGTAGACACCTGGCTGTTTTAAAATGGCGCAACAAACAGGTGATACCAGTGAGCGCTTTTCCAAAGCCAGTGCGATTAGTTGGCTATGGTGTCGGCTTTCACGCTGGCCTCTAAGGTGGCTATGGCGCATGGCTTCGCTGCTGGCTCCGCTAGTTTACCGCTTCAATAAGCGCGAGCGGGAGGTAACCGAGCGCAACCTGACGACTGTTTATCCCGACCTCTCTAACACTGAACGTCAAACCCTTGCCCGGCAGAGTTTGCGACACTCAACCGCTACGATGCTGGAACTGGGCCACGCCTGGATGGCGGAACCGAGTAAAGTTGAAGCCAGTATTTTAACGGTGCAGGGTCGCGAAAAACTCGATAATGCTCGGAACGAAGGACGGGGCGTGATCGTACTCGCCCCGCATTTTGGCAATTGGGAAGTGCTTAACTTTTGGCTATCGAGCCATTTTCCTTTTACCGCCATGTACGAGCCACCCAAAATCACCGCCCTTGACCCGGTGATCCGACATGGCCGTGAGCGCATGGGAGCAAGCCTCGTTCCTACTAATCCGCGCGGCGTCGCCGCGTTGCTTAAAGCGCTTAAGCGCAGCGAGGCCATCGGCATACTACCCGACCAGGAACCCGATTGGGGCAGCGGCGTTTTCGCGCCGTTCTTTGGCCGCGACGCCTACACCGCCACTTTGCTGCCAAAACTGGTGGCGCGCACCCAGGCGCGCGTGGTCACCGGGGTCGCGTTACGTATTCCTGGTAAAGGGTTTGCCATTCATTTTCTAGATGCCGATGAGCGTGTTTACAGCCCCGATGACCAAACATCGGCCACCGGCGTCAATGCCAGCGTGGAAGCCGCAATAGACTTGGAGCCTGCGCAGTATCAGTGGGAGTACAAGCGCTACCGTAAAGTGGTTCAAGAACAGCAAAAGCTAGCTAATTACCGCGACTATCGGCTTTATTAACAAGAGCTTACTCATGACACAAAACGACCTATCTCGGGATGAGATACGCCCGCTGCAGATTATTTACGCGCTCTACCTGGCGGGTATCGTGACCGCCAATATCACCCTGCTGATAGGCGTGATCATTGCGTATGTTTACCGTAAAGATGCCGCGCTGTGGCTACAGCCGCACTACCGTTACCTGATTCGTACCTTCTGGATCGGCACCCTATATGCCTGCATCGCCTTTTTGCTCAGCATTGTCATGGTCGGCACCCTCCTCTGGCCGCTGCTTGCGGTGTGGCTAGGCGTGCGCTGCGTGCTGGGGTGGATCGATGTGCGCAAAGGCCGGCCCCCGGCACGCCCCGCGAGCTGGCTTTGGTAAGCCCACCCTCACTCATTGTTATCCCGGGCGTAAACATCGTCCAAGCGTTCGATATCGTCTTCACCCAGGTAGCTTCCCGACTGCACTTCGATCAGTTCAAGAGGAATTTTACCGGTATTTTCCAGACGATGTAGCGCACCGATGGGGATATAGGTGGATTGATTTTCACTCACCAAAAAGCTGCGCTCTCCAAGCGTTACCCGCGCAGTGCCCTTCACCACAATCCAATGTTCAGCGCGGTGATGATGGCGCTGCAGTGAGAGCCGGCCGCCGGGCTTTACGGTAATGTGTTTGACTTGATAGCGTTCGCCGCTATCCATCGCTTGAAAGCTGCCCCAGGGGCGCTGTACCTGGGGGGCAGAGCAAGGTTCGCTGCGTCCCGCCTGAGAAAGCGACGCCACCAGCTGTTTAATCTGCTGCGCTTGATTACGGTGGGCTACCAGCACGCTATCCGATGTCTCCACGACAATCAGATCCTGCACGCCTAATGTCGTGACCAAGCGATGTTCGGCAAACACCAGCGAACCCTGCGTATCGGTTAACCATGTATCGCCTTTGGTGGCATTGCCCGCCACGTCAGGTTCAACAGTTGCCCAAAGCGCATCGAAACTACCGATATCACTCCATTCGGCGGCCAGGGGCACCACGGCGGCCCGGTCACAATGCTCCATTACCGCATAATCGATGGAATCCGCCGGACAACTAAGAAACGCCGCTTCGCCCAAGCGCAGGAAATCCAAATCACGATGCGCAGCGCTCACCGCCTGCTCGCAGGCCGCTAACATATCCGGCTGCAGCCGTTGTAACTGGTCTAAATAGCTTGAGGCACGCAGCAGAAACATGCCGCTGTTCCATAAGTAATCACCGCTTTCGACCAATTCAGCGGCACGCTGAGCATTGGGCTTTTCAATAAAGGCCGCAAGGTGATGGCCACCTTCCAGCGGCTCACCACAGGCAATATAACCGTAACCGATTTCAGGCTGTGTCGGCACGACCCCAAAGGTGACGAGATAGCCTGCCTCCGCTAGCGGCGCGGCAAGTGAAACGCTGTGTTGGAACGCTTGCACATCACCGATCACATGGTCTGCAGGCAGTACCAGCAATAACGGATCATCGCCAGCATGGCGTGCCAGCAGCGCCGCACAAGCGATCGCGGGCGCAGTATTGCGCCCTTCCGGCTCGAGCACCACGGTGGCAGCTTGGTCCATTTCGCGCAGCTGTTCGGCCATTAAAAAGCGGTGGCTGTGGTGGCCCATTAGCATTGGCACAGCGACGGTTAGCCCGTCTAAACGACTAAGCGTTTGTTGCAACATACTTTTCGACGAGGTTAAACGCAAAAACTGTTTCGGCATCTGCTCACGAGAAAGCGGCCAAAGCCGCGTACCGCTACCGCCACTTAGAATTACCGGCTGAATCATTGCTGCGTCCTTGTGGTCGTCCTTGTATTAGAGAGTGGCTGCATCATCCGTTCACTCACCAAAATCATCCTGCAGCCAGTGGCGCAGTTGGCTCATGCGGGGCACATCGTTTGCTTCTTCGAGCGCAGGCAACGTGCCGGGCAAAAAGCCACGCTTTAGAAAAGGTGCTAATAATGCACGATCGCCGCTGATAATATGCACGGGCACCGCCGCACTAGCGTCATCACCAGTGATCAGCGGCGCGGCCTGATGGTCACCCAACACGATCATCAACGTATTGTCATCCACCACGCGCTCGGCCCAGCGACCGGTGACTTTAACAGCGTAGTCCACCGACCAGGCATAGTGATCGCGGATACGCTCAATGTCCTGCCACAACACCTCCGGCGGGTCACCAGCACTCTCCCAAGGCGCAAAAATACGTCCGTCGCCAATGGATGACCAATCATCCAATACCGGCAAAATCGGTGTCCAGGGTGCATGGCTAGAAATTAAGGCCAACTGAGCAAACACCGGCGTATCGCCGAGCAAGTGACGCTGAGTGTAGTCGAGGGTGAACTGATCGGGCATGGTCACCCAATTGAGCGCAGGCCCGGCGTAACCGATATCTTTCGCCGCAGCAATTTCATCGAAACCATAAGCCTCGCCTTCCGGCCATGCCATCGTGATGGCGGGCATCACAGCCAGCGAACGCTGCCCCGTTGCACGAAAATCATCGATCAACGTGGAATGCCCACTGCTCAACATCAGCTGATACCACAGCTGATTGTCGATCCATCGGCCGCTGAGCGTTGTTGCATGGGCTAGCCAGGATTGCCCACCACGAATTGGTGACGCCAGCAGTCCAGACACTACGTGGAGGTCATGCTCGCCTAGGCGTTGCTGCATGTCGGCCAGGGTGGGAAGCAGAGCGTCTGCATAACGCGGGGTAGTCAGCGCCGACACACCATAGGACTCGATAAAGGTCAGCAGTACATTGCGCCCTGCCAACCCCGGCAGCGGCTGTTTTTCCAGCGGCGTAGCTTCCAACTGTTCCGTAAAGGCAACACGCGCGGCATGGGTATCGGTAATTTGCTGCCACTGAAACCGTGTATTGTTCAACAATGGCAAGTGTGCACTGTCCACCAACCGCACCCCGTTAAGCGCCAGTGCCGCTCCGCTGGTGGCAGCAACGAGCAGCGTTAATGCGACTGCTCCGGGTAGCCGTTTAATCGAGTAGCCGACCGGTGGAAGCAACGACCGCGCTAAGCCCACGCTGATGCCCAGCAGCACGGCGAGCCCCGCCAGCATAGCGCAAACTGCCAACAACTGGCCTACATTACCTACTAACAAATGATAGACGGAGCGCAGCAGGGGTAAGTCAAGGTAGAGATTGATTGGCCGGGCAAACGCCATTTGGGTGGCCGCCATCCCCAGATTGGCGGCGGTTGCCAGCATCATCCAACCGACTAACCCAATACCCACTAAGCGGCGGGCCTGGCCAACAGGAAGCAATAGCATAAGCGGCACAATGATAAGTGCCTCCCAAGCGACCAAATACTCATTAATCTCACCAAAACGCCACCACAGTGGCGCGATAAGTAAGAAATTTAGTATCAGGACCAGTATTAGTAATCGACTCATCGCATTCTCATTTATGCCTGCTTTAGATTAAAGTGTTGAAAATATGCCCTTTCAACGATAGATCTCGGCGAAAGACTAGATGAGGAGCAGAGTAAAAGGCTGCTGAAAAACGCACCAATAATGTACTATCTCTATAACTCGTATAGCTATTGTGTAAAATTTTAATGTATTGTTTGGCTCAACTCCATGCATTTTGCGGCCTTCAACCGAAAGGATTTCGTCCATGCGTTGTAACTATTTTTCTAGATGCCCGATTTCTTGGCGGCAGGTTCGTAGATGGCAAGGCGACAGATGGCATGTCGGTAGGTGGTTAGTTAGTAGGTGGTTCGTGTTAATCGGCTGTACGCTAGCCTTACCGGCCTTAGCCGAAGACAATAAACATTTCACTGCGGTCATTGAACAGGCCCAGCAACTGGCTGCAGAGGCCTACCACCCCCCCGAAGAGTCACTGCCAAAGGTATTACGTGAGCTCGACTACGATACCTACCGACAAATTCGCTTTGATCCCGCCCACGCCTATTGGCAGGGCGAAAGCCCCTTTAGCTTACAGCTGTTTCACAGCGGTTTTCTCTTCCCAACTCCAATCACCCTGAATGTCATTGAAAACGACACGGTCACCCCGCTGCCCTTTTCGGCAGAGGATTTCTCTTACGACGGCAATGCCGCAAAGCTAAAAGAGCACGATTTAACCGGTAGCGGCCACGCGGGCTTTCGTCTTCACTATCCCCTGAATAGCGAAGAATATGACGACGAGTTTGCCGTTTTTCTCGGTGCTAGCTACTTCCGAATCGTGGGGCGCAACCAAGCTTACGGGTTATCGACCCGTGGGCTAGCGATCGATACAGCCTCAACCGCTGGCGAGGAATTTCCGGCGTTTCGTGAGTTTTGGATGTACAAGCCCGACGCAGATGCCGAGCAGATTGAGCTATTAGCGTTAATGGATAGCCCCTCCATCAGTGGCGCCTATCGGTTTGTCATCCAGCCCGGTGAAAATACCCAAGTAGAGGTCGAAGCGGCACTATTTGCTCGCAGCGATATCGAAAAGCTGGGCGTAGCGCCGCTCACCAGCATGTTCACTTATGGAGAGGCAAGCCGTGAGCGTCCCGACGACTTCCGCCCTCAGGTGCATGACTCTGACGGTCTGCTGATGCAAACCGGTAACGGTGAATGGATATGGCGCCCACTGACCAACCCCGAGCATCTGCGCATCTCGACATTTATGGATAGTGCACCTCAAGGGTTTGGCTTGATGCAGCGAGAGCGTGACTTTAACCGTTATTTGGATATCGAAGCCCAGTATCATCGTCGACCCAGCCAGTGGGTTATGCCGCTAGATGACTGGGGACCCGGGCGGGTAGAGTTGGTCGAAATTCCAACGCCTGATGAAACCCACGACAATATCGTCGCCTACTGGGTAGCGGACGACACGTTGGAGGCTGGCGAGTCCCGCCGCCTCCATTACCTAACCCATACGCTCAACACACAGCCAAAAGCGCATAGCCTTGGGCGTGCAATCCGTACCCGCCATGGCCGCGCAAGCGTACCGGGACAAGCGGATTCGGCGTTGCAAGGGCAGCGCCAGTTTATCGTCGATTTCCAAGGGGGCGTGTTAGATGATATCGCTGCCGACCAACCCGTCGAGTTAGTTATCAACGCCCAGCAAGGCGAAGTACTACTGCCTCAGGTCACCCCGCTCCCTAACAAAGGCTGGCGCGCTAGCTTCAGGCTGCCCGATAGCCATCAACCCAGCGATGTTCGCCTCAGGCTGACCCTAAATGACGAATCGATAAGCGAAACCTGGAATTACGTGTGGTATCCCAATGCCCAATGAAGATATTCAGGGACCCCAACGAATGCGGCGCTTGGCGCTGCAACGGCTAAGTAGCGCAGGCGGGCTTATCCGCTCGCTGTTTATTTATTGGCGGCCAGGGCGCCAACGCGGGCTACAGCGTCTTTACCAACCGTTTATTCAGCCCGGCGCCGTCGCTTTCGATATCGGTGCTCACCTAGGCGACCGCAGTGCGGCCTTTCATGCACTAGGCGCCAAGGTAGTGGCACTTGAACCTCAGCCTGATCTCGCTAAGTGGTTTAAGCGTTTGGTAAGGCCGCCGAGCATTACGCTGTTACCGCTTGCGGCTGGCCCGACGGCGGGGTTTGCTGAGATTGCAATCAGCCCCGGCAACCCTACTCTTTCTACCCTTGCCTCCGATTGGCGCGAGCAGATCGGCGAACGTAACGCCAGCTTTAGTCATGTTCGCTGGGAGCAACGCTTACAGGTACCGGTCACCACACTGGATACGTTAATTGAAGAGTATGGCGAACCCAGTTTTATTAAAATTGACGTAGAGGGCTTTGAGGCGGAGGTGCTAGCGGGGCTCAGTTGTCCGGTGGCAGCGCTTTCAGTGGAGTTCGTTGTCGGTGCACTAGAGGTTAGCCACGACTGCATCCACCATCTAAACCGTCTTGGCGACTATCGCTACAACGCGGTAGCGGGCGAACAGCGCCATTTTCGCTGGAACGAATGGCAAACCCCGCAGGCCATGACCGAGTGGCTAAGGGCTGGGGCCGAGGGGATACCCTCTGGCGACCTTTACGCCTGCCGCTCAGATCACCCGCTACTAGGGGGCTCTCCCTGATCCTTTTACAACTCAATAGGCATATCACTTAATGATACATCACTGGCAAACGCTCACCGCCCCGCAATTAGCCGACTTCGCCCAACGCGACCCGGTGGCGGTGCTGGTACTCGGCGCCATTGAGCAGCACGGCTCCCATCTTCCTTTAGCCACCGACCTGACCATTGGCGAAGGCCTGCAGGCGGCTATGCTGGCGCAGCTTGATCCCGCAATGAATGTTATCTGCCTGCCGCCCATAGCGGTGGGTGCCAGCGATGAGCACGCCAACTTTCCCGGCACACTCAGCCTGCCGGCGCCATTGGCGATTGCCACACTTGAAGCGTATGGCGACAGCCTAGCCAAGGCAGGCATTCGTCGCCTGGTACTGCTGAATAGCCATGGCGGCAATAAATCGGTCATGGATTTAGCAGGGCTCACCCTGCGGCGACGGCATGGCATGCGTGTCGTAAAAGCCACCTATACTCGACTGCCGCCGTTAGCAGACGCCATAGCTTTTGAAGAGTTACGCTACGGCTTGCACGGAGGATTACTCGAAACCGCGATGATGTGCTATTTAGCGCCAACGCTGGTCCAGTTGGAGGATTACCAAGCCACACCGCCCTCAGCGCCCTTAGGCGATGCCCTCGTGAGTGCAGAGGGTGCGGCCGCGTATTCCTGGTTAGCGGAAGACTTAAGCGCTCAAGGCGTGGCCGGGGATGCCAGCCACGCCAGCGCCGCATTAGGCGAGCGGCTAGTGAAGCACTATGCCCGCCAGTTAGCGATAGTGGTAACCGAAACCGCCCAGCTGCCACCGCTAACCAACTAACATTGCTCATTAACTAAAATTGCTAATTAACTAAAACTGCTCGCTCAATAAAACTGCTCACTCAATAAAACTGCTTCACCAGCGCGAGGCTCCTTGGCCCGCGACGTTTGGGTTTAGCGCTGGCCGCTTAAGACATCTTCCAACAGGTGTCCACCTCGGGTTGCCTTGGCATTGAGATAACGTTGATTGTGGTCAGTGACACTGCCATACAGTGCCTGGCGTGACACCACCTCGATACCGCCTTGGCGCAGCGCCTCTATTTTTAACGGGTTGTTGGTCAGCAGCTGCACTTGGCCAATGTTGAGCGCGTTAAGCATATCCACCGCCACCGCGTACTGGCGCTCATCGTCTCCAAAACCGAGCACTTGATCCGCATCCACGGTGTCGAGGCCACCATCTTGTAAGGTATAGGCGCGCAGCTTGTTGGCCAAGCCAATACCCCTCCCCTCTTGTGCCAAATAAAGCAGCACGCCGCCGCCCATGGATTGTATATCTGCCACCGCATTGCGTAGCTGCTCGCCGCAGTCACAGCGCAAGCTGCCGAAAAGATCACCCGTTAAGCACGCCGAGTGCATGCGCAGGGGCACCGCACCTTCCCAGTGCTCCGGTTTACCAATCACCACAGCAACGTGTTCGCGCAGGCCGTCCGGCTCCCGGAAAAGCACAAAGCGGCTGTCAGCAGCATCCTCAAGAGGAATATTCGCTTCGCTTACACGCTTAAGCATACCCTGCGCCCCAGCTAAGCACTGCTCAGCCTCTTTTGCATCGACTTCCAGCAGCCGCCCTTCTGCCACTTGTTGTTCAATCTCCTCCGCCGCTTCTTCGCTGACAAAAGCGCATAGCGCTGCGGGGATTAGCAGCGCACGGCGCATTAGCGTAATGGCGCCAAGTTCGGCCAGACCCGCTGGTTTTAAGCCACTGAGCAAACCACCTGCGGGCTGCGGAAGCATTTCCGCCGAGGCCAAGCCATGCAATTCTTTGGTATTGATGTTTGTCGCTAAAGGCACGCTTGCCGCCTCAGCGGTGAAGGTCATTCCCATCGCCGCCAGGCGGTGGCGGGTAAGCACTAACGAAGGCCGTTCGCCAGCTAACTGGGCAAGTGCCTCTACCGACTCACTGCCTTCCAGCGCTTGCACTAGCAAACGCTGCTCACCGGCATTCACCACCACTGGCAATCCACGACGAATATCGAAAATAGCGCGTTCAATCTTGTACATAGAGGCCTCCTGGCTTCCTAGCGTGGGGGATATTATGTGTTTGCTCTGGACCAACTTGCTCTGAAACAAGTAAGTCCCGCATGATGAAGCGAATGTTTTAGCGCGGAGGCGTCATGCCTAACTCCCCTATCAACACTATTGCACTGGCCGATGCCTGGGAATGGCTGCTGGGGCTGCGTCATCAGCGTCCTTGCGATGTAGCAATCACCTTGACGCCTAACGGCGAATGGCAGACCTTCCAGGCGGTCAGCGCTGAGACGCGAGAGCTGCTCGACTGTCTGACCCCGCTGGCCAGTCGCCCGGCTTGGGTCCTGGCTCAGCTGGGGCAGAGCATGGATGGCCGCATTGCGACGGAAAGCGGCCACTCCCACTACATCAACGGTCATGAAAGCTTGGTTCACCTGCACCGCCTGCGCGCACTTGTTGACGCAGTGGTGGTTGGCGCCGGTACCGCTAGTGCCGACAATCCGCAACTGACCGTGCGCCACGTTAGTGGCACCCACCCGACCCGGGTGGTGCTGGACCCGCGAGGGCGTATACCGAATGACTTGATGCTGCTGCGCAGCGATACCGCCCCGACGCTTCTTATTGTAGGAACGGGGGCCGCAGAAAAGGTCACTCCTGCTCATGTTCAGCGCTGCGTGCTGCCGCTGAATGCCAGCGGGCATTTCAACCCTCACGATGTCATCGCCCTGCTCGCTGATAAAGGCTTGCCTCGGGTATTGGTAGAGGGCGGCGGCGTTACTGTTTCTCAGTTTATCGAAGCGGGGGCCGTTGACCGGCTGCACCTGCTGGTCGCCCCGTTGCTGATCGGCTCCGGCAGGCCGGGGCTTAAAATGACGCCCATCAAGACGCTCGAGAGTGCGTTGCGCCCGCCCACGCGAACCTTCCGCTGTGGTGACGACACGCTGTTCGACATGCGATTGAGGGATACCCCCGCCTGAGGGTTGCGCTTTTTGACGACGGTTAAGCGCCACCCAAATACCCGGCAGGCTAGCCAGCAAGACCAGAACACCATAGGCCATCGACACCGCCACTCCTTGGGCAGGCGATAAGCCTACCAACATCCAGACACCGGCAGCGGTGCCTTCACGTAGCCCCCAGCCAGCGACTGAAAACGGAATCAGCATCGCCAGTAGCAACACCGGTGCGAGTGCGAGCACCTCGAGTGCCGGGAGAGCAACGCCAATCGCCCGCGCCGCGCACACCATCACTAAGCCGTAACTCAGCACAATCATCAGTGACGACAACAACTGCCGGGGCCACACGCTGCGTCGTAACAAGGCGCGCTTTATATCGCCAGCCAAGGCTTGGCTCCAGTGCGGCATCCGTGACAATCCATTGCTCAAGCGCTGACGCTGAAGCAGGCCGATGGCGACTATCATCGTAAGCCCGACCACGCTTAGACCTACCGCCGCAAGCGCTGTTACACCCAGAGCGTTATGCCACAGAGGTGAAAGCAGCAGCGCCGTTAGCGTTAGCAAAGCGACAGCCACCTGCCCTGACGCGCGCTCGATAATGACCGCCCGCCACGCACGGCCACGTGACTGTGCCTGGCTGGCATGACGGTGCGCCCGCCCTGCATCGCCTAACACCCCACCGGGCAAGAGCTGATTGACTAGCAGCGCCAGGTAATACTCACGAAGGGCGTAGAAAAACCGTAGCGGCACACCAATAAGCCCGGCGGTAAACTGCCAGCGCCAGGCACACAGCAGAATCTGTAGCGTACTTATAGCTAACGCCAACGCGACCCACCCGGCGGAGAGGCGTTGTACCTCGGCCACGATGGCCTTGGGTTCAACCCACAGCAACACGGCACCCAGCAAGGCGATACTAATGACCAAACGCCGTAGCCATGGGCTTTGCAGGCATCGTCTTTGCAGGCATGGACGGATATACGCGCCTAGCCGAGTGCACAACGTCTGAGCAACCCCCATAGGCTTATGCCTTTTCCTTGGGTATAGAGGATCCCTTGGGCATAGCGAACAGATCTCGGTGGCCTACCCAAATACCCAGTTCACCGTTTGCTACCGCCTGTTGGCGCTGCTGTAACCAAGCAGCAATACGCGATGCGGCTTCAGGGGCTTGCTCGGTGGCCGCTTCGGCCCAGCCTTCTAGCAACGCCATCATTAACGGTTGCTGATCGTGACCACCGGCGGCAAGCTGCCAAGGTGTGTCGGCTTGCTCAATCTGGTAACCGGCTCGCTCTAACGCAGCAACTAACGCCCCGTGGGCCTGACCACCCAACGCCTCGCCCAAGCCTTTATCGCGCTGTTGGTGGGCACTAAACATGGCCAGCAACCAGTGATCTTCGTCGTCCAGCACTGGGTCGCCTTGCGTGTCGATAAAATGCCATTCGCCGGTCACGCTCAGCGCTATCAGTAGCGCTTGCTGCTGCTTGGCACAGCGACTCACCAATGTGTCAATCCATTGCTGGGAGACTAGGTCCAATAGCGCTGATGCGGTCACCAAGTGGGCATCGCCCACCGGTACAGCGTTAAATGGCTGCAACGATACGCAGTGAGCTTCAACCGCCACGGGCTGCCCCTGGCTATCTCTTAATCCGACCGCTCGCTGATACGCTTGTGCTAATAAGGTGGCATCGTGATCGATCAGTTTCCAGCGCTGGCGACCATTCAGACGCGGGGCCAAAAAGCGCATATTGCTGCCCCGACCGCAGCCAATATCCACTATCAAGGGCGTTGGGGTCTGCGCGCTCAACCACTCAGACGCGAACTGAGCCAGGCGTTGGCTACGTGAGGCGAAGTCGGCTGCTTCTCGCAGGGTCAGCCAATCGGATTCAAACTGGCTACCGGCACGCAAGGTAGGCGCAGCGCTTGAATCACTCGGCGCGGTTAAAGCCGCCGCAAACGCCTCACCCGCCGCCTGCCAATCACTTAACTGGCCGCGCGCCTGTACAGCCCCGTCGCGCAATTGGTGTTGCAGTTCGGCATCGTTGCAAAAGCGGTTCAAGGCATCCTGAAGTGCTGCACTATCGCCCGGCTCAACGCTCAACCCGGCGCCTTCAGGCAAGGTGTCGCGTAACGCGCCACCGGTGGTCGTAATTACCGGCAGCCCGTGGGCCAAGGCTTCGGTGACCACCATGCCATAACCTTCGTACCAGGAGGGAAGCACCAGCGCATGGGCGTGCCGGTAGGCCGCTTCCAGCGTCTCGCTATCGCACTCGCCGTGCAGGCGTACTTTCTGCTGCAAGCCGTGCTGTTCGATCAGTTGTTGCACACGTTGCGTAAACGCAGCGTCGCGTGCCCCGCCATAGCAGTCACATTGCCAGTGGTCACCCGTCACTTCCGCCAACGCTTGGACAAGGATATCCTGCCCTTTACGCGGCGTTAGCGTGGCCACACATAACAAGCGCAGTGCCTCTCCAGGTGCTGCCGCAGGGCTGATGGGCGCTTCTGCAACGCCCGGCTCAACGACCGAGACTGTAGCGCTAAGCGGGATGGCGTAGTGGGCTGACAGCGCCGGTAAACGGCGGGCGGTAAAATGGCTGGTGACAATAATCCGCGCCACAGGAGCAAGCGCGTTCAACTCGCTGCGGTGAAAACGCTGCTGATCGGCCTCATTAAGGCCAAGCTCATCGCCTAGGGGATGGTGCAGTAACGCGCTAATATCCAGCCGCTGGGCGTGCTGAGCAACCACGTCGGGTAATGCGCCCATAGCCAATCCATCGATAACTACCGCTGAATGATCGGGTAAATTCTCAAGCGCCAGGGCCAGCGCGGTGGCCGCCTCGGCGTCTGCATCGGGAAAGGTACCTTCAAGGCCCACAACGTCGATTTCCCAATCCTGATCACGTAAGGCAGCAACAATATGTGCATCGTAGAGGTAGCCGCCGGTGCGCTGGTCGGGGTCGCCCGCCACTATTAAGGTAAAACGCTGGCTCATAGCGCGCCTTCGAAGCTAGCCCAGGCCACATGGGATTCGTGTAGTTTAACCTCCATATGGGTAATATCCTGGGCGGTAGTGCCCATTTCGCCTTCGTCAATTGCTTTGGCTAGCTGATCAAAGATCACTTTGGCCATAAACTCGGTAGTGGTGTTCTTACCGTTAAATTCGCTTATCTCATCCAGGTTTTGGAAGTTATAGCCCGCCAATACCGCTTTCACGGTTTCGCTTGCAAGGCCGATGTCGATGACTAAACCATCCTCATCCAGCTCAGGGCGCTGAAAGACAACATCCACGACATAGGTGGCCCCATGGGTACGCTGGGCAGGACCAAAGATTTCACCGTTAAAACTGTGGGCGATCATAAAGTGGTCACGAACACATAAACGAAACATAAAAACTCCTGATCAAATAGTTAACAGCGTAATACTATTGGGGATATCTCAGCCGGTGACAAAGCTCGACGCTGCTACGACCAAACAGCGTATTGGCAAGCGTGGGGAAGTCCTCAAAATCGCTTTCCCCGCTGATCAATGCATCCAATCGTTTATCCACTAATAAGCTTAGCGCTAATCGAAGGCGGCGCTGGTAGTTCCAGCGAGGACGCAGCTTCATTGGCAGTTGGCCTACCTGGCTGGCCTTGATCGTGAGCCGTTGGGAGTGGAACGCGCCACCTAGCGGAATCGAGATATCCCCTTCGCCAAACCAGCTCATTTCGATAATGCGCCCTTCACTGCCAACCCATTCAAGGGCTTGGCGTAAGCCTGCAGAATGGCCGCTAGCGTGGATGACACAGTCCTGGTCATGCGGGACTTGTTCAGGGGTAGCAAATGCCACGCCTAGCTGTTCGGCTAGCTGGAGACGCTCTGGGTTAATATCAATCAATTGCACGTTAACGCCGGGCACTTGTGCGCATAGGTAAGCGACCAGTGTGCCTACGACACCTGCACCAATGACACAAATACGCTCGCCCAGCATAGGCTCGGCATCCCAAACGCCGTTAATAGCCGTTTCCATATTGGCGGCCAATACAGCGCGCTTGGCGGGTACGTCGTCGGGCACTTCTAGTACCGCCGAAGCAGGCACAACGTAGTGGTCTTGGTGGGGATACAAACAAAAAACAGTTTTATTTAATAACGCGTCAGGCCCCTGCTCAACGCGACCAACGCTGCAGTAGCCGTACTTAACCGGGGCAGGAAATTCTCCCGACTGGAAGGGCGCACGCATACGCGAAAATTCACTTTCGGGCACGCGGCCGTTGAACACCAGCGATTCAGTGCCACGGCTGACACCACTGTACAAGGTGCGTATGCGCACCTCATCGTGGGCGGGAGGCATTAGTTTTTCACGCCGCAGCTCACCTTTCGCAGGGTTTACTACCCAGAAGGCCGTTGCGGTTTCAGGCGCCGACATGAGCATTCCTTTTCGTTTGGAGCCCATGTATTTTGAGCTCTTTTTCAATCCTTTGAATGTGGCGTGGCACTATGGCGTTGCGAACTATTAATAAAATGCACATCAAGCATCTTGGCGCAGACGCACACTGGGTCGTCACGTACTGAATGGCCTCATACAGTAAAGTTTTCAATGACTCACCTATTTCAGCGTAGCGGTTGAAAAGAAAATATTCGATTAACTTTTGGAACACCGGGAAACTAACTAGCCTATTTTCTTGTTCTCATAGACAACCCTACCTTCTTCTACAAGAATGGTACATATAAAATTATTTGCATCATTTATTTCAACTGCGGACAACGACGCCGCTTCGTGAGCCACCATGCCGCCTTTTTCCGACGCCTCGTTGTACACCCTGACCAAACGGCTCTACAGCGCTGTAGAGCTATTGTTAGGGGGGTTGCTGTTAATGGCACTGGGCAAAAGCCTGCCATTATTAATAGCTGACCCGGCTAACGGGTGGATTGCTGCTGGCTTATACACGTGCATATCTTTCTTAGTCATCACTTTCTGGCCCTACGGCTCACTGGGCTGGGCAAACAGAGTCACACTGCTGCGTGCCGTACTGGTTTCACTTATGGCCGGCGCACTCGCCGCCAATGCGTTCGTAGCGGCCATATGGCAATGGCTGGCTCTTGCGGTGATCGCTCTGCTGCTAGATGGCGTCGATGGCTGGATTGCGAGGCGCACCAAAAGTCATACGATATTCGGCGCTCGTTTTGATATGGAACTGGATGCTCTGCTGATTTTGCTGCTTTGTGCGGGATTGCTGCGGCTGGAGTCCCTGGGCCTGTGGGTGCTACTGATTGGCGGTATGCGCTACCTGTTCGTGGCGGCCAGTTGGTGGGTCTCATGGCTCTCGAAACCGTTGTTTGATAGCTTCCGTCGTAAAGCCATTTGTGTCTGGCAGGTGGTCGCGCTGCTACTGGCGCTAACGCCCCTCACCTCTCACCTCATGTCCAGCCTGCTTGCCATCAGCGCGTTGCTCTCATTGCTGTACTCGTTTGGGTTTGACGTTTGGTGGCTGTACCGGCAGGCAAAACGTATCTAGAGCACTGCAGTTCTAACGATCCGCGCTGCGGGACCACTACACAATGTGCAGGGAGGCGGTGCGGCGTTTAGTCACTCGGGTAATACGAGCTTGAATAAGCCAGTTCCTCTTTACTATAGTAATTTTCAAGCTATCCCTACGCGTTCCGGGAGATTCACATGGATCACTCGACAACTTCCTCGTTCCCTTCCGCCCAGCAAACAGCCCAAGCCATTGCTGATGCTTGCGAACCCCTGCCAAGCTTGGAAGAGGAAGAAGCATTCGGCGCTCACTTCGATCGTTTCGGTGAGGCCAACATCGTATTACTAGGCGAGGCGTCCCACGGCACCTCAGAATTCTATCGCGCACGTGCCGCTATTACGCGTCGACTCATCGAGCGACATAACTTCAATATTGTGGCGGTTGAAGCGGACTGGCCCGACGCCTCTCAAATCGATCGGCATGTCAGACATCGTCCTGCAGACAGTAATCAACAGCAGGCGTTTACTCGATTTCCTTCCTGGATGTGGCACAACATTGAAGTAGATACCTTTACTGAATGGTTGCGCCAACATAATGCAGGGCTGCCCTTCAACCAACGCACCAGTTTTCACGGTCTGGATATCTATTCATTGCGTGCCTCTCTTTTTGCGGTGCTTGATTACCTGGACCAAACCGACCCTGAGGCCGCTAAGGTTGCCCGTCAGCGTTATGGTTGTTTAACACCCTGGCATAGCGAACCGGCCATGTACGGTCACGCCGTATTACGAGGTGAGCGAGATGCTTGTGAAGAGGCGGTGGTTGAGCAGCTCCAGGCGCTACTGGATCACCGGCTCGAATACATGGCTAAGGACAACAAAGAAAACTATTTCGATGCGACCCAGAATGCCCGCGTAGTGAGAGCCGCCGAACAGTATTACCGGCTTATGTACCGTGGTTCCACCCAGTCTTGGAACCTGCGAGACCGGCACATGTTCGATACGCTGCAGCAGCTCCTCGAGGCAAAAGGGCCCAACGCCAAGGCAGTGGTCTGGGCGCATAATTCCCATATCGGCGATGCGTCTGCCACTGAAATGGGTTGGAAGGGACAATTCAATATCGGCGAATTATGCCGTACCGCCTATGGCGATAAAGCAGTGCTTATCGGTTTCGGCACACACACGGGGAGCGTGGCGGCGGCCGACGATTGGGACTCTCCTATGCGAATCAAGCAGGTCGTACCGTCACGTGCAGATTCCTTTGAACGGATATTCCATGAAACGCAGCTGCCACGTGCCTTAATTGAATTGAGCAAACCCCCACATTCGGATGCTCAGGAACATCTAAGTCAAACACGCCTGGAGCGTGCTATTGGTGTTATCTATCGCCCCGAAAGTGAATATTTCAGCCATTACTTCCAGGCGTCTCTAGCGGAGCAGTTTGATGCCTATGTGTGGTTCGATGAGACCACCGCCGTAACGCCATTGCCGAGTGCAAAACCCCACGGCGTACCCGACACGTATCCTTTTGGGGTCTAGGCTTTTTGGTATTTAGGCCGTTTGGGGTTTAGGCAGCTTGGAAGTAGGAGCGAAACATATGCACAAGCGTTCAGAGCTTTACGAGAATCGGCGGGATGCAGGACGCCAGCTTGCCCACGCCTTATCCAGTGATAGTTATGACGTGGTGCTGTCTCTACCCCGTGGGGGAGTGCCGGTCGCTTACGAAGTAGCTACCCACCTTAAACTTCCGCTTGATGTCGTGATCGTGCGCAAGATCGGCGCTCCAGGACAACCCGAGTTTGGGTTAGGCGCGGTGGTCGATGGCGAGCCACCACAGGTAGTGTGGAATCAGGAGACACTAAAGATTTTCCAACCATCTGAAAGCTACCTTGAAGAGGAAATACAACGACAACTAAGCGAGTTAACCCGTCGACGCCACGTTTACATTGGTAGCCGTGCGCCGATGAACATTAGCGAAAGGCGCGTTCTGCTGGTGGATGATGGTATCGCCACAGGCGGAACCGCCAAAGCGGCTGCCAGAGCACTTCGCCAAGCCAATGCCACCACTGTCACCCTGGCTGTGCCTGTTGCCCCGCAGTCGACACTGGATGAATTAGCCACCGAAGTCGATGATTTGATCTGTCTAGCCACTCCCGAACCTTTTATCGCTGTTGGTATGCACTACCAGGACTTTACTCAAACCAGCGATGAGGAGGTGATCAGCCTGCTGCAGAATGAGTACTCTTTTTAAACTAACGCTTTTTAACCTGCCTTTTTAAGCTATCGCTTTTTTAATCTATCGTTATTAATTTTGCGTTTAATGCAGATTAAAAATAACGAAAGTTTAAATTAAATAATACTTGGGGCAACCATAACAAAATAAATTAAAAGAGCCAGCTTTTAACGTGTATAAAAGCTGGCTCTATTAAAGCCGTTAGACTTAGTTTTCTAAGCGCTTTCAGGAAGCCATAGCAGCGCACTCATCGGCGCAACGATGACACGCTTTGGCGCACTCCTGGCAATGTTGGGCATCGTGCTTGGCGCATTCATCGCCGCATGCCTTACAAATATCAGCACATATCCGGCAGATATCCTTGGCATATTCACTTCCCTGGGCCATGAAAGATGCTGCTAAACGGCATATTTGCGCACATTGACGATCCAAACGGATACACTCAGCCATCATTTTTACATCGTCTTCTTGCAAGCAGGCAGTCGCGCAAGAGTCACAGTAAACCGCACAAATATTACACGCTTCTATGCACGACTTATATTTTTCAAATTCCATCTTTACACCCTCCTTTTCATAGTATGGCTGTACAACTTGGTATAGCTGAACATTTCCACAATAAGCTATGTATTAAAAGCTGTACTTAAGCGTTAAAACCTGTATTTAGAGCCGCTATAGAACTCACTTAGAAAGATAGAACAATTACTCCCCAGGGCAAGCGAAACAAGCCGCATTGCTTAACGATTAACGCTTCAACCCTAGCGCTCTAACCCCAGACGCTGATGCCATTCAGCAAGGCTTTCATCGGGGTATTCATCGAAGCATTTATCTTGAAACTGTGCGTTTATCTCGACCCATGGCGCCCTGCTTCCCAACATCATATGTGTCCGTCTGGGAGGCGTAGGCAAGGCAGTGTCGATCGCTGAGGCGAAAGGATGGACAAGCTCAGGCCATTCGGGATCATAAAGCCATAGCGATGAAGAGCAGTGCTTGCAGAAATTCCTTTCCCCCGTACTCCGCTCGCCTTTGATAAGGGCACGGTAGATGGTGATGTGCTCCTCTCCACTGACTTTAAGCGTCCTGCTATCTCCGCTAAGATTAATGGTGTAACCACCACCGCCCGCCGTTTTACGACAAATTGAGCAGTAACAGCGGTTGAATGGGTAGGGGTGATGGGATTTCA
Organism: Vreelandella sp. H-I2; assembly: GCF_052959335.1. NCBI lineage: Bacteria > Pseudomonadati > Pseudomonadota > Gammaproteobacteria > Oceanospirillales > Halomonadaceae > Vreelandella > Vreelandella sp. H-I2. The sequence continues at coordinate 243,652 of NZ_JBRAMC010000001.1, forward strand.
CACTGAACGTAACTGCCTGGCAATGGCATGATCCCTCAAGCAGCATAGTTGCCTCCTTTTGCGGCGATCACCAAAGACATGTGTCAACGTGTAACCGCATAAGCTGGGTACTCTACTAACTATAGCCAAATCAGCGTTATTCCCTAGCTTTTCTGCAACTTGTTTTCTGCAATGCGGCTTCAAAGCCCAGCTCCTTACGCATAGGATCGGACTCTAAAATGTAGCGCTACTCAATCAGGGGTGACGTCGGTGGGAATGCCTTGATCAGGAGTTGCCATAGCAACAGAGCATTTATCTCTATCAAGAATCAGTGGTTTCAAGTTCCCCGCGGGTGACTTTCTTCTTGTCCTAATGTGCAGTCTGAGCAAACGATATCTTCTTTATAGGAACGCTCTTTCAGACTGTGGAAAAACACATTTAACCCCACCCGGCGATGCTCAGGCAGCTACGGCAGCATATATGCTGTGTTTTCTTAGCTCTTGATTTTAAAAACCCACTATCTTGTCAGGCAGCCATGTAGCCATTGCAGGGAATAACGCCACTACCGCCAACGTTAGCAATTGCACCGCGATAAATGGCAAGACACCTCTACACATTTGCCCATAGGTAATATCGCTGGGTGCAATCGACTTTAAATAGAAGATTGACGATGCCATAGGCGGCGTCAGGTAGCTGGTTTGGATAGTTACCAACACGAGCGTGGCAAACCAAATAGGATCAATACCCAGCTGTTTGATGATAGGGGTGAATATTGGTACGCAGATTAAAACAATCGATGTCCAGTCAAGTACGAAACCCAGTAAGAATGTGACGGCTAGAAAAAATAGGATGACGCCTGTTGTACCGCCACCCAAACCACTAGCTATTGCAGATACCATCTCGCCGCCACCGTTGACTGCGAAGATGCCGGTAAACATCGTGCCCCCGGCCACAATAAGCAGAATCATAGCTGTAATGCGCACCGTTAGTGATAGAGAATCAACCAATGAAGGCATGGTGATTCCACCATTGATGACCGCTAGGATCAATGCGCCAGCAACACCAACGGCAGCAGCTTCTGTGGGTGATGCGATACCACCCAACAGCGACCCAAGTACCGCAAACATTAATAGCAAAGGTGGCACTAAGGCTCTAAGCGTAATGCTGATTTTAATGCTAAGGGGTTTATCATCATTAACGGCCATAGCGGCAGGGCCATCTTGAGGCCGCAACCAACAGCGCCCAATGATATAAAGAGCGAAAAAAGACAGCATCAAGATGCCGGGAAAAATAATCGCAGCGAAAAGTGCACCTATGGATAGTTGAGCGAGCGCCGCATAGACAACAACAATAACCGTAGGTGGAATGATTGTGCCTAAAGAGCCGCCCGCACAAATAGTCCCCGCAATCAGCGAATTGTTATAGCGGTAAGCTCGCATGGCAGGGATAGCCATTAATCCAATCATTATCTCTACCGCGCCAACGACGCCAGAGGCAGCCGCAAATATTGCCGCCATGGCAATAGTGGTGAGTGCCAACCCGCCAGGTAGTCGACCAATCCACATCTGAATAGCATCGAAGAGATTTTTGGCTATGCCCGATTTCTCAAGTATTGCGCCCATAAGCACAAAGAGTGGAATTGAGGAGAGAACGTAATTAGATGAAGCGCTATAAATACTGCCGTAAAGTTGCTGAAAGATAATAGGCCCAAAGGCGAACCAGCCAGCCACCAATGAGACGGTAATCAGTGAGAAAGCAACAGGAATACCCATAAAGATTAATAAGAACAGTCCTGGGAACATCAGGGCAGCCGTCATGGTATCCATTTAGTTGGCCCTACTATGATGGGTATTATCAATAAACGAACGCAGCCCAATCACCAGAACTTGTAGCGCAAGAAGCGTCAAGCCGAAGGCAATACAGGTGTAAAACGGCCACATTTTAGGTGCCCATGTACTGACCATTTCAACTTCATTGGTTGTGAAGGCTGAGAGCGATTTTTTCCAGCCAAACCAAGCAACAAGTGAAAGGGTGGGAAACAACACAAAGGTATAAGCCACTCCCGTTATAATACGTGAGATGCGCTCTGGCATAATACTACTCAGAACATCTACTTTGACGTGACCATCCACCTGCGCTGTCCAGGCGACACCCAGCATAAAGGCAACACCTGTGGCCATGTAGGAAATATCAAAAGCCCATATGGTGGAGGCATTAAAAACGTAGCGCGCTATTACTTCGTATAGCATCGCACCCGCTAAGATGATGAGCGCCAACTTACTTAGCCAAGCCGATATTTTAGATAGCTGATCCACTAAATTAAAAAACATAATAGACATCACTCATATCGGTACATTGCCCATATGTATAACTCCCTGGGAAGGCTTAGGTGCCTTCCCCTGGCAGGTTTATATTAATCGGTGATGAGATAGTCTTTCTGAGCATTCCAGCGCGCTTGATAGGCTTGGTAATCTTCTAAAATTTCTTCCATGGCTGGATTACCAGCATCACTCTCTGCCGCTGCCCGGGCAGCGATCCAAGCACGACCATTCTCCGAGAGCTCTTCAACAAAGGCATCGTCCAAGCTAATCACTTCGTTTCTACCGGCACGGTAATCTTCCATGGCGATTAGGTCGTTATGGTAGAAATTGCTAAGGCCTTCGTAGGTCGTCAATTTGGCAGCTGACTCAATAAGCTGCTTTAGATCGTCTGGCACTTGATCCCATGTATCCTGACGAACAACGACTTCCCATAGAAATGTGGGTTGATGCACGCCGGGCACGATGATGTAACGGGCTGCTTCATGAAAACCTTCAGGATAATTGCTGGAAGGGGTTGCCCATTCAATGGCGTCAACGCCTTTACGTTGTAATAACGTATAGATATCGCCGGGCGGCACAACGGTAGGTACCGCATTGTAATACTCCCGCACAACTTCAGCCCACGGTCCGGAAGTACGGTACTTTAAGCCGTCAAGGTCATCAGGCCCGTTAATGGGCACGTTGGAGTGAGCAAATATTTCTGTAGAACCAATTCCCACGATCAGTGAGTGCAGCCCTTCGCTAGCGCGAATTTCTTGCAGCGCTTGTTGACCGCCTCCTTCGTAAATCCAGTTGATATAAGACTGTGATCCCATACCGCCAGGAAACCCAGCAAAAATAGCGTTAATCGGATTTTGGTTAACTAAGTAACTCGGAGTGGAGTGGCCAGCCTCTACGGTGCCTTCTTTTACCGCATCATAGACCTGCAATGCAGGCACAATCACACCAGCGCCGAAAGGGCTAATAACAACTCTCCCTGCAGTAAGCAACTCTGCATTGTCAGCGAACCGCTGAAGAAAGTTTTCATAAAACGGTGAGCCTCCCGGTACTGAAGTGGGCACTCGCCACTCAACGTCGGCTGCATAAACGGGAGAAGAAAGCGCTATTGTTGCTATAACGCAAGAAAGCCACTGCTTTGTATTTAAATCTATTTTCATAATCGCTCACCTTTCTAAGCATTAGTTTTTAGTTATAACTCCCTGAGAAAGGCTTATCGCGCTACCCAAAATGGGTAAGTCACGAACTCACTAAGTCCTGTGATTAGTTTCCGCCTCTTCTTTTTGTATAAGATATACAAAAATTCATTGCAAGAATTTCTTGACATAAAAATTAAAATTTTAATTAACAAGCTTTAAATTCAATTACTTATTAATAATAGAGGCGTTTATCGCCGATTTTTGCTGGACTATCCATCTAGCCGAGGCCATGCCATTGCCTCCCGGCCTGGGCTTCACAACAAATTCTGGATATTGTATAAGATATAAAAAACAGCGAATAGAAAGGTAAGCTGCTATCTTCACCATTAATCACCTATATCCAAAAACCACAGGTGATTCAAAGACCACAGGTGCCCCATGAAACGCATACGTGTGATTGATTCCCATACGGCGGGTGAACCGACAAGGCTAGTCATGGAGGGGTTTCCTTTACTGCCTGGTACCACTATGGCGGAAAAGCGTGACGCTCTGCGCGCATCCCATGATCAGTGGCGGCGAGCCTGCATGTTAGAGCCTCGCGGGCACGACGTGCTGGTTGGGGCGCTTTACTGTGCACCTGAATCGCCGGATGTGACCTGCGGGGTCATCTTCTTCAACAATACCGGGTATCTGGGCATGTGCGGCCACGGCACCATAGGGTTGGTGGCCTCCCTGCATCACCTGGGTTTGATATCCCCTGGCGATCACAAAATCGACACGCCGGTTGGCCCGATCAGTGCAACCCTGCATGAAGACGGCGCCGTTACCGTGCGCAATGTGCCCGCCTATCGCTATCGCCAGCAGGTGCCCGTTGAGGTACCCGGCTATGGTCGGGTACACGGCGATATTGCCTGGGGTGGCAACTGGTTTTTCCTGATTAGCGACCATGGTCAATCACTGACGCTCGACAACGTTGAAGTGCTAACTAACTTCACCTGGGCCGTTCGTCAGGCGCTGGAGGCTGCGGCCATCACTGGCGAGGACGGCGGTCTGATCGATCATATCGAACTGTTTGCCGATGACACCGTGGCTGATAGCCGTAATTTCGTGCTCTGCCCTGGCAAGGCATATGACCGCTCCCCATGTGGCACCGGCACCAGCGCCAAGCTGGCGTGCCTAGCGGCGGATGGCAAGCTGTCGCCCGGCACAGCCTGGGTGCAGGCAAGTATCTGTGACAGCCAGTTTGAGGGGTACTACGAATGGGAGGGTGATCGCATTCGCCCCTACATTAAGGGTCGCGCCTACCTGAGCGCCGACACCACTCTTTTAATTGATGAGCAAGACCCGTTCGCTTGGGGAATCACTGCCTCGTAATCATTGACCACCGGCGGCCCCGCTTTCGAACCCAGCGCCAACTCCTATAGCTGATAACACCAAACGAAAAGGAACAACGATGAGCGATAACATTTTTACTGGCTGCATACCGGCGTTAATGACCCCTTGCAGCGCTGACCGCCAACCCGATTTCGATGCCCTGGTGGCTAAAGGCCGTGAACTGGTGGATCTGGGAATGAGCGGCGTGGTGTATTGCGGCTCCATGGGTGACTGGCCGTTACTGAGCGAAGCGCAGCGCCAGGAGGGTGTCGCGCGCTTGGTTGAGGCAGGCGTTCCCACCATTGTGGGTACCGGTGCAATCAACACTCTTGAGGCAGTCTCCCATGCGGCTCACGCAGCTAAAGTTGGCGCCCAAGGGCTGATGGTGATTCCCCGCGTGCTTTCACGAGGCACCTCGGCGGCTGCACAGAAGTCACACTTTTCGGCCATTTTGGATGCGGCGCCCAAGCTACCTGCGGTGATTTATAATAGCCCCTATTACGGCTTCGCCACACGTGCAGACTTATTCTTTGAACTACGTCACAAATACCCGAACCTAATTGGCTTCAAAGAGTTTGGCGGCGCCGAGGACCTCCGCTATGCGGCGGAAAATATTACCTCTCAAGACGAAGATGTCACTCTGATGGTCGGTGTCGACACCACTGTCTACCACGGCTTCGTCAACTGTGGTGCCACGGGTGCTATTACCGGTATTGGCAATGCGCTTCCCCGAGAAGTATTGCAGCTTGTCTCGCTCAGCCAACAGGCCGCCAAAGGAGACGTCAAAGCACGGCGTTTAGCCATGGAGCTAGAGGAAGCACTAGGTGTGCTCTCCTCTTTCGACGAAGGCGGCGACCTAGTTCTCTACTACAAGCACCTGATGGTGCTCAACGGCGATGCTGAATACGCCCTGCATTTTAATGAAACCGATGCGCTCAGCGATTCACAGCGTCACTATGTGGAATCACAGTACGCGCTGTTCCGTACTTGGTATGCGAGCTGGTCTGCCTCGCTATGAAACCAGGAATTGCCATGGACGCCCCCCCACAGGCAACCAGCGATCCAAATGTGGAGGCTGATATCGTCGTTATCGGTGCCGGCATCATTGGCACAGCTTGCGCCCTGTCGTTAAGCCAACAAGGGTGGCGCGTCATGGTACTGGATAGTCAGCCACCCGGCATGGGTGCTTCTTATGGGAACGCCGGACATATGGCAACGGAACAGGTATTCCCCATTGCCGATGTCAGCATTGTGAAACGGCTGCCCAAAATGCTGCTTGACCCCATGGGCCCACTGCGACTGGATTGGCGTTATCTGCCTAAAGCGCTGCCTTGGTTCACTCGGCTACTCTGGAACCTGCGTCAAGCCCCCTATCAAGCTAGCGTAGCCGGTATTCGTGCGCTTAATGAGCAGAGTTTGGCTGCCTGGCAACGACTACTCGACAGCATCGATGGCAGGCAATTACTCAAAGAGGAGGGCTCTTTCCTGGTATACGAAAAACCCGACAATGCCGACGAGCTGGAGGCGCTGCGGGCACGTATGGCCGAGCAGCAAGTCGCGGTGGAACGCTGGTCAGGCAATGCCATTCGCGACGTTGCCCCTCAGTTGTCGGATAACATTCAAGGGGGCCTATTTTTCCCAGGCACCGCCCATGTCATCAATACCTGGCAAGTGGTTAACTCACTGGTTCAGGCCGCCAAAGCGAACGGCGTGCAATTCCGGCAGGTAACCGTGATGTCAGGGAGTGTGAGTGATCACTGCGTTAGCTTGCAGACGGATAGTTCAACTACCCTGACAGCCCCCAAAGTGCTGATCGCCTGCGGGGCTCACTCAGCTAAACTTACCACCGCGCTGACGGGCACCAGTATTCCGCTGGATACTGAGCGGGGCTACCATCTAATGCTTCCCCATGAGCGGGAACGGCTACCGGTAGCGATTACGTCATTGGAGCGCCGCTTTATCATGACACCAATGGAAGAGGGGTTACGCTTGGCAGGTACCGTTGAATTTGCGGGCCTTCAGAGGCCAGCCAATATGCAGCGTGCCTGGCAGCTACATAAACTCAGCCAAGGGTTATTTAGAAGTGAGCTGGATATTACTGACGCCAAACCCTGGATGGGCTTTCGCCCCTCCCTACCCGACTCTTTGCCGATTATTGACAGTGTCAAAGGCGGTAGAGTCTTGCTGGCCTTCGGGCACCACCACCTTGGCCTGACCCAAGCGGCACTGACAGCAGAAATCATCGCCGACCTAGCGACACAAGGAGAGCGTCACCCTAGCGCAGCCAATCATGCCGTGGCCGACTTATCACCTTATCGAATAAGCCGATTTACCTGATTGGAAAACGATCGCTGGTATTCCAAAAAGCGTCAGTGTTTATCTGCGTCTTCGCGACGTAAAAAATAAATTGCAAAATGCCAGGTTGGTATACAGTATCTCGTATATTTCTCTCACCTACGGATTTTCATCGTTGCCACTTACTATGTTTAACGCACCTAATCTTGGCATTACTCCCTCGGCATCTGAGGTGATCGTAAAGCACCTGCGCGAAGCCATTATTGCTGGCCAACTCGAAGAGGGTGAGCCAATACGCCAGGATGATATTGCCAATAAATTCAATGTCAGCAAAATTCCTGTACGGGAGGCTCTGAAGCGCTTGGAAGCGGAGGGTTTGGTGCTTTTCCAGCGTAACAAGGGCGCCGTTGTGACGAAGATCTCTGAACCCGAGCTGGCCCAGATGTTTGAAGTTCGTGTCCTGTTAGAGGTAGAAGCCATTCGTCTCGCCGTCCCTAATATGGGCCAAGCCACCTTCGACAATGCCGAGCGCATTTGCGACGAGTTCAATAATGAGGACAATGTGAGCCGCTGGGCCGCACTGAACTGGGAGCTCCATGCCTGTCTCTACGAGCCTGCGCAACGCCCCTTCATGATGAGCCTGATACGCTCTATCCATGACAAAGTGGAGCGCTACCTCCGATTACAGTTGAGCTTGTCCAAAGGCAAGGCACGCGCCGACAAAGAGCACCGCGCTATTATCGCCGCTTGCCGCAAAGGCGACGCCGACGAAGCAGCTGCGCTGGTTGAACGCCATATTATTGGTGTGTGTCGAACACTCTACGATCATCTACCTAACCGGCTTGCTGAGTAGCCATTGACTTTTCAGAAAGGATTTAGATCACTAAAACTTGCCCTCTTTATCCGTCGGGTAGCGGTGTTCGAATCGCTACCCAACGTCCCAGTATCTGTTGTTTGATTCTTGCGTGATCTGTTTCAACGCTGAGGCTCCAAAACGCTGATATAGCGCTTTTTGCCTGCACTCTTATTAACATTCCAGCTCGTACCGTCACTTAATTATTTTATTTAAATCAATTAAAACAAAAACTTAAATTTAAATTTCAATTAACACCCTCAAAACTTGCAAATCGTATCCGAAATAATAAATACTAAGTTTGCTGTCTCTAGCAGCCAAGCAAAGCCCACCTAGGAGGTCAAAAATGATAAACAAGACCGCTCCCTTAGCGCTTTCCGCTATCTTGAGTGTATCCGTCATCGGTCAGGCACAGGCTGACAAGCTCGATGAAATAATTAGCTCAGGCACCCTACGTTGTGCCGTCACCCTCGATTTTCCCCCCATGGGGTTTCGCGACGATAACAACCAACCTGTCGGTTTCGATGTCGACTACTGTAACGACTTGGCCGATGTCCTCGAAGTCGATGCTGAAATCGTTGAAACACCTTTCCCCGATCGTATTCCTGCGCTGGTTTCTGGCCGCGCCGACGTGATCGTCGCCTCCACCTCTGACACCCTGGGGCGTGCCAAAACCGTTGGCATGACCATCCCCTACTTCGCCTTCCAGATGGTCGTTCTGACCCGGGAAGACACTGGTATCGAGCAGTACGATGATCTGCAGGGTCGTCCTGTGGGCAATACCAGTGGCACTTACGAAGCAATGGCGCTGGAAGAAGATGTAGATGAGTGGGGTGACGGCAGTTTTCGCGCTTATCAAACTCAGAACGACACCATTCTGGCCGTCGCCCAAGGGCACATTGATGCGACCGTCGTTACTAACACCGTCGCCTCCTCGACTCTCGAATCCGGCAAATATGAGGGGCTGAAAATTGCTGGCGAAGCACCCTATGTTATTGATTACGTCTCCCTTGCAGCTAACCGCACCGAGTATGGCCTTCTGAATTACCTAAATTTATTCGTTAACCAGCAGGTGCGCACCGGACGTTATGCGGAACTCTACGACAAATGGGTAGGCGGTGAACCAGTCGATCTCACCGTACCTAACGTTTATTACTAATTGCTGAATAATAACAATGTATCGCGCGCCGCTCTGGTGGCGCGTTCTTCCCAACGAAAGAGATGACACTATGTCTGATGTTTCGCTCACCGGTCGTAGTCTGGTGCGTGGTTCAGCGCAGGGTGAATTACTGTATACCGACGTTGGCTTAAGCTTTTGGGGTGGTGTCGACCCGTTCAGCGGCGAGATAATTGACTGTCACCATCCGTTAAAGGGCCAGTACCTTGCCGGACGCATACTCGCCCTACCTAGTGGACGCGGCTCATGTACCGGCAGCAGCGTGCTGCTTGAGTTGCTTACCGGTCAAAACGCGCCCTCTGCCTTGATATTTGCCGAACAAGAAGAGATTTTGACCCTCGGTGTGATCATCGCCGAAACGCTATTTGAAGCCTCTATTCCGGTGCTGTTCGTCGGCCCCGAGGCATTTGCCACACTGCGGCTAGGACAATATGCATGTATTGAAAATGAAAAAATACACCTTTCCGATACGCCTCCCCAAGATCACTCAGCAGCAGAGGCTACCACCCGCTATTCTCAGCTATCCACCCTAGCCCCCTCCAGCCTAACGCTCAGCGATGATGACCAAGCGCTACTCGCAGGCCACTACGGTAAGGCTGCCCAGGAGGCTATGCGAATCGTACTGCGAGTGGCAGAGCTCCAAGGAGCCGAGCAACTGATTGACATCAGCCAAGCGCATATTGATGGCTGCATTTATACCGGCCCAGCCAGTTTGCGTTTCGCTGAGCAGTTAGTGGAATGGGGCGCCCAAGTGCGCGTTCCCACTACACTCAATTCTATATCGGTTGATCAGTGCCGCTGGCGGGCGCAGGGCATCGACCCCGCTTTCGGCGAGCCTGCCAGTGCATTAGGCAACGCCTATATGGCCATGGGCGCGCAGCTCAGTTACACCTGTGCACCCTATCTACTCGACAGCGCTCCCAAAGCTGGCGAGCAAATCGTGTGGGCCGAGTCTAACGCCGTTGTATACGCCAATAGTGTGCTGGCGGCCCGAACGCTGAAATATCCGGACTATCTGGATATTTGCATCGCGTTGACGGGGCGTGCGCCCTTTATAGGGGCACATAGAGATCAGGGGCGTTTTGCCACGTTGCGTATTGACGTTAAGCCTCTCGATTCCCTGGATGACGCTTTCTGGCCATTACTTGGGTATCACGTGGGGTTGCGTTGCGGCAGCGAGATTCCCGTACTTTGCGGCCTGGAGGACACAGCACCCAGTCGCGATGATCTCAAAGCATTCTGTGCAGCCTTCGCAACCACCTCCGCCGCGCCGATGTTCCATATTAGCCAGATTACTCCAGAAGCGATGCGTGAATCCCAGGCCCTTGGCGACCTCCCCCCTTCACGTCACCTAACCATCGAGCCCGCTGACCTACTCGCCAGTTGGTACGAGCTGAATCATGCTGAAGCATCCCAGGTAGACCTTATCTCTTTGGGCAACCCCCACTTCTCGTTGAGCGAATGTGAGGCGCTGGCAGCGCTCTGTTCAGGACGTCGCAAACATCCGGATGTCGCCATGGCGGTCACACTGGGGCGAGCGGTGTATGACGACGCCAGCGCGGCCGGATACATCACCACCCTGGAGCGCTTCGGAGCACAGCTTATCAACGATACCTGCTGGTGCATGCTGGGTGAACCCGTGGTACCACCAACGGCGCGCACACTGATGACCAATTCGGGCAAATATGCTCACTACGCCCCAGGGCTAGTGGGTCGCCAGGTGCACTTCGGCAATCTTGCCGAGTGCGTCGAGACCGCCTGCAGTGGAGAGGCCAGCGGTCGCCTACCCACTTGGCTGATGGCCGTTGCGACTCGTCAAGGAGCACACTAAGCCATGTTTGATTATACCTTCCAATGGCGAACTGCCTTTAGGGCCCTGCCGGATATGCTCGAGGGCGCTGTTGTCACCTTTGAGACCGCAGCGCTATCGATGATCTTCGGCATCTTAATCGCCCTGGCGCTATTGGCGATGCGGGAGGCTCCTAATCCCGCCACGCGAGCAGTGGCTGGCACTTGGGTCTCAATCGCCCGTAATACGCCTGCGCTGTTCCAGATCTATATCGTCTATTTCGGTCTTGGCGCTATCGGTATGCACGTCAGCTCCTGGGCAGCCCTGTTAGCGGGTATTACCTTTAATAACGCGGGCTATTTGGCTGAAAACTTTCGCGGCGGCCTTAAAGCGATACCCGATACCCAAGTTCGCGCAGCCCGCTCCTTGGGGATGAGTAGCTTCCAGGCCTATCGATTGGTGGTGGTACCGCAACTACTGCGCATCGTCTTTTACCCGATCACCAATCAGATGGTGTGGGCGGTATTAATGACATCGCTGGGCGTTATCGTTGGCCTGAATAACGATCTCACCGGCGTGACTCAGGATTACAACGTTAGAACATTCCGCACCTTTGAGTTATTTGCGCTGGCAGCGGTGCTCTATTACCTGATCGCCAAACTGATTGTAGTGATAGCCCGGCTGCTGGCTTGGCGGCTATTCCGCTATTGAGGGCCTGACTATGTTTTTAACTAACTTGTTTTCAACTAGCTTCACCTGGAACGACCTGCTGTTTCTGCTTCAAGGGGCCTGGGTCACTCTATTACTGACGTTTTGGTCGATGCTGCTCGGGACCGTTATGGGCGTCTCTTGCGGGCTACTACGTGCCCTGCTGCCCCGTGCAACCATCCCGCTGGGGTGGTTTCTGGATATCTTTCGCAGCGTGCCGCTGCTTATCCAGTTTGTGCTGTTCAACTCGCTCAAGAGCATTGTCGGTTTGGACTGGAGCGCCTTTACCGTTGGCTGTGTCGTACTTGGCGTCTATGTAGCCGCCTTCTGCACCGAGATTGTTCGCAGCGGCGTGCTGTCGGTGCCTCAGAATCTGCGTTTGGCCAGCCGTTCACTTGGCATGACCTACTGGCAAGATCTGCGCTACGTGGTGATGCCATTAGCAACGCGTGTTGCTTTTCCCGGCTGGCTGAATCTCTCCCTCTCAGCCATGAAAGACACCGCGTTAGTGATGTGGATCGGCATCATTGAATTACTCCGTGCCTCCCAGGCCATCGTCACACGCATTCAAGAGCCATTGCTGGTGCTGTGCATCGCAGGGTTCATCTATTACCTCATCAGCTTGGTGGTTTCCCGCCTAGGCGCCCAAGTGGAAAAAAGGTGGCAGCAGAATGATTGAGATCGAAAAAGTACACAAATCGTTTAAAGATCTGGAAGTGATCAAAGGCGTTGATCTAACGGTGGAAAAGGGCGAAGTGGTTTCCATTATTGGTGGATCCGGCTCGGGGAAGTCAACTTTGTTAATGTGTATCAACGGGCTGGAAAATATCCAGGGCGGATCGATCAGGGTTGACGGCACAGAGGTACATGCCAAGGGCACCGACATTAATAAGCTGCGGCAGAAGATTGGTATTGTTTTCCAGCAATGGAACGCCTTCCCGCACTTGAATGTGCTGGAGAATACTATGCTCGCGCCACGCAAAGTGCTGGGCAAGAGTCGAGCGGAAGCTGAAGAATTGGCAGTTAAGCAACTCACCCATGTGGGCCTTGCCGATAAACTCAAGGTATTTCCCGGTAAGCTCTCTGGTGGCCAGCAGCAGCGTATGGCAATTGCCCGCGCGCTGGCCATGTCACCGGACTATATGCTTTTCGATGAAGCCACCTCGGCACTTGACCCTCAGTTGGTAGGGGAAGTGCTGGATACCATGCGCCTATTGGCCGAAGACGGCATGACCATGATTCTGGTCACCCACGAGATCCCTTTCGCCCGTGACGTATCCGACCGCGTGGCCTTTTTCCGCGAAGGTCTCATTCATGAGATCGGCTCTCCCGATCAAGTGATCGATAACCCGCAGAAGCCGGAAACAGCCGCCTTTCTCAAGTCAGTGGTCTAGAGGTTTACATGCGTTCAAGCAAAGTCATCCATGTTGTCAGCTGTCATGCCGAGGGAGAAGTCGGAGACGTCATCGTAGGAGGCGTCGCACCCCCACCTGGCGATACGTTATGGGAGCAATCACGCTGGATTGCACACGATGAAACCCTGCGCAACTTCATGCTCAATGAGCCACGCGGGGGCGTATTTCGACACGTCAATCTACTGGTACCGTCAAAAGACCCTCGTGCCCAGATGGCGTGGATTATCATGGAACCCGCCGACACACCACCGATGTCCGGTTCTAATTCGCTCTGTGTCGCGACTGTGCTGCTCGATAGCGGCATTCTGCCTATGACGGAGCCTGCCACCCATTTGGTACTGGAAGCGCCAGGGGGGCTGATTGAGATTACCGCGCAGTGCCGAGACGGCAAGGCCGAGAAAGTTGAAGTGCGTAACGTACCGTCCTTTGCCGACAAAATTGACCGCTGGATCGAGGTTGAAGGGATAGGATCGCTGCAAGTCGATACCGCCTACGGGGGCGATAGTTTCGTCATCGCCGATGCCCAACAGCTGGGGTTTTCACTGCATGCTGATGAAGCAGCCGATCTAGTCACCGCCGGTCTTAAGATCACCCATTCTGCCAATGAACAGCTGGGGTTTACGCATCCATTGAATCCAGAATGGTCACATATATCTTTTTGCCAGATAGCCGCACCAGTCAGCCGTGAAAGCGGTGTAGCAACCGCCACAAATGCGGTGGTGATTCGTCCTGGTAAGATTGATCGTTCCCCTTGCGGCACAGGCTGTTCTGCACGCATGGCGGTGCTGCACGCAAAGGGCCTATTAAAAGCTGGGGAGACCTTTATCGGCCGATCTATTATCGGCTCCGAGTTTGAATGCCGAATCGTAAGCCAATGCGATATAGCGGGTCGTCCAGCAATTATTCCTAGTCTAGCCGGACGCGCCTGGATTACAGGGACTCACCAACATTTACTCGACCCTAGCGACCCATGGCCGGAGGGATATCGGCTTTCAGACACTTGGCCGACTGATTAAGCACAGACTGAAACATCCGAGAATTATTAGTCATTCACTCGCCCACTACCTGCGGCATCCGCAGACAGAGGGTACTCATTACAAGGGATGTGTTAGTTCGGGATAGCTCTTTCCAACTATATTTTACAGTGCCAATCACGCTGCATGATTCACCGTAGCGTCACCGTTCTGCCTTCAAAGCTTGAAGCAGTTTCGCAACGGCTATTTCCCCTTCCGGCTCGTCAAATGCCTGGACCAGCGAACCTTGAACGAAACTTAAAAAGCGATAGGCGGCGGGCGGCAATCTTCGTTCTCGCCGCACCACAAAGTGCCAGCGGCTTTGCAGTGGGAAACTCTGCAACGGCAACTCTTGAACGCCTTTGGGTGAATCCGCGATCACGTGTCGCGACAGCACCGCCAAACCCATCCCTGATGCCACCGCCAAGCGGATCGCCTCGTTACTGGCAATCTGCTGGGTTGAGCGCAACTCAATACCTTCACTATAAAGCCAAGCATCAAACGTATGCCGAGTCGCGGAACCCGGCTCTCGCAGCAGAAATCGCTCCTCTTTGAGCGCTTCTATCGTGACGCCGTCCACATCGGCCCAGCGACAATTCTCAGGACCTACGACGACCAGAGGATTGCTTAAAAAAGGCGCTGCCAACACGTCGTCGTCTGCGGGAGGATGACTAAACACATAAATATCGTCTTCATGACGCTCAAACCGATTGAGCATCTGCTGACGATTACCAACCTCCACTGTGATATCTACCTGTGGATTAGCCTGACTAAATGGCCCCAGAAGCCGAGTTAAAACATACTGCGCTGTATTCACCAAGCCAATACTAAAATGACCTCGTCCGCCGCTGTTGTATTCGTCAAGGTACTGGCTAAACACATCGGCCCGGCTGAGCAAGTCTTGGCTTAGCTGATAAAGCGCCTGACCGACCTCAGTGGGCACGATGCGTCCCTGTTCCTGGCGCACAATAGGCTCGCCGACGATTTCCCGCAGTCTTTTTAACTGCTGGGAAACGGTTGGCTGGGTCAGGTGGAGTCGATTTGCCGTGGCGGTAATAGAGCCTGTGCGTACGACGTCGGCATAAACTTGCAGCAAGCGAAATGTAAGCTGGCGTACTTTCATCACTAGCACCATAGATAATTATCTATAACAGTATAAATTCTATTTGTTTTAATCAATCTCTTTGAGTCGCTAAAGTAACCGCTTTAAAACCCATTAGGAGATTTTCCGTGCCGGATATTGTGGTGATGTTCTTTGTGTTGGGTGTGGTGGCCGGTGTGGTGCGCTCCGATCTCAGTATTCCCAAAGCCGCTTACGATATATTAAGCCTGCTGCTAATGCTGACCATTGGCCTTAAAGGCGGCATGGCCCTGCACGGCAGTTTAAATACTGCACTGCTTATTGAACTGGCCGGGGTCACCCTGCTGGGGATCATGATCCCTTTGGTTATCTTCCCGGTCGTTCGCTATCTGGTGCGGCTCTCCCTGGCGGATAGCGCTAGTCTCACAGCACACTACGGCTCGGTTAGCGCCGGGACCTTTGCGGTCGCTCTGGCTTATACAGAGGCACATAACCTGGTTACTGGTGGCCAAGTCACGCTTTATTTAGTGCTGCTTGAGCTGCCCGCTATCATGCTGGGGCTTATGCTCTACCGGCGGCTCAGCCGTAATGGCACCGCTGCCGCAACGTCGGGGCTGTGGCACGAGACGTTAACTAATCGCGGTGTCATTCTATTGGTAGGCGGGGTACTGATTGGCTGGCTTTACGGCCCTGATGCCGGTGAATCGGTTACCGGTCTGTATACCAACGCCTTCCACGGCATCCTGGCCATCTTCCTGTTGGAAATGGGTTTGGTCGCAGCGGAAACCCTGCGAAGCCTGCGTTGGGGGCACAGCCGCCTGATTATATTCGCGCTAGCGGCACCTATCGTGCTTTCCTGCTTTGGCCTACTAATGGCGTACTGGCTGGGGCTGCCCGCTGGTTCAGCGGTTATTTTGGCCAGCCTTACTGCCAGTGCCTCTTACATTGCCGCCCCCGTTGCCGTTCGGGCCGCCATTCCAGATGCCAACATTGGCCTTGCCATGCTGGCATCTTTAGGGCTCACCTTCCCCTTCAACGTCCTGATCGGCATCCCGCTCTATCATCAACTCTGGGCATGGCTGGCAGGTTGAGAGGGAATATCCAACGTAGCGCTGTGATGGCTAACCAGGGGGCCTGACAGCTTGCGCAGCGCCACGTAGAACACCGGCGTGAGGAACAGGCCAAACAGGGTGACACCGATCATGCCGGCAAACACTGCGGTACCCAGTGCCGCCCTAACCTCGGCACCTGCGCCGGTGGCAATAACCGAAGGCAACACCGCCGCCGTGAAGGCAATCGAGGTCATGATAATGGGCCTTAGCCGCAACCGGCAGGCTTCCAGGGCCGCTTCCACCACGCCCTTACCCTGCAGTTCCAGCTCACGGGCAAACTCCACAATCAGGATAGCGTTCTTGCACGCCAGGCCAATCAGCACTACCAGCCCCACCTGAACAAAGACATTGTTATCACCCCCGCCAAACCAGACACCGATCAGCGCCGCCAGCATCGACATGGGCACGATCAGAATCACCGCCAGCGGGAGCGTCCAGCTCTCATAAAGCGCCGCCAGCACCAGGAATACCAGCAGAATCGACAGCGGAAAAACCAACAGCGCGGCGTTACCCTGAGTAGACTGCTGGTAGCTCAGGTCGGTCCACTCCAGCGCCATGCCCGGGGGCAGCACCTCTTCCGCCAGCGCGTTAATGGCGTCCATTGCCTGCGCGGAAGAGAGCACGCGGGGGTCGAACTCGCCGGCCAAATCCGCCGCCGGATAGCCGTTGTAGCGCAACACAGGGTCCGGGCCGAAGGTTTGCCTGATATCCACCATCGTACCAATCGGCACCATTTCCCCCTGATCATTACGGGTACGCAGCCGAGCAATATCTTCAATGCTGCTCCGGTAAGGGGCGTCCGCCTGGGCGATTACCTGCCAGGTTCGGCCAAATCGATTGAAGTCATTCACATAGGTCGAGCCAAGATACGTTTGTAGAGTGTCAAACAGCTCAGTCAGAGGCACGCCTTGTGCTTTGGCTCTCAGCCGGTCCACTTCGGCATCCAACTGGGGCACGTTAGACTGATAGCTGCTGATCGGAAAGCCCATACCCGGTGTTTGCGCAATCGCGCCCTGGAGTTGGTTAAGCGCCTCCTGCAATGCTCCATAGCCAAGGTTGCCGCGATCCTCAATAAACAGTTGAAAGCCTGAACCATTGCCCAGCCCGAGAATCGGGGGCGGCATAAAGGAGAACGCAAATCCCTCTTTCAAACCGCTAATGCCCTGATTGATGCGGGCGTTTATCTCTGCAGCGCTCAGGCTACGCTCACCAAAAGCGCTGAGGGTGAGAAAGGACAACCCAGTATTGGAAGTGTTGGTGAACTGCAGCGCATTCAAGCCAGGAAAGGCAATGGCATGCTCCACACCTTCGGTCTCCATGGCAATGTCCACCACATCCTGGAGCATCTGATCGGTTCTCTCCAGAGAGGCTCCTTCCGGCAGGATGACGCCTGCAATCAAGTAAAGCTTGTCCTGCACCGGAATAAAGCCAGGCGGCACCGCCTTGAACATTACGCCGGTGCCCAGCAGCAACAGCGCGTAGACCACAAACACCGCGCCACGATGCTTTAGGGAGCGGGCCACGCCGCCCTGGTACTTGTTGGAACTGGCGTTAAAGAAACGGTTAAAGGGACGAAAAATCCAGCCGAACAGCTTATCGATTATGCGGGTGAGACGATCTTTAGGCGCGTTATGCGGCTTGAGCAGCATCGCCGCCAGCGCAGGTGACAGGGTCAGCGAGTTAATGGTGGAAATGACGGTTGAGATAGCAATCGTTACCGCGAACTGCCGATAGAATTGACCGGTGACCCCAGAAAGGAAAGCCATCGGGATAAACACCGCACACAGCACCAGCCCCACGGCAATGATAGGGCCGGAGACTTCTCGCATAGCCTGATGAGCGGCTGCTTGCGGCTTTAGGCCTTCCTCAATGTTCCGCTCCACGTTTTCCACCACCACGATAGCGTCGTCCACCACGATACCGATGGCGAGCACCAGACCAAACAGGGTCAGCGTGTTGATGGAGTAACCCAACAGGTAGAGCGCGCCAAAGGTGCCGATCACCGAGACCGGTACCGCCAGCAACGGAATAATAGATGCACGCCAGGTCTGCAGGAACAGCGTGACGACCAGCACCACCAGCAGCACGGCTTCCAGCAGGGTGGCGATCACTGACTTGATGGAGTCATTCACGAAGATGGTGGTGTCATAGACCGCTTCATACTCAACGCCTTCCGGGAACTGCTCGGAAAGCTCATCCATGGTGGCGATCACCTGCTCGCGAATCTCTAGCGCATTGGCACCCGGTGCCTGGAAGATCCCCACACCCACCGCGCTATTGCTATCCAGCTGTGAGCGCAGCGTATAGTCCCCGGCGCCCATTTCCAGCCGCGCCACATCGGAAAGCCTGAGGATTTCGCCGCTGTCGCCACGCTTTAGTACGATGTCGCCAAACTCCTCCACCGTTTCCAGCCGCCCACGGGCATTGATCAACGTTAGGAAGTCACTCTCCTCAATGGGTTCGGCGCCTAACTGCCCGGCGGAGACCTGCACGTTCTGTTCACGCATGGCCCCCACTACATCGCTGGCTGTTAGGCCGCGGGCGGCTATGCGGTCGGGATCAAGCCACGCACGCATGGCGTAATCCCCGCCTCCGAATATTTGCGCATCACCGATCCCTTCGAGCCGGGCCAGGCGGTCACGGACATTCAGCCGCACATAGTTGCGCAGGTAGAGGGTGTCGTATTCACCGCTGGGCGAGGTCAAATGAACGACCATCAGAAACGTCGGCGACTGCTTCTGGGTAGTAACACCTTGTCGACGCACGGCTTCCGGCAGCCGAGCCTCGGCCTGGCTAACGCGGTTCTGCACCCGGACAGCGGCCTGCTCAGCATCGGTGCCGGGGCGGAAGGTGACGGTCATCTGCAGCACGCCGTCAGAGCCCGCCACGGACTTGAGGTACATCATGTCCTCGACGCCATTGATGGATTCTTCCAACGGCGTAGCGACTGTTTCGGCGATCTCCTTCGGGTTGGCGCCAGGGTAAACCGTACGCACCACCACAGAGGGCGGCACCACGTCCGGGTATTCGCTAATCGGCAGGTTGGGAATGGAGATCAGCCCCACCGCTAGAATAATAATCGACAACACCGCCGCAAAGATCGGTCGGTCCACGAAGAAACGGGAGAAGTTCATGGCGGTTTAGTCCTCCCTGGCAGCAATGGTGGGTTGGTCGTCAGCCGCCGGGGTGGCAGCTACGCTTTGCGGGCTCACTTCCATTCCGGGGAAGAACACTTTTTGCACACCGTTAACAATGACTCGATCACCCGCGTTAAGCCCCTCGGTGATGACCGTTCGCTCTGCCACCTGGCGTCCTGTCGTTACCTGGCGCCGCTCGGCTAAGTTGTTCTCATCGACGACATAGACATAGCGGCGATCCTGGTTGGTCAACACTGCCTTGCGGTCCACCAACACCGCCTGTTCTAAACGCGCGACAGGCATGTCGACCCGGGCAAACTCCCCAGGGCGAATGCGCCCATCCGGGTTGGCCAGCACCGCCCGGAATTGCAGGGTGCCTGTATTGGGGTTTAAGCGGTTGTCGATAAAGTCCAGGGTGCCTTTGTACTGGCGTTGCGGGTCGCCGCCCAGCTCGATCGTCAGGCTGTTCGGCGCGTCACCGGTCAATAGTGTCTGGCTGGCAAACGCGGCCTGCTCATCGGCTTCAAAGTAAACGTGAACCGGATCAATGCTCACAAGGGTAGTCAGCAGGCTCTGATCGGCGTTCGCCAGATTGCCCAGCGTCACCATGGCCCGACCGACGCGGCCACTAACTGGCGCCGTAATACGGGTGTACTCAAGGTCCAGCTCGGCAGACTCTAACGCTGCTTGCGCGGCATCCACCATGGCGCGTGCATTGTTCAGGGTCGATTGACGCTGGTCATGCACTTCCTGGGAAATGGCCTGGCGCCCCAGTAACACGCGGGCGCGCTCGGCTTCGCTTCCCGCTTGGGCCAGTTGGCTCCTGGCTTGGGCAAGATCCGCCTGGGCAGCGCCGACCCGGGCCTGGTAAGGCCGCTGGTCGATCAGGAACAATAGAGCCCCTTGCTCTACCAGCTCGCCCTCTTCAAACGCTACCTCCTGGATATAGCCGCTGACCCGAGGCCTTAATTCAACCGTTTCTGCGGCTTCTACCCGCCCGGTAAACGATTCACTTAACACCACCGGCTGAGCGACGATTTGCGCTACGTCGACTTCCGGCGGCGGCGAGGAAGGCGCTGCCGCCTCCTCGCTCTTGGCCTCGCAACCAGCCAGTAAGGTCATTATTAGCAAAAACGGAATCACCCCTCGGCTGCTTGCAAAGCGGGCTCTTTGAGACAAACTTCCCATGATGACTTGCTCCCATGGCTATCGGCATTCGATAGCAGCGTTCGTTATTTAGATGGGTATCGCGTTGGCAGTTATGTAGTCGGTTAAGCAGCGCCGGATTCGACCAGGGACCAAGCACCGACCGGATATCAGCTAACATAGGTGAAGAGAGAAGGTGGGAGGTATCAGGTTCCTACGGGAAAATTGCCCAATCCTGTCGAGGCAGGGACAGCGTTAAACAGGCTGGCTAGTCGAGATGTCAGCTGATTGCCATGCCTAGGCATAATGACAACTTGATGACACGCGGTTGGCATTGTCGGTTTCTACGGGGTACTTGCCTGATTCTGCAAAACCAGATGAAAAAGCCACCGATTCATGAAACGGAGGCCTATACTGCTAGGTGTTAAGGAGGAGAGCCCGTGACCGTTATCGCACCTGAGCAGATCACCCATTGTAGCGGCAGCCTGCCGCAGCAATTGAGCAAAATCGCCCGTCGCTGGGCGCCGTTGGAAGCGCTTCAGGACACGGCGATTGCCGAGGTCCAACTGATTCGCGCTGACGCCGCCACTAGCTTTCATTGTGCCGTGTATGAACCCTGCCTGTGCTTTGTCATCCAGGGTAGTAAGACCGTGCAACTGGGTGATAAAGAAATCGCCTACAGCGGCCTCAGTTATATGGCAAGCGCCGTTCATCTACCCATGCTCGGTAGAGTTGACCATGCGACACCTGAGCAGCCTTACCTTGCGGTAAAAGTCTCGGTGGATCCCCAGGAGGTGGCCGGGCTGATACTGGAGCTCGGCGATAAGGCACCGCCAGCAGGCACTGACTCCATCTGCTCCGAGATGGACTGCGGGCTTATTTCGGCGCCCATGGATGACCGCATGCAGGGCGCGCTCTATCGGCTGCTGGGCCTGCTCGATACACCGGAAGACATTCCGGTGCTTTCTCCTCTGGCCCGGCGGGAGTTGATCTACCGAGCGCTGATGGGGGAAATAGGGCCACGGATGCGTCGTTTCACCGCCACCGATTCCCAGGCCCACCGCATTGCGCGGGTCATCTATTCCCTTAAAGAGCGCTACGCCCAGCCGCTAAAAATCCGCGAGCTGGCAGCCGCCGCCAACATGAGCGAATCCACCCTGTATCACAGTTTCCGGCAAGTCACGCGAATGTCACCGCTACAATATCAAAAGAAACTACGCCTGCTTGAGGCCCGACGGCTAATGCTGGCCGAGGGGCTGGAAGCGGCCACCGCCAGTTACCGAGTGGGTTATGAAAGCCCTTCCCACTTCAGCCGCGAATATAGCCGTATGTTCGGCGCCCCGCCTCGGGCGGATGTCAGCCAACTGCGGGGGTTCGCTGTGGCGTCAGAGAGCGCCTAGTAAATACTCAGTCTAATAAATACTCAGTATTGCCAACCTTTCTTCATAAAAAAGCACTCCGACATAAAACAAAACACCCCGACGCTGGATGGTTATCCAACGCCGGGGTGTCTTTCACCAGCGACATCCGCGTTTTTGCCGCGGGGCTGTCACTCAGCGGTGCAGGTCGAACCTATCGTTCTCCATTACTTTTACCCAACCAGACACGAACTTATCGATCATGTAGCGCTCGCCTCCTGCCGCGGCGTACTCTTCCGCAATGGCACGTAGCTGAGAATTCGAGCCGTAAACGAGGTCGACACGCGAAGCAGTCCATTTGGTCTCACCGGATTTACGGTCCCTTCCCACAAAGCGCTCCTCGTTCTCATCGATCGGCTCCCAAACAGTGCCCATGTCGATGAGATTGACAAAGAAATCATTCGTCAGTTGGCCCGGACGGTTGGTGAGGATACCGTCGGTGTTATCCTCATCGGCGTTGGCACCGATGGCACGCATACCGCCCACAAGCGCAGCCATCTGCGGTGCGCTTAGGTTCAGCATAAACGCCCGGTCGATCATCAGATGCTCGGCAGGAATGCCCGTCGACTGCGCCTGCATATAGTTGCGAAACGCATCATGCCTCGGTTCCAGGTAGGCATGTGTGTCGACCTCGGTCATCTCCTGGGTCGCATCGGTACGGCCCGGGATAAACCGAACAGTGAGGTCGTACCCGGCCGCTTTAACAGCCTTCTCAACCCCCACGTTCCCGCCGAGGACGATCATATCCGCCAGGGAAATGTTGGCGTCGGAGTCGTTCTTGATCTTCTCGAGTTGATCAATCACATCCGCCACGCCGGAGCGCACATTGATATCCCAGCCGACCTGCGGCTCAAGACGAATACGTGCGCCGTTGGCGCCACCGCGATGGTCGGTCTGGCGGTAAGTACAGGCTGAAGCCCAGGCGGTACTGACCAACTGCTTGGCGGTCAGCCCGGTGTTAGCGATTGCCTGTTTTAGGTCAGTGATCTGCTCGTCATTAACCAACGGTCCTTCGTGCTCAGGTACCGGGTCCTGCCAGACGAGAACCTCGTTGGGCACCTGCGGACCAAGGTAGCGGGCACGCGGTCCCATATCGCGGTGCAACAGCTTGTACCAAGCGCGGGCGAACTCGTCGGCAAGCACGTCCGGATTCTCGCGGTACTCTTTGGATATCTTGAGATAGTCCGGATCGACAATCATCGCCATATCGGCGGCGTTCATCACCGGTGGATTCTTTTTGCCTTCGACGTGAGCATCGGGCACCCAGAACCCTTCCTTGACCTCTACCGGCTCCCACTGGTTTGCCCCAGCGGGTGACTTCTTGACCTCCCACTCGTGAGAGAAAATCGTCTCCAGGTAGGTGTTATCCCACTTGGTCGGCGTGGGGGTCCAGGCGCCTTCAAGCCCTGAGGTAATGGTGTACTCACCCAGGCCGGTCTCGTGTTTGTTTGCCCAGCCGACCCCCATCTCGTGGAGCTTGGCCTCTTCAGGCGCGCCGCCGACGGCATCCGCTGGCCCGTTGCCGTGCATCTTACCGAAGGTGTGCCCCCCCACGGTCAACGCCACGGTTTCACGATCGTTCATCCCCATCCGGGCGAAGGTTTCACGTACATCCATCGCCGACTTCGCCGCGTCCGGCACGCCGTTAGGACCTTCAGGGTTAACGTAGATCAGCCCCATCTGAACCGCGGCGAGCGGGTTGTCGAGAACCCGGCTGCCGTCCTCGAAGCTGCCGGTATAACGCTCGTCTTGAGTCCCGAGCCACTCGGCCTCGGGGCCCCAATAGATATCATCCTCCGGTGCCCAGATATCAGAACGGCCAAAGCCAAAACCGAACGTCTTAAAGCCCATGGTTTCAAGTGCACGGTTACCAGCGAAGACCAACAGATCGGCCCAGGAAAGTTTCTCGCCGTATTTCTGTTTGATCGGCCACAGCAGGCGGCGCGCCTTATCCAGGTTGCCGTTATCCGGCCAGCTGTTGAGCGGGGCGAAGCGCTGCGCGCCGGTGCCGCCGCCACCGCGGCCATCAAGCGCCCGGTAGGTGCCCGCCGCGTGCCATGACATGCGGATGAAGAACGGGCCGTAATGCCCCCAGTCGGCAGGCCACCACTCCTGGGAATCGGTCATCAACGCATCGACATCGGCACTCAGTTCGTCGACGTCAAGCTGCGCAAATGCCTCACCATAGCGAAAGCCTTCGCCGAAAGGGTTGGCGTCTGGGTGTTTCTGGTGCAAAACGTTAAGGTTGAGCTGGTCGGGCCACCAGTGCTCGTTGCCTTGCAGACGCGGGGTCGTGCGTGCCCCCCACTCTTGGCGTGTAGGCTTTTGTTCAGACACGTTATTCTCCTCGGCTAAACGATGGTCTCAAAAGCAGTCTAGACGATAACGCTGGATCGCGTTAAGTATCAAAAGCTCTCCCAATGGCTATAAGTACCATTGGGAAAATTTATTAGTTGCTCAAGAGCCATTGAAGAATTCGACTTTGTAGATTTCAAGCCGGTGAATGTACTTCAGTTAAGCAGGAATACTCTAAAAGCCAATAAACTTCCTCTATGATCACGTCGTACCAGCGCACTCTACCTGTACTGTTCAACCATTAGCGAGTAGGGTAGCTATCTGGATCGACTCTCCCAGCGCTTTGTTGTAGCTCGCTGTGTGCGTTTATCCGCCTCCCTATTAAGGCGCTTCCAACGCCTGACTTTTGCACTACTAGGCTGCCAACCGCAGTCTCACCTCGCTACAGACATACCTAGAAAGATGTTCTGTTTTTTGCTTACGTCCTGTCGCGGCCACCCCGTAAAGGGAACTGTGGTTGCTATTTAGGATGCTAGGGCTGCAAAGCCTATGGGTATTCAATGAACGAAGAAAATTTCTATCAATTCTCGACTCTAACCGTGCTCGCCTTGCTTGTAGCCTTTTACGGCGGCACTTACCTGCTGACCTTGCTGATCAAGAAGAAAAAGGAAAATACCGACGCCTTCATGGTGTCCAATCATCAGATCGGTTTCGGTCTTGGCGCAGCCAGCATGACCGCTACCTGGATCTGGGCAGCCTCGTTCTACGGCGCCGCCACCTCAGGATATACCTACGGCATTTCCGGCCCCTTGCATTACGGGCTGTGGGGCGCCTTGATGATCCTGTTTATCTATCCCTTTGGCAGACGCTTTCGCAAACTGGCGCCCAACGCGCATACGCTGGGTGAGCTTATCCACGCCCGCCATGGTTCTTCCAGCCAGCTGATTCTAGCCTCCTCCAACATCTTGGGCAGCATCATCAGCCTGATGGTTAACTTCACGGCTTCCGGTGCACTGGTCTCGGTACTTTCGCCACTCTCCTTCCAGGCCGGTGTCGTCATCGCCGGGGTCGGGGTGCTCTGCTATACGCTGTGGTCGGGCTTCCGCGCCTCGGTGCTGACTGACTTTGCCCAGTTAATGGCGATGATGGCCGTTGCCATCCTGATTATTCCAGCGGTGATGTTCGCACTCGGCGGCCCGCAAACACTCTCGGATGGCATGAGTCTCCTCACGCCAGAGCAGGCGAACCTTTTTTCAATGGACGCCATTCTCAATCAGGGAGCTCCCTTCTTCGTGGCGGTGCTGGCTTACGCCATTGGTAACCAGACCATCTCCCAGCGGCTATTTGCCGTGCGTGAAGACCACATTAAACCGACCTTTATTACCGCCACCATTGGTTACGGCGCGATCGTAATCGGCCTGGGTATGATTGGTTTGATGGCACTAATGACCGGCATGGAGCCGATCAATGGCGACATGAATAACCTGATCCCGCAGATGGTATCAATGTACCTCTCGCCGATGTTCATCGGGCTGTTCTTTATCCTGGTCATTGGCTCGCTCTCTTCGACTGCCGATTCGGACCTTTCCGCTATGTCCGCGATCGTAATGGCCGATGTGTACGGCAAGAACATCGCTAAAAACAAGCCCGACCCGACCAAGATGCTATTCATCGGCAGGCTGACCATGATTGTCGCGACGTTAATCGGGGTAATTCTCGCCAGCTTCTCGATGGATATTCTGATCATGCTGGTCTTCGTTGGCGCGCTGTGGGGCGCGATTGTATTCCCGGTCATCGCCAGCTGTTTCTGGAGCCGGGTAACCAATGCGGCCTTCACCTCGGCAGTGATTGCGGGCTTGCTGATGTTCTGCGTCGCGCGCTTTGAGCTGCTGCCCATGGCCGGTGTGATCGCCGGGCTGTTTGAGTTACTCGCCGCCGTAGGCGGTGGTGTGGTGCTCGGCCTGATGGCCTTCGGCTTCTGCGGGCGCCGGGTCGGTTTAATCGTGGGTGCACTCAGCGCTATCGTGCTGGCCTACTTCTTTATCGGCTTCCTGCAAGACTACACGGTACTGATGGCCTCCTTAATGGCCTATGGCGTCAGCACCATTGTCTGCATCGGTGTCAGCCTGATGAGTTCCAGCAAATTCGACTTCTCGCAAATTGATCAGCGCGTTATCAACTACGACCCTGCCAAGCCAGCTACCCAGGCCTAAACCCTGCGTCGCACTAAAGCCACTCCATCTACTGGTGCGCCATCGCGCACCAGCCAGACAATAGGAAAGCACATGCAAACCTTTATATTGGCATTATATGTACTGATCTGGCCGTTGGCCTCACTCGCTATCTTCGCGATTATCGGCATCGCCACTGTAAAAGACATTCGCGTTGCGCGACGCGAGAAGCGTGAGTTGGTGTGAAGTAGCTAGTAATCGCGAGATAGTAGCAATACAAACAGAAAGGAGACTGGAAGCGGCAAAGGATTGCCGTGATTGCACTGGTTAGTGGCAAGCTAGCGATGGCATCTAAGCGATGTCGATCACTGGATAGCTCGACAAAAATATCTGTGCAAAATGCAGACAAGAGTATAAGATTCAATTTAAATGAATCTTAAATAACTATCAAAGAGGAACTCTCATGCCCTTGCCCTCCCAGAACACCTTCAAGAAAGAAAATATGGAAACAGAATCTAACCTTGCTCAAGCGGCCGACTCAAAGGAGAACACCCAGGCGAAGCAGGAAGACATTCAGACAAAGAAAAAAGACGGGCACGGTGAGGATTTCTGCTGTGGCTCCTGTTCGTAACCAAACCAGCACTGAGGCGAAAGCACGTCGACACTCCCTGCGTACCTAAGCATCGGTTCCCAATAGAACCATAGCTGTTCGAGGGGGGTGTTTAACACCGCGTGCGCCAGCACAATTTCCCGTACTTCCAGTAGCCTCAGGTTTCATAATGCTCCTCAGGAGCACTTTAAAATACTGTCCTGGGTTGGAAAGCAACTACAGTTCGTGAAGCGGAGCAAGTTAGGTTTGAACGAATTCTTAGGCCGTACTCTGGCAGCCTAATTGAAAATTTTTTGAAGCTCTGAGTTACGTTGCAAAGCGTGGTCAGCCAAGCATTTCAAAGTCGCTGGGATTCGAACAGAGCCACCTACATTTAGGAGAAATACAACGTCGCAGTCTGCCTCGCGAAATTCTATCCACTCGTTTTGAGCGGTAACCAACTGTTCTTTTGCGTCCGTTGCGCCCGGTTCCCCTTCTGAAGTAAGTCGATCTAGCTTAGTAAGTACTGCTTTGTATGTATCACTCAAGGCAGATTCTGCTCGGTCACGCTCCTGTGACGCACACTCGATAATATCCTGTTCGGAAACCGCATTCTCCATACACTTTTCCTCAGCGAGTGACAAAATCGGAAGAAGCAAGAGAAAGCTAGCTGAGAGACTTTTCATATGGGGCCTAACGCCATTGGTAGAGGCGCGACATCGAGAACGTCCCTTGACCGCATTTGTCATGCACGTTTATCGCGACTTATTAGCCGGAATACTGATCGAAAACCTCTTTCCCAGTCAGGTTCTTTGTTTTTTCGGCAAACGAATAGAATGGAGGCTTTTGTTCAATGAAGATTTGTTCAACAAATTTCCACCCGTTGCTTCCCTCAAAGAGACCTACAGGAATTGCATAATGCCCCTGCTCCTTTAACCGATAAAATAAATGGGTACCGCATTTCTGACAAAAACCGCGCTCGGCCCAATCTGACGACTCGAAGATAGATATATTATCTGCGCCTTTAAAGTCCACTTTGTTTTCACACTCCACCGCAAGTAACGGACCACCACCCCATGTCCGGCACAAAGAGCAATGGCAAGCACCAATGCCTTTACTCTTCGGAGTGGCAGTAACACGGACTGCACCGCAAAGGCATTTACCTTGAAGCTCTGATACAAGTTCCATAGTGTCCTCCTACCGATGCATAACACCCGCGTTTGTGCCTGGTTTGGAGCCTAGCGGAGAACCAGTCCGGCCACATGCGCTTGTAATATGCAGCCTTGATCGCCCAAATTTTACCTATATAGGCCTGAAATGCCCGGACATCAAATCTTAAATTCTTAATAAACCGTTTTGTAGAAGCAGGCACCTAACTATTGAACTTACCCACAACCAATGGCTCAATTGGCCGTCCGGTTCAAGAGTAGCCTGGAAGGCATAAGTATTGAGGGTGCCCTCTACCGTTGTCCTGCCTCGCCGTGGGAGCTTCTCACTCACGCTTTTGGGCAGCACAACAAAAGCCCATGAATTATCGCTATCCTGCTTGGCCGGACGAAGAAGCGTTGCTTTAAACTGAGATGTCATAGCTCTTTGTGTCCTATTTTTAATGTGGCTATTAACAGCACTCCAATCAAAAGGGGCAGCCTTTCCTCCAGAGCGGGCTGCCTGTGACATGGTGCTGCTGCATAGCTCATGGCCTCCTAATCCTGATTATAGTCAGAGTGAGGCTCTATCTTCAGACGCGATTTATTGATACTCCGCCATCTGCCAACAGTGCCGTTCCGGTCGTAAAGCTTGATGCATCTGAAGCCAGGTAGAGTGCGGATTGAGCAATTTCTTCAGGCTTTGCCGTCCGCTTCATTGCATGTAGGTTGGCTACGAACGCTAACGCTTCGGGAGTGGTGGCAAACTCCCTGGCTGCAGCAGTATCCGTGCCGCCCGGTAGTAACGCATTCACCCGAATGTTATCAGGGCCATATTCGCAAGCGAGTACCTGCGTCAGCCCGATTAGCCCCGATTTACTGGCCGCATAAGCCGCCATGCCGGGCATGCCTGCGCTATAGCCTACAAATGTTGAGGTGAAAATTAACGAGCCACCGCCACTCGTCAGCATGGCTGGCAGTTGATACTTAGCTGCCAGAAAGGCGCTTGTTAGATTGGTCGTGATCACCTGATTCCAATCGGCCAATGACATCTCGGGCACCGACCCCATCGCCCCCAAAATTCCTGCGTTATTAAAAGCTACGTCTAGCTGGCCAAACCGCGCCAGTGTCTCGTCAACGAGCTTTCTGGCGAAATACTCATCACCTACGTCGCCAGCAACTGCCAACGCTTGGCCACCCTCCTCCTTTATAGCGTCGACCAATGCATCCAGCTCTGCCTCTCTTCTGGCCGCTACCACTACAGTAGCCCCCTCCTTAGCGAATAGCCGCGCAGTCGCTCTGCCAATACCTGCGCTGGCACCAGTAACAATGGCGACTTTATTTTCGAGTGCTCTCATCTTTGTGACCTCCATCACTGTTCAAAGAAGGGGAATTCCCCCACCAACAGCGAAGATCATAAGAAGCCATTTACCTGGTGCCGACCCGAATCTTGCTACACTTCGCTGGTACGATAATGCTGATTACACCGGTGGTCTTTTGCGGCGGTACTTATCGGTTGCTTCTTTGAATTACGCGTTGAAAGGCGCCGGGTCGGTTTTATTTTCGGCACTGCCTGCACTTGATTAGAAACTGTTTAGAAGCAGTTGCTTTAGACAAAAGCTGAGCCGAAGTTAGCCCAGCCCAGCAAGCCGAGCCATTACCAAGTCACTTAATAAGTTTTCATCCGGTTCCCAGTCATTTGGGACCTGAAATAAGTTCTTCTTAACAATATACCCATCACTTTCAAGTTTTCTTTTGAAGTCCTCAATTACCTTGGCGCTCCAAGGGGCAAGCGCGAGATGATTTTTCAGCGCTGATACGCCAAATACGTAATCACTGCCTCTACAAATCTGCGGGACGTTCCAAGCCAGCTTGCAATCCAAATCAGGAAAATTTTTGAGGATAATGTCAATGACACCCCGGAGTGTATTTTCTTGCTTAGAGCCCAATGATCCCAAGTACTCATCCACTGAACTAATCTTGTTTGAACTCATATTATTAGTCTCTTAGACGCAGTTGACTACCGCCATCATTATATCGGCATCTCGTTGACCGTCTGTTAAACAAGTGCAGTCAGAATCAGAACGCACATCACCAACATACACACCACGCCAATGGCATACGCCACCGTTCGCCAAGGCTGAAGCGCTGCCAAGTAGCAGGCGGTGTGCATATAACGGGCGCCCGTGAAAGCCATAAAGAGCCAGTCCGCCAGGCCAGGCGCAGCGCCGACCCATACGTAAGCTACGCCCAACCCCAGAAAGATGGGAATATTTTCAACGTCGTTTGACCAGGCCTGGGCCGCGCGCTGCACCTGCGGCAGCTCTTCTTTCGCAGCTTCCTTGCCGACGAAAGCGGCATCTTCCGGGGTCTTGAAGGTCATCTTGCCAATACGATGAAAGCCCTGATACACCGCAATGGCGAGCATTTTAAAGAACAGCAGCACCGCCGCCAGCGCGTACCAATACGTTGCCTCTTCCATGGTAACTCCTTAAATTGGTCTCCATGCAGTCGGTTATGATGATTAACGCTGCGTCGACAAAGCATCGCGGCACGCAATCTCCCCTTGTAGAGAAATGCCGATGATCATCGAATAGCCTTACATCACTCTTCGGGAATTAGATGAGGATTCCATACAATTTCCCACAGGTGTTGATCGGGATCTTGAAAGTAGCCTGCGTAACCGCCCCAGAAAGTATCATGCGCCTCTTTCACAATGTTGGCGCCAGCGGCTTGGGCCTGCATCATCACTGCATCCACTTCTTCCTTCGAGATGACGTTGTGGCCGATGCTAAACTCTGTTGGTGATATTTCTCCCTTCGGCAAACCGGCATCATGAGAGATGCTTTCCCTTGGCCAAAGCGCCAACTTCAATCCATCGCTCAGATCAAAAAAGGCAACAGCTCCGTATTCAAACTCCATACCTATGATTCCATCGGTTTTCAACCCCAGGCCGTCCCTGTAGAACGCCATGGATTTCTCTAAATCATCGACACCCAAGGTAATCACTGAGATTCGTGGCTTCACAGTGTGCTTCCTCATTTTTATCGCCACTAGCATAGGCGGTTTATTAGTAGCGGCTAAAGCGCAGCGAAAAAGCTATCATCATTAAATGTCATACTCGTCGTGGCGCCGGTTCCACACATACGGCTTCGTCTGTGGCCAACCTTCCGGTGAGTCCTCCCAGTTTTCCTGGCGGCCGTATGGCGTCAAGTCCAGATACGTCCAGTGGCTACCTAGATATTCGACCCCACGCGCCCCTGTAAAGTAGGTGCGATATATGTCGTCACCATCGCGAAGAAATACGCTGGCACCATGCTTTTCGCCCTCCGCTGTTGTTGCGACGATATCCTCGTTAAAGTCGCTTTCATAAGACGAATACCAGGGAATCGTCCAGCCCATACGGGTTTTGTACTGCTGGAGTTTCTCTAACGGCGCGCGTGACACCATGACCAGTGAGGTATCACGCGCATGGAGATGGGCCGGGTGAGTCATAGCATCAGCAACCCACGAACATCCGTCGCACCCCGCTTCCCAATCAGGTGCGTACATAAAGTGATAAACAATGAGTTGACGGCGTCCACTGAACAATTCGAGAAAGGAGATGGTGCCGTTGTCACCATGAAATTTGTAGCTCTTTTCTACCTTCACCATGGGTAACTTTCTACGCTCAGCGTTCAAAGCATCACGCGCCCGGGTGAGTTCCTTCTCCTTAATGAGCAACTGGTTGAGAGACGCTTTCCATTTCTCATAAGAAACGACTTGCGGTAAGGGGGGCTTAGTTGCCGACATATTGGGGCCTTCTTATTTTAATGTCTTATACGACTCTGGAACGTACACAGAGTTTAATAGTGGGCTAGCGCCAACAGCCCATACGGCGTTGAAATAGCGCCTTAGGCACTACAGAACAACAATTACCGTTTCAGTAATAGTCAGGGCTTCTATGGCAGTGGGATATCAAGGCACACTTCAATGAATTGGCGCATATCACTGATGAGCGCCTTGAAATCCCCCTGCTTCTCCTCCCATCGATCCTCAACCTGACCGAGATAGCCTTGCTTAGCGTAGTCCAATAAAGCCGCGTGTTCCTTTGCTAACTGCCCTTTGGCCCACTCTGCCGCCTCGTCTTTTGGCGCAATATCCCCCGTTGCTGCCGTCATCCACATACGAGACAAGGTCAAGACGACATTGCGTTCATCCCCAGCTGTATTTGCCAGCAGCGCGGGCAAAGAATCACGAATCGCCCTTTGGATATCTTCCATTGACACTGGCTCAAACACCTCGGAGGCGTTGGCACCATAAAGCGGCAGGCTGTTATCAATTACTTTTTTTAGAACAATCGTAAGATCAGGGTCATGGGCTGGATTCGGCACGCCTCCTGCCTCGTACTCTTCTCGCAACCACTCGCCGTATACAAATTCCGCCCGAGGCGGAAACCTCCAGGGCATAACCTCAGAATTTTTGATAACCGTCAGCTCTACTGGCCTGAGAGATCTAACATTACCAATCGTCCCGGAGACCATCATTAGTTGAGCAACCAGGGCTTCCCTCTGCTTCTGTGTTGGCGAATTGTTAACGGCCACCAGAATATCGACATCGCTATTACGTTTTAAGCCGCCGACAACAGCAGAACCGAAAAGATAAATACCCACAATCGACTCACCAAGCACGTTTTCAACGATGGACTGCGCTTGTCTTGCTTCGTCTGGAATAAGTATGTTGGCTGACATTTGAACTTAACGTCCTAAATACAGGGGCAACCGACCTCGTGATGCCCAATGAAAGACGGTGGCAGCTGCGGCCATTTGCAGGGGATTATTCAGTATGATCGTAACCCCCTTCAGCAAATTCCAGAAGACAGAACCCGTTACCGAACGGATCGCTCATTGTTGCAAGTTTTCCCCAGGCGAACGGTTTTATTTCCCCTTCTAGGACAGCACCCGCCGAAACCGTCTGGTTGACTGTCATGTCGATATCTTCAACCAAAAAATCCAGATGGACTGGCGTCCAATGGCGCTTGTAGTCGCGCCGGATAGAGGTGCGAGGGGCAACAGCGCTCGCATCAGGCTGCTCAATTAAGTAAATGGGGGCAGGCCCTCCGCCCATCTCTGCAACCGTATCGCCAAATAGTCGCCGAATGAGTTGCAAACCGAGCCCGCGCTCGTAGAAGGAAATTGCCTTGTTAATATCTTGCACATCAATGTTGACGATAAATTGCATAACATGTCCTCTAATGTCTGCTCAGCGCCAATAGCAGAAGCGACATCGCCCCGTTCTCAAGCAACCACCCTGCCAATCGAATAACATCACTTCAGTCTTTTGGGCGGAATGATTTGGTCCTGAGGAAATACTAGTGTGTTGGTCACCACGCAAAAGTAGCGTTTAACGCCGCGCGCACCGGCACAATTTCGTAAGTGCCCAGTAACCTCAGGCTGCTTAGTGCTCTTGATGTCATCCAGACATCGCGACCGTCAACCTTCATGGCCGAGTTCACCACCCTGCACTACCCTTGTAGCATTTTTCACAAACCTAGCTAGGAACATTCATGCGTGAGCTCTCCCGCAGTCAACAGACCAAAGGCCTCATCGGTTGGCTGGTGCTGGCCTACCTCGCCGCCGCCATTGGCGCTATCGCCTCTGTCAATGCGGCCGCCTTCTACGAAACGCTCCAGCAGCCCGCCTGGGCGCCGCCGGCCTGGCTATTCGGGCCGATGTGGACAACGCTTTATGGGCTGATGGGCATCGCCGCCTGGCTTGCTTGGCGCGAGCCAAATGCGCGGCCAGCGTTGATAGTATTTGTAGTGCAACTGGCACTAAATGCGTTATGGAGCTGGCTCTACTTCGTCTGGCAGTTGGGTGCTATTGCCTTTCTCGGCACGGTGGTGCTGTGGGCGTTGATACTGATTACTTTGATGATGTTCTGGCGCCTCAAACCACTGGCTGGCGTTTTGCTTGCGCCTTACCTCGCCTGGGTGAGCCTGGCCTGCGCTCTCACCTGGAGTACCTGGCAGCTCAATCCGCAGATTTTGGGGTAAGAGCCTAAACGCACTCAATTGATGGGATATGAGCCGGGATGAAGGCCCTCTGAAGAAAACGTTGCAAGCGGTAGGCGCCTTTGTTGACTCCGCGAATCCCTGCTAGCTTTTCTAGTACCTCGTCTGCGTTTAACCCACCGGAGCTAATATGGAATTTTTCAGTCTCTGGCACCAGGCAGCGCTGACCAGCACCGGTTTTTTCTGGATGGCCCTTTGGGCATTCGTGCTGGGTTATATCATCAGCAGCCTGATACAAGTGCTTGTAACGAAGGAACGTATGCAAAAAGCCATGGGTAAAACCGGCCCGCGCAGTATGGCGCTAGGTACCTTCTTTGGTTTTATCTCGAGTTCTTGCAGCTTTGCCGCATTGGCCACCACGCGCAGCCTGTTCCAGAAAGGGGCCGGGTTAGCGCCTTCCATTGCGTTTCTTCTCGCCTCCACCAATCTGGTGATTGAGCTGGGTATCGTCATTTCGATCTTCCTTGCTTGGCAGTTCGTGGTGGCTGAATATATTGGCGGTATCTTATTGATACTGTTTGGCTGGCTTTTCATTCGAGTCACCAATCCCAAAAAGCTTATCCAACAGGCCAGAGATCGGCTTGATAAGAATGATGAAGAACATCAGCATGGCGGTGAACAGAAGAGCTGGAAGTCTAAACTGACCAGCAGTGAGGGTTGGCAGCAGATCGGCATGACCTATGTCATGGAATGGCAGATGGTATGGAAGGATGTATTGATCGGTTTTACCGTTGCTGGCGTGATTGCCGCCTTCGTGCCTGAAAGCTTCTTCCATGGGCTTTTCCCCGGTGCAGGCCAGACAGAAGGTGATCCGGGCTTTCTCTCTCTGCTGGCTCAGACCTTAATCGGCCCTTTTGCTGCCTTTTTCACTTTTATCGGTTCCATGGGAAATATCCCTTTAGCGGCGGTGCTATTTGGTAACGGCGTTAGCTTCGCGGGCGTCATGGCCTTTATTTTTTCGGATTTGGTGGTACTGCCGGTTCTGAGAATTAATGCGCAATATTATGGCTGGAAGATGTCGCTGTATATTCTAGCGTTGCTACTTAGCGGACTGGTATTTGCTTCCCTGATTATGCATTACGGCTTCGCAGCATTTGGCATGCTGCCGGATGCAGGCACGGTGCAAACGGCCACGGAACGCGACCATTTCAAGGTGGACTACGGTTTTATACTCAACCTGATATTCCTGGCGATATCCGCGGTTCTGGTGTTTTTCTGGTATCGCGCCAAGCATGCTGATTCGGGGCATGAACATCATCATGACCATGGCGGCGGCGCAGGGGCCGGCACTTGGGTACTACGAGGTTTTGTCGTTATTGCGACGGTATGGCTGGCTGGAGGTCTGCTTGTGGCGCCGCTAATGGCATGACCTACTCGCTCTGATGGACCCACGTGCTGGTACTGGTCGGTTTTGGTGCGCTGCTTTATGTTGCCCAGATGGCGATTGATTCGGTAAGACGGCTGTTGGTGGCAGGGCTGGTATTGCCTGCGTTTAATGAACCTGAGTCGGAACAGCCTCGCAACAGGAGAGTGAGACATGCAGACGATCGAACTAGGCGGCGAAAGCGTACCCCGTATCGGCCAGGGCACCTGGCATATGGGCGAGAACGCCGGGCAACGGCAGGCAGAGGTGCGCGCGCTGCGTGAAGGGCTGGACCTGGGCATGACGCTGATCGATACCGCCGAGATGTATGCCGAGGGCGGCGCTGAAGAAATTGTTGGCCAAGCGATTCATGACCGGCGCGATGAGGTATATCTCGTCAGCAAGGTCTATCCGCACAACGCCAGCGCCAAGGGTGTACAAGCCGCCTGCGAGCGCAGCCTACGCCGATTAGGCACCGAGACTATCGATCTTTACCTGCTGCACTGGCGCGGCCAGTACCCGCTGAGCGAAACAGTGGAAGCGTTTGAGCGGCTGCGCGAACAAGGCAAGATCCTGCGCTGGGGCGTGTCGAACTTTGACCTTGACGACTTGGCAGAGCTTGACGCGCCCGCTTGCGCCACCAATCAGGTGCTCTATAACCCTGAAGCGCGCGGCATTGAATACGACGTGCTGCCCTGGCAGGCACAACAACACATGCCGCTCATGGCTTATTGCCCCATAGGTCAAGGCGGCGCGCTACTGCATGACGCCGCTCTGCAACGTATCGCCGACAAACACAGCGCCACCACCGCGCAAGTCGCCCTCGCCTGGGCACTGCGTCACCCCGGCGTGATAGTTATTCCTAAAGCCGTGAATCTGGAGCATCTCAAACAGAACTTTGATGCAGATAAGGTCAGACTCGACGAAGATGACCTAGCACAAATCGACGCCGCCTATCCCCCGCCAACGCGCAAGCAGTCTTTGAAGATGGTATGAGGAGGCGCCATTAACGGCCCAGCACTGGAGCGATGTCATGTTACTGCCCGCCCCACAACCAAACGGCTGGATCCGCTTTCTTGCCCACCTGCTGTTTATCCTCGCTGCGTGGACGCTGTTTATCAAATACTTGTTTCCCATTGGCTACGCGCTGGCATACGGAGAGCCCTGGGCACGCTATATCTATTGGGATCTATGGCCGCTGGCACACATCTGGCTAGGCTGGGCGCTGCTCGCACGGCCCCGCTATACACGGGCATTGGCGGTGGGCATGTCCGTCATTGAGATTCTCATCATCGGCACGTTGTTCGTGCGTTTTCTCGCCGACCCTGAGTGGTCGATCTGGCGTACCAACTGGTTTGTGAATAAGGTATTTGTGCTGACCTGCTTTGTGCTGGTATTGGCAGCCACGGTGCCGGTGCAAAAGAACCTGAAGGAACGTCCGCTATGAACCCTCGCATCAAGCATCGCATCACGCGCAGACAAAGCCTTACGCTCATCGGTGCCACGCTCGCCGCCATGGCGCTCCCAACCATGCCGCGCTTTTTGCCAACACGGGCGGGATGCGTCAGAAGGCATTTGCGGGCACGGACAAAAAGCTGCCCGTGATTGGCATGGGCACTTGGCGCACGTTCAATGTCGGCAACGACCCTGAGTTGCTCGATGCCCGCACTGAGGTGGTCAAGGCATTCTTTGAGCATGGCGGCGGCCTGATTGACTCTTCGCCCATGTATGGCTCGGCGCCGGACGTGATGGGCTATGCCCTACAGCAGTTGGGCACGCCCGAGAGCCTGTTTGCCGCTGAGAAGGTCTGGAGCCCCGCCGGTGGTTCCGCCCGCGAGCAGGTGGCCGAGCTGAAAGAGCGCTGGAAGGTGGAGCAGTTCGATCTGGTGCAGGTACACAACCTGACCGACTGGCGCGAGCACCTGGCAGCGCTGCAGGAAATGAAAGCTGAAGGCATCATCCGCCATGTCGGCATTACCACCTCGCACGGGCGCCGCCACAGCGAGATCGAGCAGATCATGACATCAGCAGATATCGACTTCGTTCAGCTCACCTACAACATCACCCACCGCGAGGCCGAAAACCGGCTACTGCCCTTGGCAGAAGAGCGGGGCATCGGCGTGATCGCCAATCGACCTTACGATGGCGGCAGCCTGTTCAAGAACCTCAAGCGCCGTGACGTGCCATTGCCCGAATGGGCGCAGACGGAGTGCGGCTGCACAACCTGGGCGGACTTCCTGCTGAAGTTTATCGTCAGCCACCCAGCGATAACGTGTGCGATACCCGCCACCACCCAGGTCGAGCATATGCGCGAGAACATGCGCGCTGGCCACTCCCCCATGCCCTCGCCCAATGCCAGGCAGCGGATGACCGCGTATATCGAGTCGCTATGAACGAGTGGACGAGCTACCAGTTGCAGGACTTTATTCCTTTCACGGCAGATGTTTACTTTCGCCTGCTGGAGCGCATGGGCGAAACCTTCTGGCCGCTGCATCTGCTGACCCTCGCACTCGGCGCTGCCATCCTTGTGCTGGCGCTGAAACACCGCATGCGAATCGCCTGCCTGCTACCCGCCCCGCTCTGGGCCTTCGTCGCCGTCGCGTTTTTCATGCAGCGCTATGCAGAACTCAACTGGGCCGGGGGCTATGTTGGCGACGCGTTCATCGCCCAGGCCGTGCTGCTGGTGTTGATGGCGCTAACCGGATGGGGAATGGATAACGCACCACGCGCAACACACCCGCCGGTTGTTATAGGTATAGCCATCACCCTCTTCGGCCTGATATTCATGCCACTGCTAATGCCGCTGATGGCGCCGCTAAGCGGCGGCGCCTGGTATCAAGCAGAAGTGTTCGGCATACATGCCGACCCCACAGCGGTGACCACGCTGGGCCTAGTGCTTATCATACTCCGGGGGTTCGGCCTATGGATTGCCGCCATTATTCCAGCGCTCTGGCTGGTCGTTTCAGGCCTAACGTTGCAGGTATTGGATTCCACAGGCGCCGCCGTGCTGTTCGCCGTATTGGTGATTGCGCTGGCTGGGCTGGTTTGGAAAAGCATCAGCGCTCAGCGATAACGTCGCAGCACCGGTGCCGTTGACGCGAAGGCAAATAGGCTGCGTACCACGCTTAGCCTAGCTCCTCGCTATGTTTCGACTGAAGATAATCGCACATCCCCTGGACTCTTTCTTTGAGTAATTTGATGAGTTCGGGCTGCATAAATTCATAGTGAGCGAGAATATCCTGACAGACTAGCCGACTCCCCTTCAGTAGCTCTTCTCCATCACCAGGACGATGTCAGCCCACTTAATTAAGTCCCAAGAAACAAGGGTTTTAGTATCCGCCCCCATGCCCACCCCGATTGATTGAATACCGGGATAAGCTGAGAAGGCACTTTCAGCAGTCGGGCTAAGTAGCCTATTTTCGCTGCATATAAATAGAAGGCCCACAGTTCCTTCCTGGGATCCGGCTTTGAGGCATACCTGAAGCACAGTGTCGTAACATCCAACCACAGCAACTGAAATGCAGTGCCCTCTTTATTAGCCACTAAACAGGCTGCCGCCACCGCCAGACCAAACGATGGGCATTAAACATCAGCAGGTTGCCACTCACAATCATTGCTAACCCTATAAGTGTATCCGCATGCCACTGGTAACCCTCGAATACTGTTGATAGTGCCAGCGCAACCAAAGGAAACAGTACGGTAGCGTAGGCCGCTTTACTGGCACCAATACGGCCAACCAGCATAAAGTAGGCACCAAAGCCTCCCACCGATCCTATTACTGCTAAATAAACCAGGGCACCTAGATATATCGGTTCCGCTGGCAAGCTGAAACTGGCTCCCTGAGCCCAGGCAATCAACCCCATCAACATCCCCCCATACAGCATGGCAAAGGCGTTGGTGGTATTGATTTGCAGACCGCATCTCTGGTGCCTGACAGACACCATGTTACCCAGCGAAAACCCGTAGGTACCCAGCAACGTCAATCCAATGGCGCCCAGCAGTTCCAACGTAGCCTCAACTGTGACCAGATCCTGCCAGAAAATCAGCGCCATGCCCGGCAGAGCAAGGGCCAAAGCCAAGTAAAATACCCGAGGAATTGGTGTACGAAAGAACAGGTAGCCATTGGCCGCATTAAACAGTATCGACATCGAAAACAGGATGGCAATCAGGCCACTGGGTAGATAACCCGCAGCGGTATAGAAGCAGTAGAAATTCAGACCAAACACACAGCCACCCTGCAACAGGCAAAAAAGATGATCTCTAACTGACAGAGCCTGACGCCTGCGAAACAGCGCAAGCCCGGCCAACAACACCAGCGCGGCGATGAGAAAACGATAGAATACAGAGACCGGCACCGCCACGCCGCCCACTTGCCAGGCAATAGCCAGCCAGGTCGAGCCCCAGATCAGAACCGTTGAGATATACAAAAAGCTATTCATGACTTGCCATTCCCAGAGTCGTTAGTGCCAAGCATAGTGTCGGCTCACTCCGGTCGGCTGGCTTGCCCGCAATTGCGCAGTTTGTCTATTCTTGCGGTTGAATGGTTCGCTGGATTGAGTTTCGTGCTGAGCCTGAGTACTGTTAATGCAGTTCCCAGGAGCCGCCCATGTTCACCGATACTTTGTGCCACTACCCCAGGATGAAACAGACGCAGGCGCGTCTAGTGAGTAGCACCCAGCTAAAAAATGGCATGGCGCTGGCTCGTTGGAGTAATCACGAAGATCGTATTGAGAGAATTCACTCAAACCACCACACTCTGAGCGTTTATCTGAACGGCGCGGAGAACTCCCTACGCAGGCAGGGATCACAAACCATTGCCAGCGAGACCAGCAATAGCGTGTGTTTAATGCCCGCCAACATGGTCACCAGTTGGGACGTGCATGGGCCTATCTCACTAATGCATTTCTATTTCAGCGACACTCACCTGAGTCAGTTGATCGAACAGGTATGGGATAAAGATGGCCGAAGCGTGCAACTGGACGAAATCGACTTTGCCCAGGATGCCCTGCTCACTCAGCTGTTTTGCACCACCCTTGGCCAGAGCAACTGGCAAGACCCGCTAGATCAACTAGCGCTGGATTCCGCCACCCAAACGGCATTAATACACACCCTACGCCACTATAGCCAGCGCCGACTGCCAACTCTGCGCCCAACCGGTGGGCTGCCTACGTGGCAATTAAAACGAGTGGTGGAGTTCATTGAGCATCACCTGAACCAACCTCTCACGCTGACAGGCATGGCGGGCGTCACTGGCCTTAGTGATTACCACTTCTCCCGGATGTTCAAACAGACCACTGGTTACCCACCACATCGTTATGTGTTGCACCGTCGTCTTATCCGGGCGCAATACTTGCTGACGGAGACATTACTTAATATGACCGAGATCGCACTACGCTGCGGTTTTGGATCCAGCAGCCATTTCAGCAACCGCTTTCGTGCAGAGACAGGTGTCAGTCCTACTGAGTATCGGACGCAACAACGTAGCTAGGATTCTTACGAAGACTGCCTGCTACCCGTCCCGCTTTGGGCCTTTGTTGCCTCGCATTTTTCATTCAGCGCTATACAGAGCTCAACTGGTCCGGGGGCTATGTTGGCGACGCGTTCATCGCCCAGGCCGTGCTGCTGGTGTTGATGGCGCTAACCGGATGGGGAATGGATAACGCACCACGCGCAACACACCCGCCGGTTGTTATAGGTATAGCCATCACCCTCTTCGGCCTGATATTCATGCCACTGCTAATGCCGCTGATGGCGCCGCTAAG
This sequence comes from Vreelandella sp. H-I2, assembly GCF_052959335.1. NCBI lineage: Bacteria > Pseudomonadati > Pseudomonadota > Gammaproteobacteria > Oceanospirillales > Halomonadaceae > Vreelandella > Vreelandella sp. H-I2. The sequence continues at coordinate 284,983 of NZ_JBRAMC010000001.1, forward strand.
CGGCGGCGCCTGGTATCAAGCAGAAGTGTTCGGCATACATGCCGACCCCACAGCGGTGACCACGCTGGGCCTAGTGCTTATCATACTCCGGGGGTTCGGCCTATGGATTGCCGCCATTATTCCAGCGCTCTGGCTGGTCGTTTCGGGCCTGACCCTGCAGGTGCTGGATTCGACGGGCGCCGCCGTGCTGTTCGCCGTATTGGTGATTACGCTGGCTGGGCTGGTTTGGAAAAGCATCGAATCCAAGCGATAACGCCTCAGTGCCGTTGGTGCGGAGGCAAGGGCACTGGGTGCCGCGCTTGGTTAACGGTTTTGTTCGATATTTAAGCGGCGTTTGGTGGCGACCTTTTCTTATAAAAAACCGCTCGAGTCTTTTCCTGACTGTAACCCAAGATCTCATAGAACGCGTGCGACTGCTCTCTCAACGCATGGGCCTGCCCACAGATAACACTGACGTTACCTGATAGTCATTTTTTTAAATATTCCAACCCCTTTTAAAAGAAATGTTATAACATAATCAAAAATAAGAAAATAACACCACTTTTAACACCTTCCTGATTACCGAACTAAGGCCCCAATGTCATGAAAAAAAGAGCCCTCGTGCATAGCGACTCGACCTATAGTCTTTTGTTAACCAAGTCACCATCGTCAAGCGTGCCCAAGCTGTCATTCATCGGCACCGCATTAGGTTTTGTTTGCTGGGCTGGCGCCGCCAAAGCCGACCCAGACGAATCCAGTCGTGTTTCCAACGCCTTGCCGCCCATTACGGTAAACGCTTACAGAGAAGCCACTACAGAAGGAAGCGGCCGCTACACCGCGCCGGTGCTAACGGTAGGCGGCAAGAGCGCCGTGCCTGCCATGGAAATACCCTATTCGGTGAGTGTGATTACCCAGCAAAGGATCGAAGATCAAAACCTGCAAAGCGTCGAAGAGGCGCTGGAACAGGTCACTGGCGTGACGGTGACTCCCTGGGACGGCGCCACATCTCAGATCAGGTCACGCGGCTATTTTCTAGAGCCAAGCTACGACGGCGTGCCCGCCTTTGGCGGGTTGAACGCCACCCAACAATACGACTTGGCGATGTTTGATCGCGTAGAGGTTCTGCGTGGGCCAGCGGGCTTGTTTCAAGGCTCGGGCCAGCCCGGCGGCACCGTCAATTTTGTTCGCAAGCGAGCGCCCAGTGAAGCGCAGGCTAACGCGGCGCTAACGTATGGCTCATGGGCGAATCAACGGGCCGAGCTGGACGTTGGCGCGCCGCTTGATGCGGCAGGTGATCTGAGAGGTCGAATCGTGGTCTCAGGCCAAGATCGTGAATTTTTCTACGACGGTGCTGATGCCCAAAAGTACTTTTTCTACGGCACGTTGGATTATGATATTACCCCGTCAACGACTCTCTCGTTTTATGCGGCCACCCAAGACAGTGAGACCAGCCCTTTCTCCGGGCTGCCCGCTTATACCGATGGCCGACTCCTTGATGTCCCCAGATCCACCAATCCCACACCCTCCTGGGCCACCTACGATACCCAAATGACCACCTTCGGCCTTGAGGGGGCACACTACCTAAGCAACGGTTGGACTCTCAAGGCGTTAGTGGGCCATTCCCAAAGTGACTGGTATCTAAATGATGCCTACCCGAGCACTGGCGTCGATCCCGATACAGGCAATATAGACAGTTACACACGTAGGGGGTGGGATGACGAATCACAGCGAGAGTCGCTGGATATCTTCGCCACTGGCCCGTTTGCTCTATTGGGAAGAAACCACGAAGCAACGATTGGTTTCAACTACGAGCGCTATAGTGGCAAAACGCTTTATGGCGCCTACTCCACCGTTGAAGATATTCCGCTTGGGCGGCCCGACCTAGTGCCTGAAAACAGTGTCAGGCCCTACAATATGGGCTGGGGATATGAAACTGAACAACAGGGTATTTACTCTCAATTGCGGCTTTCGCCCATTGATCGTCTTACCGTCGTGATAGGCGGCCGACTCAGTAACTTTACCGACTCTGGTCGATATGTTTCTCCTTCAACGCCCACGGAATGGGAAACAAGCGGCCGCGAAAGAGATACCTTCACCCCCTCAGGCGGTCTGATCTATCAAATCACTCCACAACTTGTTGCCTACACCAGTTATGCCGACATCTTTATGCCCCAGTCTCAAACCAAGGTTACCGGAGAGACGCTGGAGCCACGCGTAGGTAAGCAAGTTGAGCTGGGAATCAAAGGTCAATTGAATGAATCCCAACTACGGTATAGTGCTGCGGTTTTTCGTACTCAGGACGTGAATCGCGCCTACCGTGACCTCGACAACCCTGGCTCATTTCTGGCAGCGGGCGAAGTCGTTGTGGAAGGGGCCGAGATTGAAATCAGCGGCAGCCCGATGGAGAACCTCAACCTGACAGCTGGTTACACGTACCTGACCAGCCAGTACGAAGTCGACCAGAACAGGAACGGTGAACAGTTCTCACTGTTCGAGCCAGAGCACTCACTTAAACTGTACAGCACTTACCGCCCAGGCGGCTCGCCCTGGCGAATCAGTACTGGCATGATCGCCAACTCAGCGATTGACGGTACCGGCGAGGAAGGTGTCCGAGAAGGCAGTGGTTACGCTATTTTTAATGCCCAACTGGGCTATGATTTGTCCGCTAATACCAGCGTGGCACTAGCGGTAAACAACCTAACAGACCGCCGTTACTACGCCCGAATTGGCGGGCTAAACAGTTACAATACCTATGGCGATCCCCGTAGTGTAGCAGTCAGTTTAAGGACCAAGTTTTAGAACATTTTTCTGGGTGTGGTCGATCTTGCCATGGTTCACCTCAACGTAGCGTATTACCTTCTGAAGGTGCCCATTGTTACTGGACAGGATCACCGTGCCGCGGCCAAACATCATAACCCCTATGATCTTCGCCGACTGCTGGCGCTGCTCCTCGTTCTCCTGGGTAAGGTGCCCCACCGGGATTGCTCAGGCAAAACTCCAGTGGGGGTTGTACAGCGCTGCCCTAATAAGGCAGGTGATTTGTTTGCTCAGACGCTTTCTGTGAGCTCAATCAGCCGCTGATAGGCGGCCGAGAAGCCTTCGAGTGAGACATCGGTTACTACTTCTTGACCGGAAATAGCTGTCATGACAACACTTGCCACGTCAGTGCCTTCCAGTTCTCCAATGACCTCATCGCTGAGTTCGAATTCCGCCACACAGCCAGCCGGTAAGCACGTACGATAGTCAGCGCCCAGTATCTCGTTTTCGGCGATCTTCACACGAACCCCCTCTGAAAGAAGCAAACCGAACGGCAGAACAAGAGTCGCCTTTGTAGCGGCCTCCGCCTTGCCGATGGCAAAGCTCAGTATTCGTTGCCCGGTATCCTGCTGCCACAATTTCTGTGACATTTGGCATACTCGCAGCATACTCTCCCCTTGCTGTTGATTGGCACATTGCACTGTCCAGCTGTCATATGTTTCAGATAGAGAGGTGGGCCTCTGCTTTTGGGTATCTTCTTGGGCAGTTGTAGTTGCAGATGGCAGAATGCCGATTAAAGCGACCAAAAGATAACGCATGAGATTTTCCTGTTTCATTTTTTAATGCTCGTTGAAGCGCAAGGGAATGCCTTATTGTTACACCCCTTGTGCGTGACTTGCGGTTCCATCACAGAGCTTCGTAGTAGCACGATGGCGGATATAATTAAGTTCACCAGCGCATCCGTACTCCGAATGTGCCGCTTATCATATTGCTGTCTCCGAAGTTCTCCATACTAGTGTTCACACGAGCCTCACCATAGATTGAGTACTTATCGTCATCCCAGCTTATTGCGCCACCCATGCCGATGCTGCCATGGAGAGAGTCGCTTGCTTGAGAAAACGTGACGTCCGACACCTTAATATCTGACGTCCCATCGGATTCATAAAGTAGATCCGATATGCCATAGACATTGACCCGGTTCGTACTGCCATTTTCACCCTGCCATTTGACATCGTAATTGGCAGCGACGCCAATTCGGCTGGTGAGACTTTCGCTACTATCTAACGAGACATCTGCTCCGAATTTATCCTCGAAGTCATCGAAACGAACCGAGTTATAGGTAAGTTGCAGCTGTGGAGTCAATGACCAGTTCTCACTGACCTCGATCCGTTGGCCTGCCTCAATGCTAAGGCCATAACTGTCTCCGCCGTTACCTTCGGCCAGCTCGATTCCTGCTGTCGAAGATCGAAGATCGCTGTCAGACCATGTCAGCTGTGCCTGCCCGTCCGCGTAGAAGCCGTTGTCGCCATACCAGGTAAGGGTCGTACCCAGGCCATAGACGGTCGAATCGATGCTTCCGTAACCGTATGGTGAGGCGATGCTAGATGAGATCGTGCCGTATTGGGCGAATACTCCACCCACGAACTGGCCAGCTTCATATTTCCCAACCACCCCATCGACACCTGCCTGAATTTTCCAAGTATCGATATCGCCAACCGCCTGGCTGGTAGACGCCTTAGGATCAAGGTCAGACTGCGTTGCCTCGATGCGTACCCACATGCCATCACCATCCAAAGGAGTGGCGTCTGAAGTCCCGACCTGGGGCGCCCCCCACATACGGTTACCGACACGCTGTTGCAACGTGTTGAAACGATTGAACTGCTGCAAGGTCGCTGCGTAGCTTTCGTAGATTGGAACGCCCGGTTGGTAGAGAGGGCGTCCAGAATCGGCACCATCCAGCAGAGCGGACCGAAGATACCAATTGCCATCAGTTGGGGAGGACACGCCGCCCTTGTAGAGCCGATAGGCATAGGCACCGCCAACCACAGCTGGTTGTCCTTCAAACACGTAGTCACCCAGCAACTCAAACGTGCCTTCCGACTTGCCGCCAACCTCGACGATGTTGATGCCGTCATCGGTTTGCGCGCCGGTATCATCAAGCGTAATAACATGCACCTTGGTCATACCCGAGGTGTCGCCGCCAACGATCAGTCGGTCGGCAGGACTTCCGTCCTCACCGAGCTCTGCTTCAATTTCAAGCGTCCCACCCGACCCTTCATAGTCGCCCGTCACGGTTAACGTACCAATGCTTTCGCCTGGCGCGACGATGCCGCCCTCCTCATTGTGAAGCTCACAGACGGTTCCGTTACCCCCTAGGCGCCCACCACTCTCGACCACGGTCGTCCCACACAGGTTCGTTGCAACGTTGACCGTGCCGCCGGTGATGCCAAATGTGCCCGAGAAGTCGTTGTTGGCGCCCGAGATTTTCAGCGTACCATCACCCAGCTTCGATAGCTCTCCCGAGCCGGTGAACACCCCTCCCCAGTCGAGAGAGGTTTCACCATCAGTTAAGATACCACCGTTGCTGGCCACCACAAGCTGCCTGTCCGTGGCAAAACTGGAGGTAGTTTTCAGGGTGCCGCCTTCAAGGCTCAGGCTGCCATCGGCCGCACCGAGATTTTCATCCGAGGAAATCGACAAGATTCCGTTGTTAATCGCCGTGTCACCGGAGTAGGTGTTGTTACCCGTCAGGATCAGCGTGCCAAGGTCAGATTTTACTAGCCCTATGCTCCCCTTAAGAACCGCCGCGATGGTCGCAGTGATGTTGGCACCGTCCTCGGTCGCATCCCCCACACGGATCACTGCCGGAGACATACCCGCCAAACTCAGGCTGTCGCCGTCAATCACGTAGCCATCCGTCAGGAACTGCATACCGGCCACTTCGACCTGGCCATAGTCATTGCTGACGCTGACGACTCCCTTCTCGCCGCCGAAGACAGCGAAGGCCCCGTTCGAAAAACCGGCATTCAGAGCTCCGTCACTATCGGTCCAGCTTTCTTCTCCAGGCGCCATATGCCAGACGCCGCTCCCGCCTCCGATGGAGCCGTCGAAACCCGGAGTAGAACCATCCCAGAAGTTGAACGCTATACCATCCGACACGACCAGGTTTACTTGATTGTCAATAGCCGTCTGCACGCGAACATCGGACGCGGGAAGAGCTCCCAGCGTTAGGCCGTTATTCGTCAGCCCACCAGCGTAGTTGAAAAGCCGATAAATGCCCGGCCCGAACACGCCGCCATCCGTCTCGGTGACATCGATCGTTCCATCCAAAGTCAGATCGCCCTTGACGTGTGTCAAGTCATTTAGCGAACCGCCGACAGTATTGGCGGCTCCCAGGTCATAGGTCAGTCGCGCCCCCTGGGCCATTGTCAGGTCACCCTCAACCGTCAGCGTTCCGGCCTCGCCCATTGCGGCGCCCGGTGCTAATGTGGCTCCGCCAAGAAGTGCGAGATCCCCACCAATTGTTCCGACACCGCCAATGGTCGCGCCATTCTGGATGAGCGTCTCACCGGTTACCGTCGTCTGGTCACCGTTGATAATCAACGTGCCGTCACTGACATTCGTCGCGCCGCCATAGCTGTTGTCAGCGGACAGGAACAACGTTCCTGCACCCGCCTTCACGAGATCACCGTCACCGGAAATCATCCCAGCGTGGTGCAGGTTCGCCTCCACCGTGATCGTGCCGCCAAGGCCGGCTAGGGTCGTCGTCCGTCTGGTTTCCATATTCGCCGTTGTCCGCAGAGTGGCACCGTTCAGAAGAACACCACCATCAGAGGCCCCCAGATTGGCATCCGACGACACTGACAGTGTGCCGCCATTGATCGTCGTTCCACCGCTATAGCTGTTATTGCCACCAAGAATCAGCGAGCCGAGATCGGTTTTGACTAGCGTAGCGTCACCGCCAAGACCGGCATTGAGTGTCGCTGTGAATTCCGCTCCCTCAAGCGTGCCATCGCCGACCCGGATGACCGCCTCCGTGCCATCAAGGGTTAGGCCATCGCCCCGAATGGTATAGCCATCCGTCGCAAACTGTAGCCCCGCGGCATGAATTTCGCCCGAGTCATCATTCGTCTCGACATCACCGGCACGACCGGCGAAGACGGCGAAGGAACCGTTATAGTACTGACCGTTGAGATCTCCAGTCGATTCGCTCCAGTTCGGATCGCCAACAAGCCGCCATACACCATCGCCGCCATCAATCGCACTGTTGTCGCGCTCGGGCACAACCGAGCCATCCCAGTATCGCAGTTGCAGCCCGCCTGTGCTGACTAGGTTGATCTGGCTCGCAATACTGCTCTGGACATGGTGATCCGGGGAGGAGGTTGTTAGACCATTGTCAGTTAGCGCCCCATCATAGCTGACCACGCGGTAGATCCCCGGACCGAAATCACCACCAGACGACCGAACCACCTGGATGTCACCGTCGAGGACAAGATCACCCGCAACCACCGTGTGATCGTTATAGGCACCGCCCACGACACCGGCCTGGCCGAAGCTGTATGAGAGGCTCGCTAACGGATCAAGGCGCAAGTCACCACCGATATGCAGCGTCCCTGGCTGGTCAGACATGCCACCGGGCGCCAGCGAACCGCCGCTGTCCACCAATACGTCGCCGCCGGTCGTTCCCATGCCGCCCAACGTAGCGCCGCCGAATACGGTAGTGGTACCGGTCGCCGAAGATTGATCGCCGTTGACGAAGAGCTGTCCGCCCAGAACATCTGTCGCACCGCCATAGTCGTTATCTGCCGTTAGAACCACGGCGCCGGCGCCGGATTGCTCTAACGCACCCGCGCCCGAAACCAGCCCAGCGAATACCAAGTCATCGGAGCGGTTGAACGCTAGCACACCGTCATTCAAAACATCGCCGGAAACCATCCCGCCAGTTCCGCCGGCGCCCAGTTGCAGCCTGCCTCCCTGAATTGCTGTGCCACCAATATGTGCACTATCGGCTAACAGCGTCAGATCGCCCGTGCCGGTCTTCGTCAGCGCGCCTGCCCCTTCAAGGGCCGATGTCAGGAACAGATCCGCCTGCGTATCCAGCGTTCCGCCGCCAGCGCCCAGCGAAACCACGCGGCCAGAGCTGAATGCACCCGTTGCGCGTAGGGTCGAGCCATCTAGCGACACACTGGTTCCGGCGGCCCCGAGGTTCGCGTCCTGCGCAACAGACACCACACCATCGCCAATCTCGGTTCCACCGCTATAGCTATTAGTGCTGCTCAAAGTCAGCGTTCCAGCCCCCCTCTTCCGAAGGGTGGCCACCCCCGAAACGGTGCCCGTAAGGAAAAGATCGGCCTGTGCGTCGAATGTAGCCTCCGTCCCCTTCAGCACCATGCCGCGTGCTGTCGAGATCGCTCCCGTGTTTCGAAGAGTCGCATCCTCAACTTCCACGCCAGTACCACCGGCCCCCAGATTTTCATCTCTGGAAATCTGTACCGTCCCGCCGTTAATCGTCGTACCACCTGTGTAGGTGTTCGCACCATCCAAAACTAGTGTCCCGAGGTCCGTCTTCACGAGTTCGCCCATACCGGCCAGGTTAGCCGCGATGGTCGCGCTATAATCCGCACCAGCCGCCGATCCATCGCCAACACGGATATTTGCTGCGCTGTTCAGGGAGATCTCGTCGCCCTCAAACCGGTAGCCATCGGTCGCCACCTGCATACCCGCGATCATGACCGCGCCACCAGTGTTGTCCACAGTGACGGTTCCCGCGTTACCTGCGAAGATCGCGAAACTGCCATTGTCGAAACCAGCACTGTACAGGCCCGTCTCATCGGTCCAGTTGCGGCCGGTCGCGGCCAGCCATGTCCCGTCACCGCCGTCGATCTGCTCGTTCGCGTGCGGGCCCACATCTCCGTCCCAGTAGCTCAGCGCGAGTCCATCGGAGCTCACTAGATTGACCTGATTAGCAACGGAGGTTTGCACCGAATAGTCGGGCGAGGCCACGTTTAGTCCGTTATCCGTCAGCGTCTCGCCGTAACTCAGCAGCCGGTAGATGCCCGGCCCAAAAGTTCCGCCGGGTGTTTCGGTTACATCGAGATTGCCATCGAGAGTCAGATCGCCGCCGATCACGACGTGATCGTTAAACGCCCCCCCGACCACCCCCGCCTGGCCGAAGTTAAAAGCAAGCATCGTGCCCGATGCCAGCTCAAGATCGCCATTGATTTTCAGGGTTCCCGTGTTTGCCGCGTCTGCACCGGGGGCCAGTGTCGCACCGGACAGCACCGCGACATCGCCACCGATGGTGCCCGAACCGCCCAGCAGTGCGCCATTGGCGACAGTAGTCGCACCGGTCGCGTCGCTCTGGTCGCCCATGACGAACAGCGACCCGGATGCCACATTCGTCACGCCATCGTACGAATTGGTCCCGTTCAAGATGAGCTTGCCGCTCCCGAACTGCATGACCGCCCCGATTCCGGAAACGTCGCCGGCGAGGGATGTATCTGCCGCTTGGCTGAACACGAGTTCACCGTCGTTCATCACATCACCAGCAAGGGAGGCCCACTGGGCATCATCACCTACCTGCAGAACACCGGCCCGAACCGTTACGCCGTCCACGTAGTCGTGCGCGCCCAAAAGGGTCATGGTCCCTGACAGGTCTTTGGATAGCGCTTCGAAATCTGCAAAATCCGTCTCGCTCAGAGACATAGCGCCAGAATTCGATATATCCAGAAGATCAGAGCCGTCACCACCACTGAAGCCCAGCGCTGCCGCGCCGTTATCCAGCACCGCGCCGTCGGCGATCCGCAGAACGTCATCGCCCGCGCCCAGTGTCGCCGTGCTGCCGATGGCGATCTCCATGCGGCCCTGGACATCAAGGAGATCGTTGCCACCGCCTAGGCCAACCGAGGCATGTAGCACGCCGCCCGGATTGATCGTGACGGTACTGCCCCCCATATCGCCGGTCAGAACCGTGGCGTCGCCACCAGGGGCCCCGACCGTGCCATTAATGACCAGCGCCGAGTCGCCCTGCATATCGACCGAGGCGGTTAGCAACTCGTTCTCAACCTGCAGCGTGCCCGCCTCGACCCGCGCCGCGCCGATGTTGTTGCTGACGGCTGTCAGGAGCGTGGTTCCCTGTCCGATTTGAGCAATGGTCCCCGGTCCACTGATCGCGCCCTCAAAGGAGAAGGCATCGCCACGGTTGAAGGACAGGATCGAACTAGGCGCGTTGACGATAACATTGCCCGCACCTGCATTCCCGGTCGTGCCGCCATCACCGACGACCAAGTTGCCATCGTTGATCACGGTATTGCCAGTATAGGTGTTGCTCCCGGTCAGCACCCAGGTGCCGGAACCGCTCTTGCCGAGCGTAGTGGCCCCGCCAGGACCATCAGTGATCTGGCCGCCTAGGGTGTTCATTCCGTTGCTCGTGCCGCCAAGCCCAACGGTGCGCGAACCACTACCGGAATAGGAGATGGGATCAGTATTAGTGAAATGAATGGCGCCGGTTCCCGACGACTCGATCGAGGTCGTCCCTTCGGAAAGCGTGAACAGCCGGTCGGTACTATCGCCCGCGCCGGTATAGCGCAGGACTGAGTTGTTACCGATCAACAGATTGGAGGCGTCGTTCGACGAAGCCCCGATGCTGCTGGCCTGACCGCCGTTAGAGAGCTTGTCAACGCCGAGAACGCCGCCGCTGATGGTCGTCACACCAGAATAGAGGCTGTTAGAGTTGCGCAGAATCCACGTACTGGCTCCACTCTTGGTGAACGATGTCACACCGCCGACTGCGTCGTTGATCTGCGCGGCAAGACTGTTGTCGTCGCTGCTCGTCCCCGCTAGGGTCAGCATGCGACTCGCACTGGTTCCGATGAATTCCATCGCGCCGGTATTGGTGAACGTGATGGGGCCAGTTCCGTTAGCGAGCAGCACGCCGCCGCCAGAGCCCAATGTGAACAGCCGGTCGGTCGTGCCACCGTTGCCGTTGTATTCCAGCAGGCCGTTGTCAAGGATGAGATTCGCGGCGTCCGAAGACGAGGCCCCGATGCCACTGTTCTGGCCACCATCAGCCAGACAATCCACCCTGATCCGCCCATTACTCTGCATGCGGGTCACGCCGGTATAGCTGTTGTCGCACCCACTGAGGGCCTGCCCTCTAAAACCGCCGTGCTCTTTAGTGATGCCACCGGTACCGCTTATTGTACCGGAAAAGGTATTCCACCAGATGCTGTTTGTAGTCAGTGTGGCATCACCGAGATGAATATCGCCGGCGCCTTCAAATCCGGCAACCGTTGAGTCGTATCCGTTCAGATCCAGCGTCGCTAGATTCGAAATGCGCGCAGTTCCTGAGCCAAGCGCGCTCTCCGACTCCGCACGCAACGTCCCGTTGTAAATTAAAGTGTTTCCGCTAAACGTATTGTTCCCGGACAGGACCAGCGTGCCAGCCCCCTCCTTGATCAAGCCATTGGTACCGACGATGGCACCCGAAAACTCCAGGTCCGTGTCTGCTTGTGCGACGTCGACCGTGCCAGCGCCCCCAGTCAACGTCATGCCGCGATCAGTGGTGGCATCTGCTCCAGTATAGGTTAGCCGTCCACCGTCAAGAACCAGATTAGAGGAGGCGTTACTGGACGCACCAATGCTGCTCGATTCACCCCCATCCGCGATGCAGTCAACGGATAGGTTGCTGCGGACGGTCGTGACACCAGTGTAGTCGCTGGCGCAGCCGTTGAGCGTCTGTGCCCAGCTGTCGATGGTCAAGGCGCCGTCGCCAGTGATCGCGCCCGTAAATGTACCGCCCCGGGTAGTTTTCAGCTCGGCACCGGCCAGTTGGACTGTTCCGGCACCGCGCAGCCCGCCAACCTCATTATCGAACCCGTTGAGATCCAGCGTGCCCGCCGCGCCAATCTCCATGTACCCAAGAAAACTGCCCGCTGTACCAAAGACTTCGGAGGTGCCAGCACGCAGGGTGCCAGCATTGATTTGCGTACCGGTGCTGTACTGGTTCTTTCCGGCCAGTGTCAGGGTGCCCGCACCCTCTTTGATCAGCGTACCCGGCCCAGTTCCTACACCGCTCAGCGTGAGGTTGGTTGCGGCATCACTAACATCGAAGCCGCCATTACCCTGGGACAGTAGGAAGCCCCGATCGCTGCTCGTCGTGGCGCCTGTATATTGCAGCATACCGCCACTTTGCAGTTGCAGGTTCGAGGCATCGCTACTGGAAGCCCCGATGCCGCTGGCCTGCCCACCATCCGCAAGCGTGCCGACCGAAAGCGTGCCGCTGGTGATCAAGGTCTGGCCGGTATAGTCATTGGCCGCGTTGGTCAGTGCCAGCGTCCCGCTGCCGTATTTTGTCAGGCTGGCATCTTCGGCGCCTGTCACCAGCCCCGAGAATTCGAGCTGGGTAGAGCCATTGACCTGAATCGTGCGCTCTGCCCCCCCATTAACAAGCGTAAAGCCGCGATCTGAGCTGGAATCGCTGCCGTCGTAGATCAACTTGCCGCTTTCCAGTACGAGGTTCGTGGCATCCGCCGACGCCGCCCCGATGCTGCTGGCTTGGCCTGCATCAGCGACATATTGGATACGCAGCGTCCCACCGCTCAGAACCGTTGCGCCGGTGTATGTATTATCCCCCGTAAGCCGCACTTCGCCAGTACCGGCCTTGGTGAATCCGACGGCGCCACTGTTATCGGTGATGTCGGATTGGATGACGAAGTTGCCGGCGCCGTTGTGAAGAACGCCAAGCGACCCGCCGCCTGCGGGGCCGGTCAGCGACCCGCCGGTAATCCAGTGATGGGTCGTACCGGTCGTATCCGCGACGATGATCGTGCCGTCGACGCCAAGGGTCGCCGAATTGTCGATCGTTACGGTACTGGTATTGGCGACAGTGTATTTCAGCCCACCCAGATCGGTGTCGGTCGAAACAGTCCCGAAATATTCGGTTCCAGGCACGCCGCCTTCATCGGACACGACGTCGCCATCGACCCAGGTTCCGGCGTCGTCTTTGTTAGCGTAGACGGTCCTTGCCACGATTTCGCCACCCGAAACCTGGGCATAGTCGGTTCCGTTCACCGTGGCCCACCCGCCCAGGGCGGTGGTACTTGTGAGGATCGAGCCGGTGCTGGGTAAGGCGAAGTCGATCAGACCGCCGGAATGGATGATATTGCCAAGATCGAGATTGGCAGCGCCGCCAGTGCCGGAAGAAACCTGGATCCGGTTGCTACCCGCCGCGATTTGGGTATCCGCGAAACGCTGGTTGTTGGTTTCGCCATCTGCGCCACTGACCTGCAAGCCGCCACCGCGCATGACCAGCGTTGAGGCGGAAGACGCGATATCGTTTTGAGGGGCCGCCGCATCAGCAAAATCGAGCGCCAGATTTCCTCCGTTTACCACCGTGTCCCCGGTTGTCGTGCTCTCGCCGGTCAGGGTCAGCGTCCCGGTCCCGGTCTTCACCAGATCGCCGGAGCCGTTGAAATCGCCCGCGAAGGTCGTCGAACTATCACTGTCCACGGTCAACGCAGAGACGCCGCTCAACGAGATGCTTCCGCCGGCCCCTGAAAGGGCACTCACCGTTGTCGACACACCGCTCAGGTTCAGCGTGCCACCGTTTACCGTAAGATCTTGGGACCTCAACCCAAGCGCTTCAGCATGCTCAAGGCGGAGCGTGCCGCCCTCGATTGTCGTGGCACCAGTGAAATTGTTAGAGGCCTGCAGGATCCAGGTCGAGCCTGCGGCGCCATCCATTACGAGGTCGCCGGTACCTTCGATCGAGCCCGAGAGCATGTTCATACCAGCATAACTGCCGCCCAGGGTCAGTTGGTTGCCACCACCGGTAAAGGTCATATCTCCGGCCAGATCCAGTCCGCCGCTACCTGCATTGCTCAGGCCAACTGTTCCCGAGAGTGCGACCGCTCGATCACTGCTGTCACCGCTTCCGGTATAGACCAAGTTGCCATTGGTGATCGAAAGATCACCATCCGCGCCGGTCCCGAGCGCGCTGTTCTGGCCCGTGTTCGAAAGCTTGTCGGCCTCGACTGTCACATCTCTGATCGCCACGCCGCCAGAGAAGGTGTTCACGCCCGACAGAATGATGGTGCGGTCCGTGTCTGTGCCCTCGAAATAGACGCTCCGGTCGTTTGAACTGCTGATGACGCCCGATAGGTCAAGATCCCCGCTATTTGCCTGAAAACGCATAAGCGCGGTACCGGTGCCAGTGCCGGCGATATCGCCACTCAGGCTAAGGGTACCGCTACCGTTATTACGCAGAATCCCGGCACCCTGACCGCCCGGGCGCAGTTCCCAGTTGCGGTTCGACGAGGCACCACCCCCGATGTAGCTGGCAACACCCGCGCTTCCGCCAGCGGCGGATACGACGACAGTGCCGTTTGCGATCGTATTAGCGGCACCAAGCGCGCTTTGAACGCCTAGGTCGCCAATCGAGGTGAAACTGCCGCCCCCGACGAAGAACACCTGACCGGTGAAGTCGTTGGCGTCGTTGGTCAGGCTGGTCTGCCGGGCCCGCAAATCCCCAGCCCCGGAAAACATGGCGGACCCGGCACCGTCCTGGATGGTTACCAATCCGTCCCCGAGCGTGACGTTACGCGACGCGGAAAGATTGTCGATACTCTGCAATGTCGTCCCGCCAGCCATCGCGACCCCGTTACCCGCATCCCCCAGTGCCGCATCATTGTTCACCAGCAGGGACCCGGCACCGATATTGATACTTCCCGAAAGCGTGTTGGCCCCGTTGAGAAAAAGCGTCCCGTCTCCAGATTTCGACAGGCCATTATTGCCGGCAAGAACCGACTGAATTTCACCCTGCCCCGTTGCCACGTCGACTGTGGAACTGCCAACAAGGGTTAGAGTGCCGTCGGTCACCACATAGCCCGACGTCTGAAAGCTCAGGCCTTCCGCAGCAATATCGTTGCCTAGGGTGATGGTGCCGGATGTTCCCCCCAAAATCGCCGTATCGCCCGCCGCGTTGTCCCAGAAAGTGTAGGGGCCGCTGACTCCGTCGTCGTTAGGACTCCATGCAAGATTGCCGGTGCCCGTGCTCCAGGTGCCGGTCCCTCCGTATCCAGGAGCCGTACCGTTCACGTCCCAATAACGATCTTCGGCCGACGCCGACGAGGCTAGAGTGGCGAGAGCCACTACTGCTGCCACTTCAGGCGCACGAACTGGGATACAGAACAGCCCGGGTGCGCAGCTTGCCGCTCGCCCTTTCCATTTCGTCAGCCGCCCTCCGCGACAGAAGCGCCGCCAAGCTACCTTATCGTTATCGTTATCGTTATCGTTGCCGTTGCCGTTGCCGTTGCCGTAAACATTCTTTCTGGGAGCGGCACGAAGAAAAGGTGATAACTGCATCAGAGTTGTCCTTTACTGCGTCTGTCCTAGTGGGTTTGTTCTTGGGAACGCTGAAGCAGCATTCTAAAGAGACGCATTTATAGTTTTCGTTAGAGACTTATGCCTGATGCTGCTGAAGGAGTCTGCACCTTGCTGAATTGGTGATAGACTTCTAGTAATACAGTATTAGGCTTACTTAGATCTTATTGTATCTAATTTAGATTTGCCACTTAACCACTCGGTGTCTCGCTGAACCCCAGTTTTCGGCAGTGGCATTAATGCGATGTCTCCCCGCGATTGGGGTCATTTGGCTTTATAAAGTGGCCTACCTAGCGCAATTCGTATGGGAAGGATTTCTGCGCGCGCCATGCTGTTTTGGGCTCATCTAAGGGGTATTGCACTGTTTTAATCGAACCTGCAAAACTATCAAAGCGCCTACATCGAATCGTTCAATGGACGTTTTCGAGATGGGCTTCTGAATAAGCAATGGTTCACCAGCCTGCATCGCGCCAGAATCGTCATCGAAGCGCAGCGGCTGGAATACAACGAGTAAAAACTAAAGAAGGGGCGGGAGGATTAAAGCACTCTGCCTATGCCGAGCAGTTAGTGGTAAAACACGATAACATCACTTCGGCCTCTAAACCCGGCTACTACTGAAGATAGGGTGACGTCGTCGACGCTGGTGTATTCTTTTGGCGTAGATGTTAGATATTTATATCAACGCAGTGCTCCTTTTTAAAGATTTTTCTAGCCCATTTAGCTAAAAAAAAGCGTTAGCAAAAGTGCTAACGCTAAAAACAACCTTACGATGCAGCCAGGTTCAGTTCATTATCCGTAATAGTTTAAACTCAACTAGCCATAGCTATATAATTAAATATAACTGCTCACTCAGACCTAAACCGCAGGTTAAAACCGATAGATAACACTTCCTTGTAGGCGATCAATACTTCCACTACGGCCATCCACAGTATGCCGTGCAGCATGAGCCAACTCAATTCCGTAGGTTATGTTATGACCAGGGTTCCATTGGTAATTAATATGCACAAGCTCACGCTCTTCATCATAAGCGCTTATGAACTCATTTGAACTACCAGTATTAACAAGAGACACGCCATCGCGCTCGGCATCATCCCAATCTGCATTAACAAGTGAGTATGAAACGTTAAAAGCACCGGGGCCTATATCATGGCTAATGCCAATCGTTCCCCCCCATGCAAAGATGGTTTCTAGCTCGTTGCCTGCTCGATAAGCTGAGGGTGCGGGGTTTACTTTCATGTAAGCCCCAATGCCCTCACCGCCGGTAATCTGACCACGCAACGTCGTATTTGACGTAAGCGCGTAACTAGCTGCGACAAAAGCTCCCCACCCGATTTTTGAGTCTTTTGCTGCACCATCGTCAAAGGCCACTTCTCGAATCATGGCAGCTGATGCCCAACGTAATGCACCAGCCAATGATTCGTACCGAAGCGTAATGTCTGGCAAGCCATCTTTACGATCAACATCAGTACCAGCAATGGATCTACCACCGGTTACTGCATCGTAGCCTCCGTCAAAAGAGTTGCCAGACATGGCACCACTCGGATCCTCAATAGCAACATGAAAATTACCTACTGAATACCTCAACTGTGCTTGTCGAAGGAATGCATCGCGACCTGCGGGGCCAGTAAAATCAAGCGTAGGAGTGGTGCTGAGAAAGGTGTGAAAATTGCTCCACGTTTGCCCTGCCGTAATACCGTTCCATGAGCCATAGGCCTGGCGCAGCCGGAGATTACCGAAGAAAAAATCGCCCTCGATATTGGTAATCAAGTCACCTTTCTCTGTTGGTGTTGTAGTGCGGATACCTAGGCGTGACTCATTCGCATGCAGATTCGAATGCCCACTTGTGCTTGGTTGGCCATCCACAGCAATTTTAGAGAAGTTCACACTATCGCCCATACCATTGCTATTTCCGGCCTTAACTTCGCCACTGTCATACATCACATCAAGCTTAGCGTAACCGTATAAAGAAACGTTGGTTCCATTCACATCATAATCAATTGCAAATACAGAAGGAGTAACGAATAGAAAAGAATATACCAAGAAAAGAAGTACTCTGCGCCACAACAAAAACTTATTCATATCTTTATCTCTATATTTTTAATACTTTTATTTTCAACTTAACTCAGGAGCCTAAAGACAAGCTGAGAAGACATTGCGAAAATGGTCACCAAACCCAGTAGAGCAAGCGTGGTTTGCAAAGGGCCATTTTTTAGGTCCCCCATCACATCTTCACGTCTTGTCAAAAGAAAAAGAATAATTCCCAAAAAAGGTGCCACTAGAACGGTTAAGGCTTGAGCGATGATAATTAGCTCAATGGGAGAACCTTTCGCCACCACAGCAACCGTAGCTCCCCAAGCCAACACCCCATATACAAGCGGCTTGACTCTCCATCCGGATAAACTGCTGTTCCAGCCCAAAGCATCAGCTAATAGAGTTCCTCCTGCGGAAGCATTTGCCGCCATTGATGAGAAGGCTGCGGCAAAGAACCCAAGGCTGAACAGTACCGCACCCACCTTTCCAGCCAGTGGCTCCAATACGCTTGCCAGCTGTGGGAAAGTCGTAGCAACAGTACCAGTGGAGTGAAGTACCGCTGAGGCTACAATGATGATGAGCATTGCCATAAATGCGGTAGCCACATTTCCCGGCAGAGTGTCCATTAACGTAATGGCTCGGTAGTGCTGCCGGTTCAGCTTTCTTTCATGGATGGCATAGCCAGTATAAAACGCTGAATTAATTGAGAAATTTGTACCGATCAAAGCAATTAAAAGAACGCTAGCTTCAGCAGGAAATTTGGGTATAAGGCCTTGCGCAGCAGCGGCCCAATCTGGGTCACTCAGTATGGTTGATGCTAAAAAACCTACTGACATAAGCCCAATCAAAGCGACCAACAAGCGCTCCATCGCCTTATAAGTATTACGCATGGCTATTAATAAACTTACCGCTACTGTGCTAGCGAGCGTCCAGCCTACTACCGAACCTCCTAAAAGCAGGCTTAGCGCTAAACCAGAGCCAACGGCATTGCCTACAGCAAACATCAAAGTGATAGAGAACACACCTAAACCAGCCATTACCCCGACTGGACGACCAAGCTTATGCTTAGTTACTTTGATAATAGAGTCGCCTGACGCAAGCCCCAGCCGAACGGCCATATCGTTAAACACAAACATTAGCACTGCAGACACAAGGATTACCCAAAGCAGCATGTAGCCATATTGGCTGCCTGCCTGAACAGCGGATGTCAGCGCACCGGGTCCGAAACGCCAAGCGCCAGCAACAAACGCAGGCCCCATTAACGCAAGCATTTGTGGCAACGTCAGATAGAACCGAGATTGATCGTTGTTTGTCGCAGGGGGAAATGGCCTTGAATCATGTTTGGTATTCATACTCATCCTACGCTCCTATTAAATTTATTATTTAGGATGCATTACGGTGATGCTTAATTGGCATCACCGTTCGGGGACGCCCAGCGCCTAAGGATTCGTCAATCCCGGTTAGGCTAACCCGGCTTGTTTCATAGCAGCAGCAATTTCACGATCTGCGCCTTCGGCTAGCGGACGAAGCGGAGAGCGCACAGTAGCGTGATCAAGAATACCCCGGGCTACCAGTGCCCATTTTAGAGCCACAGTCCCTTCCATATGCGAACCACGGTGATAGACATTCTTGGTAACTGGAAGGAGGCGATCATGCAATTCGCGTGCCTTGGCATAATTCTTGGCTTTTCCTGCTTTGATCAGTTCGATCAGAGGCTCCGGTGCAATACTGCCATAGCCAACTAGCGCACCATCGACATCAAACATGGTGTGAAGCAGGTACTCATCATGACAGGTCAGAATTTGTAGATCCGGGTGCTCAGCGCGAATGACAGGAATTTCAGTATCCCAGCGCTTCATATTGCGAACACCATTTTTCATCGCAAACACACCAGGTTGAGCCGCAATATCAAGCTGCGTCTGGAGGTTGTAAGTGGCTTTCGTGTTGTCCGGATACTGGAAAAGAATCAGCGGTAGCCCACTTTCCTCATGAATGCGGCGATAGCGCTCTTGAGGCGCTCCTTCCTGATAACCAAACCTTAGCCAGCCATGAGATGGGTAGACTAGACCAGCAGATGCGCCCGCCTCGACAGCACGCTTTGCTTCTTCGGCTGCAACATAGTCGCCTTCGCGAGTGATGCCCGCAATAATCGGGATCTCACCTTTTACCGATTCAACAAATGCCTCAATAACGCGCGTCTGCTCGTCAGAGGTCATGAATGTACCCTCACCAGCGTGGCCAAGAACAACGAGACCTTTAACGCCGTCGATGCCGCCCAACCAAGAGCCAAGCTTCTTGATTGCTGCAAAATCAACCTCGCCATCGCGAGTGAAGGGGGTAACCGGTGCGGGGGTCAAACCTCGGAGATCGAGAGACATGATGATTCCTCTTGTATGGTCGTGTTATCGTTCCTGGGAACGATTGCAATCCTTTCACCAAATACACCACATCGAAAATTAGACGTTAGTCTACGACTCACAAATGATGTGTGGCTACGGAAAGCAAACTAATAGTAAATCAGTGGGGTTAGCGTCATATCGCTTATAAGATCGCTGTAAAACCGATAGAATGGTTCGCCTAAATGCCTGTTTATGCGAGCCACCACAGAGGTTCAGTAAGCCACCTCACGTCATGGAATAATATATTCATGAACGGTAAGCCTATAACTATGCAAGACGTTGCCAAAGCCGCGGGCGTCAGCACGTCTACAGTCTCTCGCGTTCTTGATGAGCGCCTTCCGCCTACCAATAGCCCAGCCGCTCAACGGGTTAAAAAAATGGCGGAAGAACTCGGCTATAAGCGTGACATTCTTGCCTCCAGCTTAAGGCGAGGTGGTACAGGCACTATCGGTGTACTGGTGCCCCGACTGAGCGATACAGTCATGGCTCTTATCTACGAAGCGATCTCTAAAGTTGCTCAAGAACGTCACTATTTCGCTATCGTAGCAACCAGTGGTGACGATCCTGAAAGTGAGCGTCAAGCGGTTGAATTGCTTCTTAATCGACGTGTGGATGGCCTAATTTTGGCTACCAGCCGACTTGATGACCAGTTGCCATCTCAACTGCGTGACAGGGGAGTTCCTCACTCATTGGTGCTTCGTACCGATGGTAAAAGCCCTTCTGCCTTGGGTGACGATATTCAAGGTGGATACCTTGCTACGCGGCACCTCATCGACCTGGGGCACCGTGACATTGGCCTTGTTGCAGGGCCTAGCTTTACCTCTAGCGCTCGCGATCGACAAAAAGGCTTTCGCAAAGCAATGAGCGAATCAGGGATTCCTGTGCGTGAGCCATGGATTATCGAGTCAGGCTATGGAATCGAAGCTGGCGAGGAAGCAGGGCTGGCTCTGCTCTCACAGGATGAGAGGCCAACAGCCATTTTTGCAGTCAACGATAACCTCGCTATTGGCGTGATGGCTGCTGCACATAGACTTGGCATTGAGGTGGGCAAAACGCTTTCATTAGTCGGATATAATGATATCCCTCTTGCCAGTCGCCTTCCAGTGCCGCTCACGTCTGTATACATACCTTTTGACTATATTGCACAACAGGCTGTCGACTTACTGCTAAGCGATAAACACTCTGGCTCGTCGATCAATAGAGTGGCTATGCCTAGCTTGATCCCAAGATCATCATCAGTCCGACATATATAAAAAATAATGAATACGCAGTATTAAGTCATTATTCTGAGAGCCCTCCCAATGCTAATTTAAATTATTGCTGAGGGCTATTCATTAGTAAAACTCTGGTATCACTACTGATTTAACGTTACGTTTGGCCGCGCGTCGATCCTTGAGCATTTTGTGCGGACTCTCTATTGGTTATTCGCAAGCACCCGCTTGTCGTGCCCCGTAGGTGGCTTGGCTCTCGGTGTACCCATCGCCTGCACTGGATGAAAGTTGCTCAATAAGACCTTGGCAAGAGAAGCCCATCATATTGAGGTACTGCTTCGCAGACTTCACTGCTTGCTTGTTCCAATCAATATCGAGACTATCCACAGCTGCGGTAGCGTCAGCAACCTCATAACCATCGCCAAAGTCTGATGAGAGCTGCTGAATAAGTCCGCTCTGGGAAAAGCCCTGCATACTGAGATACAGGTTCGCAGATCTCACGGCATTATTCTGGGGCCCTGTAAGGTTTTCCGCCCATGTAGGCGTGGCAGCAAACAAGGCAACAATCATCGCTAATTTCAAGATTTTCATTGTCATTTTTCCATTTGTTAATCGTGTGGCCCGTACCTTTAGTTTACTCACGGCGCGCCAGCAAGAGCCCAACGCCAGCACCACCAAGCAATCCGGCACAAACTCTATTGAACCGGAGCTCTCAGATCTCGTCTCTCTCTAAGTCGGAACGCGCTGCGCTGGCTCGATAGCTCAAAATGAGCCTCGACAGCCCCCATGACGATTCTGTTGAGCAATCCTGGTCCGGTGAAATTATTCGGCGGGAAGCCAAGGTCAATAGCGATAAGGCCTATACCCAGACATCATTCTTCGCCTGAAACTCATCGCCTGTGTCTCCGGTATTAACGACGCCTCGTGGCTCAATTAGGAGAACATGGCATTCACTTTCAGCGAAGGGCCTATGCCCAACACCTTTGGGAACTACATACATTTCACCTTCGGATAAGTGAACAACATCATCCCGAAGCTCAATGCCCATTTTTCCCTTGATCACCAGGAAAACCTCGTCCGTATCCTTGTGATCATGCCAAACAAAACCGCCCTGAAACTTTGCCTGCTTGACCTGATAGTCGTTCATTTCAGCGACTACGCGTGGCGACCAGCACTCAGAAAACTTACTGAATTTTTCGGCCATATTAACTACGTCTGATTGCATTAGAGGGCTCCTTCCTTATTCTCACTTACGCTTGCTCAATGAGATTAGATTTCACCGATTGCACTTTGATATTTCGCCGCGAACCTGTGCAAGTTGAACATTAAGATTCCCCGAGTAAGCTCTAAACTCTTGAACTCGAGCACGGTCAGCGTTCAGTCGATCCTCAGATTTCTTGGAGTAGCCCATGTATGGCGACAAGAGCGCCTGTATATCAGACTCAACGCGCTGCTGCTCTATTATCAAGTTGTTCGCCTCCGTGGCGAATCTCTGACACACGGATGTGGACATCTCCGACTGGGACAACCTGAGCCGCTCCACCTCACTACGCAGAGAGTCGTTCTCTGACTTTATGCTATTGATCTCCTCTGTAGCAGCACTGAAGCGTTGCAATGGCACGTACGACGATTCAAGCTCTGATTTGTATACATACGCTCCCTTAAGCACTACGTCTGCGTTGAAGAACCCGGCACCATACTTGAACACACCCAATCCAACCACGAAACCAACAACAAAGAACACAACGGCAACGCCGGGATGCTGTTTAACGTCATTGAGAAAAAACATTTCCGTTCTCCATCCAACTCGCTGTTATAAAGCCTAACCATTCAACTTTTTTCGATGTGCGGAGCATGGTGGATAAATGCTTCTTAGATTAGGCGCTCCCATCAGGAACGCTCAGAATGTAGCTTCCCACATTTGGCCCAATGCTCGTCGTCAAAATCTTGCAAGAATATTGTGACTGCCTCAGGCTTGTTCCATATGCTTCTGAAAATGCTTCGGTTATCCGCTGCACTAAGAGCTCACTTTGCTCTTTAGACCTGCCTGAAGACTGCTGAACGGTTACGATTGGCATATAGCTCTCCTAAAAAATCAAAGGTATATAGGTTTAAATGAAGCACGCTGGGCAAGCTTATTACACCTGACGGCTCTTCCTTTGAAGTTCTATTAACTCTATCTTGACTCTACTTCACTCTCTCACAACCAAGCAAAGCCTAATTCGGCAGTATCAACCTCCCCTTGCATCTCCCCCACCGGCCTCCTCCACTCCACCGACGAACAGCTTGATGGGGTGCCGGTGAATCCGGCTGAGATGGCGCAGGGCGTAGCAATGTTGCTGCCAAGCGCTCTGGTTCCGCTGAACCTGATCCGGCTAATGCGCTGCTCATATAACGAGCGGCGCGGGTACCGGCGTAGGGATCAAGCGATGGCCATGGCTAGCTCTCTCTCGCGATCGCACGCCACCTTTCCGCGCCATTTCCTCGATCTTATTCGCCTGCCTTCCGGATCATTACCACCGGAGGCATCATGGGCTACCGCTTTACTGATCTCATCACCTCCTGCCAGCTAGATTCGTGCGCCTTTACTGAGCACGATGTTGGACTGTTGCGAAGCACTGAAACACTGTCGGAAGCACTGCCAAGTCCTACTTAACACAAGCACTATTGAGCTGTATGTATGTCAGTTATGCTAAACGATGTAAAACTGCTGTTCGCTGATTCCAGAGGTTTGTGTGTATCAAGTGTTAGGTATTCAAAGTCTTTCGATCAACATATCGATAAAGGCGCGTACGGCAGGGTTGGTGCGACGATTCTGCGGCCATAGTGCAACGATATTATGCCGCTCTACGTCGAAGTCGGGCAGGATTGGTACCAGTTCCTTTCGCCTAACCCGCGGGACAGCCATGAAACTTGCAGCCATTCCGATGCCTGCACTCGCCGTCATAGCAGCTATGACGGCTTCGCTTGAATCAACGATGACTGGGGAAGATGGCACTATCTCGATCTCCTTCTCGCCGATCTGGAACGGCCAGCGAAACATTTGCCCCGTACTTTGGTAGCGCAAATTGATCGTTTCTTGCTCCACCAGTTCATCTGGATGCTCGGGAGCACCATACCTCGCCAGGTAATCTGGCGAAGCGTAGCAAGAGAGCCTGTAAGGTGAGAGTCGCCTGGACAAAAGTGACGAATCCGCAAGGTCACCGATCCGCACTGCAAGATCAATGCTCTCTTCAACCATACCGACGATGTGGTCGCTCAGCCGCAGGTCGATCGTTACCTTCGGGTAGCGTGTTCGAAAATCCGTAATAGCAGGAGCAATCAGATGCAGAGCCAGTGGAAGTGATGTCGCAATTCGTAATGTGCCTGCGGGCTCGGAACGAGCAGTCTTCACTGCTGCCGTAAGCGACGATATTTTCAAGGTCAGCGTAGGTGACCACGTCTTTGCAATGGTGCGTTTCCCCGAAGACCTGATGACGGGCAGCGGCGCCTATGCCGAATATGTCTGCGTTCCTGAAAGCCAACTAGCGTTGAAGCCAAAGGGCATCTCTCATATCGAGGCAGCAGGCGCCCCGATGTCACTGCTTACTGCCTGGCAATTTTTGGTTGACCTTGGCCACGACCGGCTCAACCCATTCCAGGCATTTCGGCATGTGCCTGTCCCGCTCGAAGGCAAGACCGTCTTGATCAATGGGGCTGGCGGTGGCGTGGGGCATCTAGCGGTTCAAGTCGCCAAATGGAAAGGGGCGCGTGTGATCGCGGTTGCCTCAGGCAAGCATGAAGGGCTGCTTCGCGAGCTGGGTGCTGACGACTTCATTGATTACACCAAGACAGCCGCCGAAACGATCGCACTTGACGTGGATCTGGTGCTTAACGCTGTGGGTGGACCTAACATGGAACGCTTACTCAGCATTATTAAACCAGGCGGCTCGCTCTTTCTGGTCAACCCTTTGGGCTTTTCTGGCAAAGATGAAGCCGACAGGCTCGGAATTACGGTTTCCTCTCTACAAGTGCACTCAAACGGAATGCTGCTGGCGCAGGCCGGTCGCTTGCTTGACGACCATACCATCCGGATCGTGATCGACAGTACCTATTCGTTGGCAGAAGCATCAGCTGCGCATCAGAGAGCTATGCAAGGCGGCGTTCAAGGTAAGGTTGTGCTTGTCATTAAACAGTAACCGGCCAAGCGTTGTTTCTGAGCGCGAACCACTTCTGTTAGAAAATCCATCAGGGCATGAATCCTCACTACGCCTCGTAGATCCGGGTGCATCAGAAACCATAATCCGTATTCCAGCTCGGGGATGGGATCAGTGAGCTGGATAACGTCTGGGTCTTCGGCAGCAAGATAGCAGGGCAGAACGGCCAACCCCATACCGCAGCGAACAGCGCTGAGTATATTGACCAGAGTATCGACACGGTAGACGCAGGCCGCTTTCAGCGCGTTATTGCCCATCCACTGGTCAAGAGCTGAATCTTGCAATCGCGGTCCGGCACCAATCCAGGGTTGGCTAGCCAGGGCCTCGATGGAAGCCCCCGGAGTCAGATTGAGGCTTCGATGTCCGTAGACCGCCTGCCCAATAGCCGTCAGCGGCCGCCCAATCAAATTTTCAGGCGGAGCGTTGGACGGACGGATAGCTACGTCCGCTTCTCTGCGCGTCAGATTGAACAACTGGTTGGAGACGGCGACATCCAGCAGAATGCCTGGATATGTATGCTGAAACTGCGTGAACAGAGGAGAAAGCAGCCCCATCAACAAGGAATCCGTTGTGGTGACCCAGATTTCCCCTCTCGGCGCCAAGTCGCGCCCGGCGACTTTACGTTCGGCGGCCAAGGCTGCTTCGTCCATTATTCTGGCGGTGCTGGCGAGTTCTTCTCCAGCAAGCGTTGGCCGGTAGCCGGTTCGGCTTCTTTCAAAAAGAGAGACACCCAGGCGCTGTTCGATATCACCCAGCCGTCGGAAAACCGTGGCGTGACTGACGCCCAGAGCGCGTGAAGCACCAGACAAAGAGCCTGCGGTCGCGATTGCCAGGACGACTTCAAAGTCATTCCAAGCAAGATGGCTCCTTGTTTTCTGTGAAATGGCAGAGGGTGGCCGGAGATCTTCGCTTGTTCGTTTTTGCAAAGTTAATACTCACTTTTATGGAATACCTTGCAGTTTAGAACAAGACTAGCATGAACCTGAACCTATGAGACCACGTAATTATCCCGTCACAAGGAATGACGCAATGGAGGTCAGGAACATGCTGAACTCAAGAAAAGAGCAGAACTTTCAAATCCGCGTCTCGTTACCCCGCAGCGATAACGATGACATGCCAAAAGGAAGTGCCGACGACTCGCTCAAGGAAAGCATCCCTTCCAGATATCGCGATGGGCGGGGAGGCATTGATCTTGAGCGTGTGCGGCTGGATCAGCACGAAGCTCGGCGACAGCTAATCCAGGCAATGATACGACGTATTGAAAAGCTATGGCGTCGGCGATGAGTCACCGCTTGAGCGAATTCCAATGCGACTAACACGCGTAGTTTAGCCATGGAGCTGGGCCACAATGAGAGGCCATCGCTGTGACTACGCTGACTAGGCTCTTAAAGCCCCCCAAACATTATTTTTTTGAAACACCAAAGCATTAATGGCACATCAATACTCGGGCAGGGCGCCGGAGCACCCCCTTTCTCAATTTCCGTGAATATCAGTCATACCGGTGGTGGATTACGCTCAGCAAACTGGCCGTTCCAATAGGGATAATAGGGATACGGCGGTGTCACCGCGCTCGCCACGTCTAACCGTGCAACCTGAGACTCATCAAGGCACCAGCCAACCGCACCGAGGTTCTGCCGCAACTGGGTTTCGTCCCTGGCCCCCATCAGAACCGATGACACCGTCGGACGGCGCAGCAACCAGTTAATCGCTACCTGAGGCACGCTCTTGCCGACTTCGTCAGCGATCTCGAATAGCACGTCCAGTACTCGGTACAGTCTTTCGTTCGGTACCGGTGGCGCGAATCCTTCGGTCTCGTGAAGACGGCTCCCGGCGGGCAGTGGTTGGCCGCGCCGAATCTTACCGGTTAGGCGGCCCCAGCCCAGCGGGCTCCACACCAGAGCGCCCAGGCCTTGATCCTGCCCCAGCGGCATCAGTTCCCACTCGTAATCCCTGCCCACCAGGGAGTAATACGTCTGGTTCGCCACGAAGCGCGCATAGCCATAACGCTCGGCAACGCTCTGGGACTTCATCAACTGCCAACCAGAGAAATTGGACGCCCCCAGGTAGCGCACCTTGCCAGCCCGCACCAGATCATCCAGCGCCGACATCACGTCCTCCACCGGGGTCATGGCATCGAAGTGATGTAGTTGCAACACATCGATATAATCGGTTCCCAGCCTTTTTAGTGCGCGCTCGGTGGCGCGGATCAAGTGGTGTCGAGAGCTACCCACGTCATTGGCGTCCTCCCCGCTGCGTAGTGACAGCTTCGTGGACACGATCACCCGGTCACGACGGCCTTTGATCGCCGCACCAAGGATCGCTTCCGAGGCTCCGTCGGAATAAACATCAGCGGAGTCGAACAGATTGACTCCAGCGTCTAGACATATATCGATCAGCCGCTTCGCTTGCTCCACGTCGGTATTGCCCCAGGCACTGAACAGCGGCCCCTTGCCACCAAAAGTGCCGGCCCCAAAACCCAATGCAGGCACCTTGAAACCAGATCGCCCTAGATAACGATATTCCATCACACTCACTCCTGTTCGCAGTAAATTGCCGGGGCGGGTTCAAGGGACTCGCCATGCTCACGTTTGATGGCCCAAACGGCCACCGCCAGCCCGGTAAGAGCAACCAGTGCGGCGGCGCCAGGCACGGCGGTAAAGCTGCCACTGCGCTCGATCACCACACCGCCCAAGCCCGCACCAATGGCATTGCCCAGATTGAACGCACCGATATTGAAGCTGGACGCTAGGCTGGCCGCGCCCTCCGCCCGGTTAAGTACCCACAGTTGCAAGGGCGCCACCGTAGCGAAACCGGCCATGCCCAGCAGGCCGACGAAGACCACCGTTGTCCACTGATAGTCGAGCGCAAAAGGAAACAGACCCAGCACCGCCGCCAGAACTGCCAATGTGATTATCAGGGCCGGTGCCAGCCCCCGATCCGCGAGACGCCCGCCGAGCAGGTTACCGACGATCATGCCGACGCCGAATACCAGCAGAATCAGCGACACCGCCTCCTGGGAGAAACCGGCGATGCCGGTCAGCATCGGCTGGATATAGGTAAACACGGTGAACACCCCGGCGATGCCAAGCGCTGTCATCAGCAGTCCCAGCAACACTGTGGGTCGACCGATCGACGCTAGACTCTTGCGCCAACCCAATGCCTCTCCGTCACCGCTTTCACGAGGCACCATAAGGGCGATCACCAGGGTCGCCAGTACGCCCACGCCGGTAATTGCCCAGAAGGTGGTGCGCCAGCCATATTCGTGCCCCAGCCAAGCGCCAGCGGGCACGCCCAGTAGCGTCGCCACGGTCAGGCCGGTGAACATCGTGGCGATAGCACTGGCCCGTTTGTCCGGCGCCACCAGGCCGGTGGCAACCACCGAACCGACGCCGAAAAAAGTGCCGTGTGCTAGGGAAGTCACCACCCGGGCAACCATCAGCATCGAGTAGTTCGGCGCCAGCGCGCAGGCCAGGTTGCCGAGGGTAAAAATAACCATCAACGCCACCAATACCTTCTTGCGAGGCCAGCGGGCACTCGCAATGGTGAGCAGCGGCGCGCCCACGAACACACCCAGGGCATAGCCAGAGATCAGCAGACCCGCTTGGCGGATACTGACATCCAGATCAGCGGCCACTTGCTCCAGCACGCCCATGATTACGAACTCGGTGGTGCCGATGCCGAAGGCACCAATGGTCAAAGCGTAGAGCGCCCAGGGGATCGGGCGCGAAGAGGGCGAAGTCATCATCAAAACGTCCATCAGGGAATGATGAGACGAATGCTAGACCCGCATCACCCTCCTTGATACCTTTAGGATATGTAATGACTTTCAAGTTTTTATTGATAATGAGGCCATCATGGATCGCCTGAGCGATATCGCCCTCTTTCTTCGCGTGGTGGATCTGGGCACGATCAGCGCCGCCGCCCGCAGCCTTGACCTCTCGGTGGCCGTGGCCAGCCAGCGTCTGCAGCGGTTGGAAAAGGGCCTCAATGTACGGCTGCTGCACCGCACAACCCGACGCCTTCATCCCACCCCCGAGGGGCTGGCGCTGGCGGAACAGGGTCGTGATCTGGTGGAGGGTCTGGAAACACTCACCCAGAATCTACGCGGCAGCGCCGACAACGTCACCGGCACCCTGCGCGTCACCCTACCCCACTCCTTCGGGCGTCAGTACATTTCACCGCTGTTACCCGAGTTCCTTAACCGCTACCCCCGCTTGAACCTGGATGTCAGCCTGACGGATCAAGTGGTCGATCTGGTCGGCGAGGGCTATGACCTGGGCATTCGTATCGGCATTCTGGAAGATTCCAGCCTGGTGGCCCGGCGACTGGCCGACGACGAGCGGGTGCTGTGCGCCTCTCCCAGCTACTTAGCCCGCCACGGCAGCCCACAACGCCCCAGCGACCTGATTGATTACCAATGCCTGGTGCTTTCCAGCAATCGGCGTCGGCAGGACATCTGGCATCTCACCGACAAACAAGGGCAGAGCGAGGCAGTACAGGTAGGCGGTCGCATACGCAGCAATCAGGGAGAAATGCTCACTGAGGCGGTACTCGGCGGCTTGGGCATCGCACAGCACTCGGTGTGGCATATCCACCAATACCTGTGCAGCGGTCAGTTGAGCGTGGTATTGCCGGATTACCGGTTAACGGAAACCGGCATCTACGCGGTGATGCCACAGCGTCAGTTGGTGCCACCTCGAGTACGGGCGTTTGCGGCGTTTTTGGAAGAGCGGCTCGCTGAACATCCTGTCTGGGCGTTGCGGCGGGAAGATCAGTAAGCGTCAATTACATCTAGATCGAGATGGATCCATCGATCTGCGCTGTCGTCGTCTCCAGGACGCTATCAATTACCGCTGCGCCACGCTCCACGCCACGTCAAGATGGCGAGGTCTTCCAGTCATTGGACTACCGGTTCGACGGCTAACACACCGCTAATGTGCGCTGCCTGCGGGGTCACTATTGAGCGGTTTGTTAGCGGACTCTGCTTGAAGTCGCTCCACCAACCACACCTTGATGATCGATTGGCGGGTAACGCCTATACGCGCTGCCTCACGATCCAACGAATCTACCACCCAAGCCGGAAAGTCGACGTTGATTCGCTTTTGTTCTTGATTGACGCGGCGAGCCGAAGAAAGATCAAGGTCATCAATGATATCTTCCTGACCTTCCTCAAATTTTTTATCGAAATCTTTAGCTTTCATAAAGCTCAACCTCCTTCTTGCGAGAACGCCTGACTGAAATCAGACGGATACGACCTTCCCTGTATGTGACGACAGCCGACCAGTGCTTTTCTCCAATCTTACCAATCAGTAAGAACCTTTGTTCGTCTTCTGATTTAGCCTGAATTTCAAGCAGGTACGGATCTTTCCATAGCGTTTGAGCAGCCACGAAATCAATACCGTGCTTATCCTGATTGGCCTTGCTTTTGGTGTCGTCGAATTCAAAGTCATCCATGAGTATAAATTATGCCTTTTTTACTCAAGCCGCAAGGTGAGAAGGGTTGTGTAACGGCTAAAGCCTGCAGCAGGAGCGGCTTTGAAATGGAGCTAAAGTCATAGTGAAAAGCCGTCGGCGTATCTGGTCTAACTAACCACCTCCCAAGTACGGCTCCAAAAACTCACGAACATCGTTTGCACACATCCCCTCAACTGTCTCAATGCCAGCTTTGCGGAGCTTTTCCAGACCTCGACCATTGTTTCTTGAATCAGGATCAATCAATGCAACAATTACTCGTTCGACGCCATGAGCAATTAATGCATCCGCACATGAAGGCGTTCTGCCATGGAAAGAACAGGGCTCTAAAGTCACATAGGCGGTCAGCTCCGATAACGGCCCTGAGTAATTTGCTAAGGCATCTGCCTCAGCATGATATTCACCTGGGGCTCTAGTATGCCCAATAGATACGACCACACCATCTCTAACCAACACGCACCCAACAGGTGGATTAGGTAAGCATCCTGGTAGCGCCTTTTTGGACTCAGATAGAGCAAGTGCCATAAAATTTTCGTGTGATAACAAATTATCACCTGTAGTGAATGCCCAGCTCACCGAGCAAGTTATGGATAGGGGGCTTTATACGTATTTTTGCACAATAGGTAATATGGGAGTTTTCTCATGTGCAGCAGCCATTTGTTAAGTATTAATCTGTTGTAAGAAACCAGCTTCATCCCGAACTCCAACTCGGTTTCCATCGGGATCGCTTATATTGATGGTTCTGCCCCAAGCGTTTTCTGTGATGCTAGCTTGAATGCCCCAAGACCTGATTTCCGTCAGCGCTTCTTCCATATCGTCAACATTGAAGCGCAATTTAAAACTACCTTCTTCTGGCGTTTTGACTCCCTTCTTGGCCTTACCGCCCTCCTCAACCATCAAATATCCATTGCCGAATTCTAGGCAAGTAAGCTTAAAACCGTCTTCGTCTCTCTCGAATAACTGACGCAAACCAAATAGATCTCGGTAGAAAGCTACGCATTCCACGTAGTTCTCAGTGTTCAGAATTATTCCATAGCGGGCTATATTCGTGTTCATAGTCTCTCCTGCTGCGTAACGAATAGCGATCCTCGCTCCGCTAAGGCATCAAGCCTAGAGTACCTGGCGATAGAAAGACATGTTGCCGCGGCAACATAGAATCAAGCGCTGAATGCCATCGTATTTCTGTATCGGGGTGCACTTGAGCAACCGCTAGATGAAATTGGTACTTTTAGCCGAGCTAAACGCCCCAATGATTGGCGGTGGTGCTTTTCCACAGTGAGATTATGGGTGTGTTCGAGCATCTATCAGGCTCCATGCACCTGATTGCTTCACTGATGTACGGCTCAGGGTTACGCGTTTCCGAAGCTTGCCAGTTACGCGTAAAGGACCTCGATTTTTCCCGACACGTCATCACTACCCTCTCGGATGAAGCTAGTCAGGAACGATCAACGTGCAATTTCCCGCCTTTGGCCCAATGGTCATCATCAAAATTTTGAAGAAATATTGTCACTGCCTCAGGGCTTGTTCCATATGCTTCTGAAAATGCTACGGTTATCCGCTTCACTAAGAGCGCGCGTTGCTCTTTAGTCCGACCAGGAGACTGCTGAATTGTGACAATAGGCATATAAATTCCCCCTCATAAAGTCGAAGTATATAAAAGTGTTTATGCATCCAGTTGTATAACCTTAATAAACCTAACCACTCTCTCATTGAGGTTATGTAAATTCCTCGTTTGACTCTACCCCACTCTCATATACAGGCAAGGCTTAATTCGGCAATCATCAACGCCCCCTTGCATCTCCCCCATCCGCCTCCTACACTTCGCTGGATACTGCTTGACGGGGTGCCGGTGATATCCGGCTGAGATGGCGCAGGGCGAGCATTTTTTGCTGCCGAGCGCTGGTCCCGCTGAACCTGATCCGGCTAATGCGCTGCTTTTATGAATTGCGGCGCGGGTACCGGCGTAGGGATCAAGCGATGGCCATGGCTAGCTCTCTCTTACGATCGCACGCCACCTTTCCGCGCCATTTCCTCGATCTTCTCGCCTGCCCTCCGGATCATTACCACCGGAGGATGTATGGGCTACCGCTTTACTGATCTCACCACCGCTTGCCAGCAAGATTGGCGCGCCTATATTGAGCACGATTTTGCGCGCCAGTTGGGCACCGCTGCCCTTTCTGAAGAATCGTTTCGCCACTATCTAAAGCAGGATTATCTGTTTTTGATCCACTTCGCCCGCGCCTATGCGCTGGCGGCCTATAAAAGCCCCACCCTGGCGGATTTACGCCAGGCCCATGAAGGCTTAAAAGCCATCGTGGATGTGGAGCTGGGCCTGCACGTGGGATTTTGCCGCGAATGGGGCATCAGTGAAGAAGACCTGGCAAAGCTTCCCGAAGCCAAGGCGACACTTGCCTACACCCGCTACGTATTGGATACCGGCAGCCGTGGCGATCTGCTCGATTTGCACGTCGCACTCGCCCCCTGCCTTGTCGGCTACGGCGAAATCGCCAACTGGCTGAACGACCAGCCTTCTACCCTGCGCGGCGCGCAAAACCCTTATGACGCCTGGATTGCGATGTACGAAAGCAAGGAGTTTCAGGCCGCCATGCAGGCGGAGCTTGAGTGGCTCAATACCCGTTTGGCCGATGTCACCCCTGCCCGTTTTAAAGAGCTTGCCAAGATATTTCGTGAGGCCACCCGCCTGGAAATCGACTTTTGGCAAATGGGCTTAAGCCTTACTGATGCTGAGCTTTCTCGCTAACCCCAACAACAACCAAGGATGAACAGCCATGACCAAGACCGTTAAGAGTAAAACCAGCCACTTTCTCGCCGAAACCGCTCAGGTAGACGCTGCCGCCATTGCGCCTTTGCCCGCTTCGCACAAGGTATACGTTGAAGGCTCACGGCCGGATATTCGCGTGCCGTTTCGGGAAATTACTCTGTCGCCCACCAAAACCAGCAGCATAGACGAAGAGAACCCGCCGCTGCTGGTGTACGACACCTCCGGCCCCTACACCGACCCCAACGCCCAGATTGATCTTCGCCAGGGCCTGCCAGCCCTGCGCCGGGCGTGGATTGAAGAGCGCAACGACACCGAATTTTTAGCCGGGCCGACCAGCCAGTACGGTCAGCGCCGAGCCAACGACCCAACGCTTGCCCAGCTGCGCTTTGATTTAACCCGCACACCACGTAGAGCCAAGCCTGGAAAAAACGTGACCCAGATGTACTACGCCCGCCAGGGCATCGTGACGCCGGAAATGGAGTTTATCGCCCTACGCGAAAACCAGCGCCGCCAGACGTTGGGCACCGCTGAAGTGGAGCGCATCCTGGACCATCAGCACCGCGGCCAGAACTTTGGCGCCAGCATTCCGGACGAGATTACGCCAGAGTTCGTGCGTGATGAAGTTGCCCGCGGCCGGGCGATCATTCCCAATAACATCAATCACCCGGAAAGCGAGCCGATGATTATTGGCCGCAACTTTCTGGTCAAGATCAACGGCAACCTGGGCAACTCGGCGGTCACCTCTTCCATTGAAGAGGAAGTGGACAAGATGACCTGGGGCATCCGCTGGGGCGCGGACACCATCATGGACCTGTCCACTGGGCAAAATATTCATGAAACCCGCGAGTGGATTATTCGCAATTCGCCGGTGCCGATCGGCACGGTGCCGATCTATCAGGCGCTGGAGAAGGTTAACGGCGTGGCTGAGAACCTCACTTGGGAAGTCTTCCGCGACACGCTCATCGAGCAGGCCGAACAGGGTGTGGACTACTTCACCATTCATGCAGGCGTGTTATTGCGCTATGTGCCGCTGACCGCTAACCGGGTAACCGGCATTGTCAGCCGGGGCGGCTCGATTATGGCCAAGTGGTGTTTGTTCCACCATCAGGAGAGCTTTCTTTACACCCACTTCGAGGAGATCTGCGAGATCTGCAAGCAGTACGATGTGGCGTTCTCACTGGGTGACGGCCTGCGCCCCGGCTCCATTGCCGATGCCAACGATGAAGCGCAAATGGCGGAGCTAAAAACCTTGGGTGAGCTGACTCATATTGCTTGGAAGCACGATGTCCAGGTGATGATCGAAGGCCCCGGCCATGTGCCCATGCACCTGGTAAAAGAGAACATGGATAAGCAGCTGGAATACTGCGATGAAGCGCCTTTCTACACCCTCGGGCCGCTGGTCACGGATATCGCCCCCGGCTACGACCACATTACCTCCGGCATTGGCGCTGCCATGATCGGCTGGTTTGGCTGCGCGATGCTCTGCTATGTAACGCCTAAAGAGCACCTTGGCCTACCCAACAAGGATGATGTAAAAACCGGCATTATCACCTACAAGATTGCCGCCCACGCAGCGGACTTGGCCAAGGGCCACCCGGCGTCTCAACGGCGCGATAACGCGCTCTCCAAGGCGCGCTTTGAGTTTCGCTGGGAAGATCAGTTCAACCTGGGGCTGGACCCGGATACGGCACGTGAATACCACGACGAAACCCTGCCCAAGGACTCCGCCAAGGTGGCACACTTCTGTTCCATGTGCGGGCCAAAGTTCTGCTCGATGAAGATTAGCCAGGAGGTGCGTGATACCTACCGAGACCGTGCACCGGAAAGTGCTAGCGAGGCCGAGGCGGTGAAGCGCGGCATGGAAGAGCAGGCGGAGAAGTTTCGTCAAACAGGTAGTCAGCTGTATCAGGAAGTTTAAAACTGGAAGCCACTGAGCGATTTAACCGCTGAACATTTTAATCACTGAGCGATTTAACTACTGAATGGGCCCTTGCGTATTAGGAAAACGCAAGGGCCCTTTTGATGATAATGCTGGCAGCATCTGGCAGTCTAGCCTCCGCAATCGTTACAGCTATCCGGTTCAATGCGGGTAAGGGTTTACTCAATCAACACTGTGAAATAAAAAAAATTCTCATTTAAGTAGCAGGCCATTTTATATAAACTATGTATAGTTAGCATTAGGGGAGCAATCTGCTCAAAATGGCTTACTTAAAGCCAACACCTTCAAAGAACTGATTCCATATGAAAACCAAACTTTCCTTGGCGGTATCCATTGCCCTGCTTAGCGCTGGCATGCTAAGCGGCTGCAGTGATGATAAAGAACCAACGGCAGCAGCTTCACAGCAGGAAGCGCCGAAAAATAACGTAGCGCCGATGCTGCAATATATCCCAGCAGATTCCCCCTACTTTATGGCCACGCGTGAATCAATGCCTGAACAAGAGGCTTTTGATCTTTATCGGCGCATGCAGCCTCAGGGCAGCCTTGAATCCAACCTGGATGAATTGCGTCGCACACTGCCCGAGATAGACGATGACGTGCAGCACTCACTGGTGACGTTGTTAATCGCTATGGGTGAAGAGCTAGACAGCGTTGAAACATTGGATGATGCACATACGCTGGGCCTCAAAATGGGACCCCAGGCCGCCCTGTATGGGCTGGGCATCCTGCCTGTATGGCGCATGCAGCTACACGATGAAGATGCCTTTCGCGAAACACTTCAGCGCATCCTGGCCAAGGCAGACCTCAACCCGAGCACGGCCACCACCAACGGCACCGACTACTGGGTGCTGACGCCTGAGGGGCCGATCAATGCGATCCTAGCCATTATTGACCAGCAACTGCTGTTGTCTCTCGTGCCACAAGATGCCAGCGACGAACTGCTAGCTCAGGTCCTGGGTAGCACCCCGCCCGACAGCAACATCGGTGATACCGGCGCACTGGCGGAGCTTGAACAGCGTCATGGCTTTACCCCTTACGGGGCCGGGCAAATTAACGCCTCACGCCTGCTTAGTGAACTGAGCACACCCACTCATCCAGGCACTCAGGCGCTCATGGACGCCGTTGAGGCAGAGCAGCTGGATCTATCCGCCTGTCAGGCCGATATTGACCGCATCACTAGCCGCTTCCCCGGCCTTGTAATGGGCATGCGTGAGTACAGCCTTGACGGTCTGGAGATGAACCTAATCCTGGAAACCGATGAAGGTATTGTCAGCGACCTGCAAGCTCTGACCACTCAGGTGCCGGGGCTGGGTAGCACAGAAGGCATGGCCAGCTTGGGAATGGGCCTGAATTTACCGGTACTGCTTCAGACCGTTCAAAAATATGCTGGGGAAGTGCGACAAAATCCCTTCAGCTGTGATGAGTTACAGGATCTAAATAACGCCTGGACCGAGATCAACGTGGCGATGAATAACCCTGCTACGATGATGATCGGGTCAGCGCTATCCGGTTTGAGAGCCCGTATCGACAGCCTGACAATGAACGACGGTGAACCCACCGGTACTGGCATTCTGACGATCGCCTCGCAAAACCCGTTGGGACTGCTGTCTACCGTAAGCGCCTTCGCGCCTGAGCTAGGGGCGCTTGGGCTTGAACCCGGCGGAGAAACCAAGAAAATCAAAAGCATGCTGCTACCACCAGACATGCCAACGCTCTATGCCGCCATGTCGGATACAGCCATTGTGCTGGGCACAGGCCTCAGTGATTCAGACGCACTGCAAGACGAGCTGAAAGCGCCTGCGTCAGAGCGTGACCTGCTGCTTCATGGCCACATGACAGGCGAGTTTTATCATTCGCTGGCCGATGTCATGGAGCAGGTACCATCCGATGAAGTATCAGCGTCCGATATTGAATTGTTCAGACAGTATGCTGAGATCTACGAGAACATGGAGTACGGGGTCAGAGTGGACGATGCTGGCGTTGAGATGAATTTCTCGCTGGAATTGAACTGAGGTTAGACTGAGCTAGCAATAATGGCCCCTACCTGAAGTAGCGATGTGTAATACACGCTTGGGTAGGCAGCAGTTTAAGGCCATTAAACGCCAACAGGAGGCCGAAGCCCCCTGTTGGCGTTTATATTGAATTGAGTATTAATGCTTTTTCTTTTGACTGTCCTTGGCCTCGCCTTTGCCTTTTTGAACTTCGCCTTTGCCCTGCTGAGCTTTACCTTTGGCTTCTGTTTTGGCGTTATTAGTCGCCTTGCCTGCCGCTTCTTTGGCTTTACCGGCGGCTTTGTTGCCTGCGCCTTTTGCTTTATCTTGTGTACCCGTTGCCATGACAACACCTCTAATCCGTTAGTAGGGAAAATGCCGTGTATGAAGGTGCCTTTGGCACTGCAATCACACGTGGACACATCCTCAGATTAGCCTTTATTAAAAAAGTTGCTCTAATTTTTTTAATGGCAGGTTTATTTATATTAAGCGTGTTGGCGCCCAGCGGTTTAATAAAAAATGCAGGCAAGCCATAACCAATAATGTGAGCGTCAGGGCCACACTCATTGAGGAGAACCGGTAGAGCGCGCTGTAAACCAGGTCTTGCTGCGGGCCGAGCGATTGACCAAACAGAATCCCCAAGGTGGTTAACCCACCAAAACCGACCCCCGATCCACCACCTTCATGGATATGCTCCCGGCTAAAGAGCATTAATCCCAGCCAGTAGAGCAGTATCACGAGTAGGAAGTGGTGGCTTTGGGTATAGAGCAGCAATTGCATCAGTAGCGCTAAATTACACCCTAACAACGTTCCTATGGCTCGCTTGGCTGCTGATATGCGTGCTCCAGCATACCCCAAGGTAAATAAAACCAGAATGGTCGCCATCTGAGCGGAAAGCGACCCCTGTAAGTCGAACACCTGAAATACCACAAAAGAGAGCGTGGCGGTTACACCACCGATTAGGGTTTCATGGCGGATTTGTGAGGATGGCTTGGTAGCCCGCGGTGGCGGTTTTCTTGGTTCAACATCGGGAAAAAGGCTATGCATCAGCATGGCAATAAACACGGCCAACCCGCTGGCGGCAAGATTGCAGGCCAATAGGTCGCTCAAGTCGACATTGGGATAGCTGGCGAAGTGGAGCAAAATACTTAACGTCAGCACGCCGTTGGCGCCAAACAAAAACAGCGCCCCTTTCGCCATCAGATTAAAGCGAAATAGGAACATGGCCAGCACTACCAGCGTCATCACCACCGGCATATGCTTGAGCAGTCCCACCACCAGGCTCACCTCAAGCACGTTGAGCGAGACGTTGGCTAAGAACTGGCGAATAATGTTGCCATTTAGGATCGGCACCATGCCCAGTAAGAACATGGGAAAAACGGTAAAAAACACCCCGTAATTCCAGCCCATTAACTGGCTAACGACAAATCCTAAGCTGCCGCCGCCCGCCACGCGTAAGCACTGACGCAAACCATTTTGGGTTAATGCCGGCCGAAAAGCACCATGAGCACTAGACGCACCGCGCTTACCCCACCCACCTGGCAGCGGCTTCTTAAGCCCGCTTTTAGTAAACATGCTTTTATTAAATCTGTTTCTAATATACATAGTGCAGCCAACTGATCAGATGCGCCTGCAGCCACACAAAGGGTTTAGCCAAGGCAGCATCGCCAGGTTGAAGTTGCACCGTTGCGCGAGCACCGCTGGCGAGGGAGTTGGCTATTGGTTCTTTTAGTGCTATGTGTACGCGCATACGTTGGGCATCGCGTACCCAGCGGTCGGTGGTGGGAATATCCGCCAGTTGGCCATCTGCAGCCAGTTGCCCTTCCCGTACCCCAGCATCCATGGCAAGCACTGTTGCATCAACTACCTGGCCCGGCCATGCATCAAATACCACCTGGGCTGCATCGCCCGGCGCCACATGACGCAGGCTCTTTTCGCGAAAGTCGGCGATGATATCGATTTCGTCCGCCACCACCGCCACAGCGGGCTGGCCTGCTTGCACGTAGTCGCCTATGTCCAACTGCAGGTTCGTAACGTTTCCCGCCTGGGCGGCGCGTACCTGAGTATGAGCAAATGCCAGTTGGGCCTGGGCGAGCGCGTTATTCGCTTGGCGCAAGCGTAGGTTGCTCTCGCCTGAATCGCCTAATTGTACTTCCAGGCTAACGATTTTGGCTTTGGCTGCCGCCACGCTGGCCTGCGCAGTGCGCTCGGCGGCGACCTGCTGTTCGTACTGTTGGCGCGATACGCTCTGCCTTGCCATCAATGCTTCCGCACGTTCAAGCTCGCCTCGCCGCTCGGCAGCCGTCGCCTCCGCCGATGTAAGTTCTGCTTGTGCAGAGGTTAATTCCGCTTCCAAGCGAGCATTCTCTTGCTCGGCCTGCTCGCGATTAAGCTGCGCCTGCTCAACCGCTAATCGAAACGGCGCCGGGTCTATCTGAAACAGCACATCGCCTTTGGCAACGTGCTGATGATCATTCACCAATACGTCACTTACCGGACCGCTAAGCTCAGGTGCAATCCGTGTTACCGGGCGAATTACCCTCGCCTCTGGCGTCATGGGCATAAAGCTGTCGGCAATCAGAAAATAGATAAATAGCAGCACGAAAGCAGCAATCGCTACTTTCACCCAGCGGGCAAATGTTTGGTCGGGGGTCATGCAGAACTCACTTGTTAGCCACCAGGCAACCACCTGGCCAACGCCTCTTATCGGACGCGCATTGTTTGGGGAATGCGTAAGAGACTTTAGTCTAACAACTAATTAGCTTGCTAACAATAATGACATTAAAAAGCCCCATGTGTA
Source organism: Vreelandella sp. H-I2 (assembly GCF_052959335.1). Taxonomy (NCBI): domain Bacteria; kingdom Pseudomonadati; phylum Pseudomonadota; class Gammaproteobacteria; order Oceanospirillales; family Halomonadaceae; genus Vreelandella; species Vreelandella sp. H-I2. The sequence goes on from NZ_JBRAMC010000001.1 coordinate 324,921, forward strand.
AACGAACATGAGGCTGGACGATATTAAGATAACTAGAGGCGCGCCCTAGCGCCCCTTGGACAGACTAAGCACCACAATGCCACCGACTACCACGGCGCCCCCCACTAGCTGGCCGGGGCTAAGCATTTGGCCTAGCACGAAATAGCCCAGCACCAGGGAGGCCACCGGCTCGATATTCATAACCGGTGCGTTGCGCGCCATGTCGAGTCGCGGAACAAAAATAAATAACGTGGAAAACGCCGAGCCATAAAGAAGCCCTAATAGCGTAAGCCCAAGCCACCCTTCGCTATTATCTGGCAGGCTCATGCCTCCTGGCACGACACCAGCAATGCCGCCGATGATCATCACGATAAATACCGTTTGCATGGTCAGCAGGCTTCGCAGCGTACTGCCCACTCCGGCCAAGCGGTGCTCCGTTATCCACAGCGCGCAGGCGAAGACAAAGGCTGCCATTAGGCCGAAACCAATCCCCGCTATCCAGCCGGGGCCCATGCCATCAGCACTGGCAAGCCACGAAGGAATATCCAGCACCACCAGCAGGCCGATTAAAATGGTACCCATGATCAGACAGCTGCGCAGGGTTGGGCGCGGACCGCCTAGCGCCCAGCTCAATAGCGCTAACTGAATCGGGAAGGTATTCACCAATAACAGCGCAATCACTACGGGCAGTCTCGCCACTGCCGAGTAAAGGCTGACGCTTTGGATCGCAATCAACAGCCCTACGGTGAGTTGCCACGGCCATGAGCCAGCGGGCAGCCATAGCCGTTTTCGTTGCACGATTACAAGAACTGCTAATATTAAGCAAGCGACCCCAGAGCGAGTTAACACGGCTAGCAACAGGCCCGTACCATTATCAAACGCCAGCCGTGCAGAAACGTGGTTGGCGGCAAACATGGTGGCCACGGTCATCATTAACAAAATAGCCAAATGGCGCGGCAATAGTTTAGGCAAGGAGGACGCTGACATAGGAACGAAATGGCTCATCAAAGGAGAATGGAGAAAAGAGGCAGCAGGCATAGCGCTATGACCGACATCGCACTATTAGTAAGTAAGCATGTAATAGGTAAGCATGCCGTGCTTCTGCGTAGAAGGCTAAACGAAATACAAGCTCTAATTTTCTGCTACCTTGCATGTTAAACTAAAGTCTAGCTCTTTTCCCCATGAGTTATTAAAAGGTGGTTATGAACGCACCGGTGCTGGTTATCAATTGTGGTTCTTCGTCTATTAAATACGCATTGATTGATTCAGACCCCCAGGCACCCCGCTTAGCAGGTTTGGCGGAACGCTTAGGTGGCAACGATGCGCTTTTGAAAGGCAAAAACAGTGACGGTGAAAGCTTCACACAGCCGTTACCCAATGCGGATCATACGCAGGCCCTTAACGCCATTTTAGAGCGTTTGGAAGGCCGGCTACCGGTTGCTGTTGGCCACCGGATCGTGCACGGCGGCGAACACTTCACCCAAGCTGCCTTGATTGACGATAGCGTGATCGAAGCCATCGAAACCACCGCTGCGCTCGCACCACTGCACAACCCAGCGAATTTAGCCGGCATTGCGGCAACCCAAAAAGTCTTCTCTACCCTGCCTCAGGTAGCCGTATTCGATACCGCTTTCCACCAAACGCTCCCGCCCAGAGCTTACCGATACGCACTGCCTGAAACGCTATATACCGAGCATCGAATTCGGCGCTATGGATTTCATGGTACCAGTCACGCGTACGTCAGCCAGCGCGCAAGCGAACTAAGTAGTCGTGGCTCAGGCGGTTGGTTAACGGCTCACCTGGGCAACGGCTGCTCTACCAGCGCCGTATGGAACAACCAAAGCCAGGATACCAGCATGGGCTTAACGCCCCTGGAAGGTTTGGTGATGGGAACGCGCAGCGGTGATGTCGACCCCGGTTTACACGCCCACCTACACCGGCAACTGGGCTGGTCGTTAGACCAAATCGACACCGTGCTCAACAAGGAGAGTGGCTTGTTGGGCCTATCTGGATTGACTAACGACATGCGCGAAATTGAAACGCAGGCACTATCCGGGCACGCAGGCGCCAAGCTCGCCCTTGAAGTGTTCTGCTATCGCATTGCTAAATCACTGGCGGCGCTGTCCTGCGCGCTTCCCCAACTCGATGGGATTATTTTTACCGGTGGGATCGGCGAGAACTCGCCCACGGTACGCCACCGCGTTCTCAACTTGTTGCCGCATTTCGGCTTTGCATTGGATGGTGATGCTAACGAAGCCACCACTCGCGGCAAAGAGGGCAAGCTAGATAGCGCCAACCATACCGGCCCCGAGGTATGGGTGATTCCCACCGACGAAGAAGGACGTATCGCCATGGAAACCCGCCACTGCGTGGAGGCGCTTACATGAATAGCCCAACCCAGCCTCAAGCCATTCTGCTTGTTCCCACCAGTGTCGGCGCCGGCCTAACGTCGGCCTGCTTGGGTTTAATCCAAGCCCTCGACACCATTGGGCTGAAAGCTGGCTTCTTGAAGCCTTTTATGCAGAACGAACTGAATGGCCCAGGGCTTGATCGCTCGACTGCGCTGGTATCCCGAACACTCAATCAGCGCCCTCCGTCGCCGATTTCCCAAGCCCGGTTGGAACGTCTGCTGCGTGATGATCAGACCGATGAGCTGATGGAAAATGTGGTCGAGCTTTACGAGCAAGTGAATCAGCAGGAGAGCCATGATGTCGCCTCACTAGACCTTATTGTGGTTGAGGGCGTGGTGCCTACCCAACACACCACCTATGCAACACAAACCAATGCACAGTTAGCCCATGCGCTTAATGCAAGGATTATTCTCGTCGGAACTGGCGACTTAAATGAGCCGCAGGCCTTGGCTGACCAGCTTGATATGCACGCGCGCAGCTTTGGAGGGCTCAGTTCCAGCCGCACCCTGGGCGGCATTTTGATGCGCATGAAGAATCTCCCCTACGGCCAGGAAGATGATCTTTCCGCCGCCCCCGGTACGATTAAACCGCAATTGGAAGAATCAGTGCTCGCAGAGCTGCGGCAATACTCCCCTGCGCTGGCTACCGACAGTTTTCATTTAATAGGTGTCGTGCCTTATAGCAACACCCTGAGCGCGCCCCGCACGCTGGATGTGGCGCGTGCGCTAAACGCCAAATTGCTTAACGAAGGGGAGGCGTCAAGCCGCCGGGTGCTTTCCACTAGCCTATGCGCCCGTAGCGCCACCAACGCGCTGCATATTTTCAAACCGGGCAGCTTAGTGGTTGCCTCGGGTGACCGTGACGATGTGGTGTTGGCCTCTGCTTTGGCCACCATGAATGGCACACAGCTTGCCGGCGTGCTACTAACAAACGGCTTTATACCCAACGAGAATATGATCGAAATGTGCCGCCCTGCGCTAAAGACAGGTCTACCGGTACTGGTTGTGGAAACCGACAGTCTGACCACCGCTCAAAACTTAAGCCAGTTAAGCAGCGAAATTCCGATGGACGACTTTGAGCGCGCCGAGCAAGTCGCCCGTTATGTGGCCGCTCATATGGATTTAGATTGGCTGAAAAGCAAGCTCAGCCATGGCTATACACGCCGGTTATCGCCTTCCGCGTTTCGTTATCAGCTGGTTAAACTCGCCCAACAGGTTAAAAAGCGTGTGGTACTGCCCGAAGGGGACGAGCCACGCACGGTCGAGGCCGCGATTATTTGCCAGCGACGGGGCATTGCCGACTGTGTGCTGCTCGGCAAGCGCGACGATATCGAGAACGTGGCGCGTAATCGCGGGCTGACTCTCCCTGACGGGCTGACCATTATCGACCCAGAAAGTACCCGTGCTCGTTATATTGACCCCATGGTGGAGCGCCGCCGCGGTAAACTCAACGAGCTTACCGCCGAAGGACAGCTGCACGACAACGTGGTACTGGGCACCATGATGCTGCAGTTGGACGAGGTGGATGGACTCGTATCGGGCGCCGTGCACACGACGGCTAATACCGTGCGCCCCGCGTTTCAATTGATCAAAACAGCGCCGCAATACAACCAGGTGTCTTCGATCTTCTTTATGCTGCTGCCCGAACAGGTGGTGGTTTACGGCGACTGTGCGGTTAACCCAGACCCAGACGCCGAAACGCTGGCTGAAATCGCGCTGCAAAGCGCCCGCTCCGCTGAAGCCTTTGGCATTGAGCCTAGAGTAGCCATGATCAGCTACTCCACCGGCGACTCAGGCTCTGGCGTGGATGTAGAAAAAGTACGCGAAGCCACGCGCATCGCCAAACAGCGAGCACCCCACTTAGCGATCGATGGCCCCCTTCAGTACGATGCAGCGGCCATCGAGAGTGTCGGCAAGCAGAAAGCGCCCGACTCCCCCGTGGCCGGTAAAGCGACGGTGTTTATCTTCCCCGACCTCAATACGGGTAACACGACTTACAAGGCCGTTCAGCGTAGCGCCCGCGTCGTCAGCGTCGGTCCTATGCTGCAAGGCTTGAATAAGCCGGTGAATGATCTTTCCCGTGGCGCGTTAGTAGACGATATCGTTTACACCATTGCGCTGACCGCAATTCAGGCCAGCCAGCGCGAAGCCTAAGCAGCCATCAACCCTCTTCCCAAAAACAAACGCCCCGAGCAACCATATGCTCAGGGCGTTTGGTCAATAGCCTGTAGCCCTACTTTCCAAGTTGCTAAATGCAATTAACGACCAGACGACTCCAAGAACCTGAAGCAGATTTATATTTTACTGCTTTAGAAAACTCTGGACTGCATAGCTTTTTTGATTAATTTTAATTTATACTGATAAGCTTCGTGTGTATTTAAACATTGACACTGCGAAAGGAGAGTACCTTTGGATCAAGCAAAGGCAGGTGACTCAGTAGCATGTAGCTGCAAAGGGGGTCCTCATACAGTTATTGAGGGAACCTCTTTGAGCATCCTGGATGGTATGCCAGTAGCTAGAGTAGGAGATAAATGTTCGTGCGGCGCTACTATTACATCAGGTTTAGGTTGGTTTCTTATTGACGGTCAGCCTGCAGCTATAGATGGCAGCACCACATCTTGCGGTGGGAAAGTCATCGCCAACTCTAGCAGTAAGACTGGCGCACCTGTTTATAGTGCTACGGGCTCACTTTCAAATTTAAATAGACTACCAAAATACAAGTAAAACGAAAAACTGGAATTCTTGATCCCCGCGGCTCTCCTTTTTCATATCAAAAATATGTCATTGTTCGTCAAGATGGAACAAAAGAACACGGGCAAACTAATGACGAAGGCTTAACACATTTAGTTCAAGATCATAATTTTCCTGAGGAAATAAAAGTATTATTGGTCATGGAAGGATAAATGTTATGGAAGATATAGAACTGCCACTAACAGATATTGAACTGACAACAGAGATAGGTGAGCTAGTCACAACGAGCAATGAAAATATTCAGCCAGTCGAGATTGTGGCAGAACATACTGTTAGGCTAGAATTCCATATCTCGATAGGCAATTTATTTATTGTCACTCCTAGCTTTTCAATGACTATAGATGCAACAACTGGTAATGGAAGTTGTTTAAATAACAGCTCAATTGAGTGTCAGAGTGCTGCTTGGGAAGGCCCCTTGCCCGTGGGAAGCTACGTAATTAGGAAAGAAGATTTAAGTGATCCTGGGTTAATGAGGGGAGCTTACCGAAATTTAAGGCACGGAGATTGGGGTGACTGGAGGATTAGGCTGTATCCTAAAGAAGGAGCTGAATTCGATTTATATGAAAGAGATAATTTTTTCCTTCATGGTGGCTCTCTCCCTGGTTCTGCAGGCTGTATTGATATAGGTGGAGGGTTGCTGGGAAGCAAGAACACAGACACTATAAAAACAATTATCAGGATGTCAAGAGAATCGATTCCTGTCGAGGTTCTCCCATGAAGCTATTAATTTTTCTTATAAGTTTATTTTTTGCATCCTCAGTACATGCTGAAGTTTTAGACAAAGTAACAACACTTAAAACCAGCCTATTAATACTAGCCTTTTTGTTTTTTTCTTTTTTAATAGTGATCAAGCTTAGAAAAAGCTGGATTTTTTGGCCATATGTCGTAGTTCTTTCTTTTCTTATCCTAGGAAATGCTGACTTTATCCTTAATGATGAAGCATTCCACATGGCTAGCCGTGAATATGGTAGCCCAGGTTACATGGCATATTTTTACTTTGAATTATTTTTTAATATTTCACTGTTAATCTTTTCCTTTATTCTTTATTTTAAGAAAAATAGAAGTAAAGGCTGAAAGGCTTTAACACCATAGTAAGCCAGCGAACACCTTAAACGACTATAATTTAACATAGCCATAAAAACGGCCCGAGCAGATAATTGCTCGGGCCGTTTTATTAACTGCTTAACGGTATTTGAGGGCTAGACCCATATAGGCACCATCGCTTCCAGCACCATCACCAAACTCATCGCCGTGATGGTCAGGATAGAAACACCGAATACTTTCTTGGCCCAGCGGACATCATCGTCTAACCGATAACCGCGTAGCGCCAGGTAAAGCCAGTAGCCACCCATGGTCAGCGCTACGCACAGGTATCCTGCGCCCGCTTGGCTGGCCAACCCCAGCGCCAGCGAGGCGGGAATAAACGCCACTATGTAGCCCAGGATATGGTGCTTGGCCATTTTGACCCCGCGCACCACCGGCAGCACCGGGATCGATGCGCGGCGATAGTCGGCGTAGCGGAAGATCGCGATGGCATAGGAGTGTGGCATCTGCCACAGGCAGAAAATCACCAGCAGCATCATGGCGCCGCTATCGAACTGCCCTGCCACTGCGCAGTAACCCACGACCGGCGGCATGGCACCCGAAAGACTGCCTACCAACGTGCCGTACTCCGAGCGGCGCTTCATATACAGGCTATAAAGCCCTACATACACGCCCCAGCCAATCACCGCTAAAGCAACGGTTAATCCGTTGGTACCCAGCGCCAGACACACCACGCCCGACACACCCAGCAGCGCCGAAACGCCCAACGCCTGGGTGATGGAGATGCTGCCCCTTACCAACGGGCGATGGCGCGTACGCGCCATTAATGCATCAATATCGCGGTCGATGACATTGTTACACGCACAGCCCGACGCGATGATTAATGCAATCCCCACCATGACCGAGACAAAGCTGAGCCACTCGAACTGCCCCTGCGCGGCAAGAAAGTAACCGCCCAGCGTGGCAATCAAGTTCCCCCCGATAATGCCGGGCTTGGTCAGTTCGAGCAGATCCCGCCAACGGCTAGGCGCCGTGATCAGCCGATCATCATGTTGAGATGCAGATGCTGCATGATCCACAGCGAGCCTCCTACCACTAAGACGAGAATCGTCAGTGTGAAGACGAAGGACATCACATTCCAGCCTTCGTCGGCTTTGGTATTCATATGCATGAACATGACCAGTTGCACCAATATCTGCAATACCGCGGTCACGGCCACCACGATGACAATCGTGAGTACGCTAAGCGTGCCACTCATCACCACCCCAAAGGGGATAATGGTCAGTATCAGCGACAATACCAGTCCTGTCACATACGACTTTACGCTGCCATGGTGATTAGTGGGGTTAGTCGGAGAATGACTCATCTCACAGCACTCCCATCAGATAGACGAATGAGAAGACACAGATCCAGACGATATCAAGGAAGTGCCAGAACAGACTTAGGCACAGAATCCTTGGCCGGGTCATGTCGTTCAAGCCCTTGGTAGAGAGCTGAATCAGCATGACCAAAATCCAGATCAGACCAAAGGTAACGTGCAGGCCGTGGGTGCCCACTAGGGTAAAGAACGACGATAGAAAGGCGCTTTTATCGGGGCCATAACCCTCATGGATCAAGTGCTGGAATTCGTAGATTTCCATGCCCACGAATGCCGCGCCCAGCAAGAACGTAATGCCCAACCATGCTTTCACCTGACCTAGACGTTCGGCATTCATCGCCAGCACGCCCATGCCAAAGGTAAAACTACTGAACAACAGCAGGAACGTCTCGACCAGTACAAACGGTAGTTCAAAGATCTCAGCCGCGGTGGGCCCACCTGCCGTGCCTTTCATCAGCACGGCGTAGGTGGCGAAGAGTGACCCGAAGATCACCAAATCGCTCATTAAGTAGACCCAAAAACCAAACAGCTTGGTGCCCGTTGCATCGTGATGCTCATGATGCACGACCGATCCTTCGTGATGTAACGTATCCGTTGCCATTACGCATTCACCTCCACGTAGCGTTGCTTACCTTCGCGTCCTTCAACCTCAGCAGACGGCTTGTAGGGATCGGAGTTTTTAACGCGTTGCTGGTGCGCGCGCTCGATGCGCTCTACTTCTTCAGCAGAGACGTAGTAGTCGATATCGTCGTTAAAGACCCGCGCCATAAAGCTGACAAAGACACCGATGGCGCCTACCCCGGCCAGCCACCAGATGTGCCATACCAAGGCAAAACCGATGACCAGCGCAAAAAAGCTGATGACAGGGCCAGCAACGGTGTTGCGCGGCATATGAATATCGGTGTAAGGCGCTTCTTCCAGCTCTTCGTTACTGCGCTCTTTCTGCGACCAGAAACTGTCGATGTCTCCCACTTCCGGCAAACGCGCGAAGTTGTAGAACGGCGCGGGTGAAGAAGTTGACCACTCCAAGGTACGGCCATCCCAAGGGTCACCGGTCACATCAGCGTTCAGCTTGCGGTCGCGGATGCTCACCCAGAACTGGATCACGGTGCAGGCGATACCCATCATGATGATCACCGCGCCTACCCAGGCCAGAATCATCCACGGCTGCCACTCAGGGTTCGCGTAGGACTGCATGCGGCGCACGGCACCAAAGAAGGCCAACACGTACAGCGGCATAAAGGCGACATAGAAGCCAATAAACCAGCACCAGAACGAACGCTTGCCCCATTTTTCGCTCAGCGTGAAGCCAAACGCTTTGGGGAACCAGAAGGTCAGGCCTGCCATCATGCCGAACACGACACCGCCGATAATGACGTTATGGAAGTGAGCGATAACAAACAGGCTGTTATGCAGCACGAAGTTAGCGGCTGGCACGGCGAGCATCACACCGGTCATACCGCCCAGCGTAAAGGTGATAATAAAGCCCAGGGTCCAGAGTACCGGCGACGTCAGCTCCAAACTGCCGCGGAACATCGTGAACAGCCAGTTGAAGACTTTGACCCCGGTGGGAATGGCGATGATCATCGTCATAATGCCAAAGAAGGCATTAACGTTGGCGCCCGCCCCCATGGTGAAGAAGTGGTGCAGCCAGACGATAAACGACAGCAGGGTGATCGCAATCGTCGCCCATACCATGGTCATGTAACCAAACAGCCGCTTACGGGCAAACGTCGAAATGACTTCCGAGAACACGCCGAAGGCAGGCAGAATCAGGATATAAACTTCCGGATGGCCCCACGCCCAGATGAGATTGACGTACATCATCATGTTGCCGCCAAAATCATTGGTGAAGAAGTGCATGCCGAAGTAACGATCCAGCGTTAGCAGCGCAATCGTCGCGGTCAGAATCGGGAACGAGGCGATGATCAACACGTTGGCGCACAGCGATGTCCAGGTGAAGATCGGCATGCGGAACATGGTCATGCCTTTGGTGCGCATCTTCAGAATCGTCACGAAGAAGTTGATACCGGTGAGCGTCGTGCCTATCCCGGATATCTGTAATGCCCATATCCAGTAATCGACCCCCACCCCGGGACTAAACTCGATCCCCGATAAGGGCGCATAAGCTAGCCAGCCGGTTTTGGCGAACTCCCCCACCACCAGCGAGATATTGACCAATATCGCGGCGACGGCAAACAGCCAGAAACTCAAGTTATTCAGGAAGGGAAAAGCGACGTCGCGGGCGCCAATTTGCAGCGGCACCACTAGGTTCATCAAACCGATGACCATGGGCATGGCGACAAAAAAGATCATGATCACGCCGTGGGCGGTAAAGATCTGATCGTAGTGTTCGGGCGGTAAATAACCCGCGGCGCCCCCAGCGGCCATGGCCTGTTGGGTACGCATCATAATCGCATCAGAGAAGCCGCGTAGCAGCATCACCAGCGCAACGATAAAGTACATAATGCCGAGCTTTTTGTGGTCAACGGAGGTAAACCACTCGTTCCACAGCCAGCTCCACTTGCGGTAGTATGTTAACGCGCCTAACAGCGCGATCCCACCAATGGCCATAAAGGCCGCGACGACCATAATGATCGGTTCGTGATAGGGAATTGCTTCTAAAGTGAGTTTTCCAAACACAGCTTAACCCCCTGCTTCAACGCTAGAGGGATGGCTGCGCATGGCATGATCCTGACTAGCATGGTTGTTGATGTGGTGACCGGATGCGACCGCTTCTGGGGTGGCATGGGCATTATCGCCATCGGAAGAGTCAGCATGGTCGCTACTCATTTGATGATCGCTCTCCATTGGGTGATCGCCGTCCATCGTGTGCTCACCACCGGTATGGAAGCTTTTCAGGATGCTTTCATATAGCGATGGCGAAATCGCAGAGTAGTACTCAACCGGGTGCGACTCAGTGGGCTCAGCCAACGCTTCATAGCCCTCGGGGTAGATCAGCGCTTCAGAGGCACCACGCACGGTTTCAACCCAGTCATCAAACTCGCCGGGGGTGGTCACCTTGGCTTCAAAGGTCATGCCGGAGAAACCCGCGCCACTGTAGTTGGTGGAGCGCCCAGGGTAGTTGCCAATTTCATCGGCAATGAGATGCAGGTCGTTATCCATGCCTGCCATTGCGTAGATCTGGCTACCTAAGTGCGGAATGAAAAAGGCATTCATCACCGAGCCGGAGCTAACCCGAAAACGCACCGGCGTATCTACCGGGAAGGCCACTTCGTTAACACTGGCCACGCCCTGCTCGGGATAGATAAACAGCCATTTCCAATCCAGCGCGACTGCCTGAATTTCCATCGGCGCTACGTCGCTTTCCAGCGGTTTATGCGGATCAAGACTATGCGAGGTTTTCCAGGTCAGCAGTGCAAGCACGGCGATAATCGCGCAAGGCACGATCCAGATCACGGCTTCAATCGCATTGGAGTGTGCCCAGTCGGGCAAGTATTTAGCCATACTGTTACTACGCCGATAGCGCCAGCCAAACAGCAGCGTCATGGCAATAACAGGAATAACCACAATCAACATCAGGCCAAAGGAGGTCATAATCAGCGTGCGCTGCTCAGCGCCAACTTGGCCTTTGGGATCTAACAGAGCTGAACTACAGCCTGCTAGTAACAGACACAACGCAAGGAGCACTAGTGTGCCTCGCCTGCGCCATAGGGAGCGTCGTTGCATGGTGTGATCTCGTCTAAGGTTTAAAACCGGTTTCAAAAACCAACTGGTTCAATAAAACACTAGCCAGCTAAATAGCATGCTAACTATCACCCCATACTCTTCCCAAAACATGCTCATAGAGCATACGCACAAGAACATGCGTCGTGCACTGAGCGCCATTGCTCCGGGAAAAATATACGCCGCCAAATGGGAATTGGCGTCGGGTCTCGTTCGCCCGAGTATTACGAGCTTAAGCAGCTAAGACTAAAGTATTTTCTCTTGATCGAGATCATCTAAGAAGTGGCGCATTGCCGCACCCTAGATATTGACAGTGATAGACAACTGGCAAAACGCTTACGCCACTGTCACCGCAGGCACACTTCGGTCGTGACCCTCCAACAGTTGCGGTGCGCCCTGATCATCGGTGACCACCACATCAAAATCATCTAGCGAAGCGAAATAGGCCGGCCGGATCACACCAAATTTGCTGGCATCGACTACCAACAAGCGCTGCATCGCCGTAGCAATCGCGGCTTGTTTAGGTGCTACTTCGTGGAAGTGGAAGCAGCTCACCCCGCGCTCAAGGTCCACTCCCGCCGCTGAAATCAGCGCTTTATTGATGCCTAACCGTTCGATAGCGGCGGTCATATTATCGCTGCCAAACGACTGAGAGGCAGCATAAAAAAGCCCGCCCAATAGCACTAAGCGTACGTTGGGCAGTGCTGCGACAGCATTAGCAACGTTGAGCGCGTAGGTGACCACCGTGAGTTCTTGGAAATGGCTGAGCTGGCTCAACAATGGAATGAGCGTCGAACCACAGTCGATAAACAGCGTATCGCCCTCTTCGATAAACGTGAGTGCACGCTGGCATAACCGATACTTCGCTTGGTAATGGCTAGCCTGCTGTTCGGTTAAATCGTAAATCGGCGTTACACCCGGATAGTTCGCCATGACTAAGCGTCCACCCAACAGGCTAATGGCTGTCGCCTGGGTGGTGAGGTCGCGGCGAATGGTCATTTCTGAGACATTGCATAGCTCTGCGGCATCACGCAGATGAAGAGTGCCGCCACTGGCAAGCGCTTCCTGAAGTTTGGCAAGGCGCAGCGCGCTACGGCCATTCATGGTGGGCATCCTCTTGTAAAACCTCGTGTTGTGATGAGCGCAATATAACCATTCAGTTGTTTCAATTTTTATTTCTATTTTTTGTTTCTATGCTGAGCGAGCGGCGTCGGAATTTCCACTGTGACGACGGCTAGTAGCGCAAATAGTGATGCTTACGAAAGATATATGACATTTAAATAGCGTTGATGTGACAATGCTTGCAAATAAACGTTAGAAAAATAACACTAAATGTTATAATTTTAACATTAACGCCAGCCCGCACGACTATAACCACGGATAGCCACACCCAAAGGCTCCGCGACAACCCTTGTTGAGGCTCTCATGACTGCTCGCACCCACTGTTTTAAACTCTCTCGTACACTTTCCCGTACTTCGTCTCTTATCGCACTTGGCGCTGGCGTATTAGGCGCGAGCATGGCTATGCCCTTGATGGCAGATGATGTTCAGCCCCATCCGCTTGATCGTCTGTGGTCATTCGCCAATATTTCGGTTAACTACTTGGACTGGTCAAACGGTACCGAAGAGCGCACCGCTTCTAACGCGGCGAAAAGCGACTTTATGTTTCTCGAAATTGAAGGCGGCGCGGGCTTTAGCTGGGGTGAGTTTTACGGTTTCTTTGATTTCGAGAACCCCACCAACGACCAGTTCGACGAGTCCAGCGGTGGTAAAGACAACTTCCGCACCGCGGGTAAAGTGACCTCTCACATTTATCTGGGTGACAGCCCACTGTCGATCTATGCTCACCTTTATGACTTCCGGGATTATGGTTTTGAAAGCCGCGAGCAGGATCAAATTTTGGGCCTGGGTTACCGCACTACCTTTGATAACGGTTTATGGTTCAAGCCGTTCATTGGCGCCGCGCGAGTGCAAAGTAACAGCTATACCGGCATGAACGGCTATATGGCTGGCTGGGTCGCGGGTTATGATTTCGCTGCGCTCAATCAAAACTTCAGCGTTACCAACTGGCACGAGCAGACCTTTGGCCGTGACGATGAGTACCTAGAAGAGAACTATGTGGGCGAGGTGGGCGAAAAAGCAGGCAGTGTGGGTACCAACGGTGCGCTGAGCCTGTGGTGGCATCCGAGCGATTTGATCACCACCGGCGTTCAGTATCGCTACTCTGACAATAAGTTGGGCACACCCAATAATTATCAGAACGCGATGATCTACTCCGTCAAGCTCAACTTACTATAATCGCTTTAGGAGCCTCTGATTAACGTAATGAGCGCAGTCTAGACAAGGCAAAAATCAACGAAAAAGCGGAGTTTACGAGCTGTAAATGAGCATTTTGAGGCGATTTTTAACGCCGTATAGGCAAGCGCAATAGTTAATCAGAGGTTCCCGGACTCGAAGGATCTCCATATGACACTCCTTATGAGCTTGGTGGGTATGGTCACTCTAGTGACCATCGCCCTGATCTTCTCTTACGACCGTAAGTCTATCCGGCTACGCACCGTGTTAGGCGCGTTTGCTATTCAAGCCGGTATTGGTGCCTTTGTACTCTATGTGCCGTTTGGCCAGGCGGTGCTGCAAGCCATATCAGCGGGCGTTAGCCAAATATTGGTATATGCCGACGACGGTATCGGCTTTCTGTTCGGCGGCTTAGCGGATGTGGAGAACAGCGGCTTTATCTTTGCGATTAAAGTGCTGCCGGTCATTATCTTCTTCTCCTCGTTAATCGCCGTGCTTTACTACATCGGCATTATGCAGTGGGTGATTCGTATCCTCGGTGGCGCCCTGCAAAAAGCCCTGGGCACCTCACGGACTGAATCGCTCTCTGCAACGGCGAATATCTTCGTCGGCCAGACCGAAGCGCCGCTGGTGGTGCGTCCGTTTATCGCCCGCATGACGCCTTCGCAGCTGTTTGCCGTTATGTGTGGTGGTTTGGCATCTGTGGCGGGCTCGGTGTTGGCGGGCTATGCCGCGCTGGGTATTCCCATGGAATACTTGGTAGCGGCCTCCTTTATGGCGGCACCGGGCGGGTTGCTGTTCGCCAAGCTGATCATGCCGGAAACCCAAGACGTTACCGACAGCGACAGCGTTTCCAAAGTGGAAGAAGAGATTGACGCCCTGGAAGATAAACCTGCCAACGTACTGGACGCTGCGGCATCGGGCGCTACCTCGGGCCTAATGCTGGCCGCCAACGTGGGCGCCATGCTACTCGCCTTTATCGCCCTGATTGCGTTGATCAACGGCATCTTAGGCGGCGTTGGCGGCTGGGTGGGCTTTGAATCGCTGAGCCTGGAACTGATCTTAGGTTGGCTGTTTGCCCCGCTGGCCTTCCTGTTGGGTGTACCCTGGGAAGAAGCAACGCTGGCAGGCTCGTTCATTGGCCAAAAATTAGTGGTCAACGAGTTTGTCGCCTACATCAATCTAGCGCCTTACATTGATGGGGAACAGGTGGTGGCTGCGACGGGTCAGATAATGACACCGCACACCATGGCGATCCTCTCTTTTGCGCTGTGTGGCTTTGCGAACCTCTCCTCCATTGCGATTCTGCTGGGTGGCCTGGGTAGCATTGCCCCTACCCGCCGCAAAGAGATTGCTCGTTTTGGCGTCAAAGCCGTATTGGCCGGTACACTGTCCAACTTGATGTCGGCCTCGATTGCTGGCTTCTTTATCGCCCTAAGTAACGCTACTGCTTAACGCAGCGGGCTTGCTGACGGTGACGGGCACTGCGGCTTTATCCGCAGTGCCCGTTTTTATCTTTTACTGATTTGTGAGAACTCCATGACTGCGACAGCCCCTCCCCATATCGTCCAAGCCGCCCGCCAAGCACTCACCCTCATGGACCTGACGAGTCTGAACGATAGCGATACTGACAGCAGCATTGAAGCGCTCTGTCAGCAGGTAAAAACGCCCTTTGGCACGCCTGCCGCGGTGTGTGTTTACCCACAGTTTATTGTCACTGCCCAGCGTGCGTTGACCGCTCACACCCTCAATGACCAAGTGAAGATTGCCACGGTCACCAATTTCCCCAACGGTGGCGACGACATTATGGCCGCCGCCCGCGAAACCCGCGATGCCGTTGCCTCCGGTGCCCATGAAGTCGATGTCGTGTTCCCCTACCGCGCCCTGATGGCTGGCGATGAAGAAACCGGCCTTGAATTGGTGGAGATGTGCAAAGCGGCCTGCGCTGGCCAAGCATTGCTCAAAGTGATTATTGAATCCGGCGAACTCAAAGAGCCTACGCTGATCAAACGCGCCAGCGAACTTGCCATTGAAGGTGGCGCTGATTTTATTAAAACGTCGACCGGTAAAGTAGCCGTTAACGCAACGCTGGAAGCCGCTGAGGTTATGCTCACAGCGATCAAGGCCAGTGGCAAAGACGTTGGTTTTAAAGCAGCGGGTGGCGTTAAAACCGCTGAGGACGCAGCGGAATATCTGGCCCTTGCCAACAATATTATGGGCCCAGGCTGGGTGACACCTGCGCACTTCCGCTTTGGTGCTTCCAGCCTGCTGGGCAACCTACTGGCGACGCTGAGCGGCAACACCAACGCGGCACCCCAAGGCCAAGGAGGTTACTAATGTCTGCCAATCCAAAACAACACACACTGCTTCCCCAGGAGCTGATTCGCCTAAAGCGTGACGGTCAGCCACTGCCTTTCGATGAGATCAAAGGCTTCGTGCAAGGCATTGCCGATGATCGCATCAGCGATGCCCAGATTGGCGCCTTCACCATGGCGGTGTTTCTTAACGGCATGAGCCGTGAAGAAGTGGTTGCGCTGACCACCGCCACCCGCGATTCCGGCCACGTGATGCAGTGGAGCGATCTCAACCTGCCCGGCCCGATTGTGGATAAGCACTCTACTGGCGGCGTCGGCGATTTAGTCTCACTGGTACTTGGCCCTTGGGTCGCTGCCTGCGGTGCCTTTGTGCCGATGATCTCTGGTCGTGGCCTAGGCCACACCGGCGGCACCCTGGATAAACTCGAATCGATCCCCGGCTACGATCCCTACCCCGCCCCTGAACGCTTCCGCGAGGTGGTGAAATCTACCGGTGTGGCAATTATCGGCCAGACCGGTGATTTGGCACCTGCTGACAAGCGTATCTACGGCGTGCGCGATGTGACCGCCACCGTGGAATCGATTCCGCTGATTACCGCTTCTATCCTGGGTAAGAAGTTGGCCTCCGGCCTGGATGCGCTGGTGATGGACGTTAAAGTCGGCAGCGGCGCCTTTATGCCCACGCCGGAAAAATCCCGCGAGCTGGCCAAAAGCATTGCCAATGTCGCGACTCAAGCAGGCACACCGACGACCGCGCTGCTCACCGACATGAGCCAGCCGCTGGCACCCTGCGCCGGTAACGCCGTGGAAATCGTCGAAACCCTGGCGCTGCTGCGCGGCGACCGCCCCAACAGCCGCGTGATGCAAGTCACCCGTGAACTGGCAGTGGAAATGCTGATTGCCGGCAAGCTCGCGGGCTCCCGTGAAGAAGCGCTCACTAAGCTTGAGAAGGCGCTAACCTCTGGCGCAGCTGCCGAAGTATTCGCCCGCATGGTGCGTGAACTCGGCGGCCCCAGCGACTTTATGGAGCGCTCGGAGCACTACCTGGCCAAAGCTGAAGTGATTAAGCCGGTGTATGCCGAGCAATCAGGTGTGGTCCAGCGTATTGATACCCGCGCCGTGGGTATGAGCGTGGTGGAACTGGGCGGTGGTCGCCTGCGCAACGATGCCAGCGTCGATCACAGCGTCGGCTTTACCGATATCGTCGAAATCGGCGAGAGCGTGGACAGCCAACGCCCCATCGCCATGGTTCACGCCCGCAGTGAAGCCGCCGCCGAGCGCGCCGCCGAGCAGCTACGTGCGGCATTCACGCTTGGTGAAGGCGCTGCCAGCGCCGATACGCTGCTACAAGACACTTTCCGAGGAGAAGCCTTATGAGCCGCGCGATTTTACTCGTACTTGACTCCTTCGGGATTGGCGCCGCCCCAGATGCCGTTTCTTTTGGCGACGAGGGGGCGGATACGCTGGGTCATATCGCCGCCGCCTGCGCACGCGGCGAAGCCGATAATGCGGAACGCTCTGGTCCGCTCAAGCTGCCCAACATGGCCAAGCTGGGGCTGTTTCATGCCCACCGCGATGCCACGGGTAACGTCGCTGAAGGCGTCACACTACCAGACAACCTGGAAGGTGCTTACGCCCACGCCAAGGAAATTTCCAGCGGTAAAGACACCCCCTCCGGCCACTGGGAAATTGCCGGTGTACCGGTGCGCTTTGACTGGGGCTACTTTCTCGACAAGACCGATAGCTTCCCGTTGGAGTTACTCGATGCCATCGTTCAGGAAGCCGACCTTACCGGCGTAATTGGCAACTGCCACGCCTCGGGTACCGAGATTATCGCCCGCCTGGGTGAAGAGCACATTGCAACAGGCAAGCCGATTGTTTACACCTCAGCTGATTCAGTCTTTCAGATTGCCGCCCATGAAGAGCACTTTGGTCTGGAGCGACTGTACGCGCTCTGCGAAATCGTGCGCGAGCTGCTCGAGCCTTACAACATTGGCCGCGTGATCGCCCGTCCGTTTATTGGAGAAGACAGCACCACTTTCGCCCGCACCGGCAACCGCCGCGACTATAGCGTTGAACCGCCCTCGCCCACCGTGCTGCAAAAGCTCGCCGATGCCGGCGGCGAAGTGGTCTCGATTGGTAAAATTGCCGATATCTACGCCCACTGCGGCATTACCCACAAGGTAAAAGCCAGCGGCCACGACGCGCTGATGGACGCTACACTTAATGAGATTGAAAGAACCCGCGACCGCGACACCGGCGAGCGCGCCATGATCATGACCAACTTTGTCGATTTCGACTCGGTCTATGGCCACCGTCGAGACATACCGGGCTATGCCGCGGCACTTGAAGATTTCGATGCCAAGTTGCCTAAGCTGCTGGCGGCGCTCAGCGAAGATGATCTGCTGATTCTCACCGCCGACCACGGCTGCGACCCCAGCTGGCATGGCACCGAGCACACCCGCGAGTACATCCCGATTCTGGTTCACGGTCCCGGCTTTACCCCCGGCCCGCTGGGCGAGCGCGGCACCTTTGCCGATATTGGCCAAACCCTGGCCGACTTTTTCCTACTCTCGGCCATGGCCGATGGCAAAAGCTTTCTTCCTGAAGCCACTTAAGGAGATATTTGATGGCTACTCCCCATATTAACGCTGCCCCCGGCGATTTCGCTGATACCGTCCTGATGCCCGGCGACCCACTGCGCGCCAAATATATCGCCGACACTTACCTGGAGAACGTGCGCCAGGTCAACGACGTTCGCAATATGTTCGGCTACACCGGCACCTACAAAGGCCGCGAGATTTCCGTGATGGGCCATGGCATGGGGATTCCGTCGGTCTCCATCTACGCCAAAGAGCTGATCACCGACTACGGCGTTAAATCGCTGATTCGCGTCGGTTCTTGTGGCGCAGTACGCGACGATGTCAACGTGCGCGATGTAGTCATCGGCATGGGCGCCAGCACTGACTCAAAAGTCAACCGCATGCGCTTTAACGACCACGACTTCGCTGCCATTGCCGATTTTGAACTGACCCAGCACGCGGTGGCTGCCGCCAAGGCCAAGAACGTGCCGGTGAAGGTAGGCAACATCTTCTCAGCCGACCTGTTCTACAACCCGCAAACCGACATGGCTGAAATGCTCAAGCGCTACGGCATTGTTGGCGTCGAGATGGAAGCTGCCGGCCTTTACGGCGTCGCCGCCGAATTTGGCGCCCGCGCCATGACCATCTGCACGGTTTCAGATCACATCCTGAAAGGCGATTCGCTTTCCAGTGCCGATCGTCAAACCACCTTCGACGACATGATGCTGATTGCACTCGACACCGTGTTGCGCGACGACGCTGCCCGCGCCTAGAACGTTAAAGTGAGATCGTTGCAAAGAGCGCGTTGAAGTAGCCAAAAGGAAAAATGATGGATCAGGTATCAGAAGAGATCGTTCAAAAGCTGTTTAGCGCGCGGGCTAACGCCTATGTGCCTTATTCTGCGCACCCGGTGGCGTCATTGATGGTCACCCCCGATGGTCAGCAGTTTGCGGGCACCAACGTGGAAGTGGCGCACTACAAAGGCCTCTGCGCCGAAGCATCGGCCATTTCCGCCATGATCACTGCCGGGCAACGCCAGTTGGCGACGGTCTACGTGATGGGCCCTGGCGATCACCTTTGCACACCCTGCGGCGACTGCCGCCAGCGAATTCGCGAATTCGCCACACCAGAAACCCAAATCCAGGTGCTTTCAGGTAGTGGCGAATTGATGAAAACCTACACTATGGAAACACTACTGCCCGACGCCTTTGGGCCCGAGCAGCTGCCGCCACGTTAAACCAGCCTGTTTGGCAATCAAAGCCAGCCCCCACTTGGGCTGGTTTTGTGCATTTTTTGCTCGTACTCTTAATAGCCACCGTATGCCTTTGATGAAGTGTGCCGATGAGAGCACAGCACTTATTTGGAGAACGCCATGGCTGGTTTACTGCCCAACGTCGACCCCGACGGTTTGCTTGAATACTCAGTGGTCTACACGGATCGCTCGCTGAACCATATGTCGCAACAGTTTCAATCGGTGATGCGCGATATTTCCGCCACGCTGAAAGAGGTTTATAACGCCCACGCAGCGGTGATTGTGCCCGGCAGTGGTACCTTTGGCATGGAAGCAGTGGCGCGCCAGTTTGCCGTTGATCAGAAAACCCTGGTTATTCGCAACGGTTGGTTCAGCTACCGCTGGACGCAAATTATTGAGATGGGCCGTTTAACCGATCAGCACACGGTGCTTAAAGCGCGGCGCCTTAATCCCGATGACCCCCGCTCGCCATTTCAGCCGGTTCCCATTGACGATGCCGTCGCACAGATTCGTCGCGAAAAGCCCGCCGTGGTGTTCGCGCCGCAAGTTGAAACCTCAGCGGGGTTGCTTCTCCCCGATAGCTATATTCAAGCGCTTGCCGAAGCGACCCACGCGGTAGGCGGCTTGTTGGTGCTGGACGCCATTGCGGCAGGCACCCTGTGGGTGGATATGCAGGCATTGGGCATTGACGTAGTAGTAAGTGCACCACAAAAAGGCTGGAGCGGCTCGCCCTGCTGCGCTATGGTCATGCTATCAGAGCGCGCCACGCAGCGTTTGAGCGAGACCCAGAGCAATAGCTTTGCCTGCGACCTGGGCAAGTGGCACAGCATTATGCAGGCTTATGAAAACGGCGGGCACGCTTATCACGCCACCATGCCCACGGACGCTTTACGGCAGCTGCGCGATATCATGCAGGAAACCCGTGCCTACGGCTTTGCCAAGGTAAAAGAGGAGCAGCAAGCCATTGGTCGAGGTGTACGCGCGATGCTTAAACGCCACGGTTTTGTCAGCGTTGCTGCTGAAGGCTTTGAAGCGCCGGGGGTCGTGGTGTGTTACAGCGACGATAGCGGCCTGGTAGGCAAACTTGCCCAGGCGGGGGTGCAGGTAGCCGGCGGTGTACCGCTGATGTGCGATGAAGGCGACAACTTCCAAACCTTCCGGGTCGGCTTGTTTGGCTTGGATAAGCTGCACCACACAGAACGCAGCGTGGGTAAACTAGAGCAGGCGATTCAGGCAGTCGTATAGGAAGGCAGCGGTATAAGAAAGCAGTCATGCAAGTAGCAAAATGCCCGCTATTAAATAGCGGGCATGTTAAATTCTCATTACGGTTACATATAGCCTACGCCCCGCGGCATCATACCTAGATGATTTTCCACGCGGGTAACCCCTGACACGTTTTCAGCGGCCACTGTCACCGCCTGCTTCTGCTCAAGCGATTCGACCAGCCCCCAAATTTCCACAACCCCACCGTCCACAATCAAACTAATGTTTTCAGTGTGTGCACCGGTGTTGTGCTCAACTTCATTTAGAATGGCTTCCCGAATTTGTCGATCATCTGTTGGTGATTGTGTCGGTGCCACTGCCGCATTGGCAATCCCTTGCAGCAAGTTAGCGCGGCTGACGATCCCCACCAGCTTGCCTTCACGCACGACGGGCACACGTTTGATATGGTGCTTTTCCAGCATTCGAGCAATGCTATGCAGCGGCGTGTTCTCTTCCACGGTCAGTGGATCCGGCGTCATGACTTCGTGGGCTTTACGGCCATGAGACTTAACGTAGTCGCCTGCATCTTTACCGCCAGCAAACAACGATAACCACCAGGAGTCGCGATGGTCACTGTCATCTTTAACCCGGCGCATTAAATCACCTTCACTGACAATGCCGATCACCCGGTGCTCGCCATCCACCACGGGTACAGCGCTAATTCGGTTCTTGAGCAGCAGTTGTGCAATGTCACGTACTTCAGCATCGGGCCCTACACTCACCACTTTGGGTGTCATGATATCGATAGCCTGCATGGCTCTCCTCCTAGCGTTTAGCTCTTAAGTCAGCCCCTTAAAGGCTGAGTCCTTTATGAAGAAGTCCTTAAATAAAAAGCTGCAGGCTGCCGTGCCCATTCTTTAAGCCTAGCTCGCTACTAGCAATTTGCCTATGCTGGCTGGCTATCTTAAAGAACGCATTGAGACTGTTTTGATCTAGCGCAGTTTATTGGTCCGCTTGCTTAAGTATTCTCTTTAGCGGCACTGCTCTCTTCAACTTTCTCAACGTCGACAATGCCTGAGCGACTCACCACGACTTTCCAGCGCGCGAGATAGGGCGTGTCTTCACTACCCGTTTCACGAATGACAAGATTGAAAAGATGTCGACGCTCGACGCCCTCGCGAACCGCCTGACCATCTTTAAGACGATAGATGTGATGTTTGCCTTTGCTCATTAGCCGCGCCAGCATGGAGATATCCAGATTTAGTGTTTCGCGGGTATGCTCGTAGCCGCTTAAAAAGCGCGTGGGCGACATGCGGGAACTTGAACGATAATGCAGCACCACCTCTTCACGTTGGGCCACCTTACGTCGACGCATCTGCTTAATAGCGTTATCCAACGAGGCAAATCGTTTGTAATCAAACCACTCCAGTTGGCGGCCCACAACGGCATTTTGCGTAGGGTCTAAATACTGGCGGCGCCATTTGGGGCGGCCTTTACGTAGCCAGCGCCAAAGCGTATTGCGCAAATCATCCTTAAATACCTCACGCATGGCGTAGAGTAACGCCATGGCTAAAACAAACAAGGCAGAAAGGTCCCCTAGTGCGCTACGCAATTGCAATACACCTAACGTCACAAACCCCATTACCACCGCTGTGGCTAATGCTTTAACTGCTCTCTGTTCGCCGCTGCCAAGCTCAAGAGACTGTTGCTTCAAAGTAATAGGGTGCTCAATCAAGCGGCGCAGCAGGCGCATTTTGTTCGACATTCGCGTGGGGTCGACCCTTACCCTTTCGGCGTTATACTTCTGTTCGCTGCGGTGCTCATCCTCCCGGTGGCACACGCTGATAAAGCGTCTGCGGATGTCGGTAAATTCACCGCCACGGGGCATATGGGCGACCAGTGCCAGCAGTTGCTGTTCGGTAAACCAGGAAAGGTAATTATCAATATTGGCAAAGTATTTTTTGAGGCTTTCATCATCAGGTTGATTACGTCGCAACCGTTTGAGGATTCCGTCACTCAGATCAATCATTTCATGCAGTTGATCGCATAAGGCAACAGCACTTTCTTGCACCTCACTGTTTTCTTCCCGCAGTTCTTGACGGGCATGGCGTAATTTATTGGCACTCACTAACATCGTTTGAGTGGTGCGCTCCATCGCCTCCACGTATTGGTAAGCGTAAAGGCTCAAACTCAAACGATACGAATCGCTACCGAGTCGGTTACGGCTGGCAAGACGACTATGCACCAGTGGCAGGAGATATTCGTCACTGTAGTAGGTGCGCGAGACATGGATGGCGGCATGATAAAAAGCCTCTTCTGAGATCAGTTGGGTGCTTAATCCCAACTCGCCAGGCACAAAAAGGTAGACGTCGAGGTTATGCGATGTTTCTTCCTTGAGCCGTCGGGTAAGGCGCAACTGAAAGCTGTTTTTACGATCAACGTTGATCAACTCACCAATCTCCTACTCCCTTCACTAACGTGATG
This sequence comes from Vreelandella sp. H-I2, assembly GCF_052959335.1. Taxonomy (NCBI): domain Bacteria; kingdom Pseudomonadati; phylum Pseudomonadota; class Gammaproteobacteria; order Oceanospirillales; family Halomonadaceae; genus Vreelandella; species Vreelandella sp. H-I2. The sequence goes on from NZ_JBRAMC010000001.1 coordinate 348,301, forward strand.
ATATACCATGGCTGAAATGTTCATGGCGCTGTCCGGAAAACTGTTGCCAGATCACGCCCACTGTTCACCTCTTTATCTGTGGAGCTAGGAAATGTCCATTGCCCGTTTTTCACCCTTTGAGCTGTTGCTATTAAAGAGCCGCAGCCAAGTGGATACGGCAACTCTGCTGCTGCTGGGCTGGGTGCTGGTGCACCGCCAACACGTCTCGGAGGGCCAGCGACGACGTCGCTTGGCCCAGGTAACTGCGCAGTTTCGCCACGGGCATGAGCTAGGTCCGGTCATGAGTATTGCCCATAGCCAAGACCTCCAAGCCATCCAATTAGCCGCAGAGGTAGTCCGCAAAGAGTGTGGCACAGAGCGCAGCCAGAGCATTATTCATCAAGCCATTACTGTCGCTACCGATGACGGCGAGCTGTCATTGGCCAACCATTATATTTTGCGCTTTTTAGCGGACTTGCTAAGCGTTGCACCGATGACCTTAAATATTCTGTTTAAGGAGCTGACGGGCATCCCATTGGTCACTCCCGAAGATCCCAGCCGAGATGCCTATTGGCAAGTTCACGACCCAGATTATCATGCCCGCAAAGCACGTGAGGCCGAGGCGGCTGAGCAGAAACAACAACAGACCAACGCCCGGGCAGAACAGCAGCAACGGCAGAAAGAGCAACGCCACCAACAGAAGCAACAAAAACAGCAGGAAAAGCAACGCCGCCAAGAGGAGGCCCGCCAAGCGCGGGAACAAGAACAGCAGCGTCAGCAAGAGCAAGCTCGCCAGCAGGAACGCCAGCGACAGCGCGAGCGAACCGAACGGGAACAACAGCGCTCTCGTCAGCAAGACTCGCACCGACAAGGCTCCCACCAGCAAGACTATCGCCAACAAGAGTATCGTCAACAAGAGCAACGCAATAATCACTCCCGCCAGCAGCGTACCGCGCCACCGCCGCCCGACCGCACTACCCGGGCGCTTTCGATACTGGGGCTTACCCCCGGCGCTAGCCGTATTGAAGTTCGTCATGCCTACCGGCGAATGGCACAGCTCCACCATCCAGACCGCTTCTACTCTGAAAGCGAACATCAGGTCGCTCTGGCTTCCGCGCGTTTTCAACGTATCAAAAATGCCTACGATTACTTAATGCAAACTTACTGAGACCATGTAACGCTAGACGTTGCGCACTATGCCCAAGCCCACGATAATCGAAAGCTCCACGAGAATCGAAAGCTCCAAGCGAAATGGTTGCCCCAAGAGAAACGATAGCCCCCTATGCGCGATTTGTACCAGCGCCTCGCGGTTTCCCCTGAGGCCAACGACCAAGAGATCAAACGAGCCGTCGCTAACTGCCAGCATAGCGCGCTGCGCCAAGATGCCGAGGCGGTTTTTTCCGTTGCCGAACGCCGCGAAGCCTACGATACGCTTCACGACACCGTGAGCGATATTGGCAGGCTACGAGCGCGACTAGGACTCAGCCACAGCGCACACTGGCAGGGTGACGTGGCAAACGACTTTTCACTACCGCCCGATCATGCCATTTCGCGCCATGATGAACTGGTAGATCGCGTTAGCCACGCAGTCTCGCTGTATAACCGTTGGCGTCGCTTACGCGGGCCGTGGTTATTCATCGCCGTGTTCACCGCCGGTGCTGGCATAGGTGCCTGCCTGGGGCTTGCCTTGTGCTGGGGGCTTTTGCCGATGTGACGCCGCTCGATCAGCCGTCTTATCATACTTGCGCTCTTGCTCGTCGCGACGAATTTCTGCTTTTGTCGGGCGCGGTGCAGGTTTTGGCGGTGCGGGTCTTTTGTGGTCGTCTGTGTCCGTTTCTTGCTCCGCGTCTGAAGTCCTCTGATCGCTGGCTGGCGCATCATCGTCAAGCGCGAATGAAGTGCCTGCGGTGGCCTCCATGCGATCTTCTGAGCGCGCTTCCATACTGACACTAAGACGCGGTACGCCCAGGTCAATCTCTTGGGCTTCCATACGCTGTTTGAGTAGCAGGTTAAACGCCCTGGATACATCCCACTGCATCTCTGGTGCCGTGCGAAAACGCATACGCAGGATAGGGCATCCATCTTCAAATCCCTGAACACCCTGCATTTCCAACGGTGACCAGATGTAGTGGCGCATCATCGGGTCGCGACGCAACTCCTGCGCGGTCTCCTGCATCAGCGTAATCGCGTCGTCGATTTTCATATCAAATGGAATACGGATACGCATCAGCGCGATGCCGAACTGGCGAGACATGTTATGAATCGACTCAATGCGGCTAAACGTGATGATGTGCACGATCCCATCCAAGTCGCGAAGACGTACGGTGCGCAGCGTCAGCCCTTCGACAGTCCCCATATGGTTATTGATCTGCACAAAGTCATCGACCGCCAGTGAATCTTCGATCAAAATAAAGATGCCGGTAATTAAATCCTGCACTAACGTTTGGGCACCAAAACCAATCGCCAGACCGATCACACCGGCACCGGCTAGCAGCGGCGTCACGTTGACACCCAAATTAGCCAACCCGGCGATGACAGCAATAATTAAAATAGTCACGAAGATGACATTGCGAATCATGGGGGTGATGGTTTGTGCCCGGGCTTGATTGACCCGCCGCCCCCGCGAACGCGCTGATGACATCAATGCACGCTGGATAGCCGTGTCGGCAAAGATCCACACCAGCCAGGCCAATAGCACGGTGGCGCCCAGGCTGAACAGCGCTTGTCCTATGCGGGCACTGGCCACGGCTTGCTGACCAAGGCCAAAGAACGAACTTCCCCACACCTGCATCGAGAGCTCAGCAAACACCATCCATGCGAAAATATGCGCGAGGACAAAGCCGAAGCGCTCTAAGCGTTTGCGATATTGACTCTGGCGATGACGGTGACGGCGCTTGCCAATCCGTTCCGCCTGACGGCGCAGTAGCCCAGTCACCACCAGCGTAAGCACCAGCAGGCTGGCGGATATAATCGAGCGCGCCAGTGCGGTGCCCACATCGCCCACCGTGATAAAAATGGCCAGCAGTGAACCACTGACCAGAAGCAGCGCGGGTATGTGCCATAACCCACCCAGCGAGCGAATCATTTCGACGGCAGTACTGGCATCACGGCGCTGCTTGAAGGGTCGGTTACAAATCAAATGACGCACGGGGCGTTTGAATTTAATAATAAACCGCGCTGCCAGCAGCGCTGCCAGCATATTGGAGAGAACCGAGACCAAGCTTGAAAGTTCGCTACCAAGCAGTTCAACCAAGCGAGTGGAGTTGACCGCATCGCCAAGCGCAATCAAGGCACCAATCACAAACATGCCACGCAGGGCACGCTGTTGAAGCAGTTGAACTGCCGTAAACCGATGGCCGCGGCTAAAGAAGGCGATGACCGTTTCGAATACCACCGAAAGCGCCCGACCACACAGGCAGATATAGGCCACTACCAGCACTAAGGTACGCCCAGGGCTATCAGGTAGTACTTGGCCAATCCCAAGCGTAATAGCAAACGACAACGCCCAAGGCAGCATACGGCGTAAAAAATGCACCGCCATTAGCCAGGCTTTGGGATCCCGAGGCAAATCCAGCGGCCATTCTCGGCGCGTAGCCACCATCCGCCCAAAGGCAATCATTATCACCAACAGCACGCCCCAAATCAGGGCCAGTATGGCTCCCTCGGCAACCGCTCGTATCGCCTCGCCTTGGTCGGCATCATCATTTAGCGCACGTAAATCCTCAGCCCCCTGTACGAGTTGACGTGCCCACTGGTCAACCGGTGAATCGCCTGCTTGAGCCTGGTCGCCAAGATCGCTTAACGTATCGGCGAGTGCACCCAACAACCCCTGCCGCACTACGCCCTCTTCCTCACTGGCAGCGTCGGCGGTCACTTGCAGTTCACGAAGCGATTTAAGCAGCTCGGTGCGCCGCTCCTCGTTTTCAAGCATGGTAATGACGTCATTCAACGACGCCTGAAACTCTTCTCCGCTGACTTCGGCAGTTTCCTCCTCAGAACCGCCGCCCAAACTGGGTAGCGATACGGTTTGCGCCTGGGCCTGCGTTATCGTCATGCTTGTCATTACTAGGCTTGCCAATACAAACAAGGCAACGCCTATTAGCGAGTTAATCAACCAGTGCTGTCGCACGCCTTACTCCTGAAAATTTGCTTAGATGGCGCCCTGCTTATCGTCTGCCGGCCTTATGGTTTACTGGACCCGGTAATACGCTCAGTCTCATTGCGTGACTATGATAGGCTGGATACTTAAACGTTCACCTCAAGGATGCCGAGATGACGCTGCAAGCTCCACTTAACCGCTTAAACAGTCACGGAAAAATCCGGCAAGTAGGCGTCGAAATTGAATTTGCTGGCCTACCTCCCCGTGACACGGCAATGCTTGTACGCGAGCTGTTTGGCGGGGAGCTTAACGTGGTAAGCCCTCATCGGCTACTAGTAGAAAATACCCGCTGGGGCGAATTTGGCATTGAACTTGACACCCAGTATGCCCATCCCGACAAATCCCTGCTCGACGATCCTCATACAGAAGACAGCGAGTGGGCACGCCATCAGCACCAGCGACGGATCGAATTTCACCAAAAAACCCGTGAATTAATTGGCGACATGGTCATCGGCTTAGTGCCTACCGAAATCGTTTGCCCACCGGTGCCTTGGAATGAACTGGAAGATTTAGATGCACTGTTTGAAGCCCTACGTGAGCACGGCGCCAAGGGAACCGATGCCAGCTTGATGTATGGCTTTGGGTTGCATCTAAACCCTGAAGTAGAGAGCTTTGACGCTGACTATTTGCTCGCCATGCTGCGCGCTTACTTACTGCTTGCCGGCTGGCTGCGCGATGAAATTAAAGTCGATATTACCCGCGAGATGCTGCCCCACGCCAACCCGTTCCACAAAGCCTACGCGTTAAAAGTACTCGATAGCCGCTACGCGCCTGATCTTGACACCTTGATTGACGACTATCTGCACTACAACCCCACACGCAATCGCGAGCTCGATATGTTGCCGCTTTTTGCCTATCTGCGTCCCGACCATCGTCATGAATTGCTGCATACCCAGCTCACTAAGCCCCGACCCACTTTTCACTATCGCTTACCCAATGCCCAGCTTTCTCAGCCTGGTTGGGGCTCGACGATCGAGTGGAATCGCTGGGTGGAAGTCGAGAAACTTGCCGCTAACACTGACGTCTTACTCGCTCGCTGTGCTGAATATATCGCTGATCATAACCGCCCCCTACTAACCCGGGTTAAAGACAAGCTGGGTCGCTGGCTGAGGCGTAAGCACTAATTTTTCCCATTTCATTTTCTGCAACAGTGAGCAACCACCCGCATGACTCGGCCACTAATCGGAATTACTACCTCTGACCAAAAAAGCCACTTAGCGTGGTGGTTTGATTGGTTTGCCGTCTGGCGACACGGCGGCAAGCCGCTGCGTTTATCGCCTTCTCGTCCGCGGCCTGAACGCCTGGATGGATTGATCATTGGCGGTGGGGACGATATTCAGGCCCACCTATACGGTGGGGAGGTACAGTTAGATGTACGCCTTGACCCCGCCCGAGATGAGCTGGAGCTCGCGCTGCTCGAACGCTTTATTCCGCTGCATACGCCAGTGCTGGGCATTTGTCGAGGAGCGCAACTAATCAACGTTCATCTAGGCGGCACCTTGGATCCCGATATCTATACCACCCATGAAGGTTTAAAACGTCGACGTACGGTACTGCCGCGCAAAACCGTCGATATTGTCGGAGCAAGTAAGCTGCACCGCTTGCTAGGCGTAACGTGGTGCCGCGTTAACAGCCTTCACCACCAAGCCGTGCATGAAGCGGGTAAAGGAATTGAGATTGTCGCTCGCGACCGAGATGGTTTGGTGCAAGGCATAGAATCCCGCGAACACGATTTTCTGATTGGCGTGCAATGGCACCCCGAGTGGCTGGTTTTCAACCGTCCCCAGCAGCGCTTAATTCGCGCACTGGTGACGGCATCAAAACGCCACGCTAGGCGGCGTGCTTAACCTTACGATCTATTTAACACGAGGCGCTAGTTTAATGCCGCCAAGGCAGCATCGTAGTCGGGCTCGTTTTTCAACTCGCTCACTAGCTCACTGTGCAGCACGCGATTATCGGTATCCAACACCACTACCGCACGGGCACACAACCCCTCCATCGGGTTATTACACAATGCCACGCCCCAGGTTTCACGAAACTCTGGATGACGGAAAGTAGACAGTGTTTCAACATCATCCAGCCCTTCTGCGCCACAAAAGCGTTTAGCGGCGAAAGGTAAGTCCGCAGAGACAACTAAGACCACTGTGTCCGTCAGTTTTGACGCCATTTCATTGAATCGCCGTGTCGACATGGCGCAGGTGGGCGTATCCACACTGGGAATAATATTGAATACTTTACGCTTGCCTGCATACGTATCGAGCGTGACATCCTGCAGTTCGGTATTAGTTAGCGTCATCGCGGGCGCTGCTTGCCCGGCACTGGGCAGTGTGCCAGCGACATCCAGTGGTTCGCCTGCACGGGTAATCTGTTGCATTGCCTACTCCTTATTACATTAATCATTAATGCGTTCTTAACGCCTGAGAAGCCATGGTAGGCTATCTCCCTCGTTTTGAAGACATTGTTTTGAAGACATTGTTTTGAAGATATAGTTTTGAGGACATGGCTTTGAGGACATCACATTGCGGACTCGACGCGAAAGCCTCAGCTCAACGTTTGCGTTTCATTTCACCGAGGGAGTGATATGGCCTGTGTATTGATCGTTAAAACTGGCGATGCGTATCCAGAAGTTGTTGACCAATATGGTGATTTTGAAACGTTATTTGAAAAGCAGCTTAGCACTGCCCTGCCAGCACACTTAGATCTGCAGGTGTGGGATGCACAACGAAACCCCACTGCACCTGCGCTTGATAGCTTGGCAGGCATTATCATCACTGGCTCGCACAGCATGGTTAGTGATGCCGAACCCTGGAGCGAAGCGCTTAAGCCGTGGCTAAAAGCAGCACTGGCCAACAATACGCCTATGTTAGGCGTTTGCTATGGCCACCAGCTAATGGCCGACGCGTTTGGCGGTGTTAGCGACTACCACCCTGCGGGACGCGAGTCCGGCACTCATACAGTGCGGTTGACTCAAGCGGGCCAGCAAGATCCCCTGTTTAGCCAACTTCCCGAAGGATTTGCAGCTCATCTCACTCATGCGCAATCAGTCATGCAAGCGCCTCAAGGGAGCACCGTGCTGGCCCATAACAGCCATGACGCCCATCAAGCGCTGCGCTATGGCCCCCGCCAGTGGAGCGTACAGTTCCATCCTGAATTCACCGCCCCAGTGATGTGTGCCTACCTGAAACGTCAACAGGCCGCACTGCGCGACCAGGGCGAAAAGCCCGACACTCTGCTGGCGAACGTTATTGACTGCAGTGAAGCCTCAAGCCTACTGCGGCGTTTTTTAGCCTTTGTATAACCGTTTACATCACTCTTTTTTACGCCATCACTTGCGCTGGTCTCGCCGCGACGCTAAGCGATCAGCGAGCCTTGTTGGTTCCGGCAGCTTGGTACGTCCTAAACACTGCATCACCCACGTAAGTGACGTCTCCAGCGTGATACGGTGACCGGGTGACACGAACACCGGTTTGACCTTCGCGCGAGAGCGCAACACGGCCCCAATCGTCTCTTTTCCCGCATAAAGTGGTGTCCAATCGCCACGCTGCTCACCTACCTCAGCGTGTTTGCCATACAGACGTGATTTAGCAATGCCAATAGTGGGCAAATCCAGCCACAGCCCCAAGTGAGCCGCCACCCCTAACCGACGCGGGTGCGCAATCCCTTGGCCATCGACCATCACCAGTTCGGGCAAAACGCTGAGTTTTTCGAACGCGCCCAGCGCCGCGGGGATTTCACGAAAAGATAGCAGCCCGGGAATATAGGGCATACGGGTGGGTTCACGGTTAACCACTTGCTCAACCACGCTTAACTCTGGTGCAGTAGCAGGGTCCCATTTCAGCACCACCACGGCCGCCCGGGTCGTTTCGCCGCCATCTTCAAAACCGATATCCACCCCGGCGATATGCGTTACCGGAGCCAAGCGGTCGGACATTTCTAGCTGCGTTGCCAACTGCGATTGCAGCGCCATCGCCTCCCTAGGCGCAAGGTTCCATTCGTGTAGCGATGCTGACATATCATCCTCCCTGAAGACCTACCTGAAGAATAAACACTCTAATGTTTGGTGCATAAGGTAGCAAAAAAACGCCCCCGCACCTGTGAAGGTGCGGGGGCGATCGGAATGCTCAGTTGCCGCTAAGCGGTAGCTGATTAATCCTTACATTGATGAAAGCTTAGGCGCGTTCGCGACGACGAACCGGCGCATCGCCTTCATCACGACGACGGCGCGGTGCGCGTTCAGCCGGTGCGCTGTCTTCGCTGATTTCCAGCGGACGACCGGCCACACGGGCACGTGCCATCTTGGTCAGAATCGTCGAGGGCAAGCCGCTCGGCAGTTCCACGACAGAGAAAGCGTTGCGAATATCGATACGGCCGATACGTGCGCCTTCGATGCCACCTTCATTGGCGAGAGCACCGACTAACTGGCCCGGCTTGACACCATCTTTGTGACCTACGGAAACGCGATAGCGCGTCATACCTTCAGTCGGACCGCTAGTGCGTTCACGGCGTGCACCCGGCTTACCGGCAGGAGCGCCATCACGTGAGGGCTTCTCTTTACGCGGTGCCTGTAAGCGACCAATCGGTGCTTCATCAGCGCGCGCCATCGCGGCAAACGCACAGGTTAGCTCGATCGGGTCGTGGCCTTCTTCGATCAGACGTTCAATCAGCGCGCGTTGCTCTTCTGCACCTTTGGTTAAAGAGGCAGTTACACGCTGATGGAAGACTTCATCACGATGGGCACGAATAGCGGCTTCGTCAGGCAGCGCCATTTCGGTCATTTTTTGACCGGTTGCTTGCTCCATCCAGCCGACTTTGCGGCCTTCACGGAAGCCAGCAAAGGTGATTGCAATACCACTGCGACCAGCACGACCAGTACGGCCGATACGGTGCGTGTAGGCTTCCGCATCTTGGGGCAGGTCGTAATTAATGACGTGGGTGATACGCGACACGTCAAGACCACGAGCAGCCACATCCGTGGCGATCAATACGTCGACTTTGCCACGCTTCAAGCGCGTAATGGTACGCTCACGCAAGCTTTGGTCGAGATCACCCGACAGGCCAGCAGCGTTAACACCACGGGCAGTCAACTGCTCAACTAGCGTGGTACAGGCCGCACGTGTACGTACAAAGACGATGGCACCATCGACCGGTTCGACTTCAAGAATACGGGATAGGGCTTCAAGCTTAGCGCCGCCATCAACACGGACAATGCGCTGCTCAATATTTTCGCCGGTCGTGGTACTAGATTCAATGGCGACTTTCACAGGGTTAACCAAGTAGCGGTTAACAATGCGTTCGATTTCAGCCGGCAACGTGGCCGAGAAGAACACACGCTGAGCATCTTTCGGGGTATCGGCAACCACGCGTTTTACGTCGTCGATAAAGCCCATGCGCAGCATTTCGTCGGCTTCGTCCAGCACCAGCGCAGAGAGGCCATCAAGCTTGAGGCTACCGCGATCCAGGTGGTCGATAATACGGCCGGGGGTACCCACAACCACTTGTGCGCCACGCTTAAGGGCGCCAAGCTGTTCACGGTACTCTTGACCACCACAAAGGGTCGCTACTTCGAGACCTTTGAGGTTTTGGCCATACTTACTAAACGAGGCAGCTACTTGCTGAGCTAGCTCGCGGGTCGGCGCCATTACTAGCACTTGCGGTTCGCGGCGAGTCAGTTCTAAACGTGACAGTAACGGTAATGCAAACGCTGCGGTTTTGCCGGTACCCGTCTGGGCCTGGCCCAGCATATCGCGGCCTTCAAGCAGCGCAGGGATGGTTTGCGCCTGAATCGGCGAGGGAACGAGGTAGCCCTGTGATTCAACAGCAGACAAAACGGCAGGCAAAAGAGCCAGATCGCCGAAGCTCGGCGAGGCGACAGAAGTCGAGGTCATTAATCACACCTTGGTAGGCCGGTAAGTACCGGCAAAAAAACATCGTGAGCGTCCCTGACTCTGTTATCGCTAAACGACATGAATGTAGTCGTTATCGAAAACAGGCACCGCCGAAGCGGTCAAAGCCATCAATGGAGTCGGAGACGCCGGTCGCACCTAGCATCCGGTTGGCAAGCACCGCTTTAGCGGGCCAACCGTTGTGGCGACCTTCTGCGCCGATTTCACCCGTGTGGTGAAATACTGGAGGCGCGCCATCTTCACAGCAATGAACATCTAGCAATTGGCGAGATGTTCCCGCAAGCGACACTGCTAATAACTATTAATATTACTTATTAATAACTACCGCAGATAAACGCTTATCGTCGTGATGGAGGGGTCAACACATGCGAGGAGCGCGCATCCTAGCATTGTATTTTGCCTCTGACCAGCCTTTTTAACTTGAACCATACTGAATCAGGGACTTGCACTCATACACATATGGTCTAACCTAAGAGGTGTCTAATCAAGTTCACGAATCTCAAGGAGTGATGCAATGAACTGGGATCAAATCGAAGGTAAATGGACAGAAATGAAAGGCAAAGCACGCGCTAGCTGGGGTGAGCTTTCCGACGATGAACTGGATCAGATCGGTGGTAAGAAAGATCAGTTAGTGGGTAAGCTGCAGCAGAAGTATGGTTTTGAACGCGAGGAAGCCGAGCGTCAAGCTGATGATTGGGCTGATCGTCAGCAATAGCTATCAAGCCATTTTTTACTATATCCAGTCTTTACTATTTATCGTAGCCACATGGAGAGATGCTATGCGTAAGACAATTCTGACAACCGCGATTAGTGCCACCCTACTAGGTAGCTTTGCAATGGGTGCCCATGCGTCTAATGAACCACAAGGCATGTACTCTGCTGATGACATTCTTGACGCGGAAGTCTACTTTGCTGGCGGCTCCGGTGATGAGATCGGCGAAGTCGATGACATCTTGTTTGACGAAGAGATGCGTATTAGCGCGATTGTAATCGAAAGCGGTGACGTGCTTGGCTTAGGTGGGCGTGAGATCGTAGTGGATACCGATTACTTCACTCTCGAAACTGATACCGAAGACGATGGCGATACTGAACATCGCATTATGGTCGAAGCCAGCCAGGAAGAAGTAGAAGCCCTGCCTGCCTATAATAATGATTGGTGGGAACAGACCAAGGCCAATGCTCGTGATGCTTGGCAAACAACCCAAGAAGGTGCGGAAAGCGCTTGGCAACGCACTCGTGAAGCTATCGATGTCGACGATAACGGCTAATAACGCTTAACTAGGGCAAATGTTTTTCGCAGTCTTATTTTGGCTGTGCTAATAGAGAAATCTAACGTACCGAAATTTACGGTATGGAAAAGGGCCGCTCACAGAGACGGCCCTTTTTGATGGTGACACTATAGCGAATGGCCATCTAACCATGTGCTGGCTATTTACGCCGTACGCCTTTACCTGGCAAACGGTCCCGATCGTGAGGCCGCTGAAATTCGAGCAGCGGGCCAGCAGGAACGATACGGGTTGGGTTTATCGTATCGTGGCTATAGTAGTAGTGGCGTTTGATGTGATCCATATTGACCGTTTCAGCAATGCCGGGCCACTGGTAGAGTTCTCTGACGTAATTGGACAGATTGGGATAATCTTCAATACGCTTAAAATTGCACTTGAAATGACTATAATAAACTGCGTCAAACCGAATCAGCGTCGTAAACAGACGAATATCTGCCTCAGTCAGCCACTCCCCTGCTAAATACCGCTGCTCGCTTAAGCGCGCTTCCACCCGATCCAACGCATCAAACAGCGCTTTTACATGCTTCTCATAGACGGCTTGCTCAGTGGCAAAGCCGGTTTTATAAACCCCGTTATTGATATGGTCGTACACATCGGCGTTGATTTCATCAATCACGCTGCGAAGATCATCGGGGTAAAAGTCCAAATCGTTGCCGGTGAGTTCGTCGAACGCGTGATTAAGCATACGCAGTAGATCAGCAGATTCATTATTAACAATGGCACTGCGTTGCTTATCCCATAGCACAGGCACTGTGACTCGACCGGTATAGTGTGGGTCGGTCATGGTATAAAGCTGATGGTGAAATTCCACGCCGTTAACCGGGTCACCGCTGGAACCTTCATCCTCACGATAGGTCCAGCCTTGGTCGAGCATCAACGGGCTGACATGAGACGTGCCCACCAGCGGCTCCAGCCCTTTGAGCTTACGCATTATCAATGTGCGGTGCGCCCAAGGGCAGGCTAGCGATACATATAAATGGTAGCGGTCTTTCTCTGCGGGGTAACAATCACCGTTTGTCTCAGGCTGGGTACCGACCCAGTCGCGTAGCTGGGCTGATTCCCGCACGAACTCGCCGCCGTGCTTTTTTGTGTCATACCACTGGTCTTGCCATTGACCATTTACAAGCAGTCCCATGGGGCGTCTCCTGAAAAGTCTTATGGTGTGCTGGTTATTGCTTAATATTTCCAGCATACGCCCGCAGTGTGGATGCTCAAGCGGATGTTTTACGTGCTTTCATTCGAGTGAATCGAATCATGCAGCGCACACTCGCTAACAACGGCTTTTTTTAGCGCTTCAGCCATCGCATGAGCCGCAGGCCCTGCGCGGTCTCGATCGCGAAAGATCATTTGGATAGGCACTTCACGAATACCGCCTGCAGGCAACGGCAATGCCTTTAATTGGCCGTTTTTTAACTCTTCGCCAATACGCGTTTCGGGCATCCAAGCAAACCCCAAACCACGCCGCAGCATATCAAGTGACGTATTTAGATGAGTAACGGTCCAGCGTTGTTCGGCTTTTAACCAACCTGCGTTTGTCGATTGCCGCAGGGCTGAGTCACGCACAACCAACTGCCGGTGCTGAGCCAAGTCGCGTAAATCCAGTGAGCGACCCAACTGATGCAGGGCATGCCGAGGATGCGCTACCGCCACAAAACGTACCGTTACCAGCGGCTCACCTAAGAACCCCTGCGCCTCAATGCCAGAAACCACTAGGTCTGCGCGGCCATCGTAAAGCATCTCAATGCCTCCATTGAGTACACTTTCGTGCAACTGAACACGTACTTGGGGGTACGTTTCAGAGAAGCGCTCCAGCGCTTTGGCTTGCGCAGCGGCAGGAAAAATCTGGTCGATTGCCACTACCACTTCTGCTTCTAATCCAGCGGCAAGGCGCGTAGCCACATCCTCAAGCGAGGCTGCACTCTCAATTAACTGGCGTGCACGCCGAAGCAGCAATTCCCCCGCTTCGGTCAAACGTACTTGGCGGCCAATAGGCTCCAACACTTGAACCCCTAGCTGCTCTTCTAGTTTATGCACAGCATGGTTTAACGTAGAGGGACTTTTATGTACGGCTTCAGCCGCACGCGCAAACCCACCATGGTCAACCACGGCGGCTAACATTTGCCATTGTGAAAGTGTTACCCGTGACATTTCGATTTCCTCAACGCAATACAGCGAAATAATGCGCTTAATATTCGAAAAAAACATGTCTAGAATGCCAGGAAATGAGCATCAGTTCTGCCAGTGCTTTTAAAATGCTTGCGAGTAGCCAATTGGCGATGATCAAAAATGTAGCCAGCGACTGACCTGACGAGGGGCTAAATTCTGAACTTTTGTTATATTTGAACTTTAATAAACTTAGTTTTCGCCTATGTTAATTCAGGTTATTTAATTATTCGGCTTTGTTCGTTACATTTGTTAGCAAACAGTGTTTATTAATAGTAATATCGACTTTTAATTGCCTTATTTTTCTTTAATTATGCTTTATGTATAGATGTACAGTCTATGCACCCCTGTCCTCATGGGGTAAGGTTTCCGGGTTTATGCGTTTAATAGTTACTTTTAATCACGAACTCGGCGGTCTATTTACCCATGTTGCGAATCCTCCATTCGCTGCCCCGCACGCACAAATTATTACTGTTACCTGTGGCCACTATGGTTACTGTGCTGGGCGCACAAAAGTTACTGACAACATACCAAGATTTAAACCAACCACATACACCACTTGAAAGCGTGCTGGTACCGCTTCCGAGTGACTCAACCCCGGGCGTACCTTCTTTGCGTCAAGAGCGCACCCCGGTGGCTGAAGCGATCGACCGCGCCTCTCGCGCCATCGACGCCACCCGCGACAATATTCCTCTTAGTGAACTAACAGCGTCCGAGATCATTGATCTTGATGTCATCGCCACCGCTGACGCCGATATAGCGTCCCAAGCTGCCCTGGATGATGATGTAACAGTGCTTAATGCCGCCTCACTTGATGCCCCGGCGCTTGAAGCTACGCCTGCATTTAATACGGCAGCGCTGGGCATCGCCGAGCTTGATGATGGCGCACTGCATATGGCGATTGTGCTGGGCACACTGACCAGCGGCATGCTGGATGCCGATAATTCTTCTTCAGTTGAAATTGCCGATGCTACTTCTTATGAAGATTACGGCGTTGAGCTTTTTGATGACATCTCGTTTCTGGACATAGAACTGGCAGCAGAAGAGCCGTTTGTGCCCGAATGGGAAACTCACATTGTTGAGTCCGGCGAAACCTTCGCCGTACTGGCGCAAAATGAATTAGGCCTTGGCTACAGCGAAGTAATGGCCCTGCTTGAAGATTTACCCGATCAACGCATGCTCACCCACTGGCGCGCCGGACACAGCTTTGATTACCAACTGGGTGAAGATGGGCGTTTATTATCACTACGCATGATGAAAAATACGCGTGATGGCATATTACTGGAAAGGGATTCAGACCAGTTCGCCATTACCACTATTGAACGACAGGGTGAGCCCGTTCAGCGCCTTTATGCAGGTAGCGTCAGCGGTAGTTTTGCACGCTCAGCACAGGCGACAGGTTTAAACAGTGGTTCGGTAACGGAACTGACGAAGCTACTTGAAAAAAAGCTCGATTTTCGACGTGATAGCCGCCGCGGTGACCGCTTCCAGGTATTGGTCGAGTCGGACATGATTGATGGGGAGACACTTGATTCGCGCGTATTAGCAGTTCAATACGACGGTGAGCGCATGGATTTAACCGTGGTACGTAATGCCACCGATGATAATTTTTACACTCCTGAGGGCGGTAGCCTTGACCCGGCCTTTGCACGTCATCCATTCGAAGGCAGCTACCGTTTAAGCTCCAATTTTAACCCACGGCGTAAACACCCGGTCACTGGTCGTATCAGCCCGCATAATGGCACCGACTTTGCCATGCCCATCGGCACGCCGGTGACAGCCCCTGCCAATGGTGTCGTGGAGCGTGTAAGCAACCATCATGCGGCAGGGCGCTACATCATCGTCCGTCACGACAACGGTTACCGTACGCGCTATTTACACCTTTCACGCCCGCTAGTTAAGCAAGGTGAACGTGTGACGATGGGCGAGCGCATTGCGTTGTCAGGCAACACAGGTCGCAGCACTGGCCCTCACTTGCATTATGAAGTCATCGTTAATAACTCACCGGTGAATGCGATGACGGTACCCCTACCCGAAAATACCAGTTTAAGCGGCGATACGCTTATTGCGTTCCAGAACCAAGCGGCGCCTATTCTAGCCACATTGGAAAGCGGCGAAACAGGCCCGACTAGCGTGGCTAATTATCAACAGGAAAGCGACGACTGACGGCTCTTATTAAGTAAACGTTTAAACTGCAAAACACCGCCAAATTGGCGGTGTTTTGCGTTAGGTTGCTTTGTTTCTATGCTTCCAGCATGTTCTTCAACAGCGGTCTTCAACATTGGCTTTCAACCATTAGACAGAACGCTGTAACGCTGCCAACAGCGTTGCATCACGGCGGTAGATGTCGGGCCTGAACTCCACTTCACCTTGTGCATTTGGCCACGCGGTTAAATAGTGAAGCGCCACGGGAATACGCTGAGTTAGGCGTACATTGAGATCGCTCCCCCCACTCAATAAAGTGCTCATTTGATAACGACTGCCGGTATCTTGCAGCAGCATTTGCGCTAGCTCAGCCACGCCTTCAACGCGAACGCAGCCTGAACTGAGTGCCCGCCGGTCACGCTGAAATAAGCCGCGTGCGGGGGTATCGTGCAAATAGATCATGTCATCGTTAGGAAACCGGACAACAACGCGCCCCAGCGGGTTACCCACACCCGCCACTTGGCGCAGCATAATGCCACCAGGGCGTTGCCAATCGATCTCTTCTGCAACCAGCGGTTCACCAGAGGGGCTTATGACCTGGATATTCTGTTGCGCCAAGTAATCGATATCCGCCCGCACACGAGGCAACACATCTTCGCGCATAATTGTTGGTGGTATTGTCCAGGATGGGTTAATCGTTAAATGGCTGATGGTAGAGTGGATAATGGGCGTTTCACGACGTGGCGACCCTACGACCACCCGAGCATCCCAATGTTGGCCGTTAGGGCGCACGTAATGCATCCGATAGCCAGCAATATCGACCCACACCCGTGGCTCAGCAGACTGCATAGGACCGATCCATCGTGCACGTTCCAAATTCACCCGTAGCTGGTCAATGCGTGTCGACACCGAGGCATTGAGGGCTAGACGGGTCTGTTCGCCCACTACACCATCTTCTTGTAACAAATGACGTCGTTGGAAGCGCTTGACAGCCGCTTCTAGCGAGGCATCAAAGGTCCGCCGGTTAGGTGCCGACTGCACACCGATAAGCGGATAAGCGCTGCTGTCGGCTACCAATACATCGGCATCCCCCCACAGTGCCAAGCGTTGGCGCAGCACGCTAACATCATCGGCTTCGTCCCCTGGCCGAAGTGATTCATCCCGTGCAGCCAAGTAAGGCGGACTACCCAGGTTAGCCAGCTGATAATGCTGTTTCAAGGCATCGCGCAGCTGTTGATATTCGGATGATGAGGGTCGGGCCAGCGCAATAGCGTTATCAATCGAACTATCTTCAACAGCATGCACAACACGTCGCAGCGAGTAGCCACGCTCAGGACGCGGCGCTTCCCAATTGGGCTCGACATCCCGTGGGTTCACCTTACCGCGCTCTAAATGGTCCAGCGCCAGCAGCAGGGATTGAGTGGCTTTAATATCAAATGATGCCTGGGCATCATCGCCGCTTACCTGGCTACGCTGAAATTCAGCGAGCAGCGTATCAGCGTGATAATCCTCTGGCACCAAGCCATCGTGTTCCAGGCTGTTGAGCGCCGCCACCAATGATTCAACCGCTTCCGCTGCCTGCCAGGCAAGCTGCCCCTTACGCAGTTGATAGAATTCAGCAACAGGTAAACGGTGCGGTTCCACCGTGCTTAATTGCTGAACTAACGCCTGCTCCAGCGGTACTGATTCCGCATACGCATTGCTGATGCCTAAAGGACTATGGCTAAGCGTTAAACACAGAGCGGCCCCTATCGCCCATCGTCTTAGTGGCTGTATCTCGTTCATCGCCCTCTCCTTGCGTTACTATAGCCTTCCACTTTGGCCGACCCTGTTTTTTATATTAGCCGGCTACTTTTCATCATGACTGATAATGCTTGTAGGATCGACTTTTATGGCTCTTCGTTTAAACGTTGCCACGTTATTATTTTCACTACCTTTTACGTTATTTACGTTACCGTTACACGCCGATAGCTTCTTTTCTCAAGTTAATTCTGCACCCCCTTCCGGTGTGCTGCCTTTACATCATCAGCTACTTCAGCTGGCCCCCCAGGCGAGCCCTGACGCACTGCGGCTAGCCGCACAGGCGCTTAACTGTGCAGAGCCCAATGCCGAGCGCCTTGCAGTGATCGATTACTCACTGCCTTCTACCGAACCACGCCTCTGGGTATTCGATTTACGCCAGCATAAGCTACTTTTCGAAGAGTTGGTTTCTCATGGTCAAGGATCGGGTGACGCCCAAGCCGAAACGTTTTCCAACACCCCCGATAGCCATCAATCCAGCATTGGCCTGTTTCGTACCATGAACAGTTATTACGGGCGCAATGGTTACTCGTTGCGCTTGGAAGGCCTTGAACCTAACGTCAACGACTTGGCGTTTGAGCGCGCTATCGTGATCCATGGTGCCGATTATGTAAGCGACGCGTTCATTACCCAAACAGGAAGGTTGGGGCGCAGCCATGGCTGCCCGGCGGTACGTGTAGAGGTAACTTACCCACTGATTGACAGCTTAAAAGAGGATCAATATGTCTTCGCTTATTATCCTGATGCAGAGTGGCTTGCCAGCTCTACGTTTCTAGGCTGCACGGCAGCCCCCGCACAGCTAGCCCGGCGCTAACACTCTCTAGGTTCCTGCAAGGAGGAACATTAACAAACTCAGTCTTAAAGACGGTCAATAGTTGAATTTTTTCGTCTTCAGCCGCTAAAACAGGCGTTCAAGGGAACCCTCTGCAATACTTTGTGACAAATCAACACAATTTTTTTGCTTTCTGCCGTAGGTGTCTCTGACATGTTCACCTTTATGCACCCTTACCAAAAAATTCGCCGCCTGGAACAGGAGATTGCTGACTTACGCGCTCAGCTTGAAGCCGCTACCCCCTCCCCCAGTCGCCGTCTGTTAAGCCTAATGAAACCGGCGCAATCAACCAGCATATTACAAGCGAGAGGGGCCGATATGCTGGCCTCTCTAAATAACGGTGTTCAAGAGTACGCCGACCAGCTTGCCGGTGAACGCTCCACCTTAACGGAGACGTTTAACCTGATTGTTAATGCCGAGCAAGCGGTCAATACTCTTCTTCAGCGATGCCATGACACTGAACATACCGAAGCGTTAGCCGCCTCGCCGTTAGTAATGACGAGCACCCTTCAAGCACTGGAACAACTGCAGGTTGCCCTCGCTCGTAATGCGGACAGCGCCCAAGCGTTAGCCGTTAGTACAGCGCTAGAAACGGCCCATAGCCAAGGTCTTCTTGAGTCGGCTGACTCAGCGAGCCAGCAGCCACCAGGACTAGCAACCATCGCGGATGACACACACCGCTTAGCACTTGATACGCACCAATTGAGCCACCAGCTCAGCGTGCTGATGGAGCAAGTGAACTCTCAAGTAAAAGAACACTCGCATGCCATAGCTAAAAAGCGTCAGGCTGACGATGAGATTGCCCACTCAGCGCATGCAGCCAAGCAGGCATTGCATCAGCTTGCTGATCAAACACAGCATATGCACAAAGTGATTCATAACAGCGCCACCGCTGCATTTTTACACTCTGCAAAGCTAGACCATGCGGTGTGGAAATGTCGGCTTTATAAGCAGTTGTTGTCTGCAAATACGCACATCCCACTGGAAGACTATCATCAATGTCGTTTAGGCCGCTGGCACCAGCATGGTGAAGGCCACCAACGCTACGCACGTTCCGAAGCTTATCGAGCGCTGGCGGCGCCGCATCGTCGGATGCATGAGAGCGGCGCAGAGGCACTTAAGTTTGCCCGCCTGGGAGATCACAACGGTCAGTTAGCCGCCTTAGGTGTGATGGAAGAAGCCAGCCAACAGCTTGCTCTTCAATTGGATAATCTAATGGAACACGCTATCTACGAGGTACCTTACTCGTCCAGTCACCACTCACCGCTCGCGGGGGCACCTTAACGAAGACAAGAATATTTAAACGCCCCTTAGCTTAAGAACAACTCCCCGGGAGCTGGCTTTTGCATGCCTATCGCAGAGGAACCAGCTAACTAGTTTTTCGTTTTCTTTGACCGCCTATGCCATGCTGGTTTCACTGCAATCAGTCTTCTCACCAGTGGTAATGGGAAAAAGTACATGACACAGGTCAAAAAGCTGGACCTCGCATTGCAAGGCGGCGGTGCCCACGGTGCCTATACCTGGGGCGTCATTGATCGCCTTTTGGCGGATGAGCGAATTGAAATTGAGGGTATCAGCGGTACCAGTGCCGGGGCCATGAACGGTGTAGTGATGGCCGATGCGCTAACAAGGGGAGATAAAGACACGGCTCGGCAAGCGCTGCATGATTTTTGGCAAGCCGTTAGCCGAGCGGGTATGGCAAGCCCGATCCGCCGCACGCCCATGGATATATTGACGGGCAACTGGAGCCTGGATCACTCCCCCGGCTTTATTGCCATGGACCTGTTAAGCCGCGTGGTCTCCCCCTATCAACTCAATCCGCTCAACGTTAATCCGCTTCGCGATATCGTCGCCAGCCATATCGATTTCGAGCGCGTGCGCCAATGTGAACAACTTAAGCTGTTTGTAGCCGCGACAAATGTGCGAACAGGTAAACAGCGCGTTTTCCGGCGCGAGGAAATGAGTGTCGATGCTGTCATGGCCTCTGCCTGTTTGCCCTTTCTATTCCAGGCTGTAGAAATCGACGGCGAAGCTTATTGGGACGGCGGCTATATGGGCAACCCGGCATTATTCCCTCTGATGGAAGAGTGCAGCGCACGGGACATTTTACTCATACAAATTAACCCCATCAGCCGTAAAGAGGTGCCCACATCAGCATCGGCTATCATGAACCGCCTCAACGAGATCACCTTTAACTCGGCGCTTATTAAAGAGATCCGCATGATTGCACTGCTTAAAAACGCGCTCGATGAACAAGGCATTATCAACTGCTACCAACAGGCGCTTTTTCACCGTATTAGCGGTGAGCTGGCGCTTGAAGGTCTTTCCGTCTCCAGTAAATCCAATTCGGAATGGCCTTTTTTATGCCATTTATTTGAACAAGGCCAAGCCGCTGCTGAACGCTGGTTAAGTGAACACTTCGATGCCATAGGCCACCACTCTACGCTCGATATTGATACCGTTTACCTGCATGAATAACGCGCTAAGCGTGGCGTCATCGTTCAATGTTTCACCGGACCTTTCTGATTAGCACCAAGATGCCGCAGAACATGTTCTGCATGCCCAATTATGCAGCATATTCACGACATCCATTAACTTCAAAAAAACTCAACAACAAATTAACATTATGATTTTTAAAAACAAATAATCAACTGGCAAACTACCTGCATGACGCTTACCAGTGGTGGTAGGCGTGGACCAGGCCCAATGGGGTACGAGTGCGTCGAGCCTGACCTTCAACGATGAAGGCATGTTCTCGTCAATTGCTGGCGCGACACGCTAATTTCCTGCGTTTTGCGTAGCGCTCAACTCGTTTTATGACCCGTGAGGCCATCCCATGGACATACGCAATAAAGCAAACCGCATTCGGTTATTTAACTTTTCCACCCCTCAAATGCGCGCTTTCCATTTTTCGTGGTTTGCGTTTCATATCTGCTTCTTCGGCTGGTTTGGCATCGCCCCTCTAATGGCGATTGTTCGTGAAGACCTTTCGCTTACCCAAACACAAATCGGTAATACGATTATCGCGTCGGTGGCTATCACGGTAATTGTGCGCCTTGCGATTGGCGTGCTATGCGACCGCATTGGTCCGCGTAAAACCTATACCGGCTTACTGTTATTAGGCGCCCTCCCCGTAATGGGCATTGGCTTAGCGGATAGCGTTGAAACCTTTCTACTGGCGCGTTTAGCCATTGGCGCTATTGGCGCCTCCTTCGTGATTACTCAATACCATACCTCTATGATGTTTGCCCCCAATGTAGTCGGCACCGCCAACGCTACCAGCGCCGGGTGGGGTAACCTGGGTGGGGGTACGACACAAATCCTAATGCCACTGATTTTCTCAGGCATGCTGATGCTAGGTGTTAACGAAGCCTTTGGCTGGCGGCTGGCAATGATGGTACCTGGCGTGGTTATGTTCTTTACCGGTATTGGTTACTGGCTTTTCACCCAAGACGCGCCTAACGGAAATTTCAGCGAGCTGCGCGCCCGGGGTGAGTTGCCTGAAGCAAACGGCGAAAATGGTGCCAAGCAGAGCTTTCTAGCCGCCGCTAAGGATATTCGCGTTTGGGCATTGTTCGTTGTATATGGTCTCTGCTTTGGGGTGGAACTGACGATCAACAATATTGCAGCCATCTACTTTTTTGATAAGTTTGATCTTACCCTGGCCACGGCAGGCCTCATCGCGGGCTTATTTGGCCTAATGAATATTTTTGCGCGCACCCTGGGCGGCGTCTTCTCGGATCTTTTCGCCAAGCAGGGCGGCTTAAAAGGACGTGTGCGCTGGCTTTTCATTGCCTTGATTTGCGAGGGCATCGCCTTGGTAGCGTTTTCGCAAATGCATGTGCTCAGCCTCGCGATTGGCATCATGTTGGTGTTCAGCCTGTTTGTGCAGATGGCAGAAGGCGCCACGTTTGGGGTCGTCCCGTTCATCAATAAAAAAGCGCTGGGCGCTGTCGCCGGTATTGTAGGCGCTGGAGGCAATGTGGGCGCCGTCGGCGCGGCATTTCTATTCCGCAGCGAAAGCCTGAGCTACCAGCAGGGCTTGTTCTATCTAGGGCTAACGGTGCTTGTGTTGGCATCCTGTGTTCTGCTGGTTCGCTTTAGCGATGCCACCGAAGCCGTGGAGGCTAAAGCCTACCATGATGCGATTGGTGACGATGTTGGGGCGGGCGCACTTTCATTACGTTAAGCTTACGACTAGGCGCTCCCATGTAGCTGATTAGCCAAAGGGAGTGCTTACTTTTGGGCGGCGAGTTATTGAGGAAATATGTATGTCTTCAGCGCAGCAACTGCTCTTAACCGCCATCCGTTGCGATATCGACAACCTTACGCATCTTGCCACTGCCGCCGATATTGTCGGTGATATCAGCCACTTTATTCATATGCTCCAGCGTGAACGGGGCGCATCGACGATCTATCTGGTGTCTCACGGCCAACGCTTCAAAACCCGCCGAGACACCTACCGGCAGCATAGCCAACAGGCCGAAACGTTAATGCGCCAAAGGCTGGAAGCACTCAGCCAAGAGGCTCGGCCCCAGGCAGCCGCTCGCTTACTACGTCGTATTGCCGCCGTTTGGTATGCCCTCGACGAGCTTGGCGGGCTTCGCCAAGCCATCGATACCTTTGCAATCACACCCGATGCAGCGACCCAGGCGTTTAACCAGCTGACCAGTGGATTGCTGGCGATTGTATTTGAGGCCGCAGACACCTCTATCGATCCCGATATTACCCGCACGTTAGTGGCGATTTTCCACTTAATGCAAGGCAAAGAACTGGCTGGCCAGGAGCGCGCCTGTGGCGCATTTGGCTTTACCCACGGCCACTTCGATGAACCCCACCGCGCCCTGCTCAACCAACTGATGACGGATCAGCAGCGCTGCTTTGACACTTTTGTGGAGTTTGCTACCTCGGAGGCGCAACTGTCATGGCAAAAAGAACTTTCACCGCGCACACTCGCAGGCATTTGCCACCTGCGCGACATCGCCTGCCAGCGTCCTTCTGCAGCGCAATCGCCACCCAGAGAAACGCCTGATACGCTGGGTGAAACTTGGTACGAACTGACGACGCTGCGTATCGACTCGATAAAAACGGTTGAGGAGGCGCTTATCACACAGTTGAGTGCGCTTTGCCATCACAAAATCAACCAGGCAGAGGACGCTTTAAAAAAAGCCCAGGCGGAGCCCTGCCGCCCTACGCCCGCTCCCTGCGAGCAACTACTGGCGTTGAACGGTGCGCCACTCGGCGATCTGACCGCCAACGCACTCACCTCGCCGTTAGGTCGCTCACTTATTGAACTCACCCAAGCCCAGGCCAGCCGTTTACAAGGGCTTAGCGATGAGCTGGAAAACACCCGCAAGGCGCTGCGTGAACGTAAACTGATTGAGCGCGCCAAGGGGCTTATCATGGCCCACCAAGATATGAGCGAAGAGGAGGCCTATCGTTTCTTGCGTAAAACCTCAATGGACCAAAGCAAAAGCATGGCGGATATGGCCCAGGCGATTCTCGATCTCTCTTCAATGTTAAAACGCAAAGAGGAGACACATTCCCGCTAGCGGAAATCAGCAAAGCGTTACTAAGCTGGTTAGGCGTATGTTTGCAGGATGCCAACACCTTAGCCATGCTAAAGGCCTACCTCAATAAACGAGCAAGGAGTGCTATCTATGCATCATGGCGTGCTATTGATTACCGGCGCATCCAGCGGAATCGGTGCAGCTACCGCCCGAGCTGCCTCACGAGAAGGTTATAAATTGGTTTTGGCTGCCCGTTCGAAAGATAAACTCAACGCGTTAGCTCAAGAACTCGGCCCCGAAAACGTACTGGCTTGTGAGCTGGATGTCGCCAATTTTGAGCAGCAGCAGGCCATGGTAGAACATGCGCTTGAGACCTTTGGTCGCCTGGATGCTATCTTTGCCAACGCTGGACGCGGCGGCTCCCCCGGCGGTTTTAGTAGCGCCGACCACGACGCATGGCGTGAGATGATCCTTACTAATATTTACGGTGTCGGCCTTACTATTCAGGCCTGTTTGCCCGCCCTTAAACGCAGTAAAGGTCATGTCTTATTGACGGGATCAGCGGCAGGCCGCACGACCATCCCAGGCTCGATGTATAGCGCTACCAAGTGGGCAGTGACTGGCATTGGCTATAATCTTCGTGAAGAGCTACGCGGCACGGGCATGCGCGTGACGCTTATCGAACCAGGGATGGTCGACACTCCCTTTTTTGATGAACCGCCGGAGTATGCGTTAGAAGATCGCGATATCGCTAATGCAGTGGTGTATGCGCTTTCACAGCCTGCCCATGTGGATATCAATGAAATTCTTATTCGCCCAACCCCACCGCTTGAGTAAGCGGTAAGCGCCATGCGGACCAGCACTTGCAACGTTCCCACCTGTGTAACCTACACCTTGTAATTCATCTACGCTGGCCGCATAACGTGATATTACCAAGCGCGCTAAGTAATTAATGATGCTACGCGCCCACGAATTAACTTGCAGGTGAACCATGAGCCAACTCGCTTCCACGGCGCTTTCAGTCCTTGATCTGGCCCCTATCCGCCAGGGTGGTAGCGCCGCTGACACTTTTCGCGACAGCGTTTCACTGGCGCAGTTAACAGAGCAGCTAGGTTATACCCGTTACTGGCTAGCCGAGCACCATAATATTGCGGGTATTGCCAGCGCCGCAACCGCCGTACTCATCGGCCATATTGCCGGCCAAACAACCACACTCCGCGTGGGCAGTGGCGGCATTATGCTGCCTAATCATCCGCCACTGGTGATCGCCGAGCAGTTCGGCACCCTGGAAACGCTCTACCCTGGCCGTATCGATTTGGGCTTGGGTCGTGCGCCCGGCTCAGACGGCGCCACCATGCAGGCTATGCGTCGCAACGCTCATGCCGGGGTAGATGATTTCCCACAGCTACTTAATGAGTTGCGCAGCTACTTAGCCGATGAAACTCCTCATCAGCGTGTGAAAGCAGTGCCTGGCCAAGGTACTCATGTGCCTATTTGGTTGCTGGGCTCCAGTGGCTACAGCGCGCAGTTGGCAGCCAAGTTAGGCTTGCCCTTTGCGTTTGCTGCCCAGTTTGCGCCCGGTTATTTGTTTGAAGCACTCCGTTTATACCGCGATAATTTCCGTCCCTCAGAACATCTGGATAAGCCCTATGCCATGGTTGGCCTGCCAGTGATGGCTGCAGAAAGTGATGCAATGGCGCATTACTTAGCCACCACCGCACAACAGAAGTTTCTAAACCTTATTCGAGGTAAGCCGACTCAGTCTCAACCACCCGTTGAACAACTGGACTGGTCGCCGGTCGAGCAGGCTCAAGTCAGTCAGTTTTTGGGCGCTGCGATTATCGGCGGACCGGATACGGTTAAAGCAGGACTCGAGGAGTTCCAAGCACAAACCGGCGCCGATGAGCTAATGATAAACAGTGATTTTTATAATCACGCTGATCGGCTGCGCAGCTACGAGATTGTGGCTGAAGTCGCTCGCTAGGACGCAATGAGACGCTCAAGAGCCGCTTTGAAGTTGTTCACAAGTATCGCTGGGAATTTATGACCACACTAACCTTTACTCCGATGTCAGACGACGACTTCGCCAGTTTTTGGCCCACGTTCCAAGCCATTGTCGCGGCACAAGAAACCTATGCGATTGATCCGGCTATCAGCTTCGAAGCCGCCCGGAAGCTATGGTGTGTAACACCTAATGCAAGCTTCACGGCCAAGGATGAAAGTGGCCAATTGCTGGGGGCTTATTACTTAAAAGCCAATGCAGCAGGCCCAGGCAACCATATATGTAATTGTGGTTATATGGTATCTCCGGCCGCGCGCGGAAGAGGAGTAGCACGCGCTATGTGCGAGCACTCTCAACAGCAAGCTAGAGAATTAGGATTTACGGCCATGCAGTACAACGCCGTGGTGGCGACGAATGAAATTGCGGTTGCGCTATGGCTAAAGCTGGGCTTTAGCATTGTGGGTACCGTCCCTAATGCCTACCGCCACGCTCGTCTTGGCCTTGTTGATGTCCATGTAATGTACAAGTCGCTTAATGAAATCTAATCACGTTGCCTTCCCCTCGTTTAAACACTGGCCAACTAAGGAGTTTTAGCGTTGTATAAACGTCGAGCAGCTTCACAGTTTTAAAACAAAGCCCGAGCATCTTGGAATGCTCACTCATGAGATCAGCAGGGGCTTGCTCAACTCGTTATTCACTCTTCTTCACTACCCACTACAAAACAGCGCTGAAGTTGCTGTTCAGCGGTGACGCTGCCCATCGCTGTTAACTTGGCAATATTGCGCTCGGGAATAGCGTCGGTATCACCGTAAAACTCGATTGCCTTTTCGACACTCTCTTCACGCAACAGATGAACCATGGCGTAGGGAGAACGGTTGGTATAGTTGGACGCATCATCCGGCTCAGCCCCGTCAAAACAGTAGTCGGGATGAAAGGTAGCTAGCTGATAGATCCCTTCATAACCCTGATCAACCAAAATACTTTCGGCTAGCTCAACAAAGTCTAGATAATGGTCAAAGCTTTTAAACAGCGTTGGAAATACCAATAGCGTCGTTTCAGTGTCGGGATGCTCATCCAGCCACTGCACTTCAACCATCAGTTCTTCCAGCGCCACTTCGATTTTTTTAGAGCGTACCACTTCCACACGAATCGTTTCACGCGCCAACTCCCGCTGCGCAAACGGGCAAATATCATGCGCCACAATGAAAGTGCGCACCCAGTTCAGCGTTTGCGCAATTACTTGGTTATCCGCGTGCATAGCACCCTCTTTACTTATTAGGTCGGCAATACCCGACACACTGTGCTAGGCAGTTTATCAACTGTTAATAACGAACTACACGTGCTCTTGGTAGCGCTTCAGGGCAACTTCATAAGATTTATGAATATGATCGTCCATTAACTCACGTGCCGCCTGAGCATTCCGCTGTAGGGCCAACTCCACGAGTTGATGATGCTGCTCGTCCAGCTCTTGACGAATCGTCGGCATTTTTGGCCCCAGACGACGATAACGATCGAACTGGTCATGCAATTGCTCAATAAAGCGTAACAGCCAAACTGAACCACACGGCGCCACTAAGGTGCGGTGAAATTGGGTATGCAAATGTTCCCATTCCTCCCCTTTGTCTAAGGTGATATCGGCCCGCTTCAGACGGTGCGCTGCAGCTAATAAATCAGCCTCCCAGAGCGAGTCACCATGAGCAATTGCCCGCTCAAGCGCCATCCCCTCCATTTCCACACGCATCTGGGCAATATCATCCAATTCATCCCGGGATAGCTTCGGCACACGAAAACCGCGTTGGCTTTCTTGAACCAATAGTCCATAAGCCGCCAATTTATTAAGCGCTTCCCGTAATGGACTCAAACCGACTTGGTAGTGCTCTTTAAGCGAATTAATAGCGAGCTTCTCGCCGGCGACAAAGCGCCCCCCGACCAAGTCCTTGCGTAAATGATCAAACACACGACTCGATGCCGTACCAGTTGACCCGGCTGGCGTTGCTGTCTTAGGTACAGAACTACTCATGACCATGTCCTTTTTTCATCTCAATTTTTACTATCCATTCTATTTGTCAGTGTTGACGTCGGACCAGGCACTACCTATATTCTATTTTAGACAAAATAATCGATTTTTTAACCTACAAACGATAAATAAGGTCTAGGCATGCTTCTGATTTCCGCATTGGCTTGGTGGGATACGCGTCCATGAAAATACGGGGCGTCTCCTGGCAACTGTTTTGGGCTTTTTTCCGTGTAGGCATCTTTGGTTTTGGTGGCGGCCCCGCCATGATTCCCTTAGTGCATGCAGAAGTTGTCACCCGCCATCACTGGCTAACCGATGAAGAGTTCGCCGATGTACTGGCAATTGGCAATACATTACCTGGCCCGATTGCCACGAAAATGCCAGGCTACATTGGCTACCGCGTTGGGGGAGTAACGGGTTGTATCGCCGCGGTTATTGCCATCATCTTCCCAATGATAGTGGCGATGATTGTCATGTTAGGCATTTTTAGCCGATACCGCGATATCGCGTGGATTCGCGGCATGGGCCAAGCGGTAGTGCCTGTGGTGATGGTAATGATGGCACAACTCACCTGGGACTTTTTTGATAAATCCAAGGCCGCGCTTGGCTGGTGGGTCAGTATTGCCATGGCCGTTATCGCCGCTGGCCTCATTTACTGGCTCGGCATCCACCCAGGGTGGGTCATCGGCGCCATTCTCGTTGCCGCCCTGCTACGCCCTTCAGGCACGAAACCGACGGGTGCTAAGAAAGCGGAGGGTAACGTGTGATTTATTGGGAACTCTTCTTAGCTTTTTTCATTCCGAACATTATCGGTTATGGCGGTGGACCCGCCATTATTCCGCTGATTGAAGCCGAAGTCGTTGGTCGATATGACTGGATGACCGCACAGACATTTGCAGAAACGCTTGCGTTAGGCAACGCCCTTCCAAGCCCTATCGCGACCAAGATGGCGGGCTATGTGGGCTATGAAGTCGCTGGCATTGGCGGCGCTTTCATCGCTGTGGCCGCTACGGTTATCCCCACGTTGCTTTTGATGCTGGGCGCGTTAGGACTGCTATACCGCCATCGCGATTCCCCCCGGGTTAAGCGCATGAGCCAATGGGTTCGTCCGGTCATTGCCATGATGATGGCTTGGTTAACCTTGGGCTTTTTGCTCGAGAGCCTTAACTCAAGCGGGGCTATTCACACCCTGATTATTGGGTTAATAGCTGCCATTGCATTGATTCGCTTCAAAACGCATCCCGCGTTTGTGGTCATGGGAGCCCTGGCTTATGGAGGACTCTTTCTCGGTTGATACACACTTGCAGAAGCTCTTGTAAGACAACAAAAACCCGATAACGGGACCACGCGCTCACCACGCCGCTGCAGTTAGGGCGGCATCCCACAACACCAACTCAATCAATAAAGGTGTATAAGAATGACGCGTTCAACATTGACTCTAAGTACTACGCTAAAAACTACCCTCGCCGCCATCGGACTTGCGTCTGGTTTGGCAATGACGACGACCGCTCAAGCTGACTATCCCGAACAGGATATCCGTTTGATTATCCCCTACGGCCCGGGCGGCGCAACGGACATCCTGTTCCGGCTGATTTCCCAGGAGGCCGAGAAGACGCTGGGAGAATCTATCGTGCCCGTCAACATGGCGGGTGCAGGCGCAACACTAGGTTCACGTAATGTGAAGGATGCCGACCCCGATGGCTACACGCTGCTTGGCAGCCACGACACCATTGCGCTGTCAAAGCTAGCAGGCACCGTCGACTACTCCTTTGATGCCTTCGAACCTATCGCGCTGCTCACCCAAACCATCAACATTCCCACTACGCATTCCAATCACGCGGTACAGAGCGCAGATGAAATCGCTGACTACGTAAGCGAGAACCCAGGCCAAGTACGCTTCAGTATGATCCCGAGCTCCACGGACCACTTCTTCTGGGCACAGTTCTTCCAGGAAGCGGGGATTGATATGGCCGATGTGCGCTTGGTCGGCTACCCCGACACCGGCGAGCAGGTATCAGCCTTGATGGCTGAAGAAGTCGATTTCGCTATGTTCAACTTGCCTTCTGGCGGTGCCTTCTATGAAGACGGCACTTTCCGAGCCCTCGGTATTGCCCATCCTGAGCGCCTCGACAGCATGCCGGATGTCGCCACCTTACGTGAGCAAGGCATTGAGATGGATCACTCCACCAGCCGTGGCATTTTTGCGCCTAAAGGCACACCACAAGAAGTCCTCGATACTATCGCTAATGCTTACGAACAGGCCCTGGAAAACGAAGAAGTACAGAGCCGTATCGAAAACGAGTTTGGCTCGGTAGTGAGATTTCTAGCAGGCGATGACTATCGAGCGTTCTTGGATGAAAACGAAGCGGCGCTAAGTGCGGCTGCCGAAAACATCGATTTCCAGAACTGAGGACGCATCCCCTAGCCCTCGTATGCACGCGGGCTAGGGTCGCCGGAGACATCGCTAATGCTAACGCTAACGAAAGACCGCGCTTTGGCGCTGGCGCTGCTTTTGATTGTGGCTGTCATGTGGGTGGAATCAGGCAGTATTGCCCCGCCTACCAGTTGGCAACCTTACGGGTCAGCGCTGTTCCCACGCATTTTATTGGTGGTGATTGGCATTTTTTCATTGCTGATTTTGGTGCGCTCGCTGCTGGTAAAAGTGCCGGAGCGACCAGGCGCAAAACAGCTCATTGGTGAGTGGTTTCAAAGCCGACGCACCATACTCGCGCTGTTTTTACTCTTTGGGCTGTATGCAGCGCTACTGCCTGTGGTGGGCTATATCGCCGCGACCATTGGCTTTCTTGTTACCTCGCTCGCGCTGCTGATGGGGTTTGACTCGGGACGCAAATGGCTGATCAACCTAACGCTGAGCTGCTCTTTGGCGATCATCATCTTTGTGGTTTTCCGCTATGGCCTGAATGTTTGGCTGCCTTAACCTGGAGTAAATAATGACGAATTTTTTCCTCCAAGCGCTCGCTGAGGTCGGCACACCATCGGTATTGGGCTTGATCGTTATTGGCGTTTTGTTTGGGATTATTGGCGGCAGTATCCCTGGCTTTACCGTCACCATGGCCATTCTGGTGGTCTTCCCTTTCACCTTTGCTATGGACCCGGTGAGTGGTGTCTCATTGATGGTCGGTGTTTTCGTGGGAGGGTACTCAGGCGGGATAGTATCGGGCGTTATGTTAGGGATACCCGGCACACCCTCTTCAATCACCACCGTTTATGACGGCTACCCAATGGCACAGAAAGGTGAGCCTGGTCGCGCACTGGGCATTGGCGTCGCCTCATCGTTTCTGGGCACCATTATCAGCGTCGCAGTACTGGTTTTTTTCGGCCCTTTGATCGCCAATTTCAGCATGAACTTCCGCCCCTGGGAGATCACCGCGCTGATTGTTTTCGCCTTGACACTGGTGGCAGGTCTTTCCAGTGGCGCTCTGCTCAAAGGCTTAATGGCAGCGGCGCTCGGACTTTTAATTACGACCGTGGGTTATGACCGCAACAGCAATCTTCGCTTTGATTTTGGCTTACCTGCTATGGGCTCTGGGTTTGAAATCCTTCCCGTGATGATCGGTATATTTGCTTTCTCTCAACTGCTCGGAAACATTGAAAAACTCAAAGATGAGAAAAGCGAAACCAAAAAAATCGATACTAATGTGACGATTCCCTACGGCCAAATCATCAAAGATATGGCAGGGCAAAAGCTTAACACGCTGCGCTCTTCATTAATTGGCAGCTTAGTGGGCGCGCTGCCCGGAACGGGCGGCACCGTGGCAAATTTCTTGAGTTACGATCAAGCGAAGAAATTCTCTCGTCGCCCGGAAGAGTTTGGTACTGGCACCCCGAGCGGTATCGTGGCTTCTGAAGCCTCTAATAGCGCAGTGGCGGGTGGCGCGTTCGTGCCCACGCTGGCACTAGGGATACCGGGCGATCTGCCTATGGCGATCATGATGGGCGTGCTGATTTTGCACGGTATAACGCCGGGGCCGATGATGTTTGAGCAAAATCCGCTACTTGTAGGTGCCATTTACGCCAGCCTGCTGATCGGCGCGGTAGTCATGGTGCTTTGTAACCTGCTGCTGGTGCGCTGGTTCGCCAAAATATCGCTGATTCCTCAACAGATACTCGTGCCCGTCGTGCTCATGCTATGTGCCATTGGCGCTTATGCCCTGAATAACAACCTGTTCGATATTTGGGTGCTGTTCATCTTCGGGATTATCGGCTATCTGCTTTGGAAAGCTGAAGTACCGCTAACGCCACTGATACTCGGCGTAGTGCTCGGCGACAACCTTGAGCGCCAGCTATTCCGAGCCCTTGAGCTTAATGAAAGCTGGCTGACGTTTTTAACTCGACCACTCTCTGCGCTTTTTCTGGCACTCGCCGTCGCTTCGATACTGTTTTCGCTCTATCAGGATCGCAAGATCCAGCGTTTAAGAACTGCAGCTCAGCGAGAAAATGTATAGCTCATCAATAGCTTATATCAAAAACACCGCTCATAAGGATTCTGGCATGCAACACGATGCTCTTTATTACCCCAGCGCCTCACGCCGCATGGCAACGTTTGGTAAGCGTGGCATGGTCGCCACTTCGCAGCCGTTAGCGGCGCAGGTGGGTATCCGTATTTTGCAACTAGGGGGAAATGCGATTGACGCCGCGATTGCTACCGCGGCTGCGTTAACGGTGGTCGAACCTACCTCGAATGGGATCGGCAGCGACGCTTTTGCGATTGTCTGGGTCGACGGCAAACTTCATGGCCTCAATGCCAGCGGCCCAGCACCACAAGCAGCGACCATTGAAGCTCTAAAAGCGCTCGGCCATGAGGCGATGCCCAACCACGGCATGTTGCCTGTCACCGTGCCCGGCGCCCCCGCTGCCTGGGCGGCACTTTCCGAGCGCTTTGGCAAATTGCCGTTCGCCGAATTGCTGGCCCCGGCGATTGCGCTAGCCGATGAAGGTTTCCCCGTCTCTCCCGTTATTCATCAAATGTGGAAGGAGGCCTTCACTACTTATTCGGCCTATAGCGAGGCTTCCTTCAAGCCCTGGTTTGATACGTTCGCCCCCGGAGGCCGAGTACCGGAAGCTGGTGAACTATGGCGCTCGCAAGGCCATGCTAAAAGCCTAAAAGCGATTGCCAACACACACGCCAAGGCCTTTTATGAAGGCGAATTGGCCGAGGCTATCGACGCTTTTTCCCGCGAGCATGGCGGTCTGTTGCGCAAAGAAGACTTACAAGCGTACCACCCAGAATGGGTCGACCCGATTAGTGTGCGCTACAAAGGCCATGATATTTGGGAAATCCCCCCCAACGGTAGTGGCATGATTGTACTGCAAGCGCTGGGTATGCTTGAACGGTTGGGCGAACAAGGGTGTAACGCGGTTGAAACCCTGCACCGTCGTATTGAAGCCACCAAACTGGCTTACGTTGATGGCTTTGCGCACGTTACCGATCTTGAGGCCATGCGCCCCACTATTGAGCAGATGCTGGATGACGATTACTTAACATCACGTGCCGCCCTGATCGGTGAACAAGCGGTTGATCCGGCACACGGTAATCCCATCCAGGGCGGTACCGTTTATCTCGCCACGGCTGACAGCGATGGCAATATGGTGTCGCTGATTCAGAGCAACTTTAAAGGCTTTGGCTCGGGCATGGTGGTGCCCGGCACCGGTATCAGCCTGCAAAACCGTGGTTGGTCCTTCTCCCTCGACCCGCAGCATCCCAATGCGCTTGCTCCCGGCAAACGCACCTACCACACCATTATCCCGGGCTTCATCACCAAAGATAACCAAGCCGTTGGGCCCTTTGGCGTGATGGGTGGCTACATGCAGCCCCAAGGGCATGTGCAGGTGGTAACGGCCATGCTTGAGGATCAATTGAACCCTCAAGCGGCGCTCGATATGCCACGCTGGAAGTGGACCAAAGGCAAAACCATCGAAGTCGAAGCCAATTTCCCCAATCACTTAGCGCTGGCGCTGGCCCGCCGCGGGCATGACATCGTCAAGGTCGCCGACTCCATCAGCTTTGGCCGTGGCCAGATCATTCTACGTGCCCCTAAAACCGGCGTACTGCAAGGCGGTACTGAGCCGCGTACCGATGGGGCAGTCCTTCCTTGGTAACTTGCTGCCCTGGTAAGCCACGACGCCGATAAGCTGCAATTCATCCACTCCTCTCCGCCGCGTTGCCGTTGAAGGCAACCGGCGGTTGAGCTGGCTATCCACGTTCAACCACCGCATCATGGCACTTCTTTTTGTGAGACCTCTGCCAAGTTACCTATGCCCCCACCCGCTTCTGAAACCTCCTCGTCGCCGTTAAGCGGCTTCTTTGGTGTCTTCCGTTATAGCCGCCGAGCGCTTGGCCTAGTGTGGGAAACCTCCCGCTGGATGATGCTTGGGTTAGCGCTCTGCACCCTGGTTGCTGGGGTACTCCCTGCAGTGGCGGCTTGGGTTGGCCAGCTGATTGTGGATGGCGTGGTGAACGCCATGGAGACTTACCAAGCGGCTTCAGATCCCAATCTGCTTGTGTCTATTACACCGGTACTGCAGTTGGTGGGCATAGAAGCCTTAATCATTGCGTTAATCGCCCTGGCCCAGCGTGGCCTTTCGGCCCAGCAATCGTTACTGCGAGCCCTGTTAGGGCAAAAGGTCAATGTGATGATACTGGAGAAGGCAGGCACACTATCACTCAGTCAGTTTGAAGACTCCGAGCTATACGACCAGCTCACACGTGCACGGCGCGAAGCCTCCACGCGCCCGCTGGCGCTGGTGAATAAAACGTTTGGTCTGCTGCAAAACGCTATCTCACTGGGCAGCTTTAGCGTGCTTCTGGTGCAGTTTTCCCCTTGGGCACTGATGATTCTTGTGGTGGGTGCCTTACCGGTATTTATATCGGAAGCTAAATTCTCAGGGGATGCTTTTCGTCTGTTTCGTTGGCGTTCGCCACAAACTCGCATGCAGATCTATCTAGAGACAGTACTCGCTAGAGAGGACAGCATTAAAGAGGTCAAGCTGTTTGGTCTTGAAGGGCTGTTTCTCAAGCGTTACCGCGATATTTTTACCCAGCTGTTTGCCGAAGATCGCCGCCTCACACTGCGTCGTGAAAGCTGGGGATTTCTGCTGGGTTTGCTCGGCACCCTCACGTTTTATTTAGCCTATAGTTGGGTCGTAATTGAAACGATCGCCGGGACACTGACACTCGGCCAAATGACGATGTATTTAATGGTTTTCAAGCAGGGTCAGGCCGCGCTCTCCGCCAGTCTTACCGCTATTAGCGGGATGTACGAAGACAACTTGTACCTCTCCAACCTTTATGAGTATCTTGAGCAACCCGTAGAAGCCGAGACAGGCACTCTGACCCAGGGCGCACTGCCTGGCGACGGGCTGCGCTTTGAGCACGTCAGTTTCTCTTATCCTGGCGGCGCTGATGTTCTGCATGATATTTCCCTGCATCTCTCCCCTGGCCAGAGCCTAGCGTTAGTCGGAGAGAATGGTTCAGGCAAGACTACCCTGATCAAACTATTGACCCGGCTCTACCACCCCACTTGTGGCCGGATTATATTAGACGGCAGCGACTTACGTGACTGGAGCACTCAAGCCTTACGTGAGCGTACGGGAGTCATTTTTCAGGACTTCGTGCGCTACCAGCTGCAGGTCGGTGAAAATCTGGGCGTTGGCGATACCCACGCCTTTAACGATGAGCAGCGTTGGCAGCAAGCGGCGCGTCACGGCATGGCGGATGACTTTATTTCGCGCATGGCTAGTGGCTATCAAACCCAGCTTGGCCGTTGGTTTAAAAATGGCCAGGAGCTTTCCGGCGGACAGTGGCAAAAAATTGCCCTCTCCCGTGCCTATATGCGCGAAAACGCCGATATCATTGTGCTGGATGAGCCCACCGCAGCAATGGATGCCGCAGCAGAAGCAGATGTCTTCGCCCGTTTCCGCGAACATAGCTATAACAAAATGGCCATTTTGATCTCCCACCGTTTCTCAACAGTGCGCAGCGCTGATCTCATTCTTGTTATTGATCAAGGACATATTATCGAGCGCGGCACCCATGATGAGCTGCTTGCTGAGAATGGCCGTTATGCGAAGCTATTTCAACTGCAAGCAGCAGGTTATAAATAAACACTTAAACATAAACAATTCTTATTAAAATTATGATTAAATCGTTACACCGCTAATTAAAACCTGGAACGTGAACAAAGGTGACAAGTGCCATAAAGCCATCGACCCTGCTAATACTTTAACGGTAATGTGCACTCATTACTTTCCACTACAGGATTGGCACCTATGAACCGCCTCCAACAGATAAAAGTTAAATATGCTCTTGCTTTCATTAGTGTTGCATTAGCGCTATTAATCATAGTCGTTGCAGACGCACTGCTCGTTAACATGGTAAAAAAACGTTTAGATACGTTTATTACTAACTATATTCCGGCTATTTCAGCCACATTGAACGGTGACCGTGATCTTTACCAAGCCCGGGTTGCAGAAATCGAGTATTTGTTATCTGGCCCCAACAGCGAGCGCGCATCGGCACTTATCGCCGAGTTTGAAGAAAATGCCCAACAGGCTTATGACCGTATGGGTATCTATGCCGAGTTAATGCAGAACTACCCAGAACTTACCACTCAACTAGCTGGTTTTGAAACACTCTACAATGACTGGAAGCAAGAAGCAGAGCGAGTTTTTGAGCTCCATCAAAACGGCGAGACTGCTGAAGCATTAAGCATGCTATCTGGCTCTTCATTAGACCGCTTTAATGCCCTGCGAGATATCTACGATATTTCAGGAATAAATATCGAAACCGCTACTTATCAAGCAGAAGCAGCGGTTGCAGATAGGATTCAACTGCAACAAACCACTACTATCATTATCTCTCTTATTGTTTTTGTGATTGCAATACTCATTGCTTTATTAGGCCCGTTAATGATGTCTCGAGCCATTCGTCAGATTACCGGGCGTATTAAAGAGATTACCGAAGGCGATGGCGATTTAACCGCTCGTATCGAGAGTAGTCGCCGCGATGAGATTGGTGACCTCGCCCAACAGTTTAACGCCTTTATTAAGCGCATTGACGATACGCTGCAGTCGGTTAGCAGCAGTACCGTTAGCCTTCAGCATGCTTCCACTGAAATTGCCAAAGGCAGCCAAGAGCTTGCGGCACGCACTGAACAAGCCGCGGCCAACCTGCAGCAAACCTCTGCCTCCATGGAGGAAATCGCCGCGGTGGTCAACAACGCCTCAGATTCTGCTCAGCAAGCTGATCAATTGGCGCTTTCAACCCGCGACCTGGCTCAGCAGGGCTTACACTCCATGCAAAGTGTTGAGCAGACCATGGATACCATTAACGACTCTTCGTCTGAAATCAGCAGCATCGTTAGCATGATTGAGAGTATCGCTTTTCAAACCAATATATTAGCGCTGAATGCGTCCGTTGAGGCTGCACGAGCAGGCGAGCATGGTCGTGGCTTTGCAGTGGTAGCCCAAGAAGTACGTATATTAGCCAGTCGTTCAAGCGATGCGTCAAAGGGTATTGCCACCCTCATCAATACGTCGTTAAGCCGAACAAAATCGGGTGTCGAGCAGGTGAAGAAAACCGGCGCTACGATGCAAGAGATGGTAAAAAGCATTGAGCGTGTGGCTGACGTTATTGCTGAAATCAGCGCAGGTGCCAAAGAGCAGAGTGTCGGCATAGGTCAGGTGAATGACGCCGTGAACGAACTGGATAGCATGACACAGCACAATGCGTCCATGGTGGAGGAGTCTAGTGCTGCTGCTGCGGAGCTAAGAGAGCAGGCCGACCGACTGAGCGTACTAGTGGGCGCCTTCAAACTTAGCAATACACAGCATGATCCACTTGCATCGAACAAAGTAGCACTTCCCTCAGGCCGCAGACCGTCACCTAGTGCCGCTACACCGCGCCGTTTAGCAGGTGCACAGCAACCCGAGTGGGAGTCGTTCTAAGCAACTCCGTTAGCCCTCTCCTCTTCCTTGGGTTTCCAGGCCCAGGGAAGATTAACTACTTGTTTATGAGTGTTGTCTTACTCACTGCCGCACAGATGATAACGAATAACTAATAGTATGGGTCATCAGGGAACTTCTATGCTGTCGAATGCCTTAATTATTGATGATAATCTTGATGTTCAACTGCTGGTCAAAATGCTGCTTCGCCAACACGGCTACAATGTGCAGACGGCAAGTAGTTTTGGGGAGCTGGCGCGCCAACCCAGCCTACTCAGCACCGAGTTGATCTTACTGGATCTTGGGCTGGGGGACTTCACCGGCCTGGATATACTCGACTATTTGTATGATTTACGGTTAAACGCTTCGATACTGCTAATCAGCAGTTACGCTAAAGAGACCGCAGCTGATGTGATTGCAATCGGCGAAGCCAAAGGCTTACGTATGACTGGCTTTATACCAAAAACCAGTCTGCTTACCGATCTTAAAACTTTCCTTGAGACTTTGAAAAAGACCCCGAAAGCTCCCACCCAAGAGGAACTGGCAAGCGCTATACGTAGTAAGCATTTTTTTTTAATGTACCAGCCTAAACAAGATCTTAAGCAGTGCCAGGTCATCGGGGTTGAAGCGCTGGTGCGTTGGCAAGACCCTGAACGTGGTGTACTTTCTCCTGATAGTTTTATTCCTCTGGCAGAGCAGAGCGGTCTAATGGTTCCGCTCACTTGGCTCGTTCTTGAGCTAGCGCTAGCACAGCAGGCTGAATGGCAAGCGCGTGGGTGGTGCCTAAACGTAGCGATTAATATATCGGCAGCCTTTATCCAAGCAGAGGGCATGCTGGAAGCGTTTGATCGACTTACCCAACAACATGGTGCTTTGCTTTCCAATATCACGCTGGAACTCACCGAATCTGTCGGCGTTGAGTGTTTAGGCTACGCTTGCCATGTATTAAAAGCATTGCAGCAGCGTGGCTGCCAACTGTCATTAGATGATTTTGGCACTGGCTATTCGTCTTTAATCCAACTCCATCGGCTACCGTTTAATGAACTCAAAATTGACAGGAGTTTTGTCTCAAGCATCGACCAGGACAAAGATGCTCTTGCCATAACAGCGTCTATCATCGACTTAGGCAAGCGCCTGGGGCTTAAGATTGTCGCCGAAGGGATCGAAACAATGGCGCAGCACACCCTTTTGGTTGAAGCGGGTTGTGCCGTAGGGCAAGGATACTATTTTGCTCGCCCGTTAAAAGCCTCCGATTTCGATGCTTGGTTTAGTAAATACTTACCTACCGCACCGACATCTCAGCAACAGAGCATGCTTTCTTGCTGCAGGGCCTTCTGACTAGCAACCCTTAGCACCACTAACCGCTCTAAATGGAAGGCCAGTTCGCTTAACGATGCGACTGGCGCCCTGAGCTCTAGCTGGCTAGCTTGCTCAGCAATCGCAACACAGCCTAACGAGGAAGCGGCTCCCTTAAGTGAGTGTGCTTCTTGGCACAAGGCTTCGCGATCCTGGCACTGTAAGTAGGCGTTAAGCCGGGCGTAACGATCGTCAAACCGAGTTAAAAAAGTCGTCATCAATGCATCCAATGCGCTCGGTTCGAAGGTCTCTTTCAATTCTTCACAGATACACTCATCAAGCAGCTGAACTGCCTCTTCTTTTTCGACCAATAGCTTGAGAGTACCAGCCGTCTGTGGATGAGCGAGGTTAGTCGTGCTTTCTAAGGTTTCATCAGCCGATAGCTCATCAGGAGATAGATAGCGACCGATCACTTGATATAGCTCATCACGAGTAAAGGGTTTGTGAATCATATCGTCCATGCCACTCTGCATGCAGCGCTCACGATGTTCAGTCATCACATTGGCGGTCATCGCGATAATAGGCAGACGGGGCAACTCATGGAGTACTTCAAAAGTGCGCCAGCGTTGGGTGGTCTCGGTGCCATCAAGCTTAGGCATCTGCATATCCATTAACACCAAGTCGAACCTACCCTGGTTGGCTGTCAGTTGGTCGAGCGCCTCCTGGCCATTCTCTGCAACTGTCACCTGTTGGCCAAGGCGTTCAAGCATCACCTGCGCCACCGTTTGGTTCAGCGGGTTATCTTCTACCACCAAGATATGGTGATGGGAGGGTATTGCTGGCGGGTGTTCGCCGCTTTGATAAATGGCCAAAGGTTCGGTTTCCGGCAGGCTGACGGTGAACCAAAATCGGCTGCCGAGCCCCTGCTGGCTGTTAACACCTATCTCGCCCTGCATGGCATCGACCAACCGCTTACAGATTGCGAGCCCAAGCCCTGTTCCTTCATGGCGACGCGCCATTGAGGTATCCACTTGCGAGAACGCCGAGAAGAGCTGCGCTTTGTCCGCTTCCGCGACACCACAGCCAGTATCGTGCACCTCCACTAAAATATTATCGTCCCCAAGAGGTTTTACTTGGCACTTAACGAAGCCCTCTTCCGTGAACTTCAGGGCATTATTGATTAAGTTCATCATGACTTGGCGTAGCCGCGCGATGTCTCCCAGCACATAGCGGGGCAGTGCCGGGTCGATAGCGCAACTAAAGGTGACCTTCGCCTTTGGTTCGCGGAGGGTGTAGCTTTCACAGAGCTGGTCGATGCATTGGTGGAGATCAAATGGCTGGATATCCAGGTCGA
Organism: Vreelandella sp. H-I2; assembly: GCF_052959335.1. Lineage (NCBI taxonomy): Bacteria > Pseudomonadati > Pseudomonadota > Gammaproteobacteria > Oceanospirillales > Halomonadaceae > Vreelandella > Vreelandella sp. H-I2. Next base: position 388,710 of record NZ_JBRAMC010000001.1, read on the forward strand.
GGCGTCCCGACTCAATTTTGGTGTAATCGAGAATATCGTTGATCACCGCGCGTAGGCTCTCTGCACTGCGCTTAAGCGCCGCTAGATAAGTCTTCGCACTTGTTGTTTTAACCTCCTCGCTTAACAAATCCGCCATACCTACGACGCCATTTAACGGGGTTCTAATTTCATGGCTCATCACCGCCATGAACTCAGATTTTGCCAGGCTCGCTTTCTCTGCTTGCTTGGCGGCCTCGTTCAGCTCTTTACCCTTTGCTTCTAATGCCTGTGCCTTTTGATCACTTGAACGGCTTTCCAGAATCAGCGCGCGAACCAGCATGCCACCTGAAAACATTAACAGGACAATAAGCAACAGCACCAATCCGTAGAGACGCGTCAATGCGCGGTGTTCTTCACTATGTAGACGGGAAACATGGGCGTTGGTTTTGATCAAAATGTTACCGGTGAGCTGCTGTAGCTCAGCCGTTTGCTGCAGGAGGGTAGCCGTTAACTCGCTATTTAACTGGGAAGGGCTGTCCCATAACGTTTCGAGTAGGGTATCCATCTCTAAAATGCGGATTTGAGTTTGTTGAATGACCGCCTCAATATCCTCAAGTTTCACGACGATTTTTCCTATTTCACCTTGAAAAAAAAGTGACTGCCGGCTGAAGAGAATTTCAAAACGCAGCAACACGTCATCAACCGTAGCGTTCCCTGCACTCGTTTCGAATAGCGAGAGGCGCAATTCGCGCACCTCTCGATCAAACTGATACCCGGCCCATAACAAGTTTTCGAGCAGGCGATTCTCCAGCGCATGCTGACGGTTATAAATAACCCCACCGGTGGTTAGCGCTGAAAGAAAAAAAAGGATCGCTGAGAATGTAGCGACCCTGGTGCTGCGGGAAAAATAGAACTTCAATAAGGCCAGCATGGCAATTGTCCGATTATTTTATTCGACGGCGATGCGCGCCACCTGCCACACAGAGCGCGAAAATATCTCTTCATCTAGCAGCTCGGGGTGCTGGTCAAAAGGGTAAATGACAAACAGCGGCCCCTGATCACGAATTCGCAGCGCTTTACCGTTTGCCTGCATGGCAAGAATGACATCGTAATTCTCAAAATCACTGATGGGCACTGTCGCGGAGTACTCATTCAACGCTATCACACGAATATCCTCCCCCTCAGCATCGACGGCTTCCAGAATAACTCGCACCAAGGGGCCAGAGAAGCCAATCACGCCGTCGTGCCAGGGCGTATGGGTAATCGTTTCGTGCTGCCCTAAGCTTTCTAACATCGCTTTATCAAAATGGGCTTCGTCACCCACATTAGTCTGCCCCACCTTTCCACTCACTACCAATATCACCGGGCCTTCAGGCGCTTCCAAGGCAATAGCCTGGGATGACACCAAGGCAATACCCATCGCTACGATGCCCTTCCTGAATTTAAGAACCAAAGAACGACGCATTGGGCTGCACCTCGGTATAAGCGATTAATAGTGCGATGAGTATATATCGGCCATCTGCGGATAAACTGTGAACCTTTGTGTCAACGCATCATCATCAACTAAACTTAACGTATGAGCTTACCGCTTCTACGGGTGTGACGTTTGTAAGACGATAATACGGGAAACCAGCATGCATATTGGCGTACTTGAAGATGACCTCGACCAGCAGGCTTTTATTGAGCAGTGTCTACTTACGGCAGAACACCAAGTTTTGCTGTTTAGTCGCTCCAGCGAGCTTCGCCGCGCGACGCAGCAGCACACCTTTGACCTGCTTATTATCGATTGGCGCCTCCCCGACAGCGACGGTATGGATGTCGTTGCCCACCTGCGCCAACACGACAATTGGCGCGGCCCAATCCTATTTATTACCGCCAGCCAAGGCGAAGACGACGTCGTTAAAGCACTCGAACAGGGCGCAGACGATTTTCTCGCTAAGCCCCTTCGCCCCAGTGAGCTCATTGCCAGGGTAAGCGCACTAGGTAGACGGTCCGGGTATGCCACACCGCGCCCAGCATCGACTTGCCCCGAGACCTTTACACTGCATACCGAAGAGCACTATATCAGCGTCGCGGGCAACGCCATTGATTTAACCGAGCGAGAGTATCGGCTAGCCACCCTCTTCTTCTCAAAAATTGGTGAGCTAATTACCCGTGCCCACTTACTAGAGCTGGTGTGGGGTATTAAAGGGGATGTTTCGACGCGTACCGTTGACACCCACGTTAGCCGCCTACGCCGCAAGCTGGAACTGGATGGCCGTCATGGCCTGCGTCTACGCAGCGTTTACCAATCGGGGTATCGCATGGAGACCTGCCAAACTTCCCACCTACGACAAGTCGCCGAATAGGTTGACGCTCATATAAGCATTGGTTAAAAGATAAGAGCTGCCTTGAAAAGGTAGTTTTGTTTGATTCACGAGACGTTCTTAAAGTAAGACTTTTTTAGAGATCTCATCATGCGCTGGCAAATCCCCGCGACACGAATGAATAAGCTGCATCGCATTATTAATAATGCGGTATCAGCTTATTATTGTCGCGCGCCAGAGATGTAGAGAGAAAATTGGCCGCGGCAAGTATCGCGGCCATGTTGTTTTATCGTTACCTTTGAGACTCCCTGATCGCGATATTGCCCGGCCTCCTAACCCAGGAGACCGACCCCATGGCAATCGCAACCATTACCCGCAAGCTACTCAGCGCTTTCACCCACTATCGTACCCAGCGGCGTTTTTACGAAGATCCGCGTTTTCATGACCCGCACCTGTTAAAAGATATCGGCTTACGCTGGGAGCAGGGCCAGTTGGTATCTATTCACGGCGTAGAGGAACCAAGCCAGCGCAACCAACGCCATCAGGCTGAAATCCGCGACACCTACGAAACTTGTCCGCACTGCGGGAGCAGTTTGGCATAGCCAACGCCCCGGCCACAGGAAGCGGCCGGGGCGTATCGTTGCAAGCCATTATTAGCCTTCTAGATACACCACATGGCTATGGGTATATTCATAAAGACCGTGCTTACCATCCGCCCCGCCGATACCTGACTTTCGTACGCCAGCGTGGAAGCCTTGCATTGCTTCAAAGTTCTCTCGGTTGATATAGGTCTCACCAAAATCAAGCTCACGACAGGCCTGCATGGCGTTATTAAGGCTCCGGGTATAAATCGATGAGGTAAGGCCATATTCACAGTCATTGGCCAGTGCTATAGCTTCATCAAGGTTATCGATGATTTGAATGGGCAGAACCGGGCCAAAAATCTCCTGGCGCATAATGGCCATGTCTTGGCGACAGCCCGCCAGCACCGTCGGCTGATAGTGGAATCCGGCCCCCAGATCGGCCACATTTCCGCCGGCAATCAACTCAGCCCCATTCCCACGAGCGGTTTCTACCATTTGGGCCACTTTATCCAGGCCCGCTCGGTTGATCATGGGCCCCATCTCAACATCGCTGTCCGCTAGCGGATCACCGTAGCGGGTGGCTTCCATCGCTTTAGCAATACGCGCAATAAATTCATCTGCGACACCACGCTGAACGTAAACGCGTTCGGCGCAATTACACACCTGGCCGGTATTGATAATCCGTGAGCTGCGAATCGCATTCACCGCTAGGTCGAGATTCGCATCATCCAGCACAATAGCAGGGGCTTTACCACCCAACTCTAGGTTGAGCTTGGTAATATTGTTAGCGGCATTGGCCATAATGCGTGAACCCTTTCAACGCTACCCGTAAAGCTGATCATATCGACCTGCTGGCTAGCAGTAAGCGCGTTACCCGCTTCAGCGCCTGTGCCGCTGACCACGTTGAAAACACCTTTTGGCAAGCCAACTTCATCGAGCAAGCGGGCGAACTCAAAACAATTATTAGGCGTTTCTTCGCTGGGCTTAATCACGATGGTATTACCCGTGACTAATGCCGGTGCCATCTTGCGTGCGATCAGGAAAAACGGAAAGTTCCAAGGCAAAATACCCGCCACCACCCCAAGCGGCTTACGGAAAAGGAAAATATTCTCCTTAGGGCGATCGCTTTGAATGATTTCACCTTCAATGCGGCGCCCCCATTCGGCCATATAATCCAAATAGTCGGCAGTAAAGTTAACTTCAACTTCCGCCAACCCACTGATTTTTCCCTGCTCTTCCGTAATGGTACGTGCCAAATGGGCAACGTTATCACGCAGCTTATTGGCTAAACGATGTAGAAAAGCCGCACGCTCAACGGCAGGCGTCGCTGCCCAGCTCTTTTGTGCTGCACGCGCCGCATCTACTGCTCGTTCGACATCGTCAGCACTGGAGGCGGGAACACGCGACAGTAATGTCTGGTTGGCAGGGTTAAATACTTCCAGGTGCTGCTGGGCCTCTTCAAATGCGCCGTTGATATAGTTTTGATAAATGGTTGGCTGTGTCATCTTAGTACTCCTATTGTCATTATATTGGCCTCGATGAGACCACCTGCTGGTAAGAGCTAAAGTGATAAGTGCTGGGTTAAGAAGTGCTTATTAACAAACACTGAGTTAATAAGTACTGGAAGACTGGTTCGCGACTTGCCCCTTGTAACGCGCAACGGTTGCAAGCGCGCCTTGACGGAGCAAGCTAATATCGATCCCCACCGCAATAAACTGGCAGCCAAGCGCCTGGTAGCGGCGTGCGTCATCTTCAAGCGGCGCAAGAATCCCCACCGGCTTACCCGCCGCCTGCACCGTTTTAATCACCTTTTCAATTGTTTTTTGAACGTCTGGATGCCCCGGATTGCCTGGATGCCCCATTCCCACTGAGAGGTCGGCTGGGCCAATAAAGACCGCATCAACGCCATCCGTTGTCGCAATCGCTTCGGCCTGCTCAACGCCCTTGGGTGATTCAACCTGTACGATTAGGCACAGCGACTCATGCGCCTTATGTAGGTAGTCATCCACGCCATCCCAGCGGGTTGCACGTACTAAGCCGCCGCCGACGCCGCGTATGCCATGGGGTGGGTAGCGAGTAGCACGCACCAGGGCCGCAGCTTGCTCACCGCTTTCCACCATGGGCACCATCAGTGTCTGAACGCCAATGTCGAGTAGTTGTTTGATCAACGCAGAATCCTGGTTAACGCTGCGTACTACCGGCGCTGCTGAATAAGGTGCCACTGCCTGTAGTTGAGCCAAAATAGTCGGCACCGTATTGGGGGCATGCTCACCATCAATCAGCAGCCAATCAAAGCCAGTGCTCGCCACAATTTCAGCGGCATAACCAGTCGCAAAACCAGCCCAGCAACCCCAAATGGAATCACTTTTAGCCAGTGCGCTTTTAAATGTATTAACGGGCATTTCCATCGTCGTTACACTCCAGTGGTACTAGTCAAAAGCCCCAAGCAGGCTAGGTAGCCCAAGGGTTAAGAAGGGTAAATACATGATGCATAGCAGCCCAATGACGAGAACCATGAAAAAAGGCACGAGTGGACGCATGGTCTTCATATAATCAACCTCCGCGATCTTGCAGCCCAATAGGACGATTAGAGCCACTGGTGGTGTCAGTGAACCTAAAAGCAGGGCAATAATGACCACGACTGAGAAGTGAATCATGTCGAACCCGAACATTTGGGCAATCGGTGTCAATATCGGCACCATCAAGATCAGCGCTGAAATTGTTTCGATAAACATGCCGACTAGGATCAGTACCAACACAATCAGCAGCAGCACAACGGCAGGCTCGCTGGTCATACTGGAAAGCCAAGTAGCTAATGTTGCGGGCACGCCCTCTCGAGCAATAATCCAACTGAACAAAGCAGCACTGCCGAGGATGATCAGAATACTCGCGGAGGTGACTACCGACTGAAGTGCGAAGCGGTAGGTATTCCTGACATTCAGGCGATGAGAAAGTAGGCCAAACCCGAGCCCATAGGCGACGGCCACAATGCCTGCCTCGGTAGGTGTGAATAAACCGCTCTGGATACCACCTACAATGATCACTGGCATCACCATCGCGGGTGCTGCTTTCAAAAACACCTTGCCGGTTTCGCCTAAACTGGCTCTACGGTGACGAGGCGCGCCGATCTCATCAGCTTTCCAGTAAACCAGCGCCATCATGATCATGGCGAGAAACAGACCTGGAACGATACCGGCCAAAAACAGCGTGCCAATGGAAAGCCCCGTCATGGCTCCATAGATCACCATGAGCAGGCTAGGCGGAATAATGGGACCCAAGATTGCCGAAGCAGCGGTAATCACTACTGCCCATTCTGGCTTGTAGCCCTCCTTTTTCATCGCCGGAATCATCATCCCTCCGACCGCAGCCACATCTGCCGAAGCCGAACCGGAGATACCCGAGAACAGCACACTCGTCATGATATTCACCTGGCCTAATCCGCCCCGTATATGGCCCACTAAGGAACGGGAAAAACCAACGATTGACGAGGTGATACCACCGTAGTTCATTAGATTCCCGGCGAAGATGTAGAGCGGGATGGCCAGCAAGGGGAAGCTATCCAAAGAGCTGAAAAAGCGCTGAGGCAACACCAGAAGTGGTACCCCGCCATCAATGACCAGGACGGTAACGGCACTAAGCCCCATGGCGAAGGCGATGGGCACACCAAGAGCGAGAAGAGCTGTAAATAATCCAAACATCAAGGCAACGATCATAGTAGCTCCTCTACGTCTGATGTTTTTTTCACTTCATCACGACGAACAATGAAAGCAAGGATCGTCAGCACGCCCCCAATCGGGATGGGTGCATACAGCCAGGCTCTAGAAATACCCAACGAGGGTTGCATAGTGCCCAAAGCGCGTAGTGTGAATAGGTACCCCCAGTAGGCTAAAACGGCACAGAAAACAATTGAGATAGCTGCCACTGCGAAACGCCTCACCTTTTCAAAGCGGTCGTTGTTAAACCGAAACAGCTCCACCTTTATTTCATCGCATTTGTAAACCACCACAGGGGTTCCCATAAGTACTAACCAAACCAGCAGCATCCTCACCACTTCTTCTGTCCAGAAAAGTGGCAACCCCAGGAGAAACCGGTTGATGACCTGTATGAAAATCAACGCCATGATCGCCGCAAAGATGACGACGGTCATGGCACCAAGGGTGGCAAATGCAGTATCCAGATAACGACGCATTTGCGAGCTCCTTTTCAGAGTCACTGCTGCCCAATGGACTCAAGGAGTTCTACGGCGCCAATATTGGTAGCAAACTCCCGCGGAAGCCTGCCAGTGCTTCTTGGAAAGGCACTGGATCCACCTCATTAATGGCGATTCCCTCTTCTTCTAGCTGGCTAAACCAGGACTGCTCACGCTCAAACCACTCACTGCGCTGCATTTCAGCCGCTTCCCAGGCGGCCCGGTTGACTGCTTCACGGTCGCTATCAGAAAGGTTGTTGTAAAAGGACTCGTTGATGGCAAAACTACCATCGAAAAGAATATGGCGTGTTTTGGACAGCGACTCGGCAACCTCAAATATGCGGAAGGTATAACCAACTTCCGGAGTGCCTTCCATGGCATCGACCACACCTGCCTGTAACGCGGTATAGACTTCCGGCATGGGTACAGGCGTCGGCTGAGCTTCCAGTGCAGAGAAAGTGCCCACAAACACAGGAGACTCCGGTACGCGAATCTTCAAGTTTTTGAAATCATCAGGGCCTTCAATTTGCCCTTCGGCTAGATAGGTATCTCGATAGCCTGCCAGAATCCAGTTAAGCGGCCTGATCCCGGAAGTGGTAACCAATTGTTCAATCAACTGGTCGCCTATTTCACCTGTCACCACGTTTTCCCAATGATCAACGTCTCGATAAAGATAAGGTAGCGTCAGCAGGCCAAATTCGGGTACGTAGTTGGCATAGAGGCCCGATTCGCCATATCCCATCTCCAGTACACCAAACTCGACAGACTCAATAATTTCTCGTTGTCCTCCCATTTGTCCGGCGGGAAAGATTTCCACCTGGACTTCACCGTCACTGTATTCAACTGCTAGATCGCGAAATCTTTCAGCCGCTAGATGCTGCTCGGAATCAGTCGAAATATGGTGTGCGAAACGAATTTTAGTTTCAGCATAAGCAGTGCCAAAGGGCATCATGAAGAGCAGCCCTGCGGCACCAATTATGGTCAATTTAGAGATTAAAAGACCTGAGGTGTTATTCATTTTCATTGTAGTTTCCTCTGATATTACTTGGTTTAAGTTCCCTACTTTTTAGCGGAAACAATGCTTATCAGGCCATAATTTTAATGTTGATAAGGCCTAGAAAGTTCGCAGTCAGGATTAAGGCGTACGCCAAACCCTGGCTTGTCGAGCTTGGAAGCGGCCATGCGACCGTTTTCAGGCACCGGCTCATCCAGCAACAGCGGATTAAACATGGGCACGACTTCATCGGCTTTCGGCGCCATCATCAAGAACTCAGCGAACGGGCTGTTATGGCGTGTAATCACAAAGTGGTAGCTGTAGACCGATGAGCCATGGGGTACTACCAGCTTGTTATGCGCATCGGCCAGCGCTGAAATCTTAATCAGCTCTGTAATACCACCGCACCACCCCACATCCGGTTGGATAACGTGGCAGCACTCCATTTCCAGCAGCATACGGAAGCCCCAACGGGTGGCCTCGTGCTCACCGGTATTTACCAGCATGCCTTTGGGTACATCACGCTTGAGCTGCGCGTAGCCCCAGTAGTCATCGGGCGGCAGCGCCTCTTCGATCCATTTCAGGTCGTACGCCTGGGCTCTTTGAGCTAGCCGAGTGGCGTAGTTGACATCAAGGCTCATCCAGCAGTCATACATCAACCAGAAGTCATCGCCGACGGCACTACGCATCTTCGCTAGGTGCTCTAAGTTCTTTCTCAGCCCTTCATCGCCTTCAGCTGGCCCATGAACGAGGGGCATTTTGCCGCCAATAAAGCCCATTTTCTTGGCGAGGTCAGGGCGTGCGCCAGTGGCATAAAACACCAGCTCATCGCGAACCGGGCCACCTAATAGCTGATGCACCGGCAGTTGCCGCACCTTACCCAGCAGATCCCAAAGCGCAAGATCAACGCAGGAAATCGTATTAATCACCACCCCTTTACGACCGTAATAGAGCGTGGCGTTAAACATCTGATCCCAAATTTTTTCGATTTCAGCTACCTGTTTACCCTCAATGAAGCGAGCAAGATGCTTCTCGACAATCCAAGCACCAATTTCCCCACCGGTGGTTACAGCAAACCCTACGGTTCCATCGCTTGCCTCCACCTCGACCACCAGGGTACCCAGAACATTGAGCCCGAAGCTTCGGCGTGTCATGCGGTACTCTAGGTACTTGCTCATGGGTGTGGCGATTTGGGAATCGATCCAGTGCCCCTCGGCTTGGTCATGGTAGTCAGCACCGCCACCCCGGACGGTATAGGCGCGCACCTGTTTGATGGTGGGTTCGCTCATAAACACTCCTCGTTATGCTTGTTAACGTGATCTTGTTGAGGAAGTTCTAAGTAAAAGCGAGCAAGGTAGCTAATGATTATCTGGCTCGCCTCGATACCTTTAAGTTATCAGTAAGCGCTAAGCCAGCAATAGCGCCAGCTTGCGCAAAACCGCTTAATAATAAGAATCCAAATCACTAGACTAATGTCGAACAGCCAACTGAAGCGCAAACACCATACCGTGTGGGTATCAACTCAACAGAGAGATGAGAATGGAAAGCTTTCAATTGCTTGTGGCAAGGCTTCGTTATAAGCACCTTCTTATGCTCTCGACATTAGGCAAAGTGGGCAACCTACACCAGACTGCCGTGGCCATGCATATGTCACAGCCTGCCGCGACACGTATGTTGAGTGAAATTGAACGGATGTTTGCGTGCCAGTTATTCGAACGTATGGCAAAGGGAATGCGCCCAACCAAAGTGGGCGAAATGCTGGTGGAATTTGCTGATAACGCGCTAACTCGGTTAGATCGATGCGCCGAAGAGGTTCACCGCTACCAACTGGGTGGGCGCGGACAATTAACCGTTGGCGCCATTATGGGGGCTGCACCAGACTTGGTGGCTCAAGCTATCATTGAGATGAAACGCCAGCGTCCCATGTTACAAATTCGTTTGATGGGTGAGACTAGCGATCAACTAGTGGCACTACTCGAACAGGGTAAAGTAGATATTGCCATCGCTCGTTATGCGACCTCTATTCAGCATAATCAATTCGATTTTGAGCCACTGGGCAACGAAAATATGGTCACTGTGGTACGCCATGGCCACCCATTAACCGATGCCCCTTTGCCGCCACTGGAGCAGTTGCTAGAACACTGGCCCTGGATACTTCAACCAATTACAACGCCAGCACGCCAAGCGCTAGAGAAAGAGCTGGAGATGGAAGGATTAATGTCGCCACGCGATATCATCGAATGCGGTTCAATTTTTGCCGCCTTACAGCTAGTGCAAAAAAGCGATGCACTGTTAGTAATGGCTGAATCCGTTCTTAGAGACCATCTCAATATAGGGCTAATTGAGATGCTGCCACTGACCCTTGGACGAACGCTTTCACCGTTTGGGTTATTGACCCGAAAAGATACGTTTTATGGTGAACCGGTAACCGGCTTTTGCGACATTTTGCGCCGTAATGCCGTGCAGTGGGCGTAAAGAAAAAAGCCGATCCATTGGATCGGCCAAGCTGATGGGATATTGCACAGCATGGGGGATACTGCGCAGAGATGCCTGGGGAAGGCATCGCAAAAACGCCAGATTAAGCGGCTTGGCGATGCCCTCTCAGAGAGTTGTGTCCTTTACGGGAGTAGCTACCTTTGCCTTTTTTCGGGGTTTGCTGCTGCATTTTAAACATCGGCGTTCGCAATTGCGCTTTTAACGCATTGTCTTTGATTTTACGCTGTTTCATCGTTCTCTCCGTTCTTTTAAAGATGCCTGCCTAGGCAGGCATCCACTACGACACATACTATTAACTGAAGTTCGTCGTTTAGCGTTTCAAGCCCTGATTATTCATTCCTCTTATTCATCCCAGGCAGGCGCAAAGTCAGGGTTAGCAATACGCTCCTGGCGATCCAACATGGCAATATCAGCCATTTCACTGTCGCTTAGTACTAAATCAAACGCGGCAATGTTGCTTTGAATATTACGCGCCTTGGTCGATGAAGGAATCGTCACCATATTGCGCTGTTTTACCCACGCTAAGGCAATTTGCGCAGGCGTTACGCCATGGGCGTCGGCAATTTTCTGAAGAGTTGGATCGTCCATTACCTTACCCACCGCCAGCGGCATAAAGGCGGTGATCTGAATACCTTGCTGCTCGCAGTGCTCAACCAGCCTATGGTTCTGAAGGAAAGGGTGAACTTCGATCTGATTGGTCAGAATTTCATTCTTACCCAGAATACTGATCGCCTCGTCCACTTGATCGCAGGTGAAATTAGAAATACCAATATGGCGTGTTTTGCCTTCCGCTTTGACTTCCTTCAGGGCCGTCAAATAATCCGCCATCGGTACTTCATCATTAGGCGATGGCCAGTGAATCAACAGCAGATCAACGTAACCTGTGCTCAGTTTCTGGAGACTTTCGTCTACGCTGGCCTTCAGCGTGGCAGGCTCCAGGTTGTCAAACCATACCTTGGTGGTGAGAAAAATATCGCTGCGGTGCACGTCGCTGTCATGAATCGCGGCACCAACATCCGCTTCATTGCCATAAAACTGCGCCGTGTCGATATGGCGATACCCCGCCTCAAGCGCTGCATGAATGCTCTGCTTGAGCGTATCGCCTTCCAGGCGAAAAGTACCGAAACCGGGGTTAGGTATCACTTGTTGCATCATTAACATCCTTTTCTATTGATAGCGTGTTAACTAACATGGGGTGGTGATTGCTTCACTTCAACCCCAGTGCCTTGAAACGCCGCTAACCATGAAGACGCTATGACAACCGCTACCAACGCACCTTGCAGCGCTAATGAGCCTTTACTGCCGCTTCACCGCCAATCGGGGTTTTTAAGCTTTTTGCTGTCGCGCTTAGCCGCGGTATTTGCCATGCAGATTCAAGCCATCGTGGTGGCTTGGCAGGTTTACGACATCACCCGCGACCCCATGGCCCTGGCGTATGTGGGGTTGGCGCAGTTTCTGCCCATGGTGCTGCTTCTGCTGCCCGCGGGGGATGTCGTTGACCGCTTTTCACGCAAACGTATTTTGCAACTTAGCTGGATGGTACAAGGACTATGTAGCGCCTTGCTGCTCACGCTTTCGCTGAACGAGAGCCACAACGTGACCGGCTTTTACGCAGTATTGGCACTGTTTGGAGCGGCGCGTGCCTTCACTGGCCCTGCGCTACAAAGTTTGCTGCCCAACATCGTTCCCCGCGCTCAGCTTGCATCGGCCATTGCATTGAACAGTTCCATCATGAAGGTTGCCGTCATTGCTGGCCCTCTATTGGGCGGTATTCTTTATGGTATTGGGGGTGGCAGCCTCGCATACAGCGTTTGCTTAGGGTGCTTTACTATCGCGCTGGTGTTACTGCTCCCTGTACCAATTCGCTACGCTGAAGCAGCTAAAACGCTAGAAAGCACAGCGGTAAAGCGGTTTACGGCGGGAATTCGCTATATCCGCTATCAGCCGATTATTTTGGGGGCCATTTCCCTGGACCTGTTTGCGGTGTTATTAGGGGGTGTTGTCGCGCTGCTGCCTATTTATGCGCAGGAGGTGCTGCACGTTGGGCCAGAAGGATTAGGTGCATTACGCAGCGCAATTGCTGTCGGTGCACTGCTCATGGGGCTGTACTTAGGCATGCGTGGAATCAAGCGCCGCGCTGGTTGGGTCATGTTTGTGGCGGTAGCCGTTTTCGGCGTTGCCAACCTGGTGTTCGCCTTTTCGACGATTTTTTGGGTTTCGCTGATAGCCATGTTTGTGGCGGGTGCCGCCGATATGATTAGTGTATATGTACGCATGTCACTGATTCAGCTTGCTACTCCCGATGAAATGCGTGGGCGTGTGAATGCGGTCAACATGCTGTTTATCGGCTCCAGCAATGAGTTAGGCGAGTTTCGCGCGGGCAGCATGGCGGCCTGGTTTGGTGCCGTACCCGCAGCCATCATTGGCGGTGTCGGTACACTAGCAGTGGTCGGCGCCTGGATAAGGCTTTTCCCAACCTTACGCCGGGTCGACCGCTTCGACGATGCGCGCTGATAGCAGCAATCATGGCTATCCTTACCGCACTAATAGGGCAATAACGATAATAGCCAATGCCAGCGACACACCCTTCCAGAAAAGCACCGGGTCACGTTCTAACAATGGTAACTGTGCGCGCTTAAGCAACCCTGGACTTGGTGAGTTCAGTTCAAAAACAAACTCCGAAAGCGCCGGATAGCGGTTGTAGGGGCTAGGGTGCAGCGCCCTTTTAAGCACTTCATCCACCCAAGCAGGCAGTTCACGGTTTTCGTTGAGCGCTGATTGATACGCCAGCTTATGTTGCGCCGCCCTTGTGCGTGTTTTAGCCACGTTGGTGCCGTAGGGCAGCGTGCCGGTCAACATCTGATAGGTGATAACGGCCAGGGAGTACTGGTCTGCCTGGGGAGTACCCCCTTCACCTAAAAAATACTCCGGCGCGGTGTACTGTGCGGTGCCTAGGATATCTTCGCTAACGTGGTCTTGGCTCTCCGCTTCGGCAATTCCCGCCACCTTGGCTGCGCCAAAATCGATCAGCTTCACCGTACCGTGGTGATCAATCATAACGTTATCAGGACGCAGGTCCTGATGGAGCATTTCCAGACGATGAAAGGCGCGAAGCCCTTTGGCAATCTGCTCGACAACGGGACGGACACTGGCTAATCCGGCATTGGGGTGATCGCGCATCCATTGGGTCAGCGTTTGCCCTTCGATATAGGCCAGTACGGTATAAAGATAATGCCGGGGGCGCTCTTGCACAGGAGCTTTAAGTACATGTTGATTATCAATGCGTCGTGCAATCCACTCTTCACGCACAAACCGCTCAATGCTCGCCGGGTCTTGGCTTAGCTCGGTTGAAAGCGTTTTCAACGCTACCTTATCGCCACTAGCGATATCTTCCGCCAAATAGACATGGCTGCGACTGCTGGCATGCAATTGACGCACAATGCGATAGCCGTCCAGTTCGCTGCCCGCGCGCAGTTCTGGTGGCTGTGGTAACACACGCATTGCAGCATAAAGTTCATCGGCGTGATGCTCGGGCAGCGTATCAATGCGCACAATCTGCACCGTCAGGTTATCGTCGCTGCCGTTCCCAAGAGCGGCATCAACCAGCGCCTTAGCGGCCATATCAAGATCGCCCCAGTGAGCATGAATCAGCGCGACCATTTCAGCGCTGGTTAACCACTCGTAAACGCCATCGGTGGTAAGTACAAACAGATCGTCGGCGCTGAGCGATACGGCGCGATAATCCAGCTCCAGGTGCTGGCTGGCCCCCATGGCGCGGCTTAAATGGCTGACTTCCCGCGATGCCCAAAAGCGATGATCCTCGGTTAGCACCTCCAGCGTATTGCCGGTAAGCTGATAGATACGGCTATCGCCGACATGAAACAGGTGTGCGGTGGTGGACTTAAGCACCATCGCGCTCAGGGTACATACATAGCCGCGGTCCAGGTTATAACGGTACTGGCTTTGCCGGGTTTGGGCATAAAGCCACGCGTTAGTCGCTTGCAGTACCCGCTGGGCTGACGTTTTGACCGTCCAAGTGGCCGGGGTGGCATAATAATCGCTCAGAAATCCACCCACCGCCGCCTCACTTGCCTCGCGGCTGACATCACTGCTGCTGATCCCATCTGCTAACGCGATCGCAATGCCTTTGTTTACGCGCAGGGAGTCGTTGGGCAAATAGGCACCATAAAAATCCTGGTTGCTTGGCTTGCGCCCTTTATCCGAGTACTGGCCGAGCGAAATGGTCAGCGCTGCCATTATGCTTCCCCTAAAAAAGCCTTCGCCGGAGCGAAGGCTTATGGTTCTTCAAAGTTCGCTATGCAGCACTTATAACGCTTTCTGTGGCGCGGTACGCACATGGGTGGTGTAGAGGGTGAGCCCCGTCAATGCCAAACCACCAATTAAGTTACCCAGTACCACAGGAATCTCGTTCCAGATCAGATAATCCATCATCGAAAAATTACCCCCCATCATCAGCCCGGATGGGAATAGAAACATATTGACCACCGAGTGCTCGAATCCCATGCCGAAGAACAGCATAATCGGCATCCACATGGCAATGACCTTGCCGCTGACCGTGGTCGAAATCATCGCGCCCACTACGCCCAGTGAGACCATCCAGTTGCACAATATGCCACGGATAAAAATCGTTGCCATGCCGCCAGCACCGTACTCTTTATAGCCCACCGTGCGCCCTTCGCCTACTTCACCAATGACTCGGCCCACCTCGCTAGGTTCGGTGCTAAAGCCGTAGGTAAAGACAATCGCCATTAGAAAAGCGACCGTTAATGCCCCGGCAAAATTACCAGTAAATACAATACCCCAGTGCTTAAGAATACGATTAATCGTAACGCCGGGCCGCTTATCCAGCCATGCCAGCGGTGTTAACACAAACACCCCGGTCAACAGATCAAAGCCCATTAGATAAAGTATCGAAAAGCCCACCGGAAACAGGATGGCGCCGATAATCGGATAGCCGGTTTGCACCGCTACGGTCACCGCAAATACTGCAGCAATGGCCAAAATAGCCCCCGCCATAAAGGCGCGAATCAAAGCATCACGGGTAGACATGTGCAGCTTGGCTTCACCAGCATCGACCATCTTAGTGGCAAATTCAGCAGGCAATAAGTAGGACATAAAGGCGTTTCCTTAGCAGCAGGTTCAAAGGTCAAAAGTTAAAGGTCAGAGGAGTAAGGCTGAGCAATGTCGGTGGTTTTTAAAGCAGGCGAAGTGGCGACTCTTTGCACCACGCTGCCCACCACAATCAAGCGGGGTGACGGCAACGGAGTTGCGGCGAGTTGCTCGGGCATGTCAGCAAGCGAGCCCACCAGCGACTGCTGTTCGGGCTGGCTGGCGTTAGCCACCAGCATGATCGGCCACTCATCCGGCAGGCCTGCCTGGCGCAGGCCGTGGCAAATGGCACTCACTTTTGAAAGCCCCATATAAAACACCAGGGTTTCATCCTTGCGCGCCAGCGACGCCCAATCCGGCGAACCGTCTTCGCGACATAGCTGGGCAGTCACAAAACGTAGCTGCTGCGCATGACCACGATCGGTGAGCGGGATACCCATACAGGCAGCGGCGGCAGAGGCCGCGGTAATCCCGGGCACAATGACAGCGGGGATCTCAGCGGCGGCCAAAGCGTCCAGCTCTTCGCCCATCCTTGCAAACACCGCCGGGTCGCCGCCTTTCAAGCGCACCACCGATTTACCTTCCCGGGCGAGTTTTACCATCAGCGCGCCGATCTCAGCTTGCGGTACGCTGTGATGGCCGCGTGCTTTACCCACGTAGTAGCGCTCGCTGCCACCTGGGATCAGTGCCAGCACGTCATCGCCCACCAAGCGGTCATACACCACGGCGTCGGCCTGCATAAGTAAGCGCGCGGCCTTGAGGGTTAACAGCTCTGCATCGCCGCTACCTGCGCCGACCAGGTAAACCTGTCCGGCGCGGCACTCACCACGCAGTGGCAAACGTATGTCAGCAGCATGCTGAACCCACGGAGACAGCGCGCGTTGCGACAGCCGCATAAAGGCGTTAAACCACTTCAGTAGCAAGGGATTGCTTAGTGCGGGCATGGGGCCGCTCCTCTTCAATAAGTGATTTCAATTCGGGAATACAGCTGCCGCACTGGGTGCCGCAGGC
Source organism: Vreelandella sp. H-I2 (assembly GCF_052959335.1). Classification (NCBI taxonomy): domain Bacteria; kingdom Pseudomonadati; phylum Pseudomonadota; class Gammaproteobacteria; order Oceanospirillales; family Halomonadaceae; genus Vreelandella; species Vreelandella sp. H-I2. Next base: position 405,399 of record NZ_JBRAMC010000001.1, read on the forward strand.
GAGCCTGGCGCCCAACGCTTCTACGCTGGTGTCACCCTCGCGGATGGCATTAACGATGGTGGTTTGGCCCACTTGGTGGCAGCTGCAGACCACTGGGCCGGTATCCGCAGCGCCGTCGTCGCAGCCTGCTAATAAACGTCGGCGATGGGTATCGCTGAGTCTTTCATCGTTAAAACGCGCTTCCAGCCACGCCAACCCTGGCAACTCGTTGGGCGGGCCGACCATCAGCCACCAGCGCAACTGACCGTTTTCCACGCAGGCGGCGCGCAGGCGTCCGTTAGTCGGGTCTTGGCTGACGACCGATACGTCGCCGGGCAGCCACGTTTTCAGCTGCGCTAACCAGTCATTCACCGACTGAGTATTGGCAAGCTGCCAGCGCTGGCAGCTGCGCATGGGAATACGTGTCCAGTAGGCACTGGTGCACCAGGGTGTTGACTCCGTTACCCCTTCGGCGACCAGCAGGGTGGCCTGCCATTCGGTAGCAAGCGGCGACAGCGCCACAGCGCCGTGTTTCGATTCAGGCTGCCCAGAGAGCGGGTCCGTAATGCTGTCTATCAGCGCGCTGCTTCTGGCCTGCTGAGTGAAGCAGTCAGTCCAATGGATAGGTACGAAGACCTCACCGCGGCGCTGGGCATTAGAGACCCGCACCCGAGCGCGATATTCACCTTTCGCGGCGGTTAACACCGCCAGCCCTTGATCGCTCACACCGGCGGTATCGGCGTCGTCGGGGTGCACATCCATAAAGGGTTCGGCGCGGTGGTTCATTAACCGCGGTGAGCGCGCGGTGCGGGTCATGGTGTGCCACTGGTCACGAATCCGGCCGGTATTAAGCCGAAGCGGATAGGCTGCACTCAGCGACTGCTCAGGCCCTTGAGGATGGATCGCCAGCAGCTTGGCGCGGCCATTAGCGGTGGCAAACTCGCCCTCCTCAAATAGCCGTGCCGTGCCGTGGGGCGCTTGAACAGTCACCGGCCACTGGATCGGCGCCAGGGTGTCGTACCCCTCTTGACCCAGCCCTACCAGCCCTGAAATATCGAACACTCGTTTCGGACTTCCCTCAATGCCGTTTTCAAACGCCGAGAGCCGAGCGTGCTCGTCGAAAATCTCCCAAGGGTGCGCGTAGTTAAACGCCTCGGCATACCCCAACCGTTTTGCTACCTCGCAGATTATCCACCAATCGTGGCGGGCCTCTCCGGGGGGCGGTAGCATCCCCCGCTGGCGAGAAATACGCCGCTCGGAGTTAGTCACGGTGCCATCTTTTTCCGACCATCCCGAGGCTGGCAGCACAATGTCGGCATACGGCAGCAGGTCGGTATGGGCAGCGCACTCGGAAACAATCACCAGTGGGCACTTTTCCAACGCAGCACGTACCCGCGCAGCATCAGGCAGGCTAATGGCGGGATTGGTGGCCATCACCCATAACGCTTTTATCTCACCACGCTCAATGGCTTCAAATAGCTCCACGGCTTTATAACCGGGCCCTTCCGGCAGGCTCGGCGTCAGGCTGTCGGTAGCCCAAAAGCGGCAGACCAGATCAAGGGCGTCAGGGGTGTGGTAATCCATATGCGCGGCTAACTGGTTGGCCAGCCCACCTACTTCACGGCCCCCCATGGCGTTGGGCTGGCCGGTAATCGAGAACGGCCCCGCACCCGGCAAGCCTATTTTGCCGCCAGCCAAGTGACAGTTAATAATCGCGTTGCACTTATCGGTACCGCTTGAGGATTGGTTAACGCCTTGAGAGTAAAGCGTGACCACATGCAGTTGGCTGGCGAACCAGTAGTAGAAGGTTTCCAGTCGCTCGGGGTCGACATCGCAAGCTGCCGCTACCTCCGCCACCGAGCCCGCGGTTTGTTGTGCTGCCGCCAGAGCCTCTTCAACGCCTTCGGTGTGGCGTTCAAGGTAGAGAGTATCGAGCTTACGGCGCTTTGCCATCCACGCCAGCAGGCCGTTAAACAGGTAAGCATCGCTGCCTGGTTTAATCCCCAGGTAGAGGTCAGCGATTTCACAACTGTCTGTCAAGCGGGGGTCGATCACCACCAGGCGCATCAGCGGGTTGCGCTCTTTCGCCACTTTAATGCGCTGGTAAAGCACCGGATGATTCCAGGCCAGGTTAGAGCCCACCAACACGACCAGCTCCGCCTCCTCCAGATCTTCGTAGTTGCACGGTACCGCATCCGCCCCGAAGGCACGTTTATAGCCAGCGACCGCAGAGGCCATACACAGTCGCGAATTGGTATCTAAATGGGGGGTGCCCAAAAAGCCTTTAAACAACTTATTGGCCACGTAGTAATCTTCCGTCAGCAGCTGGCCGGAAAGGTACGCCGCCACACTATGGTTGCCATGCTCAGCCCGCAGGATGTTTAAGCGTTCGGCAGTAGTGCTTAGGGCAGTGTCCCAGGAGACCTCAACACCATCAACGCGAGGATGAGTCAGCCGCCCCTGAGGTCCCAAGGTTTCATGTAGCGCAGACCCTTTGACACACAGCCGCCCGTAGTTCGCTGGATGCTCGCGGTCGCCCTCTACAGCGCTCAGCGTGCCCGCGTCAACGGTTGCCGTTACGCCACAGCCGACGCCGCAGTAGGGGCATGTGGTTTTGGCCTGAGTCATAGCTACTCCTCGGATTCCTCATTAGCGCCAGGCATAAAAAAAACGCCCAGTCCCGTTCTCTAATGCGCTATATAAACGCATTAAGAGAAGAGGGCTGGACGTCGTTGCCACAGCGCACCTTCATCGGTGCAATACACTCTTCAAACTATTTTTAAAACACTCTTCAAACAGATGAAGATTGTCTAACAGCTACACATTCGGCTACTTATTTTTCTAACGGCTTTGGAGTTGTTCGCTGCCATCGCCTAGCAATGAGCGCTTATAACTTGTTAACTAGCTTGTTGCCTAGATAGCTGCAAAAGCCAAGCCCAGAACCAACCATTTTAAAAATTACTTCTTATAAACAATAATTTAAAAAAAGATAGATGACTACGCAACGCTCTTTGTCGCACTGTACACACGCTAAATGATGTTTGAGAGTGCACGCTACCGCCCCTTTCGCACCATCACCGTGCAGTCTATCCGAGGAGCCTTGCCACAACTTACCCATAACCTACACATAAGCAGCTGAAGTAATTTAAAAAAAAATTCTACACGGCCAGTTGGCTAGCTCCTTGCTTATTACAGAGTAAGGTTTTTAATCAGTTGGCAGCCAATGGCGGTTGTCGCGCGTTTAAAAAGACGCTATCGGGCAACGACGCCCCTGTTACGCACGCTTTTGCGATTCTTTGCAAAGCGGTGCGCGACAGGGGCGTTTTTTGTTTGGTGCTCAAGCATCCGTAACGACACAGAGGAGCTACCCATGGAAACCATTTCCCGGTGCTCACCCAGCGACCATCTAGTCATTATTGGTAGTGGTATGGCCAGCCACCGTCTGATTGAGGCGCTGGTGAAATCACCTACGCGCCCCCAGCGCATCACGGTAATTGGCGCTGAACCAACCCCCGCGTATAACCGTATCCTGCTTTCGCCACTGCTGGCCGGTGAGATGCAGCAAGACGCCCTCACTCTGCGCAATGCCCAGTGGTACGCGAACCAGGGCGTCACTCTGATTCTCGGCGAAAAGGTCGAAAGGCTGCATCGTGATCGCCGTACGGTAATCACCGACACCGGCCGCACACTGCATTACGACCGCTTGGCCATCGCCACCGGCTCGCGCCCAGCGCTGCCCGACATCCCAGGTATTGACCTTGCGGGCGTACATGGCTTTCGCGACTTGCAGGACGCTGATGCACTTACCGACATCGCTCAACAGGGCGGTGATGCAGTGGTGATTGGCGGTGGCCTGCTGGGCCTCGAAGCTGCTGAAGGACTGCGTAAGCGCGGCAATGATATCAGCGTCAGTGTGCTCCAGCGCAGCGAGCAGCTAATGAACCGCCAGCTGGATACCACCGCCGCGCACCTGCTTGAAAACGAACTTTCCCAGCGTGGTTTAAAGATCATCACCGGCGCCCAGTTAACACAGCTAGAGGGCGATACTCATGGGCGCGTAGCCAAGGTACATCTTGCCGATGGCCGTCAGTTAAACGCCTCTAGCGTGATTATTGCCGCGGGCATTACCCCTAATGCGGAACTTGGCCATCAGGCAGGTCTGCGCACTGATCGAGCTATTGTGGTTGACGAATGGCTCACCACCTCAGACCCAGCCATTTCCGCCCTGGGTGAATGCTGCCAATTTGATGGCACCACCTATGGCTTGGTGGAACCGATCTGGCGTCAGGTAGAGGTGCTCGCCGCGACGCTGTGCGGCACAAATACTCAAGGCTACGCAGACGCCCCCAGCGCTACCAAACTCAAAATCAGCGGTGTTGCGCTCTACGCCTTTGGCCCCATCGACGCCAGCGCCGAGCATGAAGTACTTAGCTACCACGACATTGAGCGCGGCGATTACCGTCGACTGTTACTTCGCAACGGCCAGATTGAAGGCGCGGTGCTTTACGGCGACACCAGCCAAGGCCCTTGGTACTTCGAACAAGCACTCGCAGGCACGAACCTTAACGACTACCGTCATGCACTCCTGTTTGGTGCTGCTGATGTAGCAGTGCTCCAAACCATTGCGGCTGACCAGCACAACGATACTCCCCATTTATCGACCTTAGAGGCGGCATAGCTATGTCTATCGAAAACATGTCCACTACACAGCAATTAATCATTATTGGTAACGGCATGGTCGGCCACCACTTGGTCGAGCAACTGGTCGATAACGGCGCACTAGTGCGTTATCAAGTCACCGTGTTTGGCGAAGAGCGCCATCGCGCCTACGACCGGGTGCATTTGTCTGAATATTTCAGCGGCCGCGATGCTGACTCCCTGGCGCTTTGCGAGGCGGATTATTACGCCGTCAGCGGCGTAGAACTGCGTACTGGCGAGGCCGTGATCGAGATCGATCGCAGTGCGCAAGAAGTGGTCACCGACCAGGGCCGCTACCCATATGACCGCTTGGTGCTAGCCACCGGCTCCTTCCCCTTTGTGCCGCCGATACCCGGTAACGACCGCGATGGCTGCCTGGTGTACCGCACCCTGGACGACCTGGATGCCATCCAAGCCGCCGCCGAAAATGCCACCACCGGCGTGGTGGTGGGCGGTGGCCTGCTGGGTTTAGAAGCAGCTAATGCCCTGCGGGGATTAAACCTGGACACTGCCGTTGTTGAATTTGCTTCGCGGCTGATGCCGATGCAGGTAGATAACGAAGGCGGTGAACTGCTGCGCGAAAAAATTGAAGCCTTGGGCGTACAGGTGCTCACCGAGCGCGCCACCCAGCGTATTGAAGATGGCGAGGCGAGCCGTCACCGCATGGTCTTTCAAGACGACAAAGTCCTTGAAACCGATCTCGTCGTTTTCTCAGCAGGCATTCGTCCCCGCGACCAGCTAGCTCGCGACTGCGGCCTGGAGATTGGTGAACGCGGCGGCGTGGTTGTCGATAACCAGTGCCTTACCAGCGACCCGGCTATCCTCGCGATTGGCGAAGTCGCGCTCTGGAACCAGAGCATTTTTGGCTTGGTGGCGCCGGGCTACCAAATGGCCAAAACCGCGCTATCCACGCTGACCGGTGGAGACACATACTTTGGCGGCGCCGATATGAGCACCAAGCTCAAGCTGCTGGGCGTGGACGTGGGTTCGATTGGTGACGCTCACGGCAACCAAAACCCCAGCGCACGCATGTTCCGCTACCTGGATCCTATCAAGCAGGAGTACCGCAAGCTGGTGGTCTCCAGCGACGGTAAAAAACTGCTCGGCGCCATGTTGGTGGGCAACAACGGCGTTTACGACACCCTGTTACAATACTATTCCAACGGCATTGAGCTGCCCGATGAACCTGCTTCACTGATTCTGCCACAAAGCAGCGGTGCCGCTCCTACTCTCGGCCCCGGGGCGCTGCCAGAAACCGCTTCCATATGCTCTTGTCATAACGTCACCAAGGGTGATATTTGCGCCACTATTGACGCTGGCGCGGTAGATCTAGGGGGTGTCAAAGCGGCCACCAAAGCCAGCACCGGCTGCGGCGGCTGTACTGCGCTGCTCAAAAGCGTGGTGGATCACGAGCTGGAAGCCCGTGGCGTCGAAGTCGATAAATCGATTTGCGAGCACTTCGCCCATACCCGCCAAGGGCTTTACGTTATTGTGCGCGTCGAAGGCATCAAAACCTTCACCGACCTGATTGAAAAACACGGCAACCCCGACACCCACCGCCTGGGCTGCGATATCTGCAAGCCCGCCGTAGCGTCCATTTTGGCCTCCTGCTTTAACGAGCCGATCACCGATGCGGCGCATATCCCATTGCAGGATACCAACGATACGTTCATGGCCAACATGCAGAAGAACGGCACCTACTCGGTAGTACCACGCGTGGCCGGTGGCGAAATCACCCCTGATAAACTGATTGCCCTGGGCGAAGTGGCTAAAAAGTATAGCCTCTACTCCAAAGTGACCGGTGGACAGCGTATCGACCTGTTCGGCGCCCGCCTGGAAGACCTGCCGGATATCTGGGGCGAGCTGATTGCCGCAGGCTTCGAGACCGGCCATGCCTACGGTAAATCGCTGCGCACGGTGAAATCCTGCGTGGGCAGCACTTGGTGCCGCTATGGCGTGCAGGACAGTGTTGGCATGGCGATTCAACTGGAGAACCGCTACAAGGGCCTGCGTTCACCTCACAAGATCAAATTCGGCGTTTCCGGCTGTACCCGTGAGTGTGCCGAAGCGCAAAGCAAAGATATCGGCATTATCGCTACCGAAAACGGCTGGAACTTATACGTGTGTGGTAATGGCGGCATGCGCCCACGCCACGCCGAACTGTTTGCCACGGATCTTAACGACGATCAGCTCTACCGCACCATTGATCGCTTCCTAATGTTTTACGTGCGAACCGCTGATCGTCTGCAGCGCACCTCAGTATGGCGCGAAAACCTCGATGGCGGCCTGGAATACCTCAAAGAGGTGATTCTGGAAGACAGCTTAGGCATCAACGCTGAACTGGAGCGTCAGATGCAAACAGTGGTGGATACCTATCAGTGTGAATGGGCCGACGCCATCAGTGATCCAGAAAAACTCAAACGCTTCCGCAGCTTCGTCAACGACGACCGCCCGGATCCGTCAATCATTATGACCTCCGAGCGCGGCCAACTGCGCCCCGCTTAAGCGACGCTGGGCCCTGACACTGACAACGACACTGACACTAACACTGACACTGAATAGAAAAGAGGCAACCAATGACCGCAACTGCATTGAAAAACGAGATGGATACCATGGCGCTTCAGAAGGCAAAGTCGTGGCAGAAAGTCTGTACCAAGGCCGATCTAGTCGCGTTTTCTGGCATCGCCGCCTGGCTGGAAACCGCCGACGGCCCCGCCCAGGTCGCTATTTTCTACTTGCCCGGAGTGCAGGGACAGGGTGATGAGCTCTACGCTCTTGATCATCATGATCCTTTCTCGAACGCAAACGTGATCGCTCGGGGCATCGTCGGCGATCTTAAAGGTGCGGCGGTCGTCGCCTCGCCTATCTACAAGCAGCACTTCCGCCTTGAAGACGGTCAGTGTTTAGAGGATGAAAGCGTGAAGCTCCGCATATGGAAAATCGAGTTTAAGGGGGAAGAGGTTTGGATTGAGGGGTAAGCGGTACTCTTACACCGCTAGTAGGGCGGTCAGTTCAGGCTGCCCTACTAGCCCCTTTCAATCATCACCTTAACGACCAACAGCGTAACCTTGCATATGTCGAGCTGAAGCACCCGCATGCACCATTCCACTATGGCTTGCCACGGCACAGACTCGCCCTAATGCCCAATCCCCTTGTAACGCCATGTCATGCCCCCTCTCGCGCAACGTTGCTAAGGTAGATTCTGGGAACCGCTTCTCAATCAATAAACGACCTAATACGCTCTCCCGCGGATGAAAAGATGCAGGGAAGTGACGTATTTGAAATAGTGGGGCATCTATCGCTCGCTGAAGGTCAAAACCGTAATGCACCATGCGTAAAAAAGTGGTCAAACTCCATTGATCTTGTTGGTCTCCGCCTGGAGAGCCTAAAGCAAGATAAGGCCTACCATCTCGAGTAACCATCGTGGGCGTCAGCGTCGTTCTCGGACGGCAACCAGGCTGAAGCGTGCTAGCCAAGCCAGGTGTTAGCCACGTCATTTGCGCACGGGTAGAGATAGAAAATCCTAAACCAGGCACACTCGGAGAACTCTGCAGCCAGCCCCCACTCGGGGTAGCTGAGACCATGTTGCCAAATCGGTCGACGATATCTAAATGTACGGTATCCCCTTCAATACTTGGCAAAGGCGCGAATGTTGGCTCTCCACCTCCGGGCCCTACCGTTGGCTCACTGCCTGCTAACGACATAATCGATGCAATACGATCATCTCCCCCCGGTAACCCAGGACGCATTTCAAAAGAAGCTCTTTCACTTATTAGCTTGCGACGCGAGATGTTGTAATCGTCACTTAACAATAAAGCGAGCGGAACATCCGTTGTTGCCGCATCACCGTACCAAGCCTCACGGTCTGCAAAAGCAAGCTTGGCCGCCTCTGCAATATAGTGGACAAATTCGGGGCTCTCGGGGCCAAAAGCTGAAAAGTCTATGCCTTTTAGTAGTGCTAGCTGCTGCAAGAACACAGGCCCCTGACTCCAAGGGCCTGCTTTATGAACCTCATATCCTTCGTACTCATAACTTACGGTGCTCTCTTCCGTTGCTGACCAACGTGAAAGATCATCACCGTTCAATACACCAGCGTGCCGTTCGCCCGTGCTATCTCTTAGTGGCTGGCGATAAAAAGCATCAATAGCATCGGCAACAAACCCTTCATAAAAAGTTGTTCGTGCTCGCTCAATTTGCGCTTCGCGCCCAGCACCTGCAAGTTTAGCCTCATTCAATATCCGTCTATATGTAGACGCTATATCGGGCGAGCGGAAAAGAGTATCCGGCTTTGGTGCTTGCCCACTTTTGAGCCATTGTTTAGCAGAGCTGGGCCACTCTTTCTGGAAAAAATCCACAACGGGAATAATCGATGACACCGCTCTGGATAAAAGCGGGAACCCTTTTTCTGCATAACCAATAGCAGGCTCCAGCACATCATCAAGTGCCATGGTGCCGTAATCGCGAAGTAACAGCATCCAGGCATCGAAAGCGCCTGGCACTACAGCAGGTAACAACCCTGTTCCAGGCACTGTTTTGAGTCCTAGCTGCTTAAAATGCTCCAGAGTCGCTCCTGCTGGCGTTACACCCTGTCCACAAATAACTCGCGGCGTTTCATCATCATGTCGCATTGCAATGATGGGTACTTCTCCGCCCGGGCCATTCAAGTGGGGCTCAACAATCTGTAAGACAAAGCCTACTGCCACTGCCGCGTCAAATGCATTTCCCCCTTTTTCAAGTATTGCCATGCCAACACTTGAGGCGAGCCAATGGGTAGTCGATACAGCACCAAACGTGCCCTTAATTTCGGGACGTGTTGTGAACGGAGGCGTAGTTGGCATTGCTGAATGTGTCCTTAATTTGAAAAATTGGCTCAAAGGGTGCTTGAAAATAACATGTATTGCAGGCAGGATCATTAAAGCTATATAGCTATTAAGAAATCAACATGAGCTCCATCTTACGGTGACTCGCATGACATTAGATAAAATAGTTGAAGCCTGCCTGCCACATTTTGAGAATGATCATCTCGGCGTTCCAAAATATGCACGCTTCTACAATGCGATTAAAGAAGCCGTTCATGCTGGAAAGTTGATTCCTGGCGATAAGTTACCTTCAGAACAAGAACTCTCTTCACGATTACCAGCAAGCCTTGGGACCTTGCAAAAAGCATTAAAAGCCCTTTCAGATGACGGTATTGTGATACGCGAGCATGGGCGAGGAACGTTCATACGAGACCAGGAAGTAAAGTTCGAGGATATTCGTGTGTTTCGATTTCTCGATCAAGGTCGGCCACTTGGGCTTTCACTACAAGGGTTGGGTATTCGCGAAGTGGACGTTGACGCTGAAATTGCCCATTTTTTTGGCTCTCAGCACCGTTGCGCAGTCGTACAACGTTTGATTCAAGTAGAGGGTGAGCCCTGGACCTTTAACGAATTTTATATGCCACTGAATTTTGCCAGTGAGCTTATGGATAAACTGCCCAGCGAATTCGACGGCTTATCGTTACACGAGTACCTGTTCCAGAGCCGCAAAATTCTTACCTCTCGGTTCGTTCACAAATTAGGGGTCGGCTCTTTTTCTGCCGACGCTCGCTCCTCTCTCTCTCTTTCAAATGATGTGACCCACGGGATGATCTGGCGTGTACGTGGCTATTCCCGCGACGGACTCCCCACCACGTTTCAACGCTTTGAGCTTCAGCCAGGTCACCGAGATATAGAAATAAGCACCCAAGCAGGTCAAGGCAATAGCACTTAATTAAGCGCTAATAAAGCCATATAAGAGCAGCACTTGAACTTAGTGGACACTTTCACCAATAAGAAAGGTACCAACATGACAGAGAAACTAACCCACACCTCCCCATCAATCATTGATATTCGCCGTCGCCAATTACTAAAGGCTGGTGCTCTAGGTATCGGCGTTGCAATGTTTCCAGGCATTCTAGCGGCTGCACCAAAACGTGAATTACGCTGGGGATCAGCAAGCCTTGGATCAACTGGCTACATTATTATCGAAGCGTTAGCACAAACGGTGCAACGTAATAGCGACCTACGCTCAACTACCCTAGCAACGTCCGGGGGTGCTGAGAACATGGTAATGGCTAGCCGTAGCGAGATTGACTTTGGACAAACTACGTCGACCGACTGGCCCCCCGCCACCAAAGGCGAACGTCCATTTCGTGAGCCCATAGATGCGCGGCAAATGTTTGCCTATACCGTTTGGAATATTCCGCTAATCGTGCGCAAGGATTCAGATATCCACTCACTTGCTGATTTGGCTGGCAAGCGAGTGATGCCCTCTACTGCGGGTGGCGCCACCGCCATTATGCATCAGACAATTCTACAAGCCGCTGGCGTAGCGGATGAAGTAGATTGGACTTATGGTTCATGGAACGACACTTTTAGTGCCTTTCAGTCTGGGGCCGTTGATGCAATTCCCTCCACCTTAACGAACGGGCGTCCTTCTCCCGCACTGGCTGAGATAGATAGCACTGTCGAATTCAGAGTTTTGCCGATTGAGCCAGAAGTTTTAAAACGCGCTCAGGAAATTAATTCGGGACTGCTTGCAACCACTGTTACAGCTGAGCAGTGGGACAAGGTAGAGGACGAAATGCTCATGCCCGCTATTTCTGGTTTATTAGCGACACATTCTGGGGTAACAGACGAAGATGCCTATGCAGTTTGTAAGGCTATCTTCGACAACTCAGAGCAAGTTCGCCGAATTGGTTCACAGCTACAAGATGTCGACCTGGCCTTTGCGGTAGAGTACTTGCTTCAGGATTACCCTGTTAATGCAGGTGCTGCGCGCTACTTTCAGGAGCAAGGAGTATGGCGCGATGAATTAATCGTTGCTGACTCTGTTACAGCCTGAGCCCGATATGTGCCATGCCTCAGTGGTATGGCACTTTTCTTACCTAGCGAAGTAAGCCACCATGTCTCCTAAGCTCCTTGATAAAAAGCGTGGGTATTTCAACACCGCAAATTTAGTGCTGTTTCTCACTCTCGTAATGGTAGCAACTCATTTAGCACAGGTATTTAAGTACTACTTACCTTCAGGCCAATTCAAAGTACTTCATCTCGGTCTCGCATTATTAATTATTTTTGCCTCTGCAGCCGGCGACTCATCACGTTGGGTTATGCGCCTAAGTTATGGAGTCTTTTTTGCCATCGCATGTTACACAACTGGCTATGTTTTACTCGAGTATCAGGGGCTAATCACGGATCGTGTATTTGGCCCAAATCCAATGGATGTTGTAATAGGTTGCTTGCTAATTGCCATCAGTTTAATAGCCGCGTGGCAACAATGGGGATTAACAATACCGCTTATTGGGATTATTGGGCTTTTATATGGTTACTTTGGCAACATTATGCCCACCGAATTGTTCTACCATGGCGGGATGGCATTTGAACGTCTTGTTTCTTATGCTTCAATTCCTAATTTCCAGGGAATTCTAGGCTCCCTAACCGAGTTATCTGCAGGCACTATTTTTGTCTTTATGGTCTTCGCTGGTTTACTAAAATCAACAGGCGGTATCGACTTTATTATGGGATTTGCAACTAAGTTGGCGGGGAATTCAAGAGGTGGGCAAGCCAAAATTGCGGTTCTTGCCAGCGCCTTCATGGGCATGATTTCTGGCAGTACTGTAGCCAATATTGCTAGTACAGGCACCATGACTATTCCGACTATGAAACGAACGGGATTCAAGGCACCTTTTGCTGGCGCCGTCGAAGCAGTAGCTTCCACTGGCGGGCAGATGACGCCACCCGTGATGGGGCTGACTGCATTCCTAATGGTCGGAGTAACAGGTCTCGGCTATGACCAAGTTATCCTAGCAGCCGCTATTCCTGCCGCCCTCTATTATTTTTATTTGCTTTTAGCCGTTCACCTACAAGCCGCTCGAGACGGTATAGAGCCTACCCAATCACTGACAAGCGATGGAGCTCAGGCGCTACCAGCCAAAATGCTACTTATTCGTTATGGTCACTTATTAATCGCTATAGGCATACTGGTTTATTTATTAGTAAGCCGAATGCCACCCTCGTATGCCGCTGCCTATGGATGTTTAGCGATTATTGTTTTTGAACTTATCAGTAGCGTAGCGCGTCATTATCGCCAACCTTTCCAGGCGTTAAGAATTGCAGCTTCACGCCTTATTGACGGCCTACGTGACGGCGGTTTTAGCGGCGCCACAATTGCCGTTATCGTTGCGGTTATTGGGATTTTTGTAGAAGTACTTACCGCTACTGGCTTTGCACAAAAACTCTCTTACTTAATGCTTGGCCTCGCTGATGGAAACCTTGGTGTTTTGCTTCTGATTGCCGCTATCGCATGCCTCATTTTTGGCCTAGGACTACCTACGTCTGCAGCCTATATTCTGGTGGCATTATTAACTGCCCCCGCGCTCATAGATATGGGTGTAAGTATGATGGCAGCCCATATGTTTGTACTTTATTTCGCAGTTTTTTCAGCACTGACTCCCCCCGTAGCTGTTGCATCGCTGATTGCAGCACGGATTGCTGAAGCTCCCTATTTCACGACTGCAATTCAAGCGGTAAAAATCGGTCTGCCAGGTTTTTTCCTACCTTTCTTGTTCGTTGCGAGACCAGAACTATTGATGTTAGAAGGCACTTGGTTTGACCAATTAATAGTAATGGCGATAAGCGCGCTAGCGCTGGCTGCTCTCAATGTATCAATGGTTGGGCAAGGATTTATACGCACTGCATGGCCAATTCGACTGTTACTTTTAGTGGCGGCAGTACTTACGTTAGTACCCGGCACCTACGGAACTTTATTAGGCTGCAGCATCATTATAGCGATACTCTTATTTCAATATCGCATGAAAGCTAAACACATATCACTTCTGAAAACATGATGATAACTTAAGCAAGGGTGTTATTTAGAAGAAAACTTGATAGCGCCACCCCATTGGGCGGCGCTATCAAGTTATAGGAACCATTTAAGTCAGCTATCCAAAAAGGTAATCAGCGCCCGATTAAACGCTTCAGGGTGCGTAGCATTAAGCCCGTGTGGCCCGCCCTTGATCACTTCCGTTTGCGCATTGGGCAGTAACTCTTGCGCCCGCTTGCCGCTGACCTCAAAGGGTACGATGCCATCTGAATCCCCATGCAATACCAGGGTGGGTATATCGATATTGGACAGATCTTTTCGGAAATCAGTATAGCTAAACGCTTTGATGCAGTCATAGGTCGCTTGCGGGGACGCAAACGCCGCAATGTTGCAATGATACTGGCGGTTCGGCTCGCTGATTAAATCGCTGCGCTCACCCGCGGTGAAAAAGTTCTTCGTGAAGTCTTCTAGGAAGGCAAGACGGTCGCCTTTTACACCTTCAAGGAATTGGTTGATGGTGGCATCATCCAGACCACCTTCAGGATTGTCATCTGATTTATAGAGGTAAGGGGGAACCGCTGCAGCAAATACGGCTTTATTGACTCGCCCAGTCCCGTAACTGGAAAGGTAACGCGCTACTTCGCCGCCACCCATCGAAAAGCCCACCAGGGTGGCATCGTTTAGGTCCAAAGTGTCGATCAGTTTCTTAAGATCTGATGCCAGCGTATCGTAGTCATAGCCACCATCTGCCTGGGTAGACCAGCCAAAACCACGGCGGTCATACGTCACGACTTTATAGCCTGCCTCCACCAGCGCTGGCACCTGCTTCTCCCATGAGCGGCCACTTAATGGCCATCCATGGATCAGCACCACTGGTTTGCCCGCCCCGTGTACCTCGTAGTACAGCTCTACCGGCGTGCCTTGTTCCGTTCCTACGCTTAGCATTGGCATCGTCTAACCCTCCTATTTGGTTTAACGTGAATCAAATAAATGCCTCCTAAGATTAGTAGAACTAACGAGGCTGTCCAAAGCATCGTTTTGAGCAGACGACCGGCATTCGATATGTCACCAGCAAAGTTGCTATGCTTATCGACTATTTTGACGATGTACACTCTGGAGCAGAAACGTTAGTGAAGACAGAATCGAGAACCTTGGCATTTTCCGCCTTGATGGCGCTGCTTATTGGCTGTGCAGGCATTGTTGCTACGTTAGCCTCTAACTCGCAGGCGATCCTGCTGGATGGTCTATTTAATCTTATTTATTTCAGCATCGCCCTCGTCACTATTAAGGTCAGCAAGCTTGCCAGTCGCCCGGACAGCGAGTCGTACCCCTTTGGTTACAGCTACTTTGAGTCGCTTGTGAATCTGTGCAAAGGGCTGCTTATTTTAGGCGTGTCTATTTTCGCCCTGGTCGACGCTATTGCCGCCCTGCTCATGGGTGGCCGCGAAATAGCGGCTGGCTTGGCGGTAATTTATGCACTCTTTGCCACCGTTTCCTGTTCGTTGACGGCCTGGGTGATGCACCGTAGCCAGCGTCATGTGAGCAGCCCATTGGTGGCGGCAGATAAACTAAATTGGCTAGTGAACAGCGTTATTTCCGCCGCGGTATTAGCAGCCTTTTGCCTGGTGATGTTGTTTGAGCGACTGGGCTGGTTGGCCATACTGCCCTATGTAGATTCGATGCTCGTGATTGCAGTGGTGGTGCTCTGTCTGGGTGTGCCTGTGCGCATGGCCTCCCAAGCACTGAAGGAATTGCTTAATAAAACGCCAGAAGAATCTATCGCGGAACCTGTTCGCCAAGCCGTCGCGAATGCCCTGGCTAACACTGACACCCAGCAAGTGCGCGTTCGCATGGTACGCCCAGGCCGCCTGCTGTATGTCATGGTGCATGTGGTATTACCTGAGGCATCCCGTCTCTCCATCACCAACCAAGATGCCCTGCGCGCTCGGATTGACGACGAGGTGCGTCGCTACTACTCCCCCGTGGTGTGCGATGTCGTGTTTACCGCCGACACTCGTTGGGCGGCGCCTTCTTGCGGGCTACTGGTAGAGAAGCATCGCTCATGACATCGTGAACGCTCGGGGCTGGCTATTGTGCCTTACGCAGCAAAATGATCGCCATGATAACGCCGCCCAATAGTGCGAGACCAAACAGCGTTAACGCAAGCGTATGTCCTACCGCATCAATCAGTACCCCGGTGACGATTACAGGGATACTGAAGCCCAAGTAGGCCATCAGAAAATAGCCCGCGCTGGCTTGGGTGGCTTGTTGGCTAGCCGAGGCATCCGCACTCACCAACACACCACTTAACCCTCCCAGGTAGATAAACCCATAGCAAGCGCTACTGGCTGCTACCGTGCCCAGCAGCACCGCCACAAGATTTCCGTGGACAGCGCCCCAAGCGATCAACCCATAGGCAATCGGCAAAATCACCAGACCCAGTCGGGTAGCGCTGCGCGGCGTAAGCCTTCTCGCCCAGGGCTGAAACAGCACCCCGCAGCTGCAGATACCGAAGGTGGCGAAGCCGCTCCAGGCGGATAAACCGTGCAGGCTTAGTGCTGAAGGCAGAATCGCAATCACCAACCCCACCGTCGCCCAGGCCAACAAAATTGCCAATCCATAGGCGAAAGTTCCTTTTGGATAGCTGGGAAGACGTAGCATAGGCGTTTTAGTAGCGCTCGGTGAGCTATCCTTAAGCGTGGTGACCACTACCAACGCTAGCAAAGCGGCAGCGATATAAAGCCACAGACTGGGTGGCGATATGCTTGGGGTGTGGAAAACAAACAGGCTAGTCACCGCCGCCCCCAGGCCAAACCCAAGCGCGGTACTGGCCGTCACATAATTGGTCGCCACACGCTTATCCTCTTCCCCCAATAGTAGTTGCATATAAGCGGGAGCCACCGCTGACATTAGCCCCGTACTGATACCCAGCAGAAAGCGAGCCACACCCAGCGCCGGCAAACCGGGCGCTATCAGGGTGATCCCGGTCGCCAAGAGACATAACAGCAGAGCACTCATTATTAATGGCTTGCGCCCAACCCGATCGGCCAGGCCATTTAATCCCAGCAACACCGATATAATGCCTAACACATAGCAGGCAAAGGCGATGCTGGTGGCGCCAACCCCCAAGTCATCCCGCGCCGCCAGTGCATCATAGAGTGGCGCCTGTAAATTAACCGCCGTGGTAATCGTACATAGCGCAAACGCCAGGCAGGCGGCACTCCTTCTATTGATAGCGCGATTGGCAGTGCGGCTCATAGCGAAGTCCTAAATAAGTAAGTCATTGAACCGCTACCCTCCCACGCTTACCACGCAACGGTAAGGTACACTTAACTCCCACTTTCCAGACACTGTTCTGCCCTTTTAGCGAACAGTTGAAAGCCATAGGGCACGTTATGAAACTAGAGGTTAATCGGCACGCCACGACTCCCATCACCCAGCAGCTCGAAGCGGGTATTCGCGCTTGGATTGCCGCGCACGGTGCAGGCGGTGGCCGTCGTTTACCCTCTATTCGTCGCTTAGCCGCCACCCACCACATCAGCCGTAATGCGGTGATCGAGGCCTATGAACGACTTGTCGCTTCTGGCTTAGTGCGCTCACGACCCGGATCAGGTTTTTATGTGGCGGATAGCGCAGCAGCGCTGGTATCACAACCAGCAGCTATGAGCGGATTGGAAGAGGTCACCAACGGGCTATGGGGGCTTTTCAGTGCCAATGAGCACACGCTCAAGCTGGGCTGCGGCTGGCTGCCAAGCGTCTGGCGCGAAGGCGATGACCTAACTCACGCCATTCGCCAAGTGGCACGTAAAAGCCGTTCGGGAATTTTCGAGTACAGTACCCCGCAAGGGCCGCAGGATTTACGCGGTTTAATCCAGGAACGCCTGCGCCCGCTGGCGATTACTGCGGACGCCCAGCAGATCGTGATGACCGGGGGCGGCAGCCATTCGCTGGATCTACTGGTGCGGATGCTGCTTGAGCCTGGCGATGTGGTCTTCGTGGAATCACCGGGCTATTACAATCTGTTCGGCCTGCTGCACTTACAGCGAATCCGCGTGATTGGCGTGCCGCGATTAGCCGATGGGCCTGATATCGAACGCTTGGAGGTGTTGTTGGCCGAGCACCGACCAAAGCTGTTCTACATCAATAGCGTTTTTCACAACCCCACGGGCAGCACGCTCACCCCGGCGGTAGCGCACCGAGTGTTACAGCTTGCCGAACAACACGATTTTCAGATTATTGAAGACGATATCTACGCGGATTTTCAGCACACCCCCACCACCCGTTTGGCAGCGCTAGACGGTTTGAGCCGGGTGTTCTACCTGGGTAGCTTTTCGAAAAGCCTCTCCTCTTCACTGCGAGTAGGCTTTGTCGCTGCGCCCGTGGCTTGGGTGCAACGCCTTGTGGATATCAAGATGTTGACCAGCATCTCCGCTTCGCGATTTGCCGAGCAGGTGGTCATCACGATGCTGCAAAACGGCAGCTACCGGAAGCTTACCGAACGGCTGCGCATCAAGCTCGCCAATCAAATGGCAGTGGCACTAATGATGCTAAAAAATGCCGGCTGGGAGGTGTATACCCAACCGGCTGGCGGGATGTTTGTATGGGCAAAACCACCGGCAGCCATCGCCCCTGAAACTCTGCGTGAACTGGCTAGCCGGTGGGAAATCACGTTATCGCCGGGGCATCTGTTTTTTGCCGATCACCAGCCAACGCCCTGGCTTCGGCTCAACGTCGCCTATATACAAGACCCAAGGGCGAAAGCGTTTATCGAAGCAGGGAGTTAACCCCTACTCCTCTTTTGCCTCTTTTACGGGCCATACATCGGCATCTACTAATTCCGGACGTTTTAATATGGCGGGGTCAAAGAGTGGCTCTTCAATACCTGCTCGGCGTTGGCGCTCGTAATCCTTCAATACGGCAACTGCAATGGGCGCCATAAACAGAATGGAAAACAGGTTCGTCGTGGCCATTAACCCCATCGCCAGGTCGGCAAAGTCCCAGACCACGCTTAGCTCTGCCACCGAACCGAGCAGTACCATCGCTAGAATGATCACCTTGAACACGTTGACCGCTTTTTTAGCGTGGCGGCGGAACAGAAATTCGATATTAACCGACGAGAATGAGAAGTTGGCCAAGATGGAGGTAAAAGCAAAAAACAGTATCGCTAACGCAATGAATATCTCGCCAAAGCCACCTAGATGATCAACCATGGCATCTTGGGTAAGCTGTATCCCTTCGATGCTCTCCCCTGGCGACTCCGACATCAGCCGTTCATAAACGCCAGAGAGCAGGATCACCACAGCGGTACAACTGCAAATCACGATGGTGTCGACGAACACCCCAAAGGATTGCACCAAGCCCTGGGCCGCGGGATGTTTGACGGTGGCCTGGGCAGCCGCGTTAGGTGTCGAGCCCATGCCCGCTTCGTTGGAAAATAAGCCACGCTTGATGCCATTTTCCATGGCCGCTTTAATCGCATAGCCTGCTGCGCCGCCCACCGCTGGCCCAAGACCAAAAGCACTCATCACAATCAGCGAGAGCATATCAGGGACGGCGGAGAGGTTAGCAAACAGAATCCATAACGCGACCAGTAAGTAAGCAATGGCCATGATCGGCACGATTTTTTCGGCAGTTCGTGCCACCGACTTGAGGCCGCCATAAATCACAAAGCCTGCCAAAATGGCGATTACTATGCCCGTCAGCCAGTTAGGAATGCCAAAGGCACCGCTCATGCCCTGGGCAATCGTGTTGGATTGTGCAGCGTTAAACGCCAGTCCATAGGCGATAATCAAAAATATCGCGAACAGTGATCCTAACCAGCGCCAGCCTAGGCAACGTTCGATATAAAACGCAGGGCCGCCGCGGAATACGCCATCCTCGTTACGATGCTTATACACTTGCGCCAGCGTCGATTCGATAAAGGAAGTTGCAAAACCGAGCAACGCTGTCACCCACATCCAAAAAATGGCCCCTGGGCCACCAATCCATAGCGCCAGGGCCACACCGGCTAGGTTGCCGGTCCCCACCCGCGCCGCCATGGAAGTCGCAAAGGCCTGAAAGCCGCTAATGCCATCCCCAGCGCCCCGGGCGGTAAACGTCACATAGGCCATATGCCTGAACAGACGAAACTGCATCCCGCGAGTCATAAAGGTAAACAGCAGGCCAGCACCTAAGAGTAGATAAACAAGAATGTAGCTCCAGATAAAGTTACTGACAGGCATCATGATGGTATAGAGCCCATCGCGCAGCGGGGCAATGATTAATTCAAGGGTCTCCATGGGCATATTCTCCAAGTAATCTCATGTTTACACGTGAGTATGTGCCCTGACCCGACGTGCTATGTTGGCCCGCTTAGCAAGCGAAGCATGACATTAGTCTAGACAGTTTTTCTGCCTGCCCACAAACAAAGGACATAAAAAAGCGGCCCTTAGGCCGCTAGAAAAACTAAAGCTTGTTTGTTGCGTTATTTCTATAGTTCGCGCTTACCATCTACCAGTCGGCTAACCTTCAACGGATTAGCTTCATGTAGGGCGTCGGGCAGCAACGCCTCAGGTAGCGATTGGTAGCATACCGGGCGCAAGAAGCGTTTGATGGCGGCAGTACCAACCGATGTGGTACGGCTATCCGAAGTAGAAGGATAAGGCCCGCCGTGAACCATGGCATGGCAGACCTCAACGCCTGTTGGCCAACCATTGGCCAGGATACGCCCCGCTTTACGCTCCAGCGTAGGCATCAAACCCTTCGCCGCCTCTACATCTGCGTCGTTCATATGTAACGTGGCCGTTAGCTGCCCTTCCAACTGCTCGGCAACTTTTTTAACGTCGGCCATATCCTGGCACTCGATAATTAGCGAGCTTGCGCCAAAGACTTCTTCCTGAAGCACTTTGGAAGCGAGAAAGTCATTGGCACTAACGGCAAACAACCCCGTTTGGCACTGGTAACTGCCGCTGCCGGTTTCTCCACGAGCAACTTCACGCACATTAGCTTCACTGCTTAGCGCAGAAACGCCTTTTTCATAAGCACTGTGAATACCCGGTGTCAGCATGGTTTGCGCGCCGCTAGCTTCCACGGCTTTTTGCGCTGACTGAATAAACGACTCCAGGTCGGCACCTTTAACCGCAATCACCAAGCCTGGGCTTGTGCAGAACTGACCAGCGCCCATATTCAGTGAGCCAACAAAGGCTTCCCCCAGCGCTTGGCTGTTTGCTTTCAGTGCTTCTGGTAGTAGAAAAACGGGGTTAATGCTGCTCATTTCGGCATAGACCGGGATCGGCTGAGGCCTAGCCTGAGCGGACTGTATTAATGCATTACCACCACTGCGCGACCCGGTAAAGCCAACCGCCTGAATGCGCGGGTCAGTGACAAGCGCCTGGCCAATTTCATTGCCCGCCCCAAAGAGAAGCGAGAAGACACCTTCAGGCAGGTTGCAGGTTTTCACCGCTTTTTGAATCGCACGGCCCACCAGCTCTGAGGTACCAGGATGGGCAGAGTGGCCTTTCACTATTACGGGACAGCCAGCAGCCAGGGCTGAAGCGGTATCGCCACCCGCCACCGAAAATGCCAGTGGGAAGTTGCTGGCACCAAACACCGCGACAGGACCTAGTGCGATATGACGCTGGCGCAGATCAGCACGCGGCAGCGGCTGACGCTCCGGCAGTGCGGGGTCGATACGCACGTCGAGCCATTCCCCCGCGCGCACCACTGAAGCGAACAAGCGTAACTGACCGCAGGTTCTACCGCGCTCGCCTTCTAGACGCGCCTGCGGTAAACCGGATTCTTCCATGGCGCGCTCAATGAGCTCACTGCCAATCGCTTCGATCTCATTGGCGATAGTCTCAAGAAAGGTGGCTCGCGCTTCTAGCGAGGTTTCGCGATAGGTATCAAACGCTTCCCAGGCAAGCGAGCTTGCCTGCTCAACGTGAGCTCGACTGCCACCAATATAAACAGGCGCTAGTTTTTCGCCAGTGGCAGGATTAACCGCTTGAATATTGGCTTGGGTACCGGTCACTGCTTGTTGACCGATTAGCATTTCGCCTCGAATCGTCATAGGTTGCTCCTTATAGGGGTCAGTGGTATCACTGTTCGCGATATTCCTCGTCGCACTAAACCGGCCGCGATGCTACTGGTCGCGATACTGGGCGTACATATTGCGCGCCCGGTTAAGGTGTTGGTACATGGTTTCGCGGGCTGCTTGAGCATCACGAGAAAGAATAGCTTCGAGAATGTAGGTGTGTTCTTCCTGAACGCGCTCTAAGTAACGCTCGGAGGAGATGGGGTTGATATCAATACTCAGCAGCTTGGCGCGGGGAATGACGCTCTGACTCCACTGCTTGTAAAAAGATTGAAAAAAGGGGTTTTTAGTCGCCGTGGCAATCGCAAAGTGGAACAGGTAATCCTCTTCACGGGCTTGGGTTTTGGCAGTATAAGCATTACTAAAGGCTATATGCTGCGCTTCTAACCGCTGACGATCTTCATCGTCATGGCGTAAGGCGGCTAGTTCAGCCGCTGCAGGTTCTAAGGTTAACCGCAGCTCCAGCAGATGGAGAATATCTTCCACCGTGGTGGGGTTGATACGCTCGGCGGGCCGCGCCTCCACCGTAGAAGAGCGCAACACGGAGGTACCTACACCGCGACGAGTTTCGACTAGCCCCAGCGACTTAAGATGCGTAATCGCCTCGCGTATCACCGTGCGGCTAACACCGAAGGAGTCACAAAGGCTATTCTCGGTGGGCAGCTTTTCTCCAACCGCAACTTTCCCTTGGGTAATCAACGCTTCCAATTGGTCGGCCACGTGCACGGACAAACTTCCCTGCTGCGTCACTTTACTAATTTGAAGCGGTTTTAGGGCAGATGCCGTTGCGCTGGTTTTGACCATGGAAGCTATCCTTCATTAATAAACAATTTGTATTATATCGTACAACCGTGGTCTTGTGAGTGCCACTAAACGTGGCCTAGGCGGTGTACCATGTAACAGGCTTTGATTGAACAATGCCTTAACCCAGTTGCTAATTCTGATATCACAAAATGTACAAAATAACTCCACGAGCATCAAACATAATACATCATACAAGATGTAAAATAGGTCTCGCTGCCTTGCAAAGCAAGCAGAACTCAAGAAATTCAAACCAAAGTTGCAGTAGCATACTGATGAAAATCTGCTCGATCAAACCAAGCCCTTGATCATAGCGTTATTTGAGACATTTTTTTGTTGAAGTTTTGTATGATGTAATACAACCTATCTTTTATGAAAGATAAGGAAGGCAATGAGATCACAACGAAATATAACGTACCCCCTCATGTCGGCAAGACGCCACAAGATTATTGGCTTGCATAGCATTGAGGCGCCACGCCGCACTTGCAGCCTTTAATTTATTGCTTCAGTTGGCCTTGTTCGCCAAGCCTACCGCTCCAAATCAGCATTCGTTAACACTCTGGATTTCCCAACAGCCTTGCTGAACCACCCATCTTTCACTGAGGCTGTCTAATCACCTAGGAGTAACACCATGTTATATGATCACCGCACTTATACCTGCACACCTGGCACGCTGAAGAAGCAAATGGCGCTTTACGAAGAGCATGGCTGGCCGATCCAAAGACGCCACCTGGGGGAGCCTCTACTTTATGGGCCGGTCGAAACCGGCAATGTGAATTCATATGTGCATATTTGGGTGTTTAAAGACGCCGCTGACCGTAGCCAAAAGCGCGCCGCCATGCAAAGCGACCCCGAGTGGGCCGACTATCTCAAGAAAAGTGCCGAGGCGGGTTACCTCATCAGTCAGGAAAATAAGATCGTTATTCCCGCCCCTTTCTTCAAAGATTAACGCCGTCATTAACTGGCTTTTGCGGAACGCAGCGCCGAAACGGTGGTGCGTGTCGAAATCCGCTCAGGGTCGGTCACTAGCTCAATCACGGCGGGGCGACCCGACGCTATAGCCCGCTCCAGGGCGGGCTTAAAGCTACCCGTATCACTGACTCGCTCGAAATGGGCTCCCAGCCCCTCGGCCAGTTGGCCGAAATCCGGATTCACCAAGTCGGTTCCCGACACACGGTTTGGGTGTTCACGCTCCTGGTGCATGCGAATCGTACCGTAAGTACCATTATTGAATAGCAACACAATAGGTCTAGCGCCATGCTGCACGGCAGTCGCGATCTCGACACCGCTCATCATGAAGCCACCATCGCCGACAAACGCTAGCACACTCTTATCGGGGTCACGCAAAGAGGCAGCGACGGCGGCAGGTACCGAATAACCCATTGCGCCGCAGGTCGAACCAATAATCCGTCCGGGACGCTGATAGGCCAGAAAGCGCTGCGCCCATCCGGTATGGTTTCCAGCATCCAGAGTCACAATACAGTCCTTCGGTAGGCTATCGCGCACTTCATGCATCGCCGCCCCCATATCGAGCGGGTAGTCATGCACCGGAGGTAAAGTATCAGCAAGATATTCGTCGCGCAGTGCCTTGCGCCAATCACGCCAGCGCTTGCGCTGCTGCCAATCGCAGGTTGATAACGCTGCGGCCAGCTTATCAGGGGCCGAAACAACGCCCAGCGCCGGGCTAAATACACGGCCTATTTCATCGGGGTCGATATGCACATGGACCAGCGTCTGGCTGGGATTGGGGGCAGTCAGCGTAGTGTAGGTCCGAGTGGTCATCTCACCGAGCCGGGCACCGACGACGAATAGCAGGTCTGCCTCGGCAAGGCGCTTAATCAGTGATGGCACCACGGCGGTGCCAAAATCACCGACATAGCATTCAGAGGCGTTGTCCAAAATGTCCTGACGTCGAAACGAGCAAGCCACTGGAATGCCGTTAGTTTCAGCGAAGGTGCGTAACTGCACACAGGACTCATCCGTCCATCCCGCCCCACCTACCAATATCATGGGACGCTCGGCACGCGCGATCCGGGCTGCGATTTCCTCGATGTCTTCCACAGCGACGCCCGGTCGCGAGGCTGTATAGGGCGGGGCATCATCGACTTCGACGATATCGGTCAACATGTCCTCGGGCAGCGCCAGCACCACCGGACCTGGGCGGCCAGAGGTAGCAACCCGAAAGGCACGTGCCATGTATTCGGGGATTCGGCGAGCATCCTCAATCTGGGCGACCCATTTGGCTACTCCACCAAACATGGTCCGGTAATCAATTTCCTGGAATGCTTCCCGATCCATTGAGCCTCGATCGACCTGACCGACCAAAAGAATCATTGGCGTCGAATCTTGCTGGGCGATATGGACACCAATAGCGGCATGGCAGGCGCCAGGGCCTCTCGTCACCAGACAAATACCGGGGCGCCCCGTCAGCTTGCCATAGGCTTCGGCCATGTTCGCCGCGCCCGCCTCATGACGCGCGTTATAGAGGGTAAAATGCTCGCGCTGATCATAAAGGGCATCGAGCACTTCCAAATAGCTCTCCCCTGGCACGCAATAGCCGCTATCAGCACCGTGTATGAGAAGTTGGTCAACTAGTACTTTTCCCCCGGTACGCGGTAAGGGGCGAGTTTTTGTTGTCATGTTGGCATCCTAATGGCTGAGATGAGCGCCTCCAGCTGTTCGTAATGATCAGTACGAGAGGCGCCTATCGAATAAGAGAACCCAATTCTGTTGCTTGCAAGCTAGGGAATGGCATCAAGCTTTGGCTTCTTGCGCAGAATCAGATAAGCAAAGACGACAGTCAGCGCCAGAAAAGCCAAACTGTCCAGACTCGTCAAAAAGACAATCGGGTTACCGTCATTAAACGACAAGGATCGGCGCAGATACTGCTCCAGATCAGGCCCTAGGATAAAGCCCAGCAGCATGGCGACTACCGAGTAATTATGTTTGCGCAGGAAGAAAGCCAGTACACCGAACATCAGTGCCAGAAACATCTGGAAAATAGAGTAAGTTGCCACGTAGCTGCCAACGAGCGCCACCACAGCAATGGAGCTGTAGAGTAGGCCGCGAGAGATCGAGACGATACGAATAAAGTACGGCCCGAACAGGAACAGCGTCAGCGGGATAAGAATCAACGCGCTCACAAACAACGAGGCAAACATCGGTGCAATCAGGTCGGCCTGCTGTTCAATAAGGCGTGGCCCTGGCTGTAAGCCGTTGATCACCAAAACGCCAAGCACAATAGCCGTGGTTGGATCGCCCGGAATCCCGAACATCAACATCGGCACAAAGGCACCACCGCACATGGAGTTGTTAGCCGATTCAGCCGCCGCAATACCTTCGCGGCTGCCGTTGCCATACTCCTCGGGCTTCTTCGAACCGCGCTTGGCATCGGCATAGGCCACGAAAGCGGCCATCGAGCCACCCGCGCCAGGCAGGATGCCAATGGCATAGCCAATAAAAGCACTCTTAATATAGGTAAAGAAGCCCACCTCACGGATTTCCGACCAGGGGGGAATAAAATCGCGCCGACGAATTTTTAAGCCTTTCGCCCGCTTCAGAGTATTTTCCAGAGAAAGGTTCCAGTTCTGCGCTTGTACCAGTAGCTCACTGATCGCGAACGCGCCAATCACCACCGGCATTAAACCGATACCTTCGACCAGCAGTTCAGTGCCAAACTCAAAGCGTGGAATCGGCTGGAGTACATCGATCCCGACGGTGGCCAGCATGATACCCAGCGTGGTGGCGACAATCCCTTTGGCAATGGCCCCCTTATCGACAATGATGATCACCACCAGAGCGAAGAGCACAAGCGAAAACTTCCCAGGGGTGCGAATCAAGAGTGCCAGCTCGCCTGCGATCGGCATGAACGCCATCAGCAATAACGCGCCAATTGAGCCACCAATCATCGAGCCTAGTGCCGCGTGGCCTAGCGCATTGGCGCCATGACCTTTTAACATCAAGGCGTTGCCTTCCACGGCGGTCATCATTGAGGAAGGTGCACCTGGAATATTGATGGTGGTGGCCGTGATACTGCCGGAGTACATCCCCGCCATGAAGATCGAGGCACACATGACCAGGGCTGGGACAACGTCAATCGTGTAAGTAATGGGTAATAACAGAGCGATCGCCAATACGGAGGTAAGACCCGGCATCGCACCGAAAAAAGTACCAATCAAGAACCCGGCAATCATGAAGCCAAGCACTTGCCAGCTCAGCAATGCTTCAAAACCGCCCAGAAAACTAACGAAGGTCTCCATCAGAATCCTCCTAACACGGGAGGCAGACGCACCCCAAAAATACCGGCAAATAGTCCGTAAAAAAGCGCTGTAACGGCGATCACATAAAATATAAAGAAGGCGGGGCGATGTTTCTCGAAGTCAAAGATCAGAAAGAGCGCTACCACAAAACAAAGCGTAGCGGGTATATATCCCAAGGGACGAAACACGCTGATATAAAGACCTGTCGCCACCACAATCAGTAGTGGCCTTAACAAAGAGCCACCGACGGCCGCCTCGGCTTCTTTGCGCCACTCCCCTACTATCACAACAATCAGCGCCGCATACATGATGAGCGCCATCAGGATAGGCATGAAGCGCGGCCCCACAATGGTGTCACCACCGAATTGCGAGCGTATGGTCAAGGCTTCCGCCAGATAGATCGTAGTCAATATCAGCAAGAAGGCTGGAAACAGCACTGCCGACCTTTTGAAGCGTTCGACGTTGTTCATTGACTCAAAATCCTCTAATTGAGTTAGCCGTGGCACCGGTAACCGGCGCCACGCCCTTTGAGCTGCGAATTACTTGGACATCACGCCTGCTTCAACCAGCGCATCCATTTCACTGAACAGCGACTCGGCCGTTTCATCAGCCCAGGCAGTTACCTCATCGGTACCCAGCCAATTCGGCGTTACCCCTACATTAGCCACCCACTCTTGAAACTCATCGCTGTCATACGCTGTTTTATAAGCGTTTTCTAACGTAGCAATGGCTTCTTCGGGGGTATCTGCAGGTGCTGCGAAAACGATAAAGCTGCCAATTTGGAGATCGATCCCCTCGTCAGCCGTGGTGGGCACATCGGGGTACGTCGGGTTTTGCGTATCTGAGAACTCAACGAGACCGCGCACGGTGCCATCTTCTAACAGATTGGAAAAGTCGCCCAGGCTGGTGAGTGCAACATCGACCTCATCGGACAAAATGGCTTCTTTCTGTGGAGCTGCTCCGCCAGGATAAGAGACGATTCTGAACTCCGTATCGGTCAATTCTTGCAACTGTAGAATCGCTAGATGGATGCGCCCGCCCAGGTTCTGAATGGCAACGCGAATCTCACCCGGATTTTCCTTAGCCGCCTCGATAAGGTCATGAATCGTTTGATAGTCGGAATCGGCGTCAACGACGATGGCGTCAGGCTCGCTGGTCACCCGTGCAATCAGCTTCAACTTATCAATATCGTAACTGGGCAGCATGTCTTGCCAAGGCACGGTTACCAGGCTGTCATAGGTCAACGCGCCAATGGTGTAACCATCGGGCCGGGCGCTCATGAGCTGGCCAATACCGGTGGCGCTAACGCCACCCTCGATGTTTTCTGCATACATGGAAACATCGAGATTTTCTTCCGCGATGGTGGTCAGCTTACGAACGATGCCATCGGTGCCACCACCGGCTCCCCATGGCACGATAACGCGGATATCGCGTTCAGGGTAGTCAGCGAGCGCTGCTCCAGTCATTGAGGTCAAGGCGATAGCGCCAGCTAGCGTTAGTATGGATTTCTTATTTTTGTACATTGTGTACTCCTTGGTTTAAAACGGTTTAAAACCTATCAGCAGCCTACTTTTCATAATCAAGTCATACATCATACAACTTGAAACTTAGTGTGTTCTGGTTAGCACTACAATAGAGAGATGTAAAAACTAGACCAAAGTCGATCGTTTACCCTTTTGGACTCATCTCTCTATTGGTGGCACGCCTGACTTATCCTACCTTCAATGAGAAAGCGCTCTAGCGAATGAGCGCGGGGCGCTTTGGATCAAACTCCCATCCAGGAATTAAAAACTGCATGGCAATGGCGTCATTGCGCTGTGTGGTATCCAACGACTTATAAAGACTGTGTGCCTCCATCAGCTTGTCTTCGTCAAGCTCAACTCCCAGCCCTGGTGTGGTGGACACTTTGAGCTTGCCATCGCGGATGAGCAAGGGGTTTTTCGTGATACGTTGCCCATCTTGCCAAATCCAGTGGGTGTCAATCGCGGTAATCTCACCCGGGCAAGCCGCCGCCACGTGGGTCATCATGGCGAGCGAAATATCGAAGTGGTTATTGCTGTGCGATCCCCAGGTCATGCCCCACTCATTGCAAAGCTCACCCACCTTCACCGCGCCTTGCATGGTCCAGAAATGACAGTCTGCTAAAGGTATGTCAACAGAATTAAGCTGGACGGCATACTGCAGCTGTTTAAAATCTGTCGCGATCATATTAGTAGCCGTGGGTAGACCGGTGCGCCTCTTAAACTCGGCCATGGTCTCGCGCCCAGAATAGCTTTCTTCCTGGCCACAGGGATCTTCGGCATAGCTGAGCAGGTGCTTGATCGGCTCCAGCACCCGTACCGCTTCATCAAGTTTCCAGGCACCGTTGGGGTCAAGGGTTAGGCGGGCCTCTGGGAATGCGTCATGGAGCGCGCGAATGCAATCGGCTTCCTCTTCGCCGCGCAGCACACCGCCTTTCAATTTAAAGTCTTTAAACCCATAACGCTCGTAGGCGGCTTTGGCTAAATTGGCCACAGCGTCGGGTGTCAGGGCTTCCTGGTAGCGAATTTCGTCCCAGGTATCCTGAGGATTACTTACTGTTGGATACGGCAGGTTGGTCTTCGCCGGGTCACCCAATAAAAACAGGTAGCCCAATGCCTCGACTTCATCACGCTGGCGGCCGTACTGACCCAGCAGGTCGGCGACGGGCATGTTTAGCGCCTGGCCATAGAGATCCAATAGCGCCGATTCAATGCCCGTGATCACATGCACTGCCACTCGCAGATCAAACGTCTGACGGCCACGCTCTTCGCGGCCGTTCTGCGCTAACCGCAAGCGAACCTGATTGAGAGTGTGCTTAATATTATTGATTTGCGAACCTTCTACCAACGCGCGGCACTGCTCTAAACCTTTAAGAATACCGTCACTGGAAGGAATCTCGCCAACACCCTGGTTACCGGCGTCATCTTCAAGAATGACCACACAGCGGATAAACCAGGGCGCATGACCGCCACTAAGATTCAGCAGAAAGCCGTCGTAGCCAGCGACAGGCACCACTTTCATTGATTTAATTTTCGGAAACATAGTGCGTCTACCTCTTTTAACAATCATCTAACTTGAAAAATTCGTTCGGAAATCAAGTCACCGGCGCAGGGTTAAACAGCACCAAATCATTATGAATACCCAGCCGATCCGCGGCAGCCTGTTGACGCCCACTTGCTACGTCAAGAATAAGATGGAAAAGCTCCCAGCCCACCTCCTCGATGCTGGCATTGCCGGTCGCGATACGTCCCGCATCCAGGTCAATAATGTCGTGCCAGCGTTTGCCTAGCGTGGAGTTAGTGGCAACCTTCAGCACCGGCACCATAGCGAGCCCATACGGTGTGCCGCGCCCTGTGGTAAACACCTGTAAGTTCATTCCCGCGGCTAATTGAAGGGTGCCGCAGATAAAATCGCTGGCGGGGGTGGCGGCAAACGTCAGCCCCTTGCGGCGTAGCCGTTCACCGGGGCCAATAACATCAACAATTGGCGCACTACCTGACTTAATCACCGAGCCCAGCGCCTTCTCGACCACGTTGCTGAGCCCGCCTTTCTTATTGCCTGGCGAAGGATTGGCACTACGATCCGCCTGCCCTTGAGATAGGTAGTCGTCGTACCAGGCCATTTGCTCGATCAACGCCCTACCCACTTGCTCATCAACCGCCCTGGGTGTCAGCAGATGAATAGCATCACGGACTTCGGTGACCTCAGAGAACATCACGCTGCCGCCCGCCCGTACGATCAAGTCGGTCGCAAAGCCCACCGCTGGGTTAGCCGTCACCCCGGAAAAAGCGTCGCTGCCGCCACACTGCATACCGACCACTAGCTCAGACGCCGGGCAAGTTTCACGCTGACGTCGATTGAGCCGCTCAAGATGGCGTTCGGCCATGGCCAAAATACCTTCGACCATCTCACCGAAGCCTTGGAAGGAGTCATCTTGAAGACTTAGCACGTTGGCTTCAGGATCGGCTGCCTCGGTGTTTTCGTAAATTTTCACCGGGCGATCATCAAGCAGCGTGGACGGTTGCAGCTTCTCGCAACCCAAACCAATCACCATTATCTCGTTGCCGAAGTTAGGATTCAGGGCGATATTTTTAAGCGTCCGAATCGGCACAATGGCAGCGGGGGCATTAATAGCCACACCACAGCCATACGAATGGTTAAGTCCTACGACATCGTCAACGTTGGGAAAGCGTGGCAGCAGTTCGCGCTTGATCCGCTGCACAACAAAATCGACGGTGCCGGCGACACACTGAACGCTGGTAGTGATACCCAGCACGTTCTTGGTACCCACGCTGCCATCAGGATTGCGAAAGCCTTCAAAGATATAACCCTCCAGAGGCTCCAATGCGGGTACCTCACGCGTCGCCAAGGGTAATTCATCCAGTGCTGGCGCGATGGGCAGGCGTATATTCGTCTCGTTTACGTGACCGCCGCACGAAATGGCCGTTAATGCTTGGCCGATAACCTCGCCATAACGAACGACCGGCTCGCCTTCAGAGATGTCTACTAGCGCCACTTTGTGGCCCTGCGGGACAGCCATGCGGGTAGTGATGCCTCCCTCAATGACCGTACCTTCAGCCAGGCCGCCCTGCTCGACCACAATGGCGACATTATCATCAGGGTGTACGCGGATCACACGCGCATTAGTGGTTGTCTGTGTCATGACCCTTTCCTGAGGCTGTGTGTGTACTGCCCGTCACCTGAGTCAGCTCCATTTTTTGCTTGGTGCGGGACTTAAAGCTCATGATGACCGCAAATATTAGTGAGGCAGCAATCAGCCCCCATAGCACCATAGCGATGGGGCTCTTGGTGAAAAAGATCGAGTAGGTGCCAAACGATTCCAAGCTCTTGACGAAGTAGACTTCTGCTTGGCTTCCCAAGATAAAACCAATAATGAGCGGGGCAACTTCGAGGCCAATTTTTTGCACCAGATAGCCTAAAACACCGAAAATAAGTAGCGTCCAGACATCGAACATAATTCCGTAGTTAATGGCATAAGCACCAACCACACACATCATCACAATGATGGGGAAGAGAATATGCTTGGGCACCATTACCACTTTGGCGATGTACTTAATGGCATAAAACATTAAGAAGAACATCACGATATTGGCGAATACCAGGGCCGTCATCATGACGTACCAAGTATCGGTGTTTTCAGGAATAAATAGCGGCCCGACCTGGATACCCTGTAGCGTGAACGCACCAATCAAAACAGCGGTGGTCGAGTCGCCGGGAATACCGAGTGATAGCAATGGAATTAACGCACCACCGGTTAAAGCATTATTGGCGGACTCCGAGGCGATCAGCCCCTGAGGCGCCCCTTTACCCATTTGTGACGAATCCCGCGTTAAGTTTTTCTCTTGGGTATACGCCAATACAGAGGCAGCGCTGCCTCCGACCCCAGGCAGCATGCCAACGAAAGTGCCGATAAAGGACGAACGCACCAAGTTGGTCAGACGCCCGCTGAAAATTGAAAGCGAGAAGACGGCTCCCTTACTGAGCTTGATGCGCTCGTTGACCAGTCCGCTCTTTGCCCCTTTTTCCGCCTCCAGCAGGATGGTAGAAATACCAAACACACCGATCAGCACCGGCAGCAGCGAAAACCCTTCAAATAAGTAGGGTTCCATGAAGTCGAACATCAGTCGGGTTTTGCCATTGCCGCCATCAGAGATACTGTAGTCACCAATCAAGCTCAACCAGATCCCAATAACGCCGCTAAAGATGCCAATCAGCATGCTGCTGGACAGTGAAGCAATGACACTTAACGCTAACAAAATGATCAAAAACTTCTCCACGTAGGAGAATTTGATCGAAAAGTCAGCCAACAGCGGCGCAAATAAGAACAGTACAGCGGCGCTAATAAGCCCGCCGATAACGGAAGCAACGACACAAATCTTTAACGCTTTCTCACCCTCACCCTTTTGAGCCATTGGATAGCCGTCAAAGGTGGTGGTGATAGAAGAAGGCGTGCCGGGGATATTGAGCAGAACGGCTGGCACCATGCCGCCTGAGATGCCACCTACATAAAGACCAAGCAACAGCGCCAGACCATGATTTAAGCCTAGGGCATAGGTCAGCGGCAGACAAACCGCGACCGCCATGGTAGCTGTCATGCCGGGAATAGCACCGAAGATGATGCCGATCAGAGCACCGAACCCCGCGAGTAAAAAGAAGGTTATATCGAGAAGTGAGAGGAATTCCATGGTGGCACTCGCTCCGGTCACGGTAAGGTGATAGTGAACAGCTTGGCGAGAACGAACCAGGCTAGGCTAGGCGCGACGATGGCATTGACTATCACGATGGTAATGGCCTTTTTCGTCCAATCATGCAAATAGAGCAGTGACATAAGGAACACGAAAGCGATCGAAACAATCAGGAAGCCATAGCCCGTATAGGGAAACATGTCACCCACCACCGCCATGAAATAAAAATAGGCCGCGATTAAGACGAGGGTGCCAAAGAAACGGAAACTATCCCTGGCTTCGCCAATAATGGGCATTGTGCGCTCTCCCCGCTTCACTGCGGCCATGAAAGGCATTACCTTCATTACCAAAATCAAGGCAAATAGAATCGCCATAATCCAGTGAATAATTGTTGGGAAGAACAAGTGGGAGGTCTCGAAATCTATTGAGACACTGAGCAGACTTGACAGACCTGATTCCATAACGGCTCCGGGCATAAGCAGCAGGGTGCCCTGCTTACCATAGTTCTTTCTATAGCGGTTCTATAGCGGCTCACACATAAGTGGGGCACCCGCCACACACAGCGGGCGCCCTACCTTTTACTTGATGTTGCTGATAATTTCTTCGTAGCGCGCCATTTTATCGGCGAGATACTCCGAGGCTTCATCAGAAGGCTTGAAGTTGGGGATAAAGAAGGCGTTCTTCTGAATTTCCTGGATTTCACCTTCTTCGTAGATCTCCGCTAGCGCTTCATCGATTTGCTCAACGATCGCCGGATCCATTTCTTTGTTGTAGAGGAAAAAGAACTCTTTATCGAAAGTGAAACTCTCGTCATCCCCCATAGTGACGTGCACGTTTGGCTCTACATATTCCAACAACTGCTCGCGAGACGTCTGTCCAAGTCCCTCTTCAGGGGCCTGTTCAATAGTATCTTCGCGCGCCGTCAACCAGACAAAACGCATCGCTTTCTGATCATCTTCAGGCAAACGGGTGTACTGCTCATTCGCCTGTACAGTGCCGTTAATCACGTCAGCCTGGCCGTCGAACAGTTGCTGGTTTTTATCGGATTGAGAGCCGGTGTTAACAGCGACCAGATTATCTTCCTGACCAGGGTGCTCAATGGAGATGGCATTCTTTAAAGCACTGAAACCAATCTCCGAGACGCCGCCCGGCTGGATCGCGACACGCACGGTCTCGCCATCGCCGACGGCGGCGATAATGTCGTCAAGCGTTTCGTAAGGAGAGTCTTTCGGCACCAGGTAAGCATTGCCTGGATTGATGGCGACAGTCGGTCCAACGGTATATTTTTCAAAAATATCGTCGTAACCCTCTACCCCATACAGGTGACCAAGATAGGCCTGATCGTGAAAGATCATTAGCGTGTTGCCGCGAGAATCTCGGTCAAGGGTGCGAAAAGCCGAGCTGGCGCCAACGGCATCCACTTTCATGTTGAGGTCCAGCTTTTCAGCTAGCTGGTCCACTACTATAGTAGAGTTCTGATAAGTGTCGCCACCGGTAGACGTTGAGCCGATAACTACACGGATATTGCCGCGCAGCGGGCCATCCTGTGCCATTGCCACGCCAGCGCTGATGCTCAATGCTGTCATCAGCGCTGCGGTGCCTACACTTGTCATTAACTTATTGGAAACGATCATACTTCACCTCTTTTGCTCGTTGTAAAATTGTTATAGCTCAGCGGTTTAATGAGTTAGCGACTTAACGAGTTAGTAACTTAGTGATAAGTGGCTTATCACTCCTTAACGCTATCAATCAGCTTTTTAAGCTCCTGACACTCCTCCTGGGTTGGCATTACAAGCGGCGCCCGCACACTGCCCGCAGGACGGCCAACAATGTCAGCGCCTGCTTTGATTAGGCTAACGGCATAGCCCGCTTTGCGATCTCTGAGGTCCACGAAAGGAATGAAAAAGTCGTTGGTGATCTGTTTTACAACGTCTTTATTTCCTTGGCGTAACGCTTTGTAGAATTTCACCGCCATTTCCGGCACGAAGTTGAAAACGGCCGAAGAGTAGGTATTCACGCCAATGGAGACATAGGCCTCGGCAAAAATTTCAGCCGTGGGCACACCACCGATATAAACCAAACGGTCACCGACGGTTTTGACGATTTTATTTAACGCTTGGATATCACCTTTGCCATCTTTCAGCCCCACCAAGTTAGGGCACTGATCGGCCAATTGCTGAACCGATGAGGCATTCAAAATACCGTTGCCGCGGTTGTAATAAATCACGTTGACGGCGGTGGCATCGCAAATCTGGCGGGCATATTCCACCAAGCCATCCTGCGGGCACTCGGTGAGGTACGGAGGCATCAATAGAATGCCATCGGCGCCCGCTTCTTCCGCTGCTTTTGCAAAGTCTTTGCCCGCCTCAATACTCAAGCCTGCGCTGGCGATTACCGGCAAACGTCCATCAATCACTTCAACAGCAACGCGGACAATCTCGCGATACTCTTCAAGTGAGAGGTTAAAAAATTCCCCCGTGCCACCGGCGACGAAGACCGCCGATATCTCATGACTGATGAACCACTCAAGCCGCTTGCGGTAACTCGCTTCATCGAAACGACCCTGGCTATCGAAGTCCGTAATCGGGAACGACAGTAGGCCATCGCCGATGGCTTTTGTTACAGCTTCTCTTGAAAATGTCACGTTGCGCCCTCTTGTAGAATGTGTTGACCACTCAGTGAATAGATACCATTAGTTAGCCAACAGGCTTATGTCATACATCATACAACCTAGAAGATATGTATCCCGCTTGCAGGGTGCAAGCAGAACTATCAAAATTTAAACCAAAGTAGCAGTCATGCCCTGTATACCTGTTAAGGTTTATAGCGCCGTTAACTAGTCCCCTGCGAGCTCACACACAGACCGCCATAGCATGTCATCGATAACAATCGGGCCCTCTCCATATCGTTGGGCAGCGGTCGACTCCCCCGGCCAGCGCACTGTACGGCCCGGTTCGGCAGGAAGAGTAGCGGCCAAGTGAGCCTGGATACCTTCGACAACGCTATCGCAAGCGTCCCGCCCACCGAGTTGTTCTGGGTCAAACACCATAAACACTTGGCAGCAACCGCCGCCACTGCCGCGCTGGACCTTATCAATGGCATGGCTAGGGCGCCCTTGAGCGAGCAGCGACGCCAACGCGTCCAACAGGATCGCCAACCCTGAGCCTTTCCAATAACCTGTTGGCAGCAAACGGCGCGTCGCAGCGATCGCCGCAGGATCACGGCTCAACTCGCCATGCTCATCGAAACCGCCGTCGACGGGTAAATGCTCGCCCTTCAATTGAGTTGTCTGCAGTTTCCCGTAGGAGAATTGCGACATCGCCATATCGAGCACCAGAGGCCCGGAGTTATGCGGTACGGCCATCACCAACGGATTATTGCCAATCGATTGGGAAGCACCACCCCAGGCAGGCATGCACGACTCGGTATTGGTCCACATAATCGTAGCGAACCCCTGCTCAACCGCATGCCAGCCATAGCTTCCGCCCCGCATCCAGTGGGTTGTATCGCGTAACGCCACCAGCCCCATACCATGCTCACGCGCCAACGCCATGGCACGCTCTGTGGCATGAAGTGCATTGACCACACCTATTCCAAAACCTCCATCAAGCACCTCAATCGCGCCCAATCGTTGGACAAGGCTTGGCTTAGCGTCGATATCGACCCAGCCTTTCCCGACGTACTCAATGAAACGCGGAACCCGCCCGATACCATGCGAATGTACGCCGTCGCGGGTACTTTCAGCATGAATTTGCGCGCAGGTCTCAGCATCAGCGGGCTTTAGCCCCGCTTTCAACAGTGATTTTTCAATCGTACTGCGCAACGTCTCAAAATCGATGTTAGCCATCACTTGCCCCCACCATTAAAAAAGCCCACTCCGCGAGTGGGCTCCAACACCCCAGCCGCCTCGCATGGCGGCCATGGACTTCAAGCAGCGTCAGACGCCGTGTCTTGTTGACGAGTACGGTAGTTCTGCCACAGTGTCAGCGCCAGCAACCCTAAGGCGATGACTAAAAAGGTAACGCTGATGGGCCGGGTGAAAAACGGTGTCCAATCACCACCGAAAGTCTGCAGCCCCCGTCTCAAGTTAGATTCCGCTATAGGCCCCAGAATTAAACCCAGTATTACCGGAGCGGTTCCAAAGCCATATCGGTTGAGAAAATAGCCAAGCAACCCAAAAGCCAGCATTATGTAGAGGTTAAACACATCCCCATCAACGCCATAAACACCGATAAAGCAGAAAACAATGATAGCCGATATCAACTGTTTTCTTGGAACTTGAAGTACACGAACAAACAGCTTGATGCCTAAACACATGATGATAAGCATGAAGAAGTTAGCGACTAAGTACGCTAGAAATATCCCGTAAATGATGCCGCCCTGGCTTTCAAATAGCATCGGTCCCGGCGTAACGCCTTGAATCATTAAACCACCCAAGAGGACGGCGGTCGCTGCCTCGCCAGGGATGCCCAGCGCAAGCGTAGGAATTAACGCCCCACCTAACAAAGCATTGTTTGCACTCTCAACTGAGACAATGCCAGCACTATGCCCCTTACCAAACTTCTCAGGTGTTTTAGAAAAACGACGTGCTTGGTCATAGGCTACCAGCGAGGCGATACTGCCTCCAGCACCAGGCACTGGGCCCACGACAGAGCCGGACACGATACCAACGAGAAGAGCACGCCAATTTCGCAGCGTTTCAATAAAACGCGGACGCGCAATATCAACTTTGTGGGCGCTGCTCTGAAGCTTACTGGAGGGATCATATTCAAAGGCATCCTTGAGTACTTGCGATACAGCAAATAACCCAATTAGCGCCGGTAACAGGTTGATTCCAGTCAATAAAGAAAGTTGCCCAAACGTAAAACGGTCGACCCCCGCAATAGGATCCGTACCGATCGTGGAGCAAAAGAAACCTATCAGACCTGCAATCAAACCTTTAAGAAGAGACTTGCCCGCAACAGAAGCAATAATGACTAGCCCGAAAATACTCAGTGAAAAATACTCTGCAGCACCAAATCGCAATGCAAACTCAGCAATGGGTGGTGCGAGAAGACTTAACACCACCATGCTAGCGACACCGCCAAAGAAAGAGGCAACAATGGCCAGTCCTAGGGCTCTCCCCGCTTCACCCTTTTGAGCCATTGGAAAACCATCGAACGTCGTCGCGACCGAGGATGGCGTGCCTGGAATATTCAACAATATGGCGGGTATTGAGCCACTGGCGCCAGCACCACACAGGGTACCAAGCAGCATACCAATACCCATTACAGGCGGCATTCCAAACGTTACCGGCAACAATAAGGCTATCGCCATGGCCGATGTTAAGCCAGGCAATACCCCCATAATAATACCCAGGAAAGTACCACCCGCAATCGCCAATAAGGTACCCAACTGGAAGACCAGTCCCAAACCATCAATATAACCCGTTAGCATCTCACTTCTCCTTCTTCAATCCGGTAGCGGGATATTGAATAGCTCGGTAAACACATAATAGATAACCAATGATAAAGCGAGCGCGAAAACTGTATACGCTGCTAGGCTTCGAAGTTTTCGACGATTGCTTAATTTTTGAAATTCACCGCTAGTCATGACCAGACAAACGACATTTAAAAAGCAAAATATCGCTGTACTTGCGATATACCCAAGCCGCTCGAAAAAGTTGATATAAACAATAATCAAAGCCACGATGGTCAGCCACTGCAGTATGCCTTTCTTAGAAGGAGTGGCATTAAGAATTGTTTTCTCTTCTCGCATTCGCCTTGCAGCAAGCCATTCGTAATAATCACGTATTAAGCAGGGCACGGCACAGACAAAAATCAAACCAGAAATCAACTTTGGAAAAGTAGCGGGGGTAAGCCCCCCCGCCATGCTGACTGCTGGCAGCGTAGTGGCCATATAAAACCCAATTGCCGATGCCACCACAAGAAACAGATCAAAGATCGGTTTACCTATATCCTTTGCCATCAGTCATTAACTCCTCAATTCTCTTCAACTGCCAAATCTCCAGCACTTTCTTTCATCACTTCTGCAGATTCAGCGATAAACGCCTCTAGCTCATCCCCATACAGCGGAACAATATCCAAGCCCAGGTTTGAGGCAGTCTCTTCGAAGGATCCTTCTTCCACAATCTCTTTAATGGCGTTAACCCACGCTTCCTTAGCCTCTTCCGGTAGGCCATCCGGGCCCGCAATACCGCGAAATACTGTCAAGGACAGATCGTAGCCTTCCTCTTGGAAAGTAGGCACATCGGGCAGCGACTCGCTACGCTCTTTGTAAGACATACCCAAGGCTTTTAGACGACCTGACTCTAGCGCCGAGCGAAGTTCCGCCCCTCCCAGTACCACGGCATCTACATGCCCTCCCATAGCAGCGGAGATAGTCTCAGAACCGCCGGGGTAGGGGATGAAGTTGAAATCGACTCCAGCGGTATCAGCAAATGCCACTGCCGCGATGTGAGCTGATGACCCTACACCCGAAACCCCCACTTGCACCGAGGTGCCTTCCTTCGCAGCCTCGACCATGGCGTCCAGGTCATCGTATTCGCTGTCGCCACCGACGGCGATGACGTAGGGCTCTTCAAGGATCTTGGCGATAAAATCAAAATCTTCGTAGGTAAAGTCAACATTACCCAACGCTTCCAAGGTCAGTAATGCATTACTGGCGGCGGCTAAAGTATAGCCATCTGCTTCTGATGCCTGAGCGCGCGTCAGCCCCACGGCTCCGCCACCGCCAGAGATATTGCGAATGACCAAATTGGTATCGAGTTTTTCTTCAAGAAGCGGCTGTAGTGCGCGGACGAAGGTGTCGTTGCCGCCACCGGCTGAGAAAGGAACGATCATATCGATGTTTTTCTCAGGATATTCAGCAAATGCACCAGTACTGGCCATCATTGCTGTTGCTACAGATAAGTTTAGCGCTAACTTTTTCATTGTAGTGTCCTTCTTTGTCGCGTTTAGGGTGTTCACTCAGCGCACTAACGCTGGCTTTTTCGGATCAAACTTCCAGTCATCTATCAAATACTGCATTGCCATCGCATCATTTCGAGCACCAGCTGGCAGTGAAAGATAGAGCTTATTCGCCTCCTCTATGGTCTTCATGTCGATGTCGACCCCAAGCCCCGGCGCGTCGGTGACGGCCACTTTGCCACCCACGATCTCCGGTGGATTGCGGGTCAGGCGAGCGTCGCCCTCCTGCCATATCCAGTGGGTATCAAGCGCGGTTGTGCGCCCCACGGCGGCGGCACCCACCTGAGCGAACATAGCGAGAGAAATATCGAAATGATTATTGGAGTGTGAACCCCAGGTCATACCATGATCCTGGCAGAGCTGAGAGACACGGACGGCACCGGAAAGCGTCCAGAAATGCGGGTCAGCCAAGGGGATATCGACCGAACGCAGCATCAGTGCGTGGGCCATTTCTCGCCAGTTAGTGGCTACCATGTTGGTTGCGACAGGCAACCCGGTGGCATGGCGAAACTCAGCTAAAATCTCGCGGCCAGAAAAACCTTGTTCCGCCCCGCAAGGATCCTCTGCGTAGGCGATCACGCCGTGGAGATCCTTGCACAGCCGGATCGCCTCTTCGAGCGACCAAGCCCCGTTAGGATCAATGGTCGTGCGCGCATCTGGAAACGCATTGTGCAGCGCCGTGACGGCCTCGATTTCCTGCTCGCCAGCCAGGGCCCCGCCTTTTAATTTAAAGTCTTTGAAACCGTATCGATCATGCGCCGCCTGAGCTAATCCAACAATGTTCTGGGGGGTCATGGCCGCCTCGTCACGCAAACGGTACCAGTCGTGATCCAAGCCCCCGGTGCCACGGCGGAAATCCAACGGCGTAGCGTGCCCATCACCGATAAAGAACAAGTATCCCAACACGTCAA
Organism: Vreelandella sp. H-I2; assembly: GCF_052959335.1. Classification (NCBI taxonomy): domain Bacteria; kingdom Pseudomonadati; phylum Pseudomonadota; class Gammaproteobacteria; order Oceanospirillales; family Halomonadaceae; genus Vreelandella; species Vreelandella sp. H-I2. The sequence goes on from NZ_JBRAMC010000001.1 coordinate 446,154, forward strand.
CGCTGTCACGCTGCTTGCCGTTGCCTAGGAGCTCTGCCACCGGCACTCCCAGAAATTTCCCCATCAAATCAAGTAACGCCGCTTCAAGCGCGGCAACTGCATTGATGCGAAGCTCGAATGTCCAGGATCCTTTACCGAAATCTTCAAAATCGGCACTCCGTCCAGCATTGTGCAACGACGCAATCATGGAGCGCATTTTTCCGATCGACTGACCGACCACCATCTCTCGCGACTGCTCAAGAGACGTTTGAATCGTCTCGCCACCGGGTGCTTCTCCAACCCCCACATTACCGTGACTATCTCTGAGAATAACCAGGTTGCGCGTAAAGTACGGCGAGTGCGCTCCACCGATATTGAGTAACATGCTATCGCGTCCTGCGACAGGAATGACCTGCATCTCGGTTATCGTGGGAGTGTCGTGGCTCGACATAAATAATTCTCCATTAGACGGTGTTAGCACGCTGATCAGCATCCCGCTTATTGCTGCTCAAATTTGATCAGGACGGAAAAACACAGCCCTTATTGATCACATGAAGGCTTTTCAACAACGCTGAATATCAATCAATTATAAAAAAACGAGTTACTTTGCCCGCAAGCGCACCCATCACTGTTTCAGCTAGCTAAATCTATTAGCCAACTCAATATGTCATACATCATACAAACAAGAAGATATGTAGCATGGCTTTCAGGCGCAAGCGACAACGGTAAAAATTAAACCAAAGTAGCAATTACCGACATCACCACCCGCGATTCACGAGCAGTGAATTAAAAACTATAAATAATTGATTTATTTATATCTCAACCACCCAATCAGGCTTAAACAACGCTGGCGTAAACTCATTCGGGTAACCGCCAGGGTTGGCGATAACGCGGGTGCCGTTACGCAGTAGATCAACAGGCTCGTGGACATGCCCATGCACCCAAATATCCATCTTGCCCATTAAATGAGGTAGGTTAGAAGCAAACGCAGGAGATAACGCATCGCCCAAGTATTGGCCGGGAATGCAGTCATGCAGCGGGGCATGGTGACTAACCACTACCTTAGGGCCATTAAACGGCCGGGACAGCTCTTTTTCGAGCCAAGTGAGTGCTTCAGCGTGTACCTGCTGGCTCGCCTGAGGTGTAAACGTCTCCCCTGGCGCGGTTTGAACGATTTTAAAATCGGGCATGTAGCGCAGCGCCTTAGACTCAGTATCGGCGGGATTTTGGGTTGGGTCACCGGCATAAAGCGCAAAGTCAGTCCATAGGGTAGTGCCGTAAAAACGTACGCCATTAAGGGTGACGGCACGATTATCCAGAAGCTCAATACCTAGTTGCTCGGCATTGAGCGCCAGCTCATCACGCAACTGCGGCATGCAAGTACCGTAGAACTCATGGTTACCAGGCACGTAGATAATCGGCATATCAGGGAAGCGATCGCGAGCCCAGGCTAAGCCTTCGCTTTTGCGATGGATATCGCCAGCCAGAATCACCACATCAGCCTCCACTTCTGGCAGTTCGCGGTTCCCCTCAAAAAATTCCAAGTGAAGATCAGACAAAATACGCAGACGCATAGGGCTCCTTATAGAGGACATTTAATAATTACAATGCTGCACCGCAACAAAGATGCGTTATACTCTAGGTGTCGTCCCACTAGGAGGACCGCTCAATGACTTTTTTGATCATCACCCCTGCACACGATAATGAAGTTCTGGAATTCTGGAGCTTGAACGCCCAATGGCATTGTGCCGCAGTCGAGGCTCTGAGAGCCTATTTAGGTTAATTCAGGCGCTTTTGCCTCTTAAGACCAAAAGATAGTGACCGAAGCCGGGGTAATAACCGGCTTTTTTATGCTTATGAAAATCTTTTCCATTCAAAGGCATACATCGTTAGCTCGCTATTTGTAAGCTTAAGCTTACAAAAATGGTCAATCGCCTACATCGTTTGGGCTACCCCTAACCTGTAAAAGCCCTTATTATCTTGCTCGACAGTGACAATGCTGCTTTGCACAACTCAATTTGTGTATAAAAAATTGTCTTCTGTATAACAATACCTTTCACGTATCCCCTGAAAAAAGGAGTGGCCGCCATGCAGTATTCAGCTAACCACAGACAGACGATGGAAGCCGACATCATGGAAGTGTGGGCAGAACGCGCTCAGCAGCAACGTGCAGCTAATGACGCCATTAAGGCCTACTTGGGCTAATAGCAGGAAATGCTTAGCACTATGCGAAATCAGCGCCTTCCCACGCCTCGTATCTACGAGGCGTTCTTAGGCCGTTTTATTAGAACGATTACAGCCAGTTAGACTCAGGCGCTTCGATCGTATTCAGCTGCCCAAGATAGGTACCCTGTAGGATATACATGCGCTTCACATCCCTGTATTTTCCGTTAATAAAGAACTCCTTTACTAGGTGCCCCTCTTCAATAAAACCGCTCTCTTCGTAGAGATGGATCGCTTTGACGTTCTCCACCGCTACAATCAGATATACCTTGTGTAGGTTTAAAATCGTGAACGAGTAGTGCAAGGCTTGGCGGATCAACGAACGGGCAAATCCTTTGCCCTGGTGAGCTGGGGCAATGATGATTTGAAACTCGGCGCTGCGGTGGATGTAGTCGATCTCAATCAACTCTACCAAACCAATGGCATTACCATGGCTGTCCTCAGCAACAAATCGCCGCTCGGCATTGTCATGGATGTGCTTGTTATATAACTCTTCCAACTCATCGAATGACTCGTAAGGCTCTTCAAACCAATACGACATAATGCTCTGGTTATTATTGAGCTCGTGGACAAAGCGCAAATCGTTACGCTCAAGTGCACGTAAGTAAAGTGTCAGCTCCATCGTCCTCTATCCTTATGAATATTTGAATAAGGATACTCGCTTTAAACAGGCTCGCCATCATGATTTATACGGCTACTACATTAGCCGACGGAACGAAAAAAGCTCTGCCAAGGGATGCGATTTACCTTCAATAAGTGCCCGCAGTAGCTTTGCGCCAATCATGCTATAGCTAATACCATTGCCGCCGTAGGCCATGGCGAAATGTACACGTGGACCGTGCGCCTCATGAGGGCCGAAAAATGGCAAGCCGTCTTCTGTTTCCGCAAAGGTGCCGCCCCAGGAAAAAGTGGGGTTAATATCGAGTGTCGGCCAAAGCGCCTCTACCTTACGCGTTAATCCCCTGGCTTTTTCCTCGACCCGTGCATCACGTCGTGCGGGAATATCGTTCTCATCATCATCGCCACCCACCAACAGGCGGCCATCGCCAGTGGTTCGCATATAAAGGTAGGGGCGCGCCGATTCCCACAACATTGTGTGACGTAGCTTACCCAACGTTTCTAGTGACAGTGGATCGGTGATAAATGCGTAGCTGCTCCGATTAACGGCAACCGGTTTAGGCAACCATATTTGTGACTCATAACCCGCCGCCATCACCACATATTGGCAACGCAACGTAGCGCCATTGGTTAGCGTTAACGTGACGCCCTGCTCATCTGGTGCCATTGTCTCCATTTGAGTTCGGTCATAGACTTCTCCGCCCCGTTCAATCACCTTGGCAAATAGCTGATAAGCCATACGATACGGATCGACACTGGCTGCTAACTTAGTGAGGATCGCCCCAGGTGCAGCAAAACCGTACTCTGCTAAAATAGCCTCGGAGTCAAGCCACTCGGCCTCAAATCCATGCTTTTGGCGCAGCGCCAACTCTTCTTTGAGGGGCGCCACATGCCCTTCGTCACTGGCATAATAAAGGCTGTGCTGACGTTCAAAATCGACATCACCCATGCCTGCCGCTAAGGTTTCAAGTTCACCGATGGCATCAGCGCAAGCTTGGTAAGCAAGTAATGCATCGGTTTCCCCGTATCGCTTGGCTAAGTGAGACATATGGGTGTCAATTTCGTACTGTAGCAAGCCCGTGCTGGCAGCAGAGCTTCCCCACCCTACATCACGCCGTTCAAGCACCACGACATGATGTCCGTGACGGCTCAGCTCATTGGCGATCAGTGCCCCGGTAATCCCGCCCCCAACCACCACAACGTCACTTCGGTGATCGTGGGTAAGCTGTGGGAAGGCAGACAGCAAACCATTTTTTATTGCCCAGAAGGGATAGCCGCTTTTTAGATCCATCAGGTTACCTATGCTGGTTTAACATGCATTATGCTGGCAACCATAGATAATGGCTAACAACTTACTTAGTTGAGCGCCCTTAAGCATTTGTCCTGACTAATAAAAAGGAGCTCCTAACGATGATTGATTTACGCAGTGATACGGTGACCCGCCCCACTCCCGCCATGCTGGAAGCCATGATGGCCGCTCCATTAGGTGATGACGTATGGGGTGATGATCCAACGGTCAACGCCTTTCAAGCAAACCTGGCTGAGCAAGCAGGCAAAGAAGCCGCACTGCTTTTTCCTAGCGGTACGCAAAGTAATTTAGTGGGGCTAATGGCGCACTGCGAACGCGGCGATGAGTACATTGTTGGTCAGGCGGCGCATACCTACCGCTATGAAGGCGGCGGTGCGGCAGTCTTAGGAAGCATTCAACCCCAGCCGCTTGAAAATGCCGCTGATGGTAGCCTTCCATTAGAGAAAATAAGCGCTGCTATCAAAGCCGACGACTTTCACTTTGCCCGCAGCAAACTGTTGGCGCTGGAAAATACCATTGGCGGCAAAGTACTGCCCGCAGACTATGTATTAAAAGCAACCGAACTGGCCCGCGAACGAGGGTTGGCAACGCACTTAGACGGCGCGCGTCTGTTTAATGCAGCGGTAGCCACGGATACCTCACTCAAGCAGCTTTGCCTACCGTTTGATAGCGTGTCGTTATGCTTTTCAAAAGGTCTAGGCACACCCATCGGCTCGGCACTGGTGGGCTCGCAAACATTGATCGACCGTGCCCGCCGTTGGCGTAAAGTTGTCGGAGGCGGTATGCGCCAAGCGGGTATTATTGCCGCTGCTTGCCAGCATGCCCTGGATCACCATGTAGCTGATTTAAAGAATGACCATCGCCGTGCAGCACGTCTGGCAGAGGGCTTGGCGAAGCTGCCTGGGGTCGAAATCACCTCACAGGCAACCAATATGGTGTTCGCGCATTTCCCCGACGCTCATGTTCAACCACTTTCCATTTGGCTAAAAGAGCACGGCATATTGATTGAGCTGCTTTACGCTACCCGCTTCGTTGTTCATCGTGATATTAATGATGCGGATATTGATGAAGTCATTACAGTGATGGAGACCTACTTTAGTCGGCACTAAGTATTGAGTGATGACGCCCCGAGGGCAAGATGCACGGCAATACCCGCCATCATCAAGCCAATCAGGCCGTCGATGATGCGCCATGCGATAGGTTTTGAAAGCCAAGGCGAAAGGGCGGCGCCGCCCCACGCCAACAGGCTAAACCAGAGTATGGAAGCCGTGGAGGCTCCCGCCACAAAAACGCCGGCACTCTCCTGCTGGGCGCCAATGGCGGGTATCAGCAGCAGTGTATCCAGATACACCTGAGGGTTGAGTACGGTGACGGCCAGCGTGGCTAAAATCACTTTCGTTAAGCTACGCGCTTTACCCGCTTCGGCGCTCAACCCTTGCCGACCGTTAACGGCCCTGAATAATGCCTGCGCCGCCAACCAGCTTAAAAACAGTACGCCCATCCAGCGCATCGCTTCCAACGCGCTGGGTATCGTCAGCAGAAAAGCACTCACCCCAAACATCCCCGCCGTGAGCAGAATAATATCGGCACTCATGCATAGCCCCGCCGACCACCAGTGGTACTCGCGGCGAATGGCCAGCCCTAGGATGTAGGCGTTTTGCGCCCCGATCGCCATGATGATTCCGCCGCACACTACTAAGCCGGTGATATAGCTTTCCCACATTGCCCTGCCCCCAGACCAGAATAAGTGTCGCGTTAACACATCGCTCTCTTAAAACATCGCACTAAGGTAACGGGTAATTTGGATAACTAAAAATCATCCTGCTAATACCATATTAAGCTTTCTTATAATCGCTTACAGCTTACGCAGTCTCCACATAAAGTAGGCACCGCCGATTAGGGAGGCGACCAGGCCTGCTGGTATCTCGTAGGGAAATATAACCTGACGCCCCACCCAGTCCGCCAGCACCATCAAAAGCATGCCGATCAAGGCCGCCCCCATCAGATGCTGCCCTGCACGGGAGAAGCCGAACAAGCGCGCCATATGAGGCGCCAGAAGACCAATAAACGAAAGCGGCCCCACCACCAAAGTGGCACAGGCGGTTAACAGCGCCACCAGTAGAAGCAACACTAAACGGGCACGATTGAGCTTTACTCCAAGCGCCTTGGCCGTCGGTGCGCCTAAGGGCAAGATATCCAGCCAGCGGGTGAAAGGCAGCGTCACCAGCGCCAGCACGGCAGCAATCCCGCCGACCACCACCGCATTATTGACATCTACGTAATATGTAGAGCCCGCCAACCAAGCAATCACCTGCTGGCCACGAGGATCACCGCCTGCCAGCATCACGCTGCGCACCGCGTCAAACAAGGCACTGACCGCCACCCCGGTGAGCAGCAAACGTTCAGGGAGATAACCGCTCTTACGGTTGATACCCACTAATACCAGTAGCGTCGCGAAAGCCCCCAGGGTGCCCACACCAATCAGCATCATATTGGTGGGCGCGGGCAGCAGGAAAATCCCCAGAATCAGCGCAATGGCGCAACCACCACTGATACCCAATACTTCAGGGCTGGCCATTGGATTGGCTGAAAGACGCTGAAGAATCGTTCCCGCAATCGCTAGCATCAACCCACTGGCTGCGGCCGCCATCACCCGGGGCATGCGCCACTGCATGACATTCCAGTTATCAGGCGCCAGCCAATACCAGCCGTCTACACCCTGGCCGAAGAGCAGGCCAAGCACTGTTGCCCCCAGTAGCGCTAGTAGTAAGCCAACAGCCAGGCGTGAAGGCGCAGGATGACGATGGGCGAAAACACCCGCCCCTTGCGGCGGCCGGTCGCCCTGTAATTTCAAGCGAGGAATCAGCCACATTAACAGCGGCGCCCCCAGGGCGCCGGTAATCGCCCCGGTAGGAACAAAGGCAGCGGCCATGCCAGAAAACTGCTGCAACAATAAGTCCGTCGTGGCCAGCAGTACTGCTCCTAATAGCGTTGACCAAAGCAACCGTGGTCCTAAACGACGCGCACCCGCCATGCGCACAATATTGGGCGCCGCCAAACCGATAAAACCAATGATGCCCACCACGCTGACAATACTGCCGGTAATAAACACCGCCAGCCCCATTCCTGCAAAGCGCAAATAGGCAAGCGAAACTCCCAGGCTTTTGGCACTGGCGTCATCCAGCTCCAGCACCGCCAAAGGACGCAGCAAAAACCACGCGGCCACACAGCTAATCGCCAGCCGAGGCCAGAGTATTGCAACGCCGTCCCAACCGTTTTGCGCCAGCGAGCCAGCGCCCCAGATCAACAGCCCCGAGAGCGCCTCGTGGTTGAACAGCAGCAGCGCCGTCGACAGCGCTCCCAGGTACAGATTGACCACCAGGCCCGCCAACACCACCACGATCGGCGCCAGCCCGCGCCGCCAGGAGAGCAGGAAAACCAACCCAACGGCGAGCGCGCCGCCCAATAAGGCGACCCATTCGCGCCCGGCTATCAGCAGGCCCGGCGCCAACAAGGTGGCAGTCATCAGTGCCAGATTAGCGCCCGATGCCACCCCAAGTGTGGTGGGCGAGGCTAGCGGGTTGCGCAGCACCTGCTGCATCAGCACGCCTGCCAACCCCAGCCCACCCCCAGCCAGCAGGGCAATAGAGAGGCGCGGCCACCAAGCGTAATAAAGTAGCAGCTCGTCAACGTTTTCAAAGGAGGGGGCCACAAGGGACTGTAGACCCAGCGCAAAACCGCCTTGGCCCTGCAACCCCACCCAAAACAGCACTACCATCGGCAGGCTAAGCAACAGGCAGGCTTTCGCTGGCGACATCCCCCCCATTCGCTGGGTGAATTGAGCAGCACCTAACATAGCGAGCCATCCCCTTTAATAAACGAGGAACTTGCCGCAGGGGCGGCGATAGGCAGCAGCGTCATTTTTTAGCCTTAATCGTGTCTGGAAGTTAGTCATTGAATAATAAGTATCGATTCTAAATGATAACGATTAGCACTACAATTGACTCCTTATATATAAAGGAGACACCACTATGGCAGCCAAACCGAGCTACCAGCTATTCGATATCACCCTTGCTCGGCGCACCCAAGTCAGCGCCTCATTAGTCAGGTTTACTTTCACTGGCCCGGAAGTCAGCCAAATGGCGACCTACGCCCCGGATCAGCGCGTCAAGCTGTTCTTCCCCGAAGGCGGTGGTAGTCTCGACCCGCTGTTTGAAATTGCCAAGCTGGAAGAACACGACTGGTACGGCGCCTACCAAGCACTGCCGGATGCCCAGCGCCCCGCTGCGCGTACCTACACCATCCGCGCCCTTCGTCCGGAAAAAGCCGAGGTAGATGTAGAGTTTGTACTCCACGGCGACAATGGCCCTGCATCTCGTTGGGCCATGCACGCGCGCCCCGGTGACCGCCTAGCCATGACAGCTCCCGCTGCCAATGCGGAAGGCCCAAAGCTGGGTTACGAGTGGAAGCCACCACAAGGCGTACACCGTATTTTGATTATCGCTGATGAAACCGCCCTTCCCGCCGCCGCTGGTATTCTGGAAACCCTTGATGACTTGCCTCTTAAACCCAGGGTTGAAGCGCTATTCGAAGTGCCTCGCAGCGACGATGCTCAGCCATTACCCCAGGCCGGCAAGCTGAGCTGGTTGGCGCGCGATGCCGAACCCGGCTGCCAGCACGGTGAGTTACTGATGAGAGCGCTGCGCGATATCGATTTGCAGCAAGAGATTATTGCGCTGGGAGGTAAACCCTCGACCGCGACCAGTGATGTCAGCGAGGATGAAAACGCTCCGCTCTGGGAACCAGCCACCTTGGACGACAGCGCGCCCTTCTACGCCTGGATTGCCGCTGAAACCAAGGTTGCCATGAAGCTGCGCCGCTACCTGGTCAATGAGTGCGGTCTTCCTAAGCAGTACGTTACCAGCATGGGCTACTGGCGCCAGGGCAAGGCTAACAGTTAATAAACCAATAGAGAGCTGCCTGTACATAGTGAGAGCGGCAGAATAAATAAAGCATCCAAGCCCAGCTTTACAGAAAAAGCTGCTCTACAAGACACAAGCTTTCAGCGAAAAATCTTTTTTATTTTTTTGTTAAAAATGAGAACCATTAGCACTAGAATAAGACAATATCGATCACCCCATTGCCAGGAGTCATTCATGTTCGAGGTCAAAGGCGCCACCTTTGAAATCAATGGCAAGTCAATTCTCAAACCCATTGAGCATAACTTTTATGAGGGTAAAGTTTACGGATTGATTGGCCACAACGGCTCGGGGAAATCGACTCTGATCAAGCTGATGGCACAGCAACAGTCGATTAGTGGTGGGGAAATTGAGTTTGATCAGCGCCCACTGAAGGATTGGGGCAACCGTGAATTTGCTCGCCAAGTCGCTTATTTGCCCCAACATTTACCCAGCGCTGAGAACCTGACCGGCCGCGAGTTAGTCGCCTTTGGTCGCTACCCATGGCATGGGCTACTGGGCCGTCACACCCAGAAAGACAAAGACGCCGTCGAGCGCGCCATCGCATTGACCCACACCGAGGCCTTTGCCGACCGCTTGGTCGACACTCTCTCCGGCGGCGAGCGCCAGCGGGTGTGGCTAGCCATGCTACTCGCCCAGGGCAGCCGCTTTCTGCTGCTGGATGAACCGCTAGCGGCGCTGGATATCGCGCATCAAATGGAAGTATTAGCGCTGATCCGCAAGCTATGTGATGAGTTGAGCCTTGGCGTGATTATCGTGCTACACGATATCAACATGGCATCGCGTTACTGCGACGAGTTGATGGCGCTGCACAGCGGTCGCCTATTGGCTCATGGCAGCCCTGGTGAATTAATGAGCTGTAGTACCTTAGAGGCGATTTATGGCCTTCCGATGCAGGTCATGAAGCACCCCAACAGAGAGCATAATATTGCCGTGGCGCAATAACGTTAACGCTTGAGCCGTTATTTAAAGCGCACTCATTCTCAACAAATATCTTTAATTGATAGTCATTACCGTTTAACCTGAGCAACTGTTTATTTCACTTGCGCCCAGTGTTGGAGTTCGGTTATGCCCCTTGCCTTACGTCAGCCACAACTGTTCGAGCCTTCGTTGGCCGCCTGTTACACCGGGCCGTTGGCAAACTTTACGCCGCCCTTAATAGGTGGCACGCCGCCATTGGAAGCATTTAAAACAGCCCGCTGGCGGGATACCGACTGGCTAAAACAGGATCTCGCCCGCTTCGCTGAGCAGTACCCAGGCGGTGACCAACGGGCGGTGGTATCGATTTGGTCGAAGTGGCATTTCAGTGCCCTGACGGTTCCTGCGTTAACAGCGAACCTGTTACTGAACCGGGACTTGCCGATGGGGTTGGATGACCTACAGGTTACCTTTAACGAAAAAGGCGCCACCTCACGATTATGGTTGCTCCACGAAGGCACAACGCTAACCACCCACGACCCGTTTGAACGTTTTGCGACTCTCATTCAGCAGCATTGGGCGCCGCTGATTGAGCAGTTAGCGGCGATCTCGGGGGCCGCTCAGCGGGTATTCTGGAGCAATGCTGGTGGCTACCTGGACTTTTACGTCAACGCACTGGGCGAACATCTGCTTGCCAATCGACAGGCGTTTGAGGCCGCCAAGGCGCTGCTGGAAGCGCGCAACCTGCCCAACGGCAGGCGCAACCCTCTGTTTCAGCCGGTGCGTTACTTTACGCCCAAGGGGAGTGAAGAAGTTAAGCGAGTGCGCAAGCTCTGCTGCCTGCGCTATTTATTGGAAGAGTTCGATACGTGTGGTACTTGTCCGCTAGAGGGCTGCGACCTGGAAGCACGCAAGCGCGCCAAACAAGCCGCTAGTTGATATTCCTTACATATTAATTTGCGCCACCGCATCCTGACTCGCCCGCACACGCTGCTCGCCTTTCAGTTCGCTTAATTGCCCCTTCGACATCTCCAGCAACCGATCAGCGTGGATGAAATAGCTGTCGTCATGGCTGATAGCAAACACGGTTTTGCCCATCGCTTTTAAGTGCGGTAACAATTCACGATAGAACAGCCGCCGGAACTGTGGGTCTTGATCCGCCGCCCACTCATCAAGCAGTAAGATATCGCGTTTTTCAGCAATCGCTAGCAGCAGCGCCAAGCGTTTACGCTGCCCTTGGGAAAGCTGAGTATTAACGACCCGATCGCCCTCCCACTGCAACTTATGCTGCATCTGCAGCCGTTCGAGCCAGGTATCAATAACTTGCGGGTCAGCAGATAGGCCTTCAGGGCCCATGGCCTGATCAAACTGATGGAAGTCGGTAAACACGCTGGCGAAGCGGGCGCGAAAGGCCTCCCACTGGTCGGCATTAATCACTTGGCCATCGATCTTAATTGAACCGCTCTGCGGGCGGTATAACCCCGAGAGCAGCCTTGCCAGGGTCGACTTACCGCTGCCATTACCGCCAATCAGAAATACCTGTTCACCGCGCTCAAGGGTCATACTGAGAGGCCCTACTTGGAAACCCTCGCCCTGGGCAGTATCCGGGTAGTGGTAGGTGACCTCCTCTAGTTCAAGGCGCTGCCAATCGGTCAGCGTATCGTCTACCGCAAAGCTTGGCTGGTATTCGGCTAGTTCCAAACTGCTCAATTTATCGAAGGCAACTTGTGCGCTAATCAAGGTTGGCCAAGCCCCCACTGCCTGAATTAGCGGCGTGCGCAGAAACAGTAGTGTCAGCGCAAAGGTGGAAGCCACGGTGGTGTTCGCCCAACCCAGGCCATTGGAGAGGAAAAACACGACGCCGATAGCGCCTAACATCATAATGTTAGACCAGTTATTGGCACTGAGGTGGTAGGTATCGGCGCGGATGATGTGGTAACGGTAGTCGCGGGCATTGGCGGTATAGCGCTCATCAAAAAAGCGCCGCGCACGGTCTCGGTTCAGCGCCAACTCTTTGCGCCCTTCAATGGCCGACTGGAAATCCTTATAGAGACTGTCTTCGCTTTCGCGTACCAGGTGAAAATGACGATATACCTTAGAGACCAACCACCAACCCACGCCCATGGTAAACGCGATCCATAGCACGGTGATCACTACCATCTGCGGCGAGAGCCAGGCCAGATAAGCCACCGAGGCAAGCGTTAGCACCACGCCCTGAATCAACTCGGGTAGGCGCACAAAGCCAATGGTGATGTTGCGCACATCGCTGGACAAGCTGGCCAGCAGCGTGGCGTTGCCCAACTGCTCCAAGCGCTCAATGTCGGTGTCGAGAATACGCTTTACCAGCCGTGAGCGCAGATCAAACACAAAGTGATGCCCCAGCACGGTTAGCGCTAATTGCGTACTTAGCGTGACCACCAATAGCACCGCCAGCAGACTTAGAAATTGCGGCAGCGCCGCCATACTGCCTACTTCTATAAGCCGCTGGTTGATAAACGCAATCACCCCTACCCCTAAGCCAGCGCTTAATAGGCTCAGAGCAATGGCGCCTAAAAAGGGCCAGCGGTAATGATGAAATACTAAGCGCAGCAGTTCCATGGGGTTCCTTGTCTTCCTGCCTGTAAAGAGCGCTGAAGTCTAACAGCAGCGTCGCTCACCAAGAAGGCGTCATTCATGTTGGCTTCAAACGTCTAGCCTAGCAGCTTGTGCCAGAAGACGATTTCAAAGGCCTGTTTTAAAGGTCTGTTTCAAAGTTCTATATATAAGTTCTATACCAACGCTTTATTTCAAAACGTTATGTCAGATGGTTATCCCAGCGAAGTTCCAGGCTGGCAAGCAGTTCGGGCATCGCCAAGTCAGGGGCTATACGATAGAGCCCGCCCTGACCGGAGGAGACTAGAAAGCCGCCGTTGCCATCGCAACGCGCACCAGCAGCGTCGGGCAGCGCTAGATTAGCAACAAGATTGCCGTGCACGGCATCCAGAAGCAGCACCCGGTTGCCGCGAGGAGCCGTCACCAGGACATTGCCAGAGACACGGCTAAAGGCAACGCTGGCGATGTAGTGGTTCAAGCTGGCAGTCAGCTCATCGTCAAACGTCAGCTCAGAGAAACGTCCATCCGTATCCAGGCGACAGATTAGCGAATGGCTCCCCCACTCGGGGCCTTCAAACTGGTAGCCAGCAATCACCGTGCCGTCCGCCGCCACGTCAAGATGACGGCAACTTAGCTGATGGTGTGAAGGTTCGTGGCGGGCTAGCATCTTGCCGTCATGGCGATTCATCAGCAACAGCGCCGGGGCCATGGTGTCCAGATTAAGCTTAACCCGACCGTAGTCTGGGTGCGTCTGGATGCCCCCCAAACCAATCACCAGGGTGTCGCCATCGGGCATCAGCCTAAGCTCATGAGGCCCAATACCGTCCAGCGGCATATCGCGCATATGGGTGTAGGCGTTTTCAGCATCGTAAACCCGCACAAGCCCGGCGCTATCCTCAAGACGATTGGCGGTGACATACAGGTAGCGCCCACTCAGATCAAACACCCCGTGCCCGTAGAAGTGATAACCCTCCCCGGCCGCAAGGGTGTGAACTAATTGGCGGCTGTCGCCATCAATCACATACATCCGCGTGCCCGGGCGCCGGGCAAACAATACCGCCTGGCGTGAACCAGGTCGTAAGCAGCCGCCGTGGCAGCGCTCAGGCACCTCAATCATAAAGCGGGTCTGGCCATCCAACGCCACCCCAGCGATGAAATGTTCTCCACTGGGGTCATCCACCGCGCTGAACAACCAAGCGGCCTCCTCCCGAGCGGGTAGTGCCCAGCTCAGCGGGGTTAGCGCCATGGCCACACTTCCCAGCCCCACTTTAAGTACCTGCCGTCGATGCATGGCTTAATCTCCGTCGCTGGAATTAAAACCACGCACCAACCCCAATTCACCTGCAATCTCATTTCCCAGCAGGTGTCGTAGCTGACTGATGTCGAGGTAGAGCGACTGCAGACCGCGAAACGCCTCTTCGTCGTCAAGAGCAGGCGCCAAGCCCGGCGGCAGTTCGCTGGCCTGAAGGAGCGTCTTATCCAACTGATCACGAAACGCCTCGGCGAGCGGCAGCGCATCGGCCCCGCGCAACAGCGCAGTGAGCCCCGGCAAGAAGCCGGTACGCAGGCCCTCCAGGCTGCTCTCTACCAATCGAACCGTTTGTCCGCTACGCCACGCTTCGGCCAAGTAGCCGTTGGCGGGTGCACCTTTCAACCCCATAGGTTCACCAAGACGCTTGTCTTCAAGTAGCTCGAGGGCCTGGATCGCGCTGGCCAGTGTGGTTTCGGTGTAATTAGCAGTATCAAGATAGTGCTCGCCAAAGGCTTGCCAATCGCGATGCAGCGCATTTGTGGTATCCGCGAGTTGGGTGGTAATAGCCTGCATCAGCGAACAGGCGTTGGGGTCACTCAGGACCTGTTCGCCCATGGCGTCGTCATAGAGCAAGTACTCAAGAGCGGGAAAGCCCTGGATCGCCACGCTGTCACCAGCGATGTCCTGGGCATCCGGGGCGTCGGTTGCTTTCAGCCACACGCCCACCTTGCGGCCCACCAGATTTTTGCGATCCGGCCAGAACTGCAGCTGCCAGCCCCGGCTGTTCTGCTCGACCGGGCCAAACTGGATAAAACGTACTGCCTGCCAAGCTTGATAGGCGCTCAGCCAGTCATTTTCCAGCCGCTGCCTGAGTACTTCGTCTGGGCTTTTGCAAAAGTGCGCGACGCTGGTCTCCAAACGCTCGGTGGCGGTACTCAGCTCGGCATACTGCAATTCCACCGCGCCGTGCCACATTTCCCGCGGCGTAGGGTTGTCCGTAGCAAAAGAGAGCGGCGTCGCGAGTAGCGCGCAGGCCAGCAGACTCAGGCGGCGAAGGGAAGCGATCACATCAACTCCTTAACAACAATGATTTACAGGGACTCAAGAAAACGGATAAGTTCATCTCGCTGGTCGGCGGGCAATGCACGATAGCCCTGGGTGACGCTTTCTGCTTCACCACCGTGCCAGAGAATCGCCTCTTCCAGGGTGCGTGCTCGGCCGTCGTGAAGAAAGCCCGCTCGGGGATTCACCGTTTGCGCCAAGCCAATCCCCCACAGCGGCGGAGTGCGCCATTCGCGGCCATCGGCCTTGAACTCGCTACGGTGGTCGGCCAGCGCCTCGCCCAGGTCGTGGAGCAGCAGGTCACTATAGGGCCATATTTCCTGCCCCGCCAAGGCCGGGCGGGGGGCGTCTGCGGCGGTATGCTGGCGCGGCGTATGGCAGCTTGCGCAGCCTAGGGCATTAAATCTCTCAGCACCCCGTTTCACTGCAGGGTCACCCATATTGCGTCGCATCGGCACTGCCAAGCTGGAGGCATAGAAAGTGACAAAGTCGGCCACGTCATCGCTAACTTCAGGCGTACCTCCGTTGGGGAAGTCATCGCAGCCCTGGCTCGCCATACAGTCGGTGTGAGGCACCAAACTGGAGGTTAGCCCCATGTCGCCAGCAAAGGCGTGCAGGCCTTGCTGCTCAACACTGGGCTCACCGGCTTTCCAGCCAAAACGCCCTACTACCGTGGTGCCACTGCGCATGTCCCACACCTGATTGGCGCGGCCGGAAATACCGTCCCCATCAGCGTCGTCGGGGTCAGCGGCAGCGATCAGGTCAGCCTCGGGAATTGCCTCCAGCAGGCCCAGGCCAATCATCGGCGGTGCCAGCCGCGGCGAGGTTTGCAGAGCGTCGGGCAGCTCTCCGTAGGCGGGCTCGGCAATCGAGTAGATCGGCTCCTGTAGGATGACACGATGACCATCGGAAAAACTGATCTCCCGTGGTCGATAGTCGATTACCAGCTTGCCTTCCGGCTGGGCGCCGGAAATCGCCGCGGTTTGTAGCTGCAGGCCATAGTTAGGCACCGGCTGTGCGCCCCGCTGTTCCAACGTCGCCGAATCTTCCTGGCTAGCGGGCAGCGAGAGACGCAGAAACAGCGCGATAGGATTTTCATCTTCTGTCGGCGGGTGGCCGCGCCCATCCTTTAGATGGCACCCCTGGCAGCTATTGGTGTTGAGCAGCGGGCCCAGGCCATCGCGAGCCTCGGTGCTGGCGGGAGCCGCCACCCAAGGGTTGCGAAAGAAGCTATTCCCGACGCTGAAATCCAGGCGCTTGGTCATGGCCATATTGCCCAGCGGCAGCGAATAGGCGTTATGGTCAAACTGCTCCACCGAGCCGTCGCCGCCACTCATAGGCGTCGTTTGGATGGGATGATCTTGGGTAGTTGAGTCGGCTGCCTGCAAGGGCGCCATTAGCAGGGCCAGCAATAGGCTACTTAGAGAAAGCCAGCTTAGAGAAAACCGGCTTAGAGAAACACGGATTAAGCGGTACATGGTGATACCTTGAGAAGGACGAGCCATTCGACAAAAACCAACAGAGCCGCTCGATAGCAACACTATCGGCGGCTCATGATAGACGCTAGACGAGGCTAGAAACGATGACCGGCGTCATCAGGCTGCAGGGAGGTAACGCCCAGCTCGCCTGCGGCCTGTTCGATTGACCCTGTTTGCGCTACCAGTGTGAGAATTGCTTCGTTGATCAATTCACTGCCCTGCTCGTTACCCGGCGCGATCATCATATCAAACGCCATCGGCGAGCTCTCAGCTTCTGCCGCTTGCTTGATAGCATCAAGGCGCGCCATGGTGGCCTCAAGCTGTTGGCGTAGATTATCGGCAAGCTCACTATCTTCCTGAGACAGCAGATCTTGCAGCGAAGGCCCCTCTACCACACTGCCATCAAGGCGCTGATAGCTGCCGGTATAGATATTCTGAATACCCTTGCCGTTGTAGTAGTGGGAGTTGTGGGTATTGTCGCTGAAGCAGTCGTGCTCATCCTCATAAGAGTTGGCTTCAAGGGCTACCTTTAAGCGCTCCCCCGCCAGCTCGCCCAGGGACAGCGAGCCCATACCGAACAGCATACGGCGCAGGCCCTCCTGATCGCTTTCCGCCAGCAACACTTGGCGATAGTTACCCTCAGTTTCCGGCGCCCACTGGGCCACCATCCACTCAAGATCATCGACGAGTAGGTCGGACACTGCGTCCAGATAGCTGCGGCGGCGATCGCAGTGGCCATGGGTGCAGTCGTCGCCGGTTTGGAAATCACTGACCGGTCGCTCGCCGCTGCCTGCGTCAAAACCATGCAGATCCTGCCCCCAGAGTAGAAACTCAATGGCGTGGTAGCCGCTGGCGACGTTGGCTTCCGAGCCACCGATTTCATTCAGGTCGGCCAGGAGCGCTGGGGTGATCTCACTGACATCCAGGGATTCGCCGCCGACAGTGATTTGCTCATTGGCAATGATATTAGCGGTGGCGCCTTCATTGCCCAGCTCATGCTGGTAGTCGTCGCCCTCGACATAATCGATCATGCCTTCGTCAAGGGGCCAGGCGTTTAGCTGCCCTTCCCAGTCGTCTACCACGGCATTGCCGAAACGAAATACTTCGCTCTGCTGATAAGGCACCCGCGCCTGCAGCCAGGCTTGCTTGGCTGCGCTCAGGGTCTCGGCAGTAGGATTGGCGAGCAATTCGTCGATACGCTCGTTCAATGCTTGGGCAGCATTCAGCGCATCGGCGTAATTGGCATGCGCCAGATCGGCGTAGTGTTTAACCACGGCGTCAGCGCTAACGGTGTCGTCTGCAGCGGTGTCAGCAGCAGCGGTGTCGACAGCAACTGGGGCAAAAGGCATCAGCGCGCTAAGCGCAACGATGCCAGCAAGAGGGCGACGGAGCATGATGGCGGGCATTACAGTGTCCTTTAGGCTGTGGCGTAACAGGAGCTACTCACATAAAGTGCTAGGCATCTCATTGAGGGCGATGCTCTAGCTTAACTGAAATGTAATTCATTGCCTTATGCGATTCAATCCCATTTGATCATCTAAAAAGAACGATACGCCGCTTAATCATCATTTTTTTGTTTTATGTCACTTTTTACTGCCTTGGGAAAACCGCCATGCTGGATTACAAATTGCTTCATGCCTTGGCGACCGTGGTCGAGTGTGACGGGTTCGAACGTGCAGGCGATGTGTTAGGGCTTTCACAGTCGGCCGTGTCCCAGCGCATTAAGGCTTTGGAAATCCGTCTTGGTCAGCCAGTACTGGTACGTCATCCGCATTTAGCACCGACCTCTGCGGGCCAGCGGCTGTTGACTCATTACCAGCAGGTGCAGCTGTTAGAGCGCGACCTACGTGGCTCGCTCCCTACGCTGGACGATCAGTCTCCACGCCTTCGTATCGCCATCAATGCGGATAGCTTGGTCACTTGGTGGGCCGAAGCCGTCGCCGCTATTTGCCAAGAGGAAGGTGTATTGCTGGATCTGGTCATTGAAGATCAGGATGTTGGCCTCAAACGCTTGCGCGATGGGGATGTGGCGGCCTGCCTATGTGCTACGCCACAGCCGATTGCCGGTGCACGCTGCGTCGCGCTGGGAGAAATGCACTACCACCCGCTAGCGACACCGACCTATATCCAACGCTACTTTCCACAAGGGCCAACGGTTGAGAGCTTTCGGCGTGCGCCGGCCATTGTTTTCGGCCCTCATGATCAGTTGCAACACCGCTTTCTTGCCCAGTGTGGTTTCCACGGGCACTTTCCTTACCACCTCTGCCCTTCCTCAGAAGGGTTTGTGCGTTTAGCCACAGCGGGTATCGGCTACGGCATGGTGCCGCAGCTGCAAGTCGGTGAATTAATGGCCAGCGGTCAACTGGCTAGCGTCGCCCCTCAGCACTTTCTGACCGTGCCATTGTACTGGCATTTTTGGCGTCACAGCGGGCAACTCATACAACGGCTTACACAACACTTAAGTCCTATCTTTTAAGTCATATCATTTATTAATAATGAGAGATTTAAACGTTACGATTTTAAAACTACGTCTACACTAAAAGTGCTTACCGCGTGGCACAGAGTATTTTGCTTAAAGCATTGTTCCACTGCCGCGCTAGTACTGGAAAGCTTGCTAAGTCACTGATACACCTAAACACTGTAAGCTGATTGGTGGCAATCCGGTACAAGCAAGGGAACCCAGGGAATAAAGCACGGGGTTAAAAAACTAATAAAGCGGTACCCTATGCAACTAAAACGTTTAACGGTAGGTATTTATACCGGCTTATTACTGCTGCTTGCGGTTTTTTATATCCCTTGTGTGCAGGCAAACACTCTTCTAGCTGCGTCGCCAAGCCAAGCGAGTTATTCGCTTGCACCCTATACCGAATTTTGGCACGCAGACGAACAGCCTGTAACGCTTAACGATTTAATTTCCCAACCTCGTCGTTTTGAACAAGCGCAACAGGCTGAAGACTTAAATTTCGGCTATACCCCGCACGATGTGTGGCTGCGTACCCAGGTGCATAATAACTCGACGGAAGCCCAGCGCTGGATAGTCCAGTTTGAATATCCATTTTTAGATTACGTTACTCTTTTCACGCTACGCTTACAGGGCAGCGATGTGCAGCAAAGCGGTAGCGCAGTACCCGTTGAGCAGCGCGCACTCGCCCATCGTCAGGCTGTCTTCCCACTGGAACTAGCCCCCCATGAAACCGTCACGTTGTATACCCATGTGGCTGCCCCGGGCAGCAAGATGCTCAGCTACCACCTAATAACCCCCGAGGCCTTTTACGCCCAAAACGATCGCCATAATTTTTGGCTGGCCACCTATTTTGGCATGCTGCTGGCGTTGGGTTTATATAACTTATTGCTATTTTTTGGTTTAAAAGAGCGCGTTTTTCTTTACTACTCGCTCTTTGTTGGCGGCTTTGGGGTAGCTATTCTGTCGTTCAACGGTATCGGGACACTAATGTTTTGGAGTTTTTTGGGTGAAAATACGGCACGTCTCGTGGCGCTGGGTTTCACCTTTGCTTCGGCCATGGCGACGCTGTTTGCGCAGAGCTTCCTTAACACAAAGGCTTATTGCCCTCGCTGGCATCATCTACTTAGCACTTATCGCAGTTACTGCTGGTTGGTCGTAATTGGCACACTAGTACTGCCCATTCCCTTGGCGCTTCACCTAATGGATGTCACGGGCTTTATGGCGGCTTTCTTGCTCCTGCTATGCGGCAGCTATTGCAGCCTTCGGCGTGTACCGAGTGCCCGACTGTTCGTCCTTGCATGGTCGCTTTTTTTGCTAGGCGCAGGGGTCTTTGCGCTGCGCAACTTGGGTATCCTTCCGGCTAATTTTATTACTCTGCACGGTATTCAAATTGGTTCAGCTCTAGAAATGCTGCTGCTCTCGTTTGCCCTGGCATCGCGCTTCAACGAACTTAAGCGGCAAAAAGAACAGGCGCAAACGGCGATGGTCGCTGCGCTCAAAAAACAGGAAGCCTTACTGGAACAAAAAGTTGCCGCCCGCACCGAAGCGTTGGAGCAGTTAGCCAACAGCGATGTACTGACCGGTTTGTTAAATCGCCATGGTTTGAAGCGCTGTGCGGAAAGTGCACTGCAACGTAATCGTCAGCACGGTAATCGCCTGGCGCTACTGATGCTCGACCTGGATCGTTTCAAACCTATTAACGATAGCTACGGCCATGAAGCGGGCGATTTTGTATTACAGAAAGTCGCTAAACGGATTGTTCACTTGGCCCGCACGGGTGACCACTGTGCGCGATTTGGCGGCGATGAATTCATCATCCTCATGGAGAATATTGAGCCCCGAGATTCGCTAGCAACTACTGATTCGCTAGCAACCCCTGATTCGTTAACAGCCATTGATTCGTTAACAGCCATTGATTCGTTAAAAACCATTGTGGCGCGCATTGATCAAGCCATTCGCTCACCAATCAAACTTCCCTGTGGTGCACGAGTCAGCGTTAGCGTAAGTATCGGAGTAAGTACTTGCCAGGGAGCAGAAGATGCCACCCTTGAAAGCTTACTGCGTGAAGCTGATAGCCATATGTACGCCGTCAAGTCACACCAAGCAGCTGTTTGCTATCGCTACGGCTCGGCGAGTTCTTAATGATTAATCAAACAAGCTCATGCGTTTCATAACGTTATCGCGCTTGATTTTCCAATGGAACATCGCGCCAGCAACGTGCAGTACTATTAAGCCTAAAATGGTCCAGCCTAGCCGTTCATGCCACATGAAGAGCTGCTCAGAGAGCTGTTCGCGTTCATCAATGATTGCCGGCAAATGCCAGTGGAAAAACTCAACGGGGAAGCCACCACTTGCCGTGGCAGCCCACCCTAGTAAAGGCATTATAATTAGCGCTAAATAGAGCAAATGGTGGACACTGGTGCTAACGACCCGTTCGAACGCATTCAAGGGCGGTTCGTGATCAGGCACCACAAATGCCAAACGGGTAATGATGCGTAGTGTCATTAGCATAAGAATCAGTACGCCCAGCGTCTTATGGCTGGTATAAAGCAGGTTCGTGACCGTATTGCCTACTATCTCAACGGTGCGCTCATACCCCAGAAAGCCTAGCGTTAAACCAATGGCCAGAGAGAGCAATACTGCACCAGCCACCAGCCAGTGCAGCACTCGGTGAGGGTAGATATAGTGATCAAGTTCGTGCATGTAGTACTCCTAACAGCAAATTCATTGACTCTTCATTCTAGTCAGTAACATCCCCTTGCGTTGATTAAAGCACTGCGCCGCCGTCAACGCTAAGTGTTACTTATGCCATGTGCTCTATTGCATGGTCACCGCCTTCGCCCAGGCGCGCCCTTAACCTCATGGAAAACACCTTATAGCGCTAGCGTAGGCGCTGCTAGCTGCTCGCGTATTAACTCCCCTAGCCGGCGCGCGGGCTCTGAAGGGCGGTGAGGTGCCCTGTGCAGCGCCAGCTCGATCATCGGCAGCGCAGGCAGCCCACTACTGTCATCTAAAGGCCTCAACGCCGGAGTGAGCATGCTGCGGGTCACTACCACGATGGCAAGCCCAGCGGTAACGATCGGTGCCAACCCCGCCATGGATTGGCTGGTATACGCCACCCGCCAGCTACGCCCTGCTGATTGCAGCGCCTGCTCGGCCACTTCACGAAATACATCGGCCCCCGGCGAGTAAAGCGCCAGCGGCAGCGGGTCGTTAAGCAATGGCTGTTGATTGATCCCCACGGCCCACACCAATGGCTCACGGCGAATCACATCGCCCCCCGGCGAGTTGCGCTGCCGTGTTACCAGGGCAAGATCGATTTCTTTAGCCTTAACCTGTTCAACAAGATGCGCGCTGGTGCCACAAATCACTTTAAGCCCTACTGCAGGGTAAAGCTGATGAAAGTAAGCAAAGACCGAGGGCAAAAGCGAGGCGTAATCTTCTGGTATACCTAGCGTAAGGTCGCCGGTGACCTGACGCGCCTGCATATCGCCCCACGCTTCGTCGTTAAGCGCTAATAGCCGCCGGGCGTGGTTGAGTAACCGCTCGCCTTCAGACGTAAAACGTATCCGTCGCCCCTCCCGCTCGTGCAGTGTGAGCGATAACTGCGCTTCTAACCGTTGTAGTTGCATGCTCACAGTAGACTGTGTGTACGCCAACCGTTTTGCCGCCGCGGTCACACTGCCAGTATCCGCAATCGCTACCAGAGTGCGCAGCAGGGTTAGGTCTAAGGTAGGTGCGCGCATATATCACCATCGATGATAAAAACGATCATAAAAGATCGATATTGTGATGCTTTGATGAGAAGTATGCTGCTCGGCACCTGCTTAAATCAAGGAGATCCAATATGCATCGCGTTCACTCCCCCGCCCTATTTCCACGTTGGTACAGTGTTAGTGCGGCACTGGTGGCCGTCATACTTTGGAGTGCAGCACCGCTCTTGGCAGAATTTGCCAAAGCAACACCGCCCTTGCAGCTGACCGCCGTTACCTTGTTAGCGGGGTCATTGGCGACACTGCCCTTAAGCCGCCGTGTTAACGTCGCCACCTGTGGCGCGGGTTGGCAGGTCAGCGTTTGGATAGGTATTCCGCTTCTCATTTTTGGCGCCGTAAGCACCTACTTTATTGGTATGCGGTTAGCGCCTGCTGCCGAAGCTGCCCTCATCACCTATACGTGGCCCGTACTGTTTGTGCTGCTCAGTCAGTGGAGCCGCTTTGGTCGCTTGCGCATCGCAGGGGTTGTCGGCGCACTGATTGCATTTTCAGGCGCAGCGCTGTTGCTGATTCCTCAAGCCATCAATGGGGGCTTGGGAGGTGCCACCACAGGTTATGCGCTAGCGCTGCTGGCCGCTTGCTGCTGGGCGATCTACTCATGGCTAAGCCAATCAGCACCGGTGGCGTTAGCACCGCTGCTGCCTAGGCTGCTACTTATTGCATGTGCTATCTCCGTGGCGGCCAGCTTGGTACTGGAAGGCAACCTCGCCCTCCCCAGCGGTGAAGCCCTACTCGCGGGCATTGCACTGGGGTTGGGGCCTTACGGAGTGGCCATGGTGGCATGGGACAAAGCACTACGCTGGGGGCACGCCAGCCTGGTCGGCAGCCTGGCATATGGCGTACCGATTTTTGCCGCTCTGCTGCTGGTATTGGCAGGCATGAGCGTGCTCGACTGGCGTTTACCTGCGGCGGCATTATTGGTGGTGGTTGGCTGCCTCAAAGCCGGTCGCTAATCTTTTTGAAAACAGGCTACGTTCTTCCAAGTACAGCGCTGGCTCGCTGTGCAGGATCTCGTTGAGCAACTCAGGCAACCAGGTAGGTTTAAAAAGCGCGGGGTCGGCTTCGCGCATCTCTTCCAACGCCCACCAGTGCCAAGCCTGAATAGTAGGCTGCTCTTCATCGCTCAACGGCGCATCGTTTCTTGACTGATTAGTGACAACCTCAGCCGTTACCGGGCAACGCACCAGAATGTAACGCTCCAACCAGCGCTCGGGCGTGGATCGCGCCGCGGTAGAAAGTTCATTGACCTCGCGCAGTAACGGGCCGATAGGACACGTTAGCCCCGCTTTTTCTTTCAGTACTCGCATGGCGGCACTGGGATAATCTTCTCCTTCTTGCAGTTCTCCGCCAATGGTGGCCCAAAGGGAGAGCTGTGGTTCCTCATGATAGCGAAATAACAGCAATCGGCCTTCAGGGTCGACCACCATTAAGCGTGCTGACTGGCGTAACTCACGTTGCTGATTCATAAGCGTTCCATGCCTATTATTGACGTAAAAAGGCAGCGTTGAACGCGACAACATCCGGCGCTATCAACACTGCCTTTTAGCCTAGCTGGTTTGTGCAACTTTACAGCGAAAAAAACGCGTTTGTCGCTATAAGCGATAAACGCGTTTAGAAGAGCGTAAAAAATGTGGGTAACGTTTACAGATCTGGGGGAATATCCGTCGGTTCCATTTCGAGACTTAATTCAAATAAGCCGCTGCCAGTAGCGCTAAAACCACGCGCACTTACCGTATAAGTACCCGGCAACAATGGCTCTTGAAGGCGTGAGTCGGTGCCACCTGCACCATCATCGTCGCTGGCTGCAACGCCTTGCCCACTAATCTCTATAAAAGTATCAAAATCTGCAGAGCGCATTTCCAGCGTCACTAGCGAACTCTCTGTCACCTCTAATTGATAGTTGAGTGGCTCGCCACTATACCAACCGTTGAGGGGCTCTCCTGGCATGATTGCCCCTTCATTGCGCAGCTCTACATCAGGCATGTCATGGGGCTTCATGGAAAGCGTAAACATACCGCTGCTTTCGCCATAAGCAGTACGTGCCGTTAGCTCATAGACGCCGGGAGCAAGGAAATCAGCAATGCTCGCGTTCAGATCACCGGCACTATCGTCATCTTCACGGTAGTAGCCGTTAGGCCCTTCAAGCACTAGATAGGAATCGATATCGCTAGCAGTCATTTCAATCTCATACATGCCAGCTTCTTCAATTTCCACTTGATAACTTAATGCTTGCCCACTGTACCAGCCGTTGAGTGATTCATCCGCGGTGAGTGACCCGTCATTTCGCAGTTCACCATCCCCAGGTAGCTCATGCGGTTCTACGCTAAGCGTGTACACACCATTGCCATCACTGTAGGCACTTCGAGCCGTCAGCGTGTATTCGCCGGCCTCTAGAAAATCGGCAATGCGTGCGTCCAAATCGCCAGCGCTATCGTCGTCTTCACGCGCATAGCCATTCGGCCCTGCTAACTCTAGGTAAGGGTCGAAGTCATCAGAACGCATTTCCAGTTGATAAAGGCCCGCCTCTTCTATGTTTAACGTAATTTCACGGGCATCACCTTGCAGCCAGCTATCGATGGGCTCACCCACTGTCACTGTATCGGCATCTGTCAGTTCAACGGTACGGCTGTCGACAGTAAACGGGCCGTAGCTATGGGCATCAGCGCCACTAATGACCACTATATAGTCGCCGCTTTCTTCAACGCGGTGACGAACCACCGGTGCATGATCAAGCAACTGGAGCTGGTCATCATAGAGCGCTACAACGCCTTGCAAGGCACCGCGTAGCGAAATTTCGACGATCTCACCCTCTTCCAGTGAGGTTGCATAGCGCGTAAAGCGGCTACCATCGTTGCCGTTTAGCTCACTGGCTGAGGTTATTTCTCCACGCAATTGCTCATCAAGGGTGATCTGATCCAAGCCTACAATAGCCTCGGCGCGTGATTGCTGATCACTCACTTCAGCGTGTTCAGCGGACTCTTTATCAATGTCTTGTCCCTGCAAAGGAATAACTTGAGCAACAAGAAAGCCAACGGCTGCGCCGCCAGCGGCCACCAACACAAACGCAAGTGAAGAAGATCTAGCCATGATCGGTTCCCTGTTCAGTCGAAATGGCAAATATTAATTAAGCAATTGGGATTATAGAGTGATTGACTCATTAAAGTGAGCGTTTCATAAAAATAGTGCGTTCACTGCAGTTTATTCTTTACTAACCTCATGCTTGAACCGATAAGCCACTAACAATCAAAGGCGCAAGAGTAACGATTAAAAAATCTTGAAACTGAACCTAATTGCGTCGATCTTCTCAAAGGTTGATGAACCGGAGTGACAAGGGTAGTATCGGCAGGTCTACTCGGTATTTCATCAACGAATGCGAGATACGCACTACGCAAAACTGAGGCACTCCCATGGGAGCTCAAAAACGACTGATCCGAACGATTTGCTTGGCAGCGGTAATAGTAAGTAGCGCTGCCAATAGTGCTTTTGCACATCAGACAGAAACACAGGAAGGTGTCGCCTCCTTTTACAGTGACCGCTTTCAAGGGGCAACCACTGCCAGCGGGGAACCCTTCGATCAACAGGCACTGACTGCCGCCCACCCAAGTTTGCCGTTCGGCACTAAGGTGTTGGTGACACGCCCAGACACAGGGCAAGAAGTGGAAGTACTGATCAATGACCGCGGCCCCTTCATTCAAGGCCGCATTATTGATTTGTCCAAACGCGCGGCAGCGAAACTTGGCATGATTCGTCGCGGCACGGCTCCAGTGATGGTAACGCTGTTGGATTAACGGATAACACATCCTTGATTTTAGTGTGATACCCCTTAGCCTAATCAATGCGACAGCACCCGAAGCATCGTTAATACAGAAAGCAACCTACAAACAGGGCGACCAGCAATGGATCGCCCTGTTTTTTATGCGCATACGCATGTCTGCTATGGTGAGACGAACTTGCCAGCAGGCTAATGGTCTCTATGCTACAAGGAGTTTTCACGTTATTTATTGCAGGAGGCACCCATGCAGACGCGCTTTTATACGCTGACCGATTACCCCACTGGCCTACCCGACCGCGCCCTGTTCAAATTAGAATCGCAAACCCTACCCGAACTGGTCGAAGGCGAAGTACGTATTCGCAATAGCTGGCTCTCCGTAGATCCTTACATGCGTGGTCGTATGAGCGGCATTCACACCTACGTAGCACCGTTTGAACTGGGCAAGCTCATGGAAGGTGCCGCCATTGGCGAAGTGATTGAATCAAATGACGCGCGACTCAACGTGGGCGATAAAGTCAGCCACATGGGTGGCTGGCGTGATATTGCCCAATTGCCCGCACAAGAAGTCACGCCGCTACCCGACATCGATGTTCCTGAGCAGGCATATCTGGGTGTTTTAGGAATGCCCGGGATGACCGCCTGGACCGGCCTCAATTTGATCGCTGAATGTAGGCCTGGCGATAACGTTTTAGTCAGTGCGGCCAGTGGTGCGGTTGGTTCCATGGTCGTGCAACTAGCCAAAGCAAAAGGCTGCCATGTCGTGGGCATTGCTGGCGCAGCCCATAAATTGGCATGGCTGGAATCGCTCAGCGTGGAACCCGTCAGCTATCGCGATAGAAATTCCCACGAACTAAGTGATGCCATACGCCTAGCCAGCCCCAACGGAATCGACGTGTACTACGAAAATGTCGGTGGCATTTGCCTTGAAGCTGCCCTCAGCCAATTAAACGAAGGCGCGCGGATCGCGGTTTGCGGCATGATCAACGACTACAACGCCGAAGAACCTACACCAGGCCCCAGCAACCTTGCACAGCTGATCATGCGAAAAGCCAAAATGCAGGGCTTTATCGTTGCAGATTATTGGGAACATTACCCCGAATTCTTGAAAGAGGTAGCGCCTCAAGTCAGTGCTGGGAAAATTGATTATAAAGAAACCGTGAAAGAGGGTTTAGAGAACACCCCCGAGGCTTTTTTGGCGCTATTTGAGGGCGGCAATACCGGTAAGATGCTGGTTAAATTAGATAGCTGAGCATTGCCCTCGATTAACGTTAACCACACTTCCCAATCCTACCTTGAAAGCCGCGCTACATTGATAGTGCGGCTTTTTAGTTAGCCATCCATAATAGCAACCCAGAAAATCATCAGATCAAAAGCGAATTCGACGTCACCAAAGAGAACGAGCGGCCCACATGATGGGCCGCCCGTTTTTTCAACTGCATTATTCACCTGCCGCTTAGAAACTCACCTCTAACCCGCCATACACACTGCGTCCTGGGGCGGGTTCATAAAAACGACCAAAGGTACCGTTCAAGCGCACGTTGGCGTAGTGTTCTTCATCAAACAGGTTGCGGACGCCAACATATGCATTTAGCCGCGTATCGCTGCCCAGCTGCCAACCATCTCCCACGCGCAGATTCACCAGCCAGTAGCTATCAACCTCTGTCTCGTTGGCGTTGTCTGCGACCATATCGCCCACGTACTGGGTCTCCAGCGTCGCAAAGCGCTCATCAATCCCCTCCCAGGTTAACAAATTAACCCAGGTTTGCTCGGGCAGGCCGGGGATACGATTACCACCAAAGCTCTCCGTCGGTGTGGCAAATTCATCAAACTCGTAGCGCGCCAGCGTTAGGGCGCTATCCAACCGCCACTGATCGGCGAGCTGCCAACCTAGCGCCAGCTCAATGCCGTCTCGGTCGGTATCCCCCGCATTTTGGTAGAAAGTGCGTCCACCACCTTCCTCTTCGTAAGGCACCAGCTCATCGCGCACGCGTACTGAAAACAGCGCCAAGTCGTAATCCATAGCCAACGGCTCAACATAACCGCGCACCCCTACTTCACGGTTCCACGCTTTTTGTGGCTCAACCGTTGGGTTAAAACCGCCGCCCTCTGGGTTTGCAAACTCTGAGAACGTAGGGGTTTCAAATGCCGTGCCAGTATTAATATAAGCCTGATGCTGCGGGCGATAACGGTAACTCAGGCCTGCCGAGCCACTCCACTCTTCAAAGGTTTGCTCACCGCTTTGATCGCCATCGTCCAGATAACGATCCTCCACTTCTAATTCCACCCGATCAAAGCGTGCGCCAAGCGAGAGCGTTACTTGATCGGTCAAGGACAAATCGCCCTGGGCAAAGACCCCAGCCGAGGTTGCAGTTTGGGTCTCTTCAGCCACCTGCTCGCCGACAACGCCTTGACCGCTTACATTGTTACGAAAGCGCTCATCGTCTTGGTGGGCCACATCAACACCCGTGATATAACTCAGCGGCAGGCTGCCTAGGCTGACTTCATGATGGTACTCAGCGCTCGCACCAAGGTAATCACGCTGGTAGCCGATGTGGCTATCGCCTTCATAGGGCAGCTGTTGTTCAAAATCGCGCTGGGCAACAAAGCCTTTTAGGTAAAGCTCGCCAGGACCAACGGATAAATCTTCGTACTGCAAACCAAGCAGCTGTTGATCGACATTTTGCCCTGCGTCTAGGGCGAGCGAGTAAGGCGCGGCTTGATCACGCCCTGCGGCCACTTCACTCGCTTTCAGCGCACCGGGATCTTCAGAACGAGGATTCTCAAGCAGATTGATAATCGCGGTTAAGGCTCTGTCGCTACCTAATTCGCGGCGCAGCTTGGCATTCAATAGATACTTCTCTGTGGAGCTCTGCTCCCGATAGCCATCCACATTGAGCGCTGAGACGCTTACATGATGCGACCAATCCCCTTGGGCGCCCCCGGTTTGTACGACCGCCTTGCGATAGCCATCGCTTCCTACTCCGGCACGTACGCTAGTGCCAGGGTTATCGCGCCCATCCGCAGTGGTGATGTCAATTACCCCGCCCGCCGCATTACCATAGAGCACCGAAGAAGGCCCACGAATGACTTCAATACGCTCAGCACTGTCCAGGTCGATAGCATCTAACTGCGCCTGGCCATCGGGCAGCGTGTAAGGAATACCATCGACCATCACGGTAATACCGCGCACGCCAAACGGCGCCCGCGCGCCAAAGCCGCGGATAGAGATTCGCTGGCCTTGGGCAAAGTTGTCACGGTTTTGAAGGAACACGCCTGGTACCCGCACCAGCGACTCATCCAGCCGTGTACGCTGCTGGCCTCGCGCAATCGCTTCACGGTCGAGTGTAGAAACTGCGGCTGGGGTGGCGTAAAGCTCTCGCGACAAACGCGGCGCTGTCACTTCCAGCGTAGCCAGGGTGTTGTCGTTCACCGGACTCTCCTGAGCCCAGCTTTGAGTTGACACAAAGCAGCATATTAAACAAAGAGATGTATTAGATACTTTTAACATGGGGTCCCTCCCGGATGGTCTATGCGGAAATAATAGCGGAATTGAACGATTTTATAGTTGGCGAGTCTCAGTTAGTTCGCCAAGGCATGGAAAATTATTTTGGCAGTGCCTACACTTGTACAAGTTAAACACCTGAAAGCAAAGGAGGCTTCATGGCGTTCACAGCGACTGATCCAATCAAGATGATTTTTGCCGTTATCCTTCCCCCACTCGGCGTATTTTTCGAAGTTGGTTTTAAAGGACATTTTTGGCTGAATATTCTCCTCACACTATTTGGCTTCATACCGGGCATCATTCATGCGTTTTATGTGATTTTGAAGCACTAGCGGTTAATGAAATAGAAGCTGCTGAATTAGTGGTACGAAAAGCCGCCTAGGTAAATAACTAGGCGGCTTTTTTGTGCCACTAGCCCCGTCCAGTGTGTCGACGCTGATGCAGCGCGTGAACCCTTGCGTCTAACCCTTCTACCGGACCATCTACCTTTAGCCCTGGCACGACCTGCTGAATAGGCAGTGTGGCGACCGGTGGTGGCGCCACACCTAACGCTGAGAGCCAACAACTTAACTGCTCAGACGAGCTAACGTAGACAATTCGGCCCAGACCTACCCAACCATGGGCAGCAGCACACATCGGACAGTGCTCGCCTGAGGTATAGACAGTCGCTTTCGCACGCGCCTCCGGCGTCATATGCTGTGCCGACCAGCGCGCGAGGGCAAACTCAGGATGCTGAGTAGCGTCACCGCCAGCAATGCGGTTCCGGTCCTCTGCCAACACGTCCCCTTCCGCACTGACTAGCACACTACCAAAAGGCTCATCGCCCGCTTCGAGGGCCTCTTCGGCCAGTTCGATGGCACGGGTCAAATAGGTGAGTTCTTGATCATTCATTATGAGAGCTCCCGGATAAATCGATGATGCTTGCTCGCTACTCTCTTATTATGGCGGTGTTCCCCGTGACGGGGCGTCTTCCAGAGTGGTCTCTCTCAACTCTTCGCCCTCGCTTCGAGCAATGACCGAGGTACCGACCAGGTCGCCTGTCACGTTCAATGCGGTGGCCCCCATTCCTACCAGCGCATCAATGGCCGTCAACAGCGCAACGGTCTCGATTGGCAGGCCGACTTGGGCAAATACGGTCGCGATCATAATGATCCCAGCCCCTGGCACCCCGGCCGTGCCCACTGACACCAGCGTCCCTATCAGCACTATCTGCACCATGCTGATGAAATCCAACGGCGCCCCTATTACGTTGGCCGCAAAAACCGCCGAAATGGCGATGCGAATCGCCGCTCCATCCATATTCAAGGTAGCCCCAAGTGGCAGGCTAAAGCCATAAATGCTTTTGGAAATTCCCAGGCGATGAGCGGCATTAATAGTGAGGGGCAGCGTGCCTGAACTACTCTGGGTGGCAAACGCCGTTGCCATGGGGGTTCTTGCCTCACGGAAGAAGGTGCGAAGCTTGACGCCAAATAGCCGCATAATGCCGCAATAAATCAGCAAATGCGTGGCCAGTGCGATATACAGCACGACCACCATATCACCCAACGACAGCAGCGTTTCCAACCCCTGCTGACTTACCGTTTCGGCGACAATCGCAAACACACCGATGGGCACATAATGAAGGACCCCCGACATCACCTTTAAGGTGACTTCATTGAGTGCTTCAATCACGCCAAAAAGCCGTTCACCCATAGCCTGCTGGCGTTCCGATTGACGCATCTTCAGCAGTGCAATCCCAAACACCAGCGCCGTGAAAATAATGCCCAGCATATTGAGGTCGGCAAACGCACCGATAATGTTATTGGGCACTATGTTGAGCAGCGCATCCACAACGCCAGGATTGTCTGGCACTGAGAAACTGGCTTCCTCATCCAGTCGCATTCCGCTACCGGGGTTAAACAGTGTTGCGATGGTCAAACCCACCATGATCGCCAATGCCGATGAGGCCAAATAGTAGCCAACTACTTTGCCGCCAACACGGCCTGCACTGCCCTCCCGTGACTGGTTAACCCCCACCATCAGCGTAAACAGCACAATAGGAACAATCAGAAATGTGAGCAGCCGAAGGAGTAAATCCCCCAACGGCGCCAACCAAATCGCTACCGGCTCACCACCAACCAGCCCAACCACAACGCCCAGCACCAGAGCGATGGTGACGCGTAAAATCAATGACGCCTGAGAGTAGGCCTTCCATATCCGTGTCATTTAAGTCCCTAGGGTTCGATGTAAAAACGTACTTTGCCATCTGGGCAGTGTTGTACCAGCTTGCCGCATGCTGCGCTCTTCCGTCGCCGATGGACGTAAATCCTGTTGTTTAACCCTAGATCACCCCGCCCTGCTCTACACACGACTGGATTAGGCAAACATGTAGCAGGATTGCGTCTATTGGCTTTTGCTGCCACTGGTTAATCTTCCTCACTAGTCATAAACAGAAGGATTATTACATGGCGACTGTAACTCCGCATGCATCACGCTCGAGTGACTTGTCGAGCATGACGCTTAGAACGAGGCATTAAACATGCAAGAGACTAACCTTCCCATCTACTGGAAACGTGAGCTGGTCATCGCTGGCATAATCACCCTGTCGCCAATAATCACAGATGCGCAAACACTTCCTGATACAGGAGATAATGCGATGGCTGAGCATCCCTACGTGGGCATATGGATAACCAAAGATGGCCGAATTCGCCATGAGCTATTGCCCAATAACCGATACGACGAGGCGCGCGGCGAACGCAAAAGCGCTTACCAAGGGCGCTATCGGGTAACCGATAACTATATCGAATACTGGGATGACACCGGCTTTACCGCTGATGGCGAATTTATAGATGACGTGCTCTATCACGGCGGCATGGTGCTATATCGCCAGGAGCCATCTCTCACTTCGCCCCGCTAAAGCCACGACGATGATGTAAGGCAGCGCAATCACCGCTGATCACACGGGTGGATGAACAAAGGCTCTCACGCTTAATGTCCGAAGACCAGTGAGTGATGGGCTGCCTGTCCGGCTAACGCACCGTCACTGACCGCTAACGACACATTGCCCACGGGTCGAGCTATATCACCACACGCGAACACACCAGGTACCGATGTCGCCTTGGAAGCATTGATTTTTACCACCCGTCCCAATGGCGTCACTTCAAGCTCGCACCCTAACCGAATCGCCAATTGGCTGGGATCGGTTTCAGTAACAATAAACAGGCCCGCTAACGGAAACACCCTGCCATCTGCCATTACCAACCCCACGCTCTCAACTTCATCAGTTAACCGTTTAACGGCGCCCCGCTCAATATGGGTGCTACGTTCATTGAGCTTTTCCAACTGAGCCATATTGGGCTCAAAAGCGTCGTTCAGAAAAAGGGTTGTTTCTCCCCAGTCGGGCAGCAGTACTGCCAAGTGCATTGCGAACTCGGAGGTGGCCAGTACGCCAATTTGCCCGCTGTTCAGGTCAAAACCATGGCAGTAAGGACAATGGAAAACACGAGCCCCCCATAATTCGGCTATTCCCGGTATGTTGGGAAGCTGATCGCCGACACCCGCTGCGAGAATAATACGCCTTGCGTAGATACGCTCATTCACCCCCTGCGGGCTGGCCAGCAATAGTGCAAAATCGTCCTTTTGGCCGGTAATCGTTTCGACATGGCCTTTGCGCCATTCAACCGTTGAGTACTGCGCTAACTCTGCATAGCCTGCAGCTGCTATTTCTCGAGGCGGCTTGCCATCCTGGGTTAAAAACCCCCGCGAATGTGAAGCAAAACGATTACGAGGCTGCCCGGCGTCAACCACTACCACCTTCCGGCGTGTCTGCGCTAACTGTAGTCCAGCTGCCATGCCTGCGTAGCTTCCGCCCACTATGGCCACATCATAAGTCATTGTTTGCCCTCTAATCCTTGAGTGCGTAGCGTCCATGCCGGTTAATTAGGCAATGCTTCGTGACTAAGAAGTGTAGATCAACCCGTAAGCGATGCCGTATTGCTCTGATAAATAGAACATAAGTTGTCTAGGCTAGTGGGTCTCGCTATTTTTCCCTGCCGGTAAGGCTTCGTTAAAGCCCCTGCATAAAATTCGCCTTGGAAAGAAATGAGTATTAGAAGGGTCTATAACCGCGGCTTTAGAAAACAAACAACAAAAGCATTGACGAGCGATACAATTCGTGACATTGTAGGGTCAGTTGGTTAGCAAGCAGCATGGTTTCAGAAGTGTACGAAAAAGATTTAGAAATGTACGAGATAGATGTGTACGAGATCTTTCGGCAAGCCTGTAATTGTATTCCTTGTTTTATCCGCTATTAATCTGGGTGATACCAGGAACTTTACAAAGCGCTTTGCGCGAAAGGATTTTACTATGTCTACTGGCACAGTTAAGTGGTTCAACGATACTAAAGGCTTCGGTTTCATTGCTCCTTCTGACGGCGGCGATGACCTGTTTGCCCATTTCTCTGAAATTCAAGCAGACGGCTTCAAAACCCTGCAAGAAGGCGCTAACGTCTCTTTTGACGTTACCCAGGGTAAGAAAGGCCTTCAAGCTTCAAACATCAAGCAAATCTCCTAAGTCCAAGCCTCTTAAGGCTTAGCGCTTTAGAATTTGCTCGAACCTTTCGAGGTTCGGATAACAAGGCCCGCTTATGCGGGCCTTGTTGCGTTTGGCTGTACAAAAGTTGCGCCAGCAGTGTATGAACGCTGGGCTTGAAAGCGACTAGAGGCGTCGCCACTGCACCACCCGCACATCCACCGTCACCACCAGCATTTCAAGCGCCGCTGCACGAGCACGCCCTTCAGCGCTGGCCCGGTAAAGATGCGGCGTCATCGCCAACAGATCGGCAATTTCGTCACTTCCGTTTAGAGCAAGCGAGTAGCTGACTCTCTCGCTGCTATGGTGAATAAAGCCTTCCGGCACCTCTGTCTCAGTCGAGCGTTCGGGCTTTAACGTGGGATAGATAACCTCCCGCAGCTCCCGTAGGTGATTGGGCCCCGCCTCAACCTGCAGTAGCACGCCTCCTGTTTTCAGCACACGAGCAAACTCGCTTACCACTGGAAAGCCAAACATACACAGCACGCTATCCAGCGTTCCCGTCTGCACCGGCAAGTGCGCATTACTGCCCACGACCCAGCTACCTAGCGGTGCCTTCTTAGCATCCTGTTTTGCTGCGGCCAATACCGCCCATTTAGAGATATCCAGCCCCATCAGTGAAAGTGGCTGCGCGTTAGTCGCCGCGTCAGCTAATTGGCGAAGGTAGTAACCTTCACCGCAACCCGCATCCAGGCAGCTCAACGGCAGGCTGCCTACCGCTTGAACCTCGGCATGGCGCAACACGGCATGACTGACTGCCTCCGCAACGGGTTGATAGTGCCCAGCACCAAGAAAACGCTGGCGAGCGGCCACCATCGTTTTGCTATCACCCGGGTCGTGGGAGCGCTTCTGCTGTACAGGCAGTAAATTAACGTAGCCCTGCTTGGCAATATCAAAGCTGTGCCCCTCGGAGCAGCGCCAAGCGCCATCCGACCGAGTGAGTGGTTTTCCATCTAGCGGGCAGGCCAGCGCTTGAAAAGGGGTAATGCTCATATCGGTGTCTTCGCAGAGGTAGATAGGTGCATGCGTTTAGCGAGTCACCAGAATGATGCCAACTAAAATAACGCCGCCGCCGATTATAAAATTAATACTCAGCGGCTCATTGAGCAGCAGTGTACCAAACAGAATACCTAAAAGCGGCGCCAAGAAAGAAAACACGCCTAACTGCGAAGCGCGGTAGCGGCGCAGCAAGGTAAACCATAACAGCAACGCAGCAAACGAAATGATCAGCGTCTGAAAACCGAGGCTGGCTATCGCCACCGGGGTAAACTGCGCGCTCATTAGCTGCCCGGATATAGCCGCCACCGGCAGGAGCAACAACGCCGTCACGCTCAGTTGATAGCTCAGAGTGAGTTCTGCTGGCGCTTCGGAAAGCGATGTCCTGCGGATCACGATGGTCGTGGCCGCCCAAGCGAGCCCTGCCAGCAAGCCCAGTGCATCACCGATTAGAATCTCGATGCTATAAGCACCGCTTGGCGCCATGGCAACCACCATTCCCAGGAATGCCAAGCCAACGCCACACCACTGGCGAATGGAGAGCTGCTCACCGGGTACCCAAAGATGCAAACCCAGAGCAGCGAAGATGGGCGCAGTATACAGAAAGACCGACATGTGGGACGCCAAGGTGTAGGTTAGCCCCCACGCAACAAAACCGAATTCAGCAGCAAAACCGATACCAACCAACACCCCTGGGGCCCAGTGGTGACCCGCATCCGCCCAGCTAATACCGCGCCAATAGGCCAATAACCCTACGAGGCATCCTGCCATTGCGGATCGCAGCGCCATTTGCGCCACGGGTGAGATATCCTCAGCCACACCCTTAATCGCTACCTGCTGAAAACCCAACACTAGGCAAAATAGCAGCATCAACGATGCTGCCGTTGCGTCCACTGACTTTCGTTGTGATCGACCAACCATGCAGGCAGTATGGTTGTTGGAGACTATTCTTTGATTACTCATTGTGGGCTCCTATAACATATAGGTGCCCATTGCAGCAGTAAGGGCAATGGCTTACAAACGATTAGTTATCGGGTCTAGGCTTAGGAAATCTCACGCAATGAGAATAGAAAGGCTACCACTGAATGCACTGCGCGCGTTTGCCGAGGCCGTCCGAGAAAATAGCTTCAAAGCCGCCGCTTATCGCCTCGGGGTGACGCCCGGTGCCGTTAGCCGACAGGTCAAACAGTTGGAAGATCACTTAGGCGTGGTATTGTTTGAACGTCATGCCAATGGGGTTTTCGCCACTGAAGCAGGCCGGGTATTGGCTGAAGATGTACAAGTGGGCCTTTTGCGTATCGCCAGCGGCATACAGAACATCACCGAGCGCTCGGAAGAGGCCTTTCGATTGCTACTGAGTGCACCGCCCTCGTTCCTACAACTCTGGCTACTCCCCCGCTTACCCCGCTTTGAAGCTAATGAACGAGAAATAGAAGTCTCTCTGGATGCCGAGGCGCGCTTAACGCCACCGCTATGGTTGCCCAATAGGGCACGCTTATCGCTGCGCTACGGCCGGGGACCTTGGCCCGGTGTCACCAGCCTGCGGCTGTTTGAAGACACACTATTTCCGGTTTGCTCGCCCTCCCTATTAGCGCAGGCAAGCATACAAACCCCCAAGGATTTGCTGGCACAGACACTGCTCACCGTGGAGTGGTGCAGCCACGCAGGCCACCCCATTCCAAGCTGGAGCGATTGGTTTAAAAGCGCCGGGGTAACGTTAAACAAGATGCCCAACCAACGACAATACTCGCTTTACAGCCTGGCTCTGGATCAGGCCATTGCTGGGCAAGGAGTGGTACTCGCCAGCTACCCGCTGGTAGCTGACCGGCTGGAGAGCGGTGTTTTGGTACGCCCCTTTGCGGAGCAGTATCCCCTTAACTCTCCGTTCGCCTACGACCTGATTCTGCCAAGTGAGGGGGAAGCGCCACCGGCGGTAGCTCGCTTTATAGAGTGGTTAACGCAAGAAGCTACACACTTTCGTGACACATCGCTTTAGCTTCTAAGTCTTGACTAGCGATTTCGCTGTCGCCACCACACAGGGGCTGACGACTACTTAACTTTCTGCCAGACACTACAACTTAAGCGCCACTTGACCTCAACTTAACTTTAGGTTTTAAGCTGACTTAGTCGGAGCAAAAAACCACTGGAGATCTTATGCGCTTATTCAGAGTCGTTAGTAAAACTATTTGGGATCAAACTCTGCAACTTGGCTATGTACCTCGCTGCGGAAACGATCATAAGCTCGACTGCGTTCATTTGAATGTTGAAGAAGCTGTTCTTTTTATCGCCAACTAATACTTCATCTACGCAGAAGCACCGTTGGTGTTAGAGATTGATGATGCGCTATTTAACGACCGCATTGAGTGGTTGCCACCCAGCGACGAGCAGCCCTGGCTGCAACCGAGAGCGTATATCGACAACCTGCCCCAAGCAGCCATTATCAACGCTACACCTCTTAGCTACCGAGATAGGCTTTTCGGATGGGAAAATGATGAACAGTGACTTACAGGTGTTTTGAAAAGAACTCCAGGAGTAGCTCGTAGTGCTTATTCTGCCCAGAGCTACTAGGTATATGGTCCTCCCCCTCATAATAATGTATCTCAGGGTGGCGACCATGCTCGCGCAGGCGTTCTTCCAGGCGTTTAGTCATTTCCACCGACCACATCCGGTCTTTGGTGCCATGGGAAAGCAGTAACGGCCCAGGGTAGCGTTCGATTTCGATCGGCGTGGTCGGCAGCAAACCTGCGTGACTATCACGCCATATCCAAGCGCGTTTGCTAGCATAGCCTGGATCCCCTCCATCGCGAAAACTACGTGCGTCAAAGGCCCCGCACACGACGTCTGGAGGGCTATGAGCAGCGATAGCATCGGGCATACCTGCTACGTTATCTCTGGCCATCAGTGAGGCGAGCAATAACACGTGCTCGGCACCGCGTGAGACACCATAAAGCCCAACCCGCTCACCAACGAACTGGAAACTCCTTAAGGCTTTAAACGCCTCTACGCTGCGATCCAGTGGGTAATCGATAATATGCCCCGCGTTCCAGGCATTACCGCCGTTAGAGTAGCCATAGGGAAACGCCAAAAAGCCATGGGCGGCGAATAGCATCGCGTCACGATGGCTCCACCCTGCCCATGCGCCTTCAGAACCGTGCAACAACATAATGGCTGGAAAAGGGCCATCACCAGGAGGGGCATAAGTAACGCCCCAACCGGGCAATAAGCGCTGAACTACTTGTAGCGCCATAATAAGAAGCTTCCTGACTTCGCAAGCAGAAACAAAGACTATTTTATCGGTTGAATACCCAAACAGTGGACTTTCTTCAACCCAAGCGTCTTCTACTATTCAGATGAATTTACCTCAGAACTGTTCGCTTCAGAACTATCCGTCTCAACACTATCCCCTTTCTCCGAGCGCTTAGCCTGCTCGCCGCGGGCGATATCGTGATGGCTAATCACCACGATCTCCCTGGGCCACCATTCGGGATGGTTATCACGAATAAAAGTCATTAGCTTCTCGCGAACGTTCATTTCTGCTGCCCAGCCGGCCAATGGATCTGAGGTCATCAGGTAACAGGAGACGGTCTGCGCCGTACCGGTTTGGCCGGTCACGTAGCACAGCAGTTTATGATGCTCGATAACGTTGCTTTCTTCTTTAGCGAATTCGATGAATTTATCCCTAACGAGACCAATATCAGCGCTTAAATGGAGGGTGAGCTCCAAAAACCGATACATCTTGGTGCTCTTGACGGATAGATTCTCGAAAGGCTTCGACGTAAAGTAGGTAACGGGCACTATCACACGACGCTCATCCCATGACCTTAATCGAATAAAGGTATAAAAAATGCCCTCTACGTAGCACCACTGGCCTTCAAAAATCACCAGATCGCCAATACGAATAGGCTTGGCAAATGACAGCTGGAACGACGCCAGGATATTCCCTAGCACCGCTTGACCTGCGACACCTACCAGCACCGCCAACACGCTGGCAGATGCCAGAATAGAAAGGCCAAGTGATTCAAAGAGCTGAATCTGGCCCAGTATGTAAATAGAAACGCCGGTCACTGTAATCAGAATAATGACCCGACGCAGCGCATAGAGTGAGGTTAGTAGCCGACGTTCGTCGCGGGGTTTCGTATCATCGATTTCGCCCACTAATCGGCGCGTCATCCGCAGCATGATGATATCCACCAGGCGAAGTGCGATCGTACCGGCCCCCCAAGCCAAGATACTGATTAATAAAACCCGAAAAGTCGTCGTAGCGACTGCTGAAAACGATACTACATAATCCAGCAGCATCTGGGTGATCAACGACATCGCAATTAGTGCCGCAGGCAAGCCAATTTGACTGGCAAAAATGGTCGATACGCCCGCAGGCAGCCATTTCGACATCAACCCGATTAGGCGATGAACGCCCCAACCGACCATACCTACGAACAGCAAAAAGACCGGAATGGCGATCCATTCCCAAATCCTCAGGAGGCCAAACGACGATTGGAAGCGTTCAGGAATATAATTTTCCAACATTGATGGACCGTACTGCTCATACAGCACCGGGATATACGACACGCTGACGGGCATGATCAGCCAGACCGGTTCCTGATCACCCACCCGGTATCGGCCCAGTCGAATATCGTAGGTTTCCCCGTCCGCTTTTAAGGAGGACACCTCGATATTGCGGCGGGGCTCGCCGACGCGGGGGTTTTGGCCCGTAGAATCTTCAATAACAGCGTCCTCTCTACCTGGCAGATCAGAAACACTCAGCCATTCACCGCGCTGGAAAATCTCGGCTAACTTCCGGGCCAGCTCACGCCCCTGTTCTCGCTGTTCCCCTTCTGAAAGGTCAGAGAGATTGAGCATATGGGCAGCGGCTTCATACTCTTCTTGGTTGGTAAGGTCTAAAAAGCTTCTAATCGATTCACGCGGTGTCACCCGATTCGCTTCTTCAGGCGGTTCACCCAACCCCTCGTTTAACGCATCGACGGTAAACCATCGATGATTCTCGCTCTCTCCTCCTTGAGTTTGCGCCACGCATAGGCTGGAAACTGTCAGCGCCAGTACTAACAAACCCCATGCGAGCCACGAGCTGATTACTTTCATACATACCTTATTAGTTGAGATGGGCCACTTTCTTACCAACGAAAAGCCGTTAACTTAGCCAGCCCGCTGGTTAAAACAGGCCATCCTTGTCAGTAAGAGGACAAATTACAGCCTACCTTTCTTAACGTTGCAAGGCGAAGCCAGGGGTAATGAACAGTCAGCAAACAGCAAACCATAATCAATAAATACTACTTAACCGCCTCGTCCAATGGTTTAAGCGCACCATCATATAAAGCAACCAATAATGGCTCGCCCTTGGCATTCACCCGAAACTGGCCGTAGCGGGCAGACTCATATCGCTCAGCGTGACCTTCCTGAAAAAAGAAAGCATCGGTAGCGAAGCGCACTTGACCATTGCGCAACCGATAGTGCAGCCGTCGTTCGTCATTCTTAAGTGCGCTTTGGCCATCTGCCAAGCGCTGAAAATGGCCAATGCCTTGTTCGTCCAAGCGCACAACGGCGTGGCCATCACGTGCCTTGAGGGTGTCGCCGTCATGGCGGCTTTGAAGCGCACGCTGAATATCGTTACTCAGTTCAAAATTGAGCGCCATGTAGTCTCCCTGCATTAACGAGCGCGGGTCGACCGGCGCCAGCTCTAGGTAGACGACCTCTCCCTCCGATAGTTGACGCTCTTTCTGCCAAATCGCTCCGTTCACCACCGCCAAGATCAACAACATGGTCGCAACGATAACGACCCGGCTCCACTTAGCACTACGCATCATGGCACTAAGCATCACGGCACTATGCATCACGGTCTAAGCTCCTGTCGCCTTGCGTGGCCATCTTTGTATTTAGCCACTGGCGTAACGCCCAACGCAGTAACAAGAGCAGTCCTCCTATTACCAGTAGCGTGAGTGACTTCATCAGCAACGTGGAATCCAGCCAGTAGTAATAGCTGCCAATACCCAGCAGCAGCGACAATACACCTGCGCCAACCAGTACACGATGACCAATGGTAAAGCCTAATAACATCACCACCACGCCCTGCCCAACACTCGGTAGATGGAATGACACAATAAGCAATACAGCAGCGCCAGCGTAAGCCGCCCAGCGCCCCTTGAATGAAATAAGGTTCTGGAAAACCCCATGAAAAACCAGCAGCAGAGCGAGCGCTATTAAGGCAACGCTTAACCACGGCAGTAATTCCCTCCAAGCACTACCTGCCATGCCATCAACAAACAACACCGATTGGCCGGTATGGGCTAATCCCTGAATGGCCAGCATGCCCACCAATAAGCCGTAACCCCACGCCTGCACGTGGTTTATGTGCGTTGGCCAGCGAAACTCATGAGCCCAAAGTGCGGTAAGTGCCAGCAGCGCCATGCCACTGGCGACTGGCCCCATGGCGTTCGCTGCCAACGCCATATATAGCGCCACGCATGCAGCAAAGGCAGAAAATCCACGATGCGCCTGACTCGGCATTACCAGTGCCAGTGCGCACTGTAAGCCAAACAGCGACCATCCCAGCAGCGACCAAAATGGGTAAGTAAAAGCCTCCCAAAGCGCAGCCAATGCCCAGGCGATCAGTAGTTGCCCGGAGAAGCTAATCGCCAAACCCAAATGTTCGAGTAGATCACTTTGTGCCTTGCGAAATAGCCCAAAAGCGGCGCTGATCATAACAAGCCCTACGGTCAGTGACGCCGCTGAGCTTTCCACTAAAAACACCATGCCCATTGCGATAAAACCAAGCAGAAACAGCGCTGCCAGCCAGCCAGAAAACGCCTGTAGCAGGCGCACAAACCAAGGTGTTCCCAACTGCGTAGAGGTGGTCGGCTCGTTTATAATAATGCCCGCTTGGCTCAGTCGAGCTTTTAAATCATCGGCATTGCGCGTCATTGGGAAGCCTCTTGGTGTAGTCGCTTCAGCCACACGACGGCCCCGGCGCCCATCGCCAATACCGCAATAGCAATCATCAATAAACTCCCCTCCTGCCAATCCCCTTCCCATAGCAAGAGTCTGGCCAGCAGTAGCGCCACAACGCTGATTGCCGACACACATCCGCCCGCTATCAGCAGCACATCAGAACGCCAGTGTCGATAAACGCCATACAACGCCATCAACCATAGGGGATATACCACCAGCACTGGTGCAAAAGACGGCGTGGTATCGACGACATAAATCATCATTAATAGCGTGATAGAAACGCCGCTTCCCAACGCCAAGATGCGTAGGGACCAAGGGCTTACGTGCCAATTTCGACACTTCCCTCCCCATTCCCACACGGCAAGAGCGATGGTATTGAGCATAAATAGCCACCCGAAAACAGCCTCGCTGCTCGCAAACCAAACATTCATCACCCCGCCCCAAGTGTGAAAATAAAGCCCTATCGCCGCGTTAAGTAACCCAAGCCACAATAACCAAAGCGGCTCAAAACGAACGATATACACCCAAGGCAGGATCAACAGGGCCCAGATGAAAAACAGCTGCCACGGATCGGCTCCGGTTTGGTACGTTTGGCCAAATAACGCCAGCAAAACGCCCACCAACAGCGATGCGGCCGTTAGTGCGACCTTGGCACCCACTCGGCTGGTGTTACCCCACACGGCAACCCCTACCACTAATACCAGCGCGCCCTGAACCACGCCAAAGCGTAACCAGCGGCCCATCTCAGCCCAGTTATAGGCCACAAAAAACAGTACCGCGAAAGCTAGCGCCAAACCTCCCAGCCATAGTAAAAGCCGATCGACAAATACGGCCCATTCACGTGGTGAAGGTTGCAGTCCGGCAACCTTGACAGCTCGCGACACCTGTTCAGGTGGTATGGCATTGCGTTCAATTAATGCCATCAGTTCACGGCGTGTAGAAGCCATGGTGTTCCTTGTCGATAGAGGAGAGACATTAGGCCTAAAAACGTGTCTATAGTAGAGGGATTAAGCCAGCCATTCCTATCATTCGTAAGGCAGGCTTCTACGGCAAGCAAAAAAGATTCATCACTTCTTGTGTTTAGATACTATTTCTTACAAGTTGTGTATAACTTTTTACTTGTTCCAGCATCGAAATGACACTCGTTAAAACGATGTTATAGATTGGCTATAGCCCGCCCGGCCTAACCCAGCAGGAGGCACCTCATGCTCATAAAGATTGCCAAACCGAGTGACTTACATGAGTCAGATGTCACGCCGGAATCTATCTACCTCTCCCGTCGTCGTTTCATGGGGGGTATGGCAGGCTTAGGTGCGGGGCTGGCTCTTGCCGGCCACGCCCAAGCGAATGCCGACTACTCAGACGTCCCTGATGGCAATGCGCCAGCGTGGCTAAAGGAGAAAATCAGCGAGACCCAGTGGGAAGCCGTCACCCCTAGCAACCCCGAAAAAGACAAAATCGCCCCCTTTGAGGACGCCAGCGGCTACAACAACTTCTACGAGTTTGGCTCTGGCAAAACCGACCCCGCCCGCCA
This sequence comes from Vreelandella sp. H-I2, assembly GCF_052959335.1. Classification (NCBI taxonomy): domain Bacteria; kingdom Pseudomonadati; phylum Pseudomonadota; class Gammaproteobacteria; order Oceanospirillales; family Halomonadaceae; genus Vreelandella; species Vreelandella sp. H-I2. Next base: position 490,137 of record NZ_JBRAMC010000001.1, read on the forward strand.
TGCAGGCAGCCTGGAAACCCAGCCTTGGAGCGTGGTAGTTGATGGTGAAGTCAATAACGGTGGGCGCTTTGCACTAGAGGACTTCGCCAAACCATCACAGTTTGAAGAACGCATTTACCGCCTACGCTGTGTTGAGGCCTGGTCGATGGTGATTCCCTGGCTAGGCATTCCCCTTGCAGAGGTCATCAAGCGCGCCGACCCCACCAGCAAAGCCAAATACGTTCGCTTTGAAACCCTGGTCGACCCAGAGCAGATGCCGGGGCAGCGATCATCGTTTGCACTGATCGACTGGCCCTACGTGGAAGGACTGCGCCTGGACGAAGCCATGAACCCGCTAACGCTACTGGCCATGGGAATGTATGGCCGCGAGTTGCCCAACCAAAACGGTGCGCCCTTGCGGTTAGTAGTGCCTTGGAAATACGGCTTCAAGAGCATTAAGTCGATTGTGCGTATATCGCTGGTGGAAGAGCAGCCGGTCAACTCCTGGCAGCAAATCGCCCCTGATGAGTACGGCTTCTACGCTAACGTGAACCCAGAGGTGGATCACCCCCGCTGGAGCCAAGCCACCGAGCGCCGGTTGCCCAACAGTCTGTTCAATCCGAATACCATTGATACCCTGATGTTTAACGGCTATGCCGATGAAGTCGCCGATATGTATGCGGGGTTAGATTTGAGAGCTAACTACTAATGGCAACACAGCGCACATGGCTACTCTGGCGCGTGAGCGTTTTTTTAGCGGCGCTAGCGCCGCTGGTATTCTGGGGCTGGCAGGTGGCGAACAACGCTGCAGGCCCCGAACCGGGGCGTTACCTACTGCTGAACATCGGCATCGGCGCGCTTTGGTTGCTGCTGTTTACCCTTAGCCTTACGCCCCTTACCAAGCTCACCCGCTGGAAAGGCTTTGCGTTAATCCGGCGGCAGTTGGGTCTATGGACGCTCGCCTATGCGACCCTGCATATGCTTAGCTACGCCCTGTTTATCCTGGGGTTGAACTGGGCGCTGCTGGGTAGTGAACTGGTAAAACGGCCCTATATTGTAGTCGGCATGATCGCGTTGATCGGCCTTGCCGTGCTAGGAGCTACCTCCAACCGCTGGGCGATGAAGCGCCTCGGCAAACGCTGGAAGCCGTTGCATAAATTTTCCTACGCCATTTTGGGCCTGGTTCTACTGCACTTTTTCTGGGTAGTGCGCGCCGATATGCAAGAGTGGGCGATGTACGCGGCGATTGCTGCGCTTATCATGGCGACCCGCCTACCCCCGATTGCCCGTACACTGCCTAAACTCCGTTATCGTTTTAGCCGTTAAACATAAACCCATCCCCTTTTACTGAACGGTTCATGTTCTGTTCAGCCAATACGTTTATGCTGCATGCAGTCAATCGGATACCGTTTGGAGTAGTCATATGGCAGTAACGTATTTACGCACTGTTCGGCTGATTTGGGTGTTGGCATTAATGTTGACCGGAACTGCTGCGGTTGCCGAGCAGTCTGAACACGGCGAACAACCTTTGCGAGTCAAACAACTGCAACGCTGCGGCAATCTGCTTCAGATGGATACCCAAGAATTCTGCTTGCATGTCAGCGGCCTTGATAGCAGCGACTTTCAGGTGAAGTTAAACGGTACACCACTCCCAGCAGAAGACCTCACCCACAACAATAACCGAGTGCGTGTACGTCTCAGGAGCGCCGATGCAGAAAGCGGGCCATTGTGGGTTGAGCAGCAAGAGCAGTCTAGCAATCCAGTTTGGATCAGCCTCAAGGGCAGTCATGTGGTAGCGGCCACTGATCAAGAAGTAGCAAAAAACATGGATGGTTTGACTACCTACGTCGACCTGATCAGCCTGATTATTGAAGAGAGCCATGACGGTGCCCAAGAAGCCCAGCGTTTAGCAGAAAAGTACGGCGCCGAGATGGTCGGCATGATTCCACCACTTAACACCTATCAGCTTCGCCTACCCGCCAGTAACCTGGAGCAACGCGACGCAATGGTGCTAAGGCTGGGTAGCGAAGTGAGTGTGGATGCAGTGGTGGTCGAAGAGTCGGGGGCAGAAGAGAGCATTGAGAACGAGACGAACAGACCACCCAACGCTGATGATCAGGAGTGGGCGTCTAACCGTTTTCTGGATGCCGTCAATTTTTACCAGCGACGGCTTTCACCCCAGGGCCAGGGCGGGAATATCGAGCTACAGCCCATACGCATTGGCGTCATTGAACGGGAAGTCGACTTTGACGCACCGGATTTTGCCGATTACCTGGGTGACTGCCGTACTGACTCGACGAGAACCTGTGTTTATGCCCGCGATGCCGCCGAGCCCAACGGCCATGGCACAACGGTCGCCGGTGTATTTGCCGCGGCATGGAATGAAGGGGGCAACAGTGGCTTTCTGCGTGGGCTGGACGAGGTAGGCCCGGGCTTCGATGTGATTGTGGATCGTAATTCGGATGCGGGCATTACCGCCAACGTTGCCGCTTCGGTGAACCTGGTGGAAGACGGCGTACGCGTACTCAACTGGAGTTGGGGCATTCATCGCGTCGGAGCAATCGACATTAACGGGGAAGAAGTCGATTCACTGGTGCGTTCAGGTATCGCCATGAGTGGTTACGAGGAACTGCTTGAAGAGTTCTTCCTGTGGCTTCGCGAGGAGCATCCCGATGTGGTGGTCGTCAATTCAGCGGGCAACGCGTCCTCCTTTTCGGGAAGCGACGATTATCGTTTGCCCTCTTCTTTCGTAACCGACCAACTGTTCGTGGTCGGTGGCCATGAGCGCAGCGATCAGGATGTGGACGTTGATGATCCCCGTTACGTGGTCAAACGGCGCGCGTCTAATATCGATATGCGTGTGGATATAACGGCAGCGGCCTGTGTTCGAGGGTCCTCTCTCAAAGAAGGTGAGCAAGGCCCGGCTCACTGCGGAACCTCCTATTCGACACCGCTGGTTGGCGGCCTGCTGGCGGCCATGATGTCAATTGACCCCAAGCTTACACCGGCGCAGTTACGCATGCTGCTGCGCCGTAGCGCCATGACCATCGGTGAAGAGTATGATTTCGAGCCGACTGACGCGGATGACCTGACTGCCCCAATATTGCCCTCCGAACGAGCCAACGAGCTGAATCACCCGGATATCGGCCTTTCAGCCCGGCTGGATATGTACAAGGCGCTGGATCTGACGGTGCAAAGCTTGGATCGAGATCGCTAAGTCAAATAATATAGCCCAAAAAGCCCACCTCACAGGGCGGGCATTTCTTAACCGAGTGCCTTAGCCAAGCACTTTACGCAGGTGGTTACGGTAAGCCTCCGTATCGCGCTCCACATTCGGTACTTTCATCACATCGTTGGCAATAAAAGTAGGCAGCGCCTTTAGGCCGATAAATTCCTGAGACTTGTGGAACGGGAAGTAGACACCATCCACACCACGCCCTTCGAAAAAGTTGCCCGGCTCCCCAAACGCTTCCGAAGGGGCGTTCCAGGTTAACGAGAGCATGTAGCGGCGGCCTTGCAGCAAGCCGCCGCTTCCGTACTGCTTGGTCGGGTCTTGGCGGCTGCGGCCATCACTGGCGTAGAGCGCCCCGTGGCCTTCTGTGAACACCTCATCAATGTAGCGTTTAACAATCCAGGGCGCGCCCATCCACCAGCCAGGCATTTGATACACAATGGTGTCCGCCCACAGGTAATTCTGCACCTCGGCATTCAGATCATAGCCTTGATCAACCACCGTCTCGCGTACCTGATAGCCCATTTCCTGCAGAGTGCTCACCGCCACGCTGTGCAGCGTATTATTGAGTTCACCTCCAGAGTGAGCAAACGCTTTACTGCCGTTAATCAGCAAAACCTTCATTAACAAAACCTCTCATGATAGCCTGACATCCATGCTTATATTCTTTGGCATGGCGTTTAATGAGCGGTATTGTGGATTCAAAGCATGCTAAAAAATAGCAACGCTTCAGCAATACACTTTTGACTTAAAATCAACAATAATGGTGTTTGCCATTCAGGCAGCCGATAACGTTATGAAAAGCACTCAATGAAAAGCACCCTTGAAGAGCAGCAGGCCTTTGTGACGGTAGTCGATAGCGGCTCCATCACCGGTGCCGCCGAACGGCTTGGTATTACCGTTTCTGGGGTTAGCCGTGCGCTCAACCGCCTGGAGCAAAAACTCGGCGCTAACCTGCTACGTAGAACCACGCGTCGCCTGGAGCTGACTGAGGAGGGAGAAACATTCCTAAATCATTGCCGCCGTATTCTCGCCGCCGTGGAAGAGGCCGAAGAGGCGATGCTGGATCGCCACAATCAGCCTCATGGCAGGTTACGGATCAACGCCGCCCCCAGCTTTATGCAGTTCGTGATAGTGCCGGTGATTAGTGAGTTCCGTGCCCGCTACCCAGGCATTACGCTGGAACTCGACACTCATGACCGTTTTGTCGACTTGCTGGAGCAGCGTGCTGATCTGGCCATCCGCATCGGCAAACTAGAGGACTCATCGCTTCACGCTCGCCTGCTCGGCTACAGTCCGCTGCGCCTTCTGGCCAGTCCTGCTTATCTTAAACGCCACGGCACCCCGCAAAGCATCGACGATCTTCAACAGCACAGTTTGCTAGGCTTCAGTCAGCTCGATCATCTCAACCGCTGGCCGCTGTGCTGCGCCGATGGTAAACCTTTACACATTACCCCAACGCTGGCGGCCTCTAGCGGCAGCACGTTGATAGAACTCGCCATTGCGGGAGAAGGCATTGCTTGCCTGGCCGACTTTATGACCATCACTCCCCGTCGCAACGGCACACTGGTGGATGTACTACCCGGCTGTACAGAAATGCAGACCCAAGCTGTGAACGCCGTGTATTACCGCCAAACCACGCTTTCCCAGCGCACCCGACTGTTTATGGAGTTTCTGGCAGCACGGTTGCCTGGGGCGTATTTACAGGGGTAATGGGTTGGCGATAGGTATGCCTTACCGAGATGCAACGGTCGCTAAAAAAGACAACAGAAAAAGGCCTTTACTTTGGCTTGTTACCAGAGCAGATCAGTCCAACACCCACTCATTGAAGGTACTCTCCTTGGCTTCGCTTCCCTTATGCGCATAATAAACCAACCGTAGATGGCGCTCTTCATCGACGGTTAACGTCGTGTGCTCGAACGCTACTTCGCCCAACTCCTCAAGGTAAAGATGGCGTACTCCCTGGCAAGGGGCGTTGACCTCCTGGGTTTTCCACAACTGCTTAAACTCAGGCGATACCTTGGTTAACTCTTCGACAAGCTCATCAATGGTGGGGTCTTGCGCCGCTCGGGCAAAGTCGCGCCGAAAACTGGATAGCATTTGGCTGACCTGCGCTTCCCAGGGTGATAAGCGCTGACGCATGGCAGGGTCGGTAAATAACAACCACAGCATATTGCGGCGCTCTGGTGCATGGTAAGAAAAGTTGAACAGCTTATCGGCCGCCCCGTTCCACGCCAGCACATCCCAGCGCAAGTTCAGGATATACGCAGGTCGCGTAGGCAGGTCGTCCATCAACGTTTGAACCAGCGGCGGCACACTGCACCAGGTTTTACCTAGCTCAGAAGGTAGCCGCTGATGGGCAAGCAAGAATAGATGTCGGCGCTCAGCCGCATCCAGCTTGAGCGCTTTGGATAGATTGTCTAGAAAGGTCGCCGATACGCTAATATCGCGGCCCTGCTCCAACCAGGTATACCAAGTCAGCCCCACACCTGCTAAAGCGGCGACTTCTTCACGCCTTAACCCTGGCGTGCGCCGCCGTCTTCCGGGAGGCAGCCCCACCTCTTCCGGCGCAATTTTTTCGCGATGCGTGCGTAGAAACTCAGCCAAGTCTTCTCGCGTTCGTGTAAGCGTCCGGACAGCGATCATCTCATTACCTCTAATAACTTATCACTTTTAGTAATAGCATAAACAGTTAAATTGTACCCCTTTTAAAGCCTCTCCAGAATAGCCTCTCACTGGCAGAACTACCGGTGATTTTACGATCCTTATCTAACATGGAGAGCGTGATGGCTGATCAACCTCGTTTATCGGTTTATTTAATAGCCCTGGGTGCATTTGCGTTGGGGATGGCCTCTTATGTGACTGCGGGGCTTATTCCACTTATCGAAGACGCCTTTAGTGTCTCTGCTGCAACGGCTGCTCAGTTAGTCACGGCATTCACCTTAGCCTATGGCTTAGGCTCGCCTGTCGTCGTTGCCCTGTTGCCTGGTAATCAACAACGCCTGGGGTTACTAGTGGCACTGGCCGTTTTTATTCTCGCCAATATCGCGAGCGCGCTGGCCACAAGCTTTACCTCCCTCGCTCTATGGCGAGCCATCGCAGGCATTGGCGCTGGGGTCTATCTGGCCATGGGGATTGCCGCCTCAGCCGCCATAACGCATGAGGATCATCGCGGTAAAGCGATTGCCATCATTATGGGTGGCATGGCGAGCGGCACGGTGCTGGGGGTGCCTATCAGCCTGTTACTGGCGGAGCGTTTAGGCTGGGAGTCAGCGATGTGGCTTATTTCAGCACTTGGGTTAATCGCCTACGCGGGGCTACAGGTAAAACTACCTGCGCTTCCATCCGCCCCAACGCTTTCACTTGTTCGCAAGCTTGCTATTTTGCGAAGCCCTCATGCCATGGCTATTCTGGCGGTTTCCTTATTGGGCGCTGTGGCCAGTTTGGGCATGTATACCTTTATCGCGCCCTTCATGGCGGCCAGCGAGTCAGGCGCTGTTCAGTCGATTACCGGCTATTTATGGGTGTGGGGGATTGGCGGCGTCGTGGGCAGTTTTCTGATTGGGCCTCTGGTAGACAGGTTTATCGGCCCTGTGATTACCCTGGCGATTATGTTCCTGCTCTTTTTGGCGCTCATTACTCTGCCTTTCACGGCGTCCATCCACCCATTGCTGACGTTACTTCCGATTGCGCTTTGGGGGGCTGTGGGCTGGGCGCTGCAAGTGCCACAAAACAACGAACTCGTTCGTACGCGCCAAGCCCACGGCGACGGTAACCTGGCGGTCGCGCTCAATGAATCAGCGCTCTATTTAGGCAGTGCGATAGGTGCAGCGAGCGGGGGCATTTTGCTTGCCCTCCACCTTCCCGTTGCGACATTAGCGCTTGGTGCGGGGGTTATCGCCGCTGTAGGTACGGCAACACAGCTACTCATCGTCATGCGCACGAAACGCTAGCTCAGTTCTTGCACGCCAAGGGGCACTCTTCATGCCCCTTGGCGGTTCTGCATAGGTCAGCCTTTTGCTTAACACCCAAACATCAGCGACCGGTGTGTAGAGAGCCCCGCCATGGCGCCATCGGCCACGGCAAAGGTGACCGACCCTGCGGCGCGGGCCACATCACCGCAGGCGAAAACACCGGGGATTGTAGTGGCCTGCATTGCATCGGTTTTAACGATGCTGCCCATGGGAGACTCCTCTAGCTCGCATCCCAATTGAGCCGCTAACGGGCTAAGGTGAATGCGCGGCGCGACGAATAAGCCCACCAGCGGAAACACTCGACCATCCTGCATTACCAGCTCAACGCCAACCTCCGTTTGCGGCACAAGGCGTTCTGCTGCGCCATATTCGATATGGGTACCGCGCGCCTTAAGCTGAGCCAGTTGCTCGACACTGGGTTCAAAGGCATCGTTAACAAACAGCGTGGTTGCGCCCCAGTCGGGCAGCATCAAACCATGGTGCATCGCGAGTTCTGAGGTTGCCAGCACACCAATACCCTCTTTGCCCAGCTCATAGCCGTGGCAGTACGGGCAGTGGAAAACGCATTTTCCCCACAGCTCGGCTAGCCCCGGTAAGCCTGGAAGCTCATCGGTAACACCCGCGGCCAGAATAATGCGCCGTGCTTGATAGGTGCTGCCATCGGCCAGCGCCACCAAGAAGTTATCAGCGGCCCCCGTTACCGCTTCCACCCGCCCCGTACGCCACTCAACCGTTGGATACTCCATCAGTTGGCTACGGGCCTCTGCTGCTATCTCTGCGGGTGGCGCACCATCCTGGGTTAAAAAACCATGGGAGTGAGAAGCAAAACGGTTGCGGGGTTGTCCTGCATCTACCAGCAATACTCTCCTCCTTGCCCTGGCTAGCTGTAGCCCTGCCGCCATGCCTGCGTAGCTGCCACCGATAATCACTGCATCAAAACTCATTGCCCTTCCTCCGTGTACACCCAGCCTTTTAAGCCCATGGTGAATAAACTCATTTCATGTATCTTTTATTGATACATTAAAAAGCGCACAGAGGTCAATGGCAATGTTGAGAATGCCGATTAACGTTAATCGGGTAGGTGGTGAAGTATTAAGGCGTCGGCAGTTGGTAGCCTTTGCGCGTCGCAATATCGTCAAACTGAGTGGCTAGTTCCGCCAGCGTGATCGCTCCCAAACGGGCGATCAGTAGCGCTTCCGCTTCGCGCATGGCATCAAAAAGCGCCGCATTAACCACCTGCTCTACCGCACAGTCCGGGTTATCACGGTCGGTGCCAATAGCGAAAATGCGCGGCCCGCCCACGGCGTTGTGTATATCCAGCAGCGTCACACTGTGCAAATCACAGGCGATGCGCCAGCCACCGTTGTGACCCTTCTCAGACTTTACATAGCCTGCCTTACGAAGGCCCGCCATAGTGCGCCGCACCACGGCAGCATTGGTACCCAGCATGGCTCCAATCTGCTCTGAAGTAATCGGTTGGGATTCCCGCGCGATGTGCAGCAACACATGCAGCATACGGGAGAGGCGGCTATCTGTTCTCACGGGCAACAGTCAACTCTTCGGTGTAACAACAAAGGAGCATTAAGAAGGTCAACACCTTAGCATATGTATGCGTGGTGGAAACCGGCTTGTTGAGCCGAGCAGCAAAACAGTTGGCGCCCAGCCGCCCCATCATTAGTTAGGCTTGTTCTCCCCTCGATCAACTATGAGCGCATGCTGAGCCATCAACTCGACGACCCAATCGATAAACACACGCAGCTTGGCGCTGACGTGCCGATTCGGTGGAAAAGCGATGTACATCGGCATCGGTTCCAGGTGCCAATCATCAAACAGGCGAACCAGCTCCCCCCGAGATATGTGCTCACTGGCCATATAGTCTGGAAGCCAGACTACGCCGAGCCCCGCCAGGCCAGCCGCAAGGCCGGCATTCCCGTCGTCGACCGAGATGACATAGCGCCCTTGCACGGAAACACGCTCTCCATCGCGGCACATGGCATAGAGAAAAGCCGAACCCGCACGTGCCCATCTCAACCCGACAATGTAGTGAGGCGGGAGTGACAGCGCTTGTGGATGCGAAGGCCAGCCAGCCCTTTCCAGATAGCTTGGCGCGGCGTAAACACCGAGCGTCAGATCACCCACGCGACGTGCCACTAAAGATAAATCCGTGAGCTCCCCGCCGCGCACTACGCAGTCCACGCTCTCACCGATCAGATCCACCATGCGATCGCTCACACCCAAATCAAGCTGAATATCGGGATAGCGGGCGTGGAAGGCAGGCAAGGCGGGAATCAAGATCATGCGCGCGAAAGGGCTGGGCACGTCCACTCTCAGTCGGCCGCGTGGCTGCACAGAGGCATTGGAAAGGCTGGTGTCGGCATCATCCATATCGGCCAGAAGCTTAATGACACGCTCATAATAGGCGGCACCGTCAGCCGTGACATTAACCTTACGTGTGGTGCGGTTGAGCAGCTTTACACGCAGGCGCGCCTCTAATTGTTGCACCAGTTGCGTCACGCTGGTCTTGCTCATGTGAAGTGTTTCAGCGGCCTTGGTAAAGCTGCCCGTCTCCACGACCCGAGCAAATGCCTGCATGGCGTTAAAGCGATCCATGGCTATACCATCCCTCGTGATTGTTTGAAATATACAAACAATGTTGAACAGAATTCGCCGTTTATCCACCAAAGATGGGGGCTTAAAGTGACTTCACCGTAAACAACGGGTCGGTTTCGACCTACTGATGGAGATTCACATGGCTAAGCGTGACGTTATTTTTCCCTCGGGCCGCCAGGCTCTTTATGAGCAGAACACCTATTCCGCCGCCGTACGCTCGGGCGACTTTCTGTTTGTATCGGGCCAAGTCGGCAGTCGTGAAGACGGCTCGCCCGAGCCAGATTTTGCCGCTCAGGTGCAGCTTGCTTTCGACAACCTACAGAGAGTACTGGAAGCAGCGGGCGCAAGCTTCGACGATATCGTCGATGTGACGAGCTTCCATACCGACCCGGAAGCCCAATTCCCCATCTGGTTGGAAGCCAAGGCGCGAGCGTTTCCAGAAAAACCCTACCCAAACTGGACAGCGGTCGGCGTGACATGGCTGGCGGGTTTCGACTTTGAAATCAAGGTCATTGCAAGACTACCCGAGTAATCAAGTGCCATACGGTGCAAGCGCCTATTCGCTGCGACGTCGCTGCATGGTTACTGCCTGCCTCGATAGTTTTTTGATAGCGCAGCCTGTTTTAGCTGCGCTTGGCATACGTCGAGACGGTCTGTTTGAGTGAATTCATCTGATTTTCTCCCGCCTTTCAACTCAACGTTAGCAAGATGCTGAAGGTATTTACCCGCCCCCACAGGATCAGGCAAGTTTTACGCAAGGGTTGGCAAGCCCTGCCGCCGTGGAATTGTTAAAAAGTAAAGGTCAGCGCAGCCATTCAGGAGCCACGCCAACGAAGCGGTTCGAGCAGCGCGACTATCGATGTCCATATTGATGGCATTGAATCCTAATGATAGGCGGAGTGTAAAACAGTGAAAACATCAGGAAACACCATTCTCATCACCGGCGGTGGCTCCGGCATTGGCCGTGAGCTTGCTCTACGCTTCAACGCACTGGGCAATACCGTCATCGTCGCTGGACGGCGCATGGAAACGCTGGAGGAAACCATTACTGGCCAGCGCGACATGCACGCGATGGTCATCGATGTCGAGGATTCAGAGGACATCGCTGCCTTTGCGAAGCGCGTCGTCGCTGAGCACCCCAACCTCAACGTGCTGATCAATAATGCGGGCATCATGCGCCGCGAGGACTTGACCAGTACGCATGACCTCATTGATGCCGAACAAACGGTCGTCACCAATCTGCTAGGGCCTATCCGGCTGACCAACGCACTGACCGACCACTTGGTAAGCCAGCCAGACGCGACGATCGTGAACGTATCCTCGGGGTTGGCGTTTGTGCCGTTAAGCGGCACGCCCACCTACAACGCCACCAAAGCGGCCATTCATTCCTATACAATCTCGCTCCGCGAACAGCTCAAGCGCAAGGTCGAGCTCATCGAGCTGGCGCCTCCCGCCGTGCAGACGGAACTGACACCCGGCCAGTCGACCCGCGAAGGCTATATGCCGCTCGATGACTTTATCGACGAAGTCATGACGCTGTTCCACGAAAAACCCACGCCCAAGGAAATTCTGGTAGAAAACGTCAACTTCCTGCGCTGGGCGGAGCGCGACGGACACTTCGATGAAGCGGTGGAAATGCTCAACAAGATGTGAGCTCTTCTTATTTCATCACAAGTAGGTGGCAATTGACGATGTAAAATGATCGTTTTACACTATTCGCATGGATACCAAAACAAAGCTGATTTCAGCAGCAGAACAGCTTTTCGACCGGCACGGCTTTACCGCCACAGGGATGGACAAGCTAACCAAGGCGGCGGGCATGTCGAGCCGAACGCTCTACAAGCATGCGGGTAGTAAAACGGCGCTGATAACGGAGGTGCTCAAAGAGCGCCATCGACGCTTCCAGCCGCACATCGAAGTGGACAGCGTTGATGCGCTCTTCGACGCGCTGGAAGAATGGATAAGGAGCGAGAGCGCAAGAGGATGCCTTTTTCTGCGCGCTTACGGCGAAACTGGCGGTGACACGCCGGCAATCAACGATGCCGTGCTGGCTCACAAGGCAAGGCTTTATGACAAAATCCAGGACATTGTCGCGATAGAGACCGATGACCAGGAGATGCCAGAACTCACCGAGCAGATCCTTATCCTGTACGAAGGCGCCACCGCGGCCGCGATTTACCGTGGCCCGGAGGCAGTAGTCTCGGCACACAAAGCCGCATTAGCACTGCTCAAGCAGGCACAATCATGAGCCCCAGCGTGTACCTCGGTGCGGCGGGGTTTGGCTTAATCGCAGTGTGCTATGGTTTTGCGCGCTTCGCCTTCGGGCTCTTTCTGCCCCAGATCGACACTGACCTTGCTCTATCGCCCACCTTGAGTGGTTTCATATCGGGCGGTTCATTCCTGGGCTACTGTATCGCCATCATCCTATCGGCCTACCTGACCGAACGCATCGGCGCCCGCGCCGTCGCCATTGGAGCAGCACTGGTCGCGGCAGTCGGCATGGCAGGCATCGCCATAGCGCCCTCCCCACTATTGCTCGCCAGCGCGGTCATGCTGGCTGGCTCAAGCACCGGGCTGGCCTCTCCGCCCATGGCAGCAGCGGTGGCCGCCGCCGTCCGCCCTAAACGGCAAAGTGCCACCAACACGATCATTAATGCCGGAACGAGTGCCGGTGTGGTGCTTTCAGGGCCGGTCGCGTTACTGATGGGAGGTCAATGGCGGCTGGCTTTCGCTTGTTTTGCCGCGGCCGCTTTTGTGATGGCGGTAGTCGCCGCGATCAGCGTACCCAGCGGCACCAAGGCGACCCAGTCCTCGGGCGGCTTGCCGCCCTTTAACAGCGTTATTATGCGCTTGATCGCGGCTGCTTTTCTGATGGGCGCGTCCAGCACCGCTATTTGGTCTTTCGGCGGCAAACTCGTCGCGCTGCAGCTTGGCTGGGGCAATACCGGCGCGGGGCTGCTTTGGATCGCCATCGGCGCCGCCGGTATTGTGGGCGCAGGCGCAGGCACGTTAGTAGCGCGCTTCGGGATCGACCGGGTGCATTGGCTCTTTCTGGGGGCATTGGCGGCAGGCATTCTTTTGGTTGGTACCAGTGCCTCCACTCCCCTACTGGCAATCGTCGGTGGCATGCTGTTCGGCGCGGCTTACATCATGGTGACAGGTGTCTATCTGGTATGGGGCGTCACGGCATTGCCCGACCGGCCCGCCACAGGCCTGATGATCGGCTTCCTAACCATCGCGATCGGCCAGACGGCTGGCGCCCCACTCTTTGGCTTTTTGATGGATCGGCTGTCCCCCGACTACGCTGTGCTGGTCTTCGCATGTCTTGCCTTTACCGCGGGGCTGGCCAGGGCCGGCAGCGCCATACCCAAGCCGGCCCCAAAAGCCACCTAGTCAGCACAAGAGGTAAGTCACCTAATAGCGGAGTTATTGGCCATACAGCGGCAATGGTGCGTGGCAACTGCAGCGAGACTGAAGCGGTCCAGACGCCCGCTGCGCTTATTCAAGGTGGGTTGCACTAATAGAGACTAAGCTCGCAACTCTCGCAGCAGATCGATAAAAGCCCGCAGGCTGGGCGGTACATGACGGTTATTGGGGTAGTAAAGACACAGCCCAGGGATGCGGGGACACCACTCATCGAGCACGGTGACCAGCCTCCCATCCCTTAAATAGGCGTGGGCATAGGACTCTGGCACGTAGGCGATGCCTAAACCATCGGCTGCGGCTTCCACCATTAGTTGGCTACTGTCCAAGGTCAGCGCACCTGGCACATCAACCGCGATGTCCTGGCCGTGCTGCTGAAACTCCCAGCGGTAGAGTTTACCGCTCGGCAGCCTTTGCCTTATGCACTGGTGAGAAGCCAGGTCGTCCGGGGTCTTTGGTGCCGCTCGGCCGTGCAGGTAGTCAGGGGAGGCAACGGCAAGAAAACGCAGTTCCTGCCCTACAGGGATGGCGACCATATCCTGAGGAACCGCCTCTCTAAGCCTTACGCCCGCATCAAATCCCTGCTCGACAATATCAACCAGCCGCCCTTCTGCCACGAGATCAAGCTCAACGCCATCATGAAGGGCAAGAAAACGCGGCACCACGGTTTGCAACAACAGACGCACGGCCCCTTCGCTACCATTGATACGCAACCGCCCCGTGATCTTTCCTTCAGCGCTGGAAGCATCCTCCAGGATCGTCTCCAGGTCGCTCATTAACGGGCTCAAACGCAAGAGCAGCCGCTCGCCGCTCTCGGTCAGAGAGACGCTACGTGTGGTTCGGTGCAGCAGCCTAGTTCCCAACCTTTGTTCCAGCGTGCGCACGGTATGGCTGAGTGAAGAGCGGCTAACCCCCATTAAGTCAGCTGCTCGGCGAAAGCTGCGATGTTCCGCCACGGCCTGAAACGCCTTCAGGTCGGTTAACGTTGGCTTACTCATTGGTGAATTACTTTCACCTCCTCGTGCCAATTGATGAGTATTCTCTTACCAGTGTTACTGCCCTAGCCTTTGTCTTGCAACACTTGATGAATGACTTAGGAGATACCTCATGGCTACAACCTGGCTTATCACAGGCACATCCACCGGCCTTGGCCGACTACTCACTGAACGGCTGCTTGAACGCGGCGACCGCGTTATAGCAACGATACGCCGCAAGGGTTCGCTGGACGACTTGCTCGCCTTGCATGGTGATCGCTTGCAGATACTGACCTTCGACGTGACGGATACACAGACGATGAGAGATACCGTTTCGCAAGCGTTCACGACGTTCGATCGAATCGATGTGGTCGTCAGCAATGCGGGGTATGGACTCTTTGGCGCTGCCGAAGAAGCCAGCGATGAACAGATTGAGCGGCAAATCGCGACTAACCTCACAGGCTCCATCCAGTTCATTCGCGCCGTACTGCCGCATCTACGCGAGCAAGGAGGTGGCCGCATCGTTCAGGTATCGTCAGAGGGCGGTCAGATAGCCTATCCAAGCTTCAGCCTTTACCACGCCACGAAGTGGGGCATCGAGGGGTTCGTCGAATCCGTGGCGAAGGAAGTCGCACCTTTCGGTATTGATTTCATTATCGCCGAGCCGGGGCCCACTGCTACCCACTTTGCTGAAGGGCTGGATCGTACACCCACGACGCCGGTCTATGAAGATACCCCAGCAGGCGAGCTGCGTAGAGCACTGGCGTCAGGCGCCCTGGCTATTAAAGGCGATGCAGGCAATACCGTTGATGCCATCATTAAAACAACGGACATGCCGAACCCGCCATTACGCCTTACGTTGGGCAGCACTGCCTATGACTCTATTAGCCATGCGCTTAAAGAGCGGCTTGAGTCGCTCGAAGCGTACAAGGAGGTGGCGCTATCTGCGGACAGGGATGAAGCAAGTTGATAAGCGTAGCACCATAGGATTCAGCCAAGCCGAATCCAACGTAGATACACGCCCCTTTCTTGCCTAACGCTGAGTTTATTGCACGTCCACATTTGCAGTGTCGGTGGCTTCGTAAAGTGGGCGTAATGCCTCTTCCCGGGCTACACCGCCTACACCGTCATTCACCAAGGTTTCGGCATTATTTTCAAGATATTGTCTAACGCCTTCGCTTTCAGCAACACGCTGAAAGTCGCGAAGTGAAGCCATCAGTTGTGGTGTCAATTGGTCAAGTTGGGGGCGAATATCGTCGGCAAGGTCTGGCGGAGATTCAAAGGGAGGCTGCTCTGTTTGCCTCCATTGTTCATGTAGACGGTGCTGGATAACCTTGCTTGCTTCAAACTGATGTTTGAAAAACGTCTGAGCAAAGGCCTCATTGATACCCGCCCGCGTGGCTTCAGCCACAACCCTCTCTAGAATTTGCGCTTCTCGTGCTGGCGCATCAATAGGAGCACCAGAGTTCCATTTAGCCTTCGCGACATCGGGTGCGATAGCCAGCCGCTCATCAATCAGCCGAAGCAACTGATCCACCGTCTGCCTCGCGTCATTGGAAGGTTCAGCGGCGCTGGCCTGATATCCAACACCGAATACCAGCGCCACCAGTAGAATGGCGCACAACATGACACGCAGGCAAGCAAGAGAGATCGTTCTTGGAGTGTCCATCATGACCGTCCATAGCTAGTTAAAGTGAATACAATTTTTCTGTTTGCGACGCGCCAAAGTTTAGCAAAAGGCATACTGGCCAACACGCTCACGGATTAAATGGGACGCAAAGGTCACGCTGTGGTAACCGTTAACGGCGGTACTCTATGTTCGATAGATCTCCGAGCTCGCAGAGCATCTTGTTTCGGCGGCTTCTGAAACAACCGCCCATATTCGCGGGTAAACTGGGGCACGCTCTCGTAGCCCACTTCAAAAGCAGCGCTGCTCGCAGAGAACCCTTCATTGAGCATCAAGCGGCGCGCTTCAATCAGGCGAAGTCGCTTCTGGTACTGCCCCGGCGTGAGCGACGTCATGTGCTTAAAGTGCTTATGAAACGAGGTGCTACTCATTCCCGCTTCTGCCGCAAGTCGCTCAACGGGCACACGCGACTGGTACTCAGCTCTGAGTACCGTAATGGCGGCGGCAAGACGGCTCGCATGGCTATCCGGGTCTGCCAGCACCCGCAATGCATCACTGTGAGGCCCAGACAGAAGCCAGTAGTGCAGTTCCCGCATGATTCCCGGGCTCAAGAGCGGCGCCGCTTCCGGGCGATCCAACAGGTGCATCAGCCGTGATGCGCAATCGAGCAGTGCGGCTTCGGTGTCGACGGCGAATAGCGTAGGCATCTCTGAAGAGCGCTGCGGGCGGGGGGTATCGATATGGGCCGTGAGCTCGCGCAAGAGCGCCACCTCCAGTTCGACGGCGATCGCCAGATAGGGCTCGCTCTGGCTTGCTTGCACGACCCGTCCGATGACCGGCATGTCAGCACTAACGAGGGCGGACTGCCCAGTAGAAAAAACCCGTTCCTCATTCCCCACTATCAAGCGCTTCGCACCCTGCAAAACCAGGCATATCAGCGGCCTGTAAACCGAATGCAGGTCGCCAGATGGCGCCTTGAGGCACATCATTCGTAAACCCGGCACCGGGGTTAGCGCCATACCACGGTTGTCGGCGTAGCGGCTGGTATAAGCCTGGACAGCCTGTTTGAGCGAGTTCATAGGATTTCCTCGCGGATTTTGGTTTCACCCACTTCAAAATTGCTAATGTAGCCCCGATCAGGTTGAGCGGACGGCAGCGTTGCATGCAGCTGGCTGGAGCATTATAGTCAATGCGGATCAGGCACTGCGGTCAAACTCAATCGAATGTGATGATGATTTTGCCCCGTGCATGCCCTGAGGCCAGGTGTTGAAATGCGGCAATGAATTCTGTAAACGGCACTGTCCGGTCCACCAGGACCCGCAGACCGTGTTGGTCGATAGTATTCGATACTCTCGCCAAGCGCTGACCGTCGGAAGCATGGAATACGAAACCTGCAGTGACGTTATAGGCGGCTGCCAAAGTGTCATCAGCCGGCATGACGGTAGACAATAAATGACCACCTGTCCGCAGCACGTCGAAAGAGCGTTGCTGAGTTTCGCCACCCATCGTATCGAGTACGACGTCAATGTCGGATACCTTCCGGACGAAATCCTCGCGACGATAATCGATCCCCCTATCGGCACCGAGTAGACGGACGATATCTAAACCGCTACCCGAGGCCGTTGCGATGACCTTTGCCCCGGCACGATGGGCGAACTGAATGGCAAAGCTTCCGACGCCACCCGTGCCGGCATGGATCAATACCTTCTGGTCCTCAGTAAGCTCGAAGGACTCGAACAAGGCCTGCCAAGCAGTACTGGCGGCTGTCGGAATGCCGGCCGCTTCCTTGAGCGATAAGGTACTAGGCGCCTTCGCAAGGTACTCCACCGGTACCAAGGCGTATTCTGCAAAAGCCCCCCCGGCGGTCGGATCGGTCCTGGCGACGATTTGATCACCTAAAGCCCAGCCGTCGACATCCGGCCCCAATTGCTCGATGACACCGGCGAGATCGGTGCCTAGCGTGTAGGGAAAGGTCAGAGGAAAGAACTGTTCCATGTAGCCGCGTTGCAGCTTGACGTCGAGCGGATTGAGACTGGCGGCTCGGACTCGGACCACTACCTGACCGCTAGCTGGCACTGGTTTGGCGACGTCATCGAGGTTCGACTCGGCCTCATAACCGGCGATACGGATGGCTTTCATCGTGTACTCTCCTGCTGAGTCGCGGGCCAGGCACCGATCTGATTGAGCCATCCAAACCAGTCTTCAAGGTGCCAGGTGTGGGTCAATTTGCCATTAGAGATATGGTGGAATTCGTGAATCGCGAGCTGGCAGGGCTTGCCGGTCGGTGCAATGCCGAACCACTCACCTTCATGTGTGCCTGAGATCATGGCTCGCACGGCGGCACGGCCCGGCGTGCTTATGATCTCGTGGATTGTAACTTTTGCATCAGGAAACGCAGCTCCGAATTCGGCAATGAGTGGTTTCATTCCTTCTCGGCCTGCTGTCTGTCCAGGAGCAAGCGGTATATCCTGCCAATCGGCCGCGACAGCTTCGTCGAGCAGTTCCGGCATGCCTTCGAAGGCACGATAGAATGTTTCGATGGCCTTGAGCTCTTCAGCGGGTAGACCCGCTACTTTGGCCTTACGCTGAGTGGTGGAATCAATCATGAGGGGTTCTCGCTGTGAAGGTTCTCGTGGTGAGGGTTTTCATAGCGTAGGGCTGCGATGAACATACTTGAAATCGATTTTTGATATGCATTAACATCCATCTCATGAATCTACACGGGATAGACCTCAATCTGCTTGTCGCTTTCGATGCCCTAATGGTGGAACGAAGCGTCACGCGTGCAGGGATACGGATCGGACGCACCCAACCAGCAATGAGCGCTGCACTCTCAAGGCTTCGTGCTCTGCTCCGGGATGAGTTATTCGTACGCGGACCCAACGGTCTACAGCCGACCCCACGGGCTCTCGACTTGGCCGAACCGCTTAGCCATGCGCTGGCGGAAATCCAGCGCACGCTGGATTTCACTCAAGAGTTCGATCCTTCTTCATCCACCGCCGCTCTATCTATCGGTCTGTCCGATCACCCGGCGTTCAGGTTTTTGCCGCGGCTGGTTGCGAAGCTTCGCGAGACAGCACCGGGCATAACGCTAGCTGTACGGAATTTCACTGGCCGGGATGATGCCATCTCGATGCTCGATACTGGGGAAGTGGAAATGACCATCGGCGTCCCGCCCACATCCACTGGCCGCATTCTTAGCGTTCCCCTGTTTGAAGAGCGCTTCGTCTGCATCCTGCGTAGAGATCACCCGGCCATTTGTCAGGGCCTGGACCTCGCAACATTCCTGTCCCTGACGCATCTTCTCGTCTCTCCCGAGAACGATCGTTTCGGCGTCGTGGATACAGCCCTGGCAAAACAGGGGCTGAAGCGGCAACTCGCTTTGACCCTGCCGCAGCTCTACGCCGCTCCTGCTCTTGTCGCCTCGTCGGATATGATCGCGACGATTCTGGAAGGGGTAGTGGAAGCTTCCGGCCAAGCAGAAAATCTCTACTTGGGGAACCCGCCTATCGAACTCGACCCGGTTCCTTTCACGCTTTCCTGGCATCGCCGCAACGATACTCATCCTGCGCAGCGCTGGTTCCGTGACCGGGTCATCGAGGTATTTAGTGTCTGAACTTGCTCAAGCGATACCACCATTCGCTCGTAACCATGAGCATTCAGCGTCAGCGTGTTGCTGGAAAGGTTGATAATACGGCCTGCATCGCAAAGCCTCCGCTCAGCCTGCAGTGACGGTCATGCCGCCATCGGCCATGACGACAGCGCCGACCATGAAGCTCGCACGCTCCGACGCCAGGAAGGCGGCCACTTCGGCGACCTCTTCCGGTTGCGCCGCGCGACCAATGGGCGCGCCCTCACCGTGTTGGGCCAGAAAGCCAGGGCCATCTTCCATGACATCGTTAAGGATATTGGTGACCACATCGCCTACCCCAATGGCGTTTACGCGAATACCGTGTTCGATGACTTCAAGCGCCAGCGTGCGGGTCAGTTGAGCTAGCGCACCCTTCGATGCGGTATAGGCCGCAATGGTCGGGAAGGCAAAGTAAGAAGCATATGAGGCGATATTGACGATCGCGCCAGACTTGTTGGGCATCATCGCCTTCACGGCTTCGCGGCAATGCAGAAACGCCGACGTCGAGTTCACGGCCTGCACGCGTTCCCAGTCCTCCCGTGTCATGTCCAGCACCAGCTTGTTGATGATGATGCCTGCGCAGTTCACCAGGATGTCGAACCGGCCGAACTGCTCTACCGCCAGGGCAACGGCACGCTCAGCAGCGCCGTCTTGGGTGATGTCGGCCACTAGCGGCACCAACCCTGGCCGGGCCAGTTCTTTAACAGAGGGGTTGATATCCTCTGCGACGACCTTGGCGCCGCGTGCATTCAGCAGCAGAGCAATGGCATTGCCGATGCCGCTGGCAGCGCCCGTTACCAGCGCGACCTTGCCTTCAACTTCATGTGGCACAACGTTTATGTTGTCCGTCATGGTTCTTCTCCAGTGTCGGGGCCAAGCGAGGTATTCGCCGGCCAGCTCCCATAGGGGGGCTTTCGTTGATGACGGAGTGACTATCGCGCAGGCAGGCGGAAGCGGCTTTAGGAGGCTTGCGCCGGCTATCGCAGTTTTGCGCTAAGCTGTCGATTGTCGCCCTCACCCGAGAGCATCGCTGATGGATAGAACTTCGTGACTAAGCCCGAGCCTATCGTTGCGCCTGGGGACACTCTGCGAATCCCAGCAGAGGCCATGTTGGAGTGCATGCCGAGCGAGCAGGTGGCACTGCCGCAGCGAGCTGAGCTACAGGATGTGGTACTGCAACTATTCACGCATCACAGCATCACGGAACCGGTGCTGGTTCCAGCCGTGGCCGAACCGCTCATGGTGATGGTGCTGTCCGGTTCAGCCATCGTCGAGGAACGCTCTTTGGGCGGCGAGTGGGAAATGGCGCAGGTGCAGACGGGAGACTTCTACCTGACCACCACTGCGTTGCCGTATGAAATGCGCTGGCAGGCCAGAGAAGGCGACACTTTCGAAGTGATGCACCTATATCTCGCCCATTCGCTGGTCGACCACGCATCTCGCCATCTGCTAGGCAGCCAGGCTGACCCGATCAGCTTTCTCGACATCTCCGGCGGACGAGACGATCTGGTGCGGATGCTGCTTGAGAAGATACGGCTGGAACTAGCCGAACGGCGCGAGCCTAGTTCACTTTTCGTCCGCAGTCTTGCCCAGGCACTGGCTGTTCATCTTGTCCGGACTTACCGCGACCCAAAGGTCATGGGCAGGCGTAACAACGCGCTGCAAGCCTACAAACTGCGTCGCGTCATCGACTTTATGAATCAACACTTGGCCGAAGCCTTCTCCCTGGCGGACTTGGCTGAATCGGCGCAGTTGAGCGAATACCATTTCAGTCGGCTGTTTAAGCAGGCAACGGGGCTATCGCCATCACAATACTTCATCCGTCTGCGCATGGACCGAGCGCGTCAACTGTTATCGCACACCGACCACAGCATCATTGATATCGGGATGGAGGTGGGTTATTCGAACCCCAGCCACTTCTCGCAGGTATTCCGCCACAAAGTCGGTATCCCCCCAAGCGCCTATCGCAACCCAGTGCACAGCTAACCGCCCGGAAGAGCACATAACCAAACAAGCCAAAAGCTTCTTCAGCGTAGCAAGCAACAAGGATGTGACAGGCTACCTGACCATCCCCCTCCTTCTGCCGTACTTGACCGAAAAATAAACTGTTGTTGACTCCGGAAAGCTGAATGCACTCCTCGTGCAAATAATGCTATTCAAGCCTCTAGCGCCTCATGCATAAAAATGCTAAAAAACGCACAACATTGCATAAAAATGCAAAACAACGCACAGGAGGCTTTATGCTTAACGTTCCAGAGACCCGGCAGCAGCAGCTATTGGCCAAGCTTGCCAGTGGCGAACAGCTGATCGCGCAAGACCTTGCGGTGGAGTTCGATGTATCACTGGACACCATTCGTCGAGATATCATTGCTCTTGAACAACAGGGCAAAGCGCAACGGGTTCGAGGCGGAGCGGTTGCTACTGCGCCAGCTTCACCTCCCTTGCAGTATCGGGTTCCGGCCCAATCACAGGCCATTGATGCCATAGCCGCCCGGGCTTCGCGTTTCATTAGCCACGCCGACACCCTCTTGCTTGATGGAGGAGCCACAGTACTCGCGCTCGCCGAGAGGCTACAACCGAAACCGGGGCTGCTGGTCATGACACCTTCCCCCTGGGTCGCGGTGGCATGTCAGAAAAATGGCGTCGACGTTTTCATGCTAGGAGGACAGTTAGGCGTGCGCGGTGGTGTCAATGTTGGTGACACTGCACTGCTTGCCACTGCCAACCTCTATGCGGACATCGCCGTTCTCGGCGTCTGCGGTCTTGATGCCGAATTTGGGCTCAGTGCTGACGACCTGCAGGAGGCGTACCTCAAACACGCCATGTCCCGGGCGGCGAAGTGCACCCTGGTGCTGGCCTCACGTGAGAAGATGGGGCGACGCGCGCGACATAGAGCGGTCGCTACCGAAGATATTGATTGTCTGATCACTGATGCTGAGGCGGTAGAAGTGGAGGAATTTGGTAGCTCGGCCATGGAGGTTGTGCATGCCTAGTCCTCGAAGAGTCTGGCTCGCTGTCGCCGCTATGTTCTTTCTCAACGGCGGCCTGTTCGGCACCTGGGCTTCGCGCATTCCCACTGTGGCGGCACACCACGACCTGGATGGCGGCTGGCTCGGCCTACTGCTGCTCGTGCTTGCTTCCGGCGCTCTGATCTCGTTTCCGCTGGCTGGCAGAGCGTCGGATACTTTCGGCGCCGCTCGCGCAACACTCGCCATTGCGGTCGCCTATACCCTTGCGTTAGTGATGATCGCTTGCGCTTTCAATCTGTGGTTGACTGCTGCTGCGCTGTTTCTCTTTGGTGCCGGCCATGGTGCCATGGATGTCACCATGAACAGTTGGGCCGGCGAGGCGGAGCGCTTCATCGGAAAGCCGGTCATGTCATCGTTTCATGCCATGTGGAGCCTAGGAGCAGGCGTCGGTGCTGCTGCTGGCTATATGGCAGTGAGTCTGGAGCTGTCGCTACTTACGCACTTTTCGCTCATCGGCATCACGATGTACGTGAGCATGATCTTGCTGGGAAGCATCGACTGGCAGTCTGAAACGAGGCCGCGCGCGGCGGGTGCGAAGCGCTTCCCGCTCCCCCATGGGGTTCTACTTTGGGTCGGAATCATCGCCCTTTGTGCCTCTCTCGGCGAAGGCGCCATTGCCGATTGGAGTGCTCTGTTTCTGGTCACCGTCACATCGGCGACCACAGCCCAGGGAGCGATAGGATACGCCGTATTCTCGATGGCGATGGTCATCATGCGCTTGATCGGCGGCAGCGTGATTTCCCGGCTAGGCCCGGCGACCGCTGCACGCTTCGCAGGGTGTTCGGCTACCCTTGGCGTACTGCTTGCCGTGCTCCCCGCCAATTTCATGGCAGCGCTGCTTGGCTTCTTCTTCCTCGGTATCGGCTACGCACTCATCATGCCACTGGCCTTTTCGCGCGCAGCCAACGACCCCGACACCCCACCCGGCGTTGCTATCGCCAGTGTGGCGACCTTGGGCTATGGCGGCATGTTGCTCGGGCCGCCGTTGATCGGCTTTACCGCCCACTTTGTCACGCTGCACTATGCCTTCGGGATACTTGGCCTCCTGGCACTGCTTATCGTGTTCATTGCCTCATCACTCGAACACTATTAGTAAATGCTGTCAGCAGACGCTGGCTTGCAGTTGAGTGCACAAACGGCCAACAACCTTCAATCCTCATTCAATGAATCAATGCAAGCTAACAGAGTAACAACCGTACTTAGGCGCCCATTGTGTATGTGCCCCGTTTCGCACCACGGCGCAGCCAATTCACAAGGTCATCTGCACAGCTATAGACAACAGGAATCACCAGCAGGCTCAGCAGCGTCGACGTGATCAACCCGCCAATGACAACAAAGGCCATGGGGGCCCGGAAGCTGGGATCGCCAGCCCATCCTAGGGCGATCGGCATCATGCCTGCCCCCATGGCAATGGTGGTCATTACGATGGGCCTGACACGTTTTGTGCAGGCATCAAGAATGGCGTCTACGCGTTCCAACCCCTGCACCCGACGGGCGATGATGATGTAGTCCACCAGCAGGATCGAGTTCTTGGTGGCAATCCCCATTAGCATAATCAATCCGATCATGGCAGGCAGCGACACGGGCGTCTGCGTGAGGAACAACGCAAGGAAAGCCCCAGGGATGGAGAGAACCAGTGCCACCAGAATAGTGACCGGCTGCATGAAATCCTTGAGCAGCAGCACCAACACCATGTAGATACACAGCACGCCGGTCAGCATGGCAATCCCGAAGCTTGAGGCAAGCTCCGCCATTTCCTCTGCATCGCCTTCTGCTGTCTGAAACACGCCGCGCGGCAACTGACGTAAACTGGGCAGTGCCTGCACCGCCTGTTCGATTTCTCCCAAAGGCCGCCCTTGCAGGCTCACCTCGAAATTGACGTTGCGCAGACGATCATGCCGGGTGATTTCCGAAGGACCGCTGCTCCACTCAACGTTAGCCACGCTCTCCAGCGGCACTGGCCCGTTCGCACCAGGCACGGGTAGCCGTTTAAGGGTCGCTATATCCTCCCGAGCGGCATCCGCCAGCCGCACCATCACCGGCACCTGACGCGAGCTGAAGTTCAACTTAGGAAGGTCCTCGGCGTTATCGCCCACTGTCGCGATGCGCAGCGTATCGGCGATGGCCAGAGCCGAGACCCCAAGGTCGGCGGCGCGGGCAACATCAGGGCGTACAATGAGTTCAGGCCTGACCAGGCTGGCCGTCGAACTCACCGCGCCGATGCCGGGAATGGCGCGCATCTCCCGGTCGACTTGGCGAGCATGTAGTTCAAGCACCCGGCTATCCTCACCGGCGAGCACCAACTCATAGCCATCCCCCTCGTCGCCTACGCGAGTTCTCACGCCGGGAAGCGTGGCGAGTGCAATGCGTAACTGCTGCTCTATGTCTTGCTGCGTAACACCCGCGCGGGTTGCGCGATCCGCCAAACCAACAGTCAGCTCAACCGAGGTCACACCGCTGTCACTGCTGCCGGAGTTCTCACCGACGGCCGCAAAGACGCTCGTGACATACCGTTGCGTCGCCAGTCGTGAGCGTGCCTGCTCGGCAAGCGCCTCCGCTTCAGATAAAGTGCTGCCGGGCGGCAAGGTGAGCGTCGCCTGCGTCTGGGAATTATCATCGGGGGGTATGAAGGTGCCCGGCAGGGTCGAGGCCAGCCAGATACCTCCCGCAAAGCAGGCCGCCGCCGCGAGGAGCGTTGTCTTACGGTGGCGCAGGCACCAACGGGCGACGGCCAGATAGTAGCTAATCCACGCTGGGTCACGATGCTGCTGATGGGGTTTGCGCAACAGATACGCCGCCAGCATGGGCGTGAGTAGGCGCGCCACCAACAACGAGAACAGCACCGCCACAGAGGCCGTCCAACCGAACTGAACGAAGAATTGTCCGACGGTGCCGCTCATAAATGCCGTGGGCAGAAAAACGGCAATCAACGTAAAGGTGGTGGCGACCACGGCCAAGCCGATTTCTGCCGCAGCATCCATGGCGGCCCGGCGCGGGGGCTTGCCCATTAACAGATGCCGTTCGATATTCTCAATCTCGACAATGGCATCATCCACCAACACCCCGATCACCAGCGAGAGCGCCAACAACGTCACCACATTGAGCGAGAAGCCCATCAGGTGCATGAAAGCGAAGGTGGGAATGATCGACAGCGGCAGCGTAACCGCCGCAATCAGTGTCGCCCGCCAATTACGCAGGAAGCAGAACACCACCAGCACCGCCAGCGCCATGCCCTCGAATAACATATGCATGGAGCCCTGGTAGTTCTCCAGCACCGGCCCGACGAAATTAAAGGCTTCTTCGACCTCTATATGAGGATATTGCGCCTGCAATTCTGCGAGCGCAGACTGCACGCCCTCGGCCACATCCACCTCGCCGTATCCCTCGGCACGGGTCATCTCGAAGCCGACGACGGGCACGCCATCCAAGAGTGCAATTGAGCGCCGCTCGGCCACGGTATCGGTAACCGTCGCCACCTCATCAAGGCGAATACGGCGGCCATCGCTGAGTGCCAGCTCCATCCTCGCCAGCTCGGCTGCGGATTCAGCGTTGGCGATGATGCGCACGGCCTGTTCGGCTCCGCCGACATCCACGCGGCCACCGGGGGCCTCCAACTGCGCCTGACGCAACTGGCGGGAGATATCCAACGCTGTCGTGTTCATCGCCAGCAGGCGATCCGGATCCAATGCCACGCGGACTTCGCGATCGACCCCGCCGATGCGCCGAACCGAACCAACACCGGGCACCGCCAAGACGGCCTTTGTCATTTTGTCATCGACGAACCAGGAGAGTGCCTCATCGTCTAGATCGGAGGAGGTCACCGTGTAACGTACAATCGGCTCACTGGAAAACTCACCCTTCCGAATCACTGGATCACGCAGGTCGGCGGGTAGATCCGAGCGGATGCGAGCAACCGCGTCGCGCACGTCCTCAATAGCCTCTTGCACGGGCTTTTCCAGCCTGAATTCGATAGCAATCTCGGCATTGCCATCCGTCAGCGTTGTAGTGATGTTTTTGACGCCGGAGACGGTAGCGATGGAGTCCTCAATCTTGCGGGCAACCTCGTTCTCCATTAAGGCGGGGGCCGCCCCCGGCAACGAGGCGGAGACCTCCACGAGGGGCAGTTGCACATCCGGCAAGTCCTGAATAAATAAGCCTCGGAAGGAGATGAGCCCCCAGAAGGTCAATAGGATGAAGAGCAGAACAACCGGAATAGGATTGCGAATCGCCCAGGATGAGGTATTAAGCGTCATACCCCCTCCTCGACGTCGGTATCGTCCGTGTGGGGTGAATGCCCCGGCTCTCCATCAATCACCTGCACCTGATCACCATTGCCGAGAAAAGCACCGCCAGAGGCGACCACTCGGGCATCGGGTTCAAGCCCGGCGAGAATTTCGATGCGATCCTCCGTGTGCTGGCCCAGTGCAACTTTCTGCTCCGTTATTTGGCCATCATCGCTGACGCGATGGACGTAGCCGAAGCCATCGCGAAGCTGCACCGCGGCGCGGGGTAGCGTCATCACTTGGCGGCTGCCCAGTTCAAATTCGCCCCGCGCAAACATTCCCGCCCGAGCGACGTCGCTTACGGGAAGATCGACGTAGACCAGGCCATTGCGGGTAGCGGGATCCACGCGCGGCGCGATCGTGCGCAAACGCCCGTCGAGTTCGTAGCCGCCTGACAGAGAGACCCTGGCAGCCTGGCCGGGTTGCAGCTTATTCAGCTCAGAGGCGGCGACCTCGGCCCGCCACTCCAGCCGACCGTGGCGCGTCAGTCGGAACAGTTCCTGATCAGCACCGGTGATAGCGCCAACAGTGGCCGTGCGGGAGGTAATCAAACCGTCGTCCGGGGCGACCACCTGCGTCTGAGCCAAGCGTAGCGCTTGGGCTTCATTCTGCGCTTGCGCAACGCCTAGCCGCGCCCTGGCGGTGAGTTCGGCGGTTTCGTATTGCTGAATCTGCTGCTCTGAAAGCGATCCCGTGGTTTGCAAACTTCGGGCACGCTGGGCGTTGGCATTCGCTTCCGCAAGCGTTGCCTCGGCTTCCGCCACGGCAGCGCGGCTCCTCGCCAGCTCTGCGCGCACCGTCGTGTCGTTATAAACGGCCAGCACCTGCCCTTCCGTGACCTCATCACCCACGTCTACCTTGACGTCTACCAACCGCAGGCCACCGATTTCGGTACCGATAATGATCTCCTGCCACGCAGCGATATCCCCATTGGCCGCAATCGTCGTCGGAAGCGTCTGAGGTTCTAATGTCGTCACGTTGACGGAAAGTGAGGGCTGCGCCGTCAGTTCGGCGACGGCATCGCTTTCCGACGACACCGCCTGCATACATGCCAGCGCGGCAGCGCTAGCGATCACGACAATCATAATGCCGAGATACATCTTTCTGGTCGGAGATGGCATAATTCAGGCCTGTTTCAAATTGTTCAGTTCGTTGATGAAAAACGACATCAAGCATTTCTGTTGAACAACTATCGGCCTGCCTTCCTTTCTCATTTCTTACTGAGGTAACGTTTTAAATAAATCCGGCACCAGTAAGAAACGCGTAAGATAGCGCTCCTGATGATGGCACTTTCGTACCGCTCTCACTTACATACCCTGCTAGGAGTGCAACCATGAGTTCTCATCAGTCACTATTGCTGAACGACCGCCTCACCACTATAAGATTGGCGACAGCCGCATTTATCGGTGGTCTTGTTATTGCTTCTCCGTTGGCGTTCGCCGACGAAGAGAGCTCAGACGAAACCACTTGGGGATTGGGCGTAGGCGCCATAAGCGAACAGGATCCCTATGCCGGTATCGACAGGGAAAACACCCCATTTCCCTTGCTCCTGATCGAGAACCGGTACATTAGTGTCTTCGGTCCGGAAATCGAATTCAAACTGCCGAGTCTTGTCATCAGCGACTCTCAACAGCTCAATTTCGGTATCGTCGCCCAGTACGATGGTGGCGGCTACGAGCAAGGCGACGCCCCGATTCTCAACGGCATGAGTGAGCGCGAGGGCGGCTTCTGGGCGGGGGCCAACGTGGAGTGGGAAAACGAGCTGTTCGAGGTCAGCGCCGAATGGCTCACCGACGTCTCCGGCAACAGCGACGGGCAGCGCTTCGATCTTGGCCTGGAGAGAACGTGGGAATTCGGCGAACATGTAATGCTAACCCCACACGTGGGGGCGTCCTGGCAGGACGACAAGAACGTCGATTACTACTTCGGCGTTCGCGATAGTGAGGTTCGCTTCGATCGCCCTGCCTATTCAGGGGAATCGGCTGTCAATATCGAGGCGGGGGTGCGCGGCGTGTACCAGTTTGACCAGCATCACTCTGTGCTGATAGGTGTTGAGGTCACGAGCCTGGCGGACGAAATCAAAGATAGCCCGCTGGTGGATCGTTCGACCCAAAACGCCGTGTTAGTTGGCTATCTTTATACATTCTGATGAGCCGAATACTGCTGATCGAGGACCACGACCGGCTAGCGCATTTAATGTGCAAAGGGTTGGTGGCCGCTGGTATCGCCGTTGATGTAGTCGACCGCATTGATTCGGCTTGGGCTGCCGTTCAGCAGATGCCCTACCAGGCACTGGTACTCGATCGTGGCTTACCGGATGGTGATGGGCTGCTATTGCTCAAGAAGTTGCGCAACGCGGGCCTTAGCGTGCCCTGCCTGGTGTTAACGGCTCGCGATGCGCTGCATGACCGGCTAGAAGGCCTCGAAGCAGGTGCCGACGACTACCTTCCCAAGCCGTTTGCCATGGATGAGATGGTGGCACGTGTTCGTGCCTTGCTACGCCGCCCTGCGGAATTCCATTCAATCGACCCCATTCACGGCGACCTGAGACTGCATACGGAAAGCGGCGTTCTGTTCAGCGGGAACGAGAGTATTACCCTTGCCCCGGCGGAGCTGCACATTATGCAGTTGCTGTTATACAAGCATGATGAGGTCGTACGCCGCAGCGCGCTGGAAGCGGCGGCCTGGGGCCTAAGCGAGGCGGTAACACCGAACGCCCTGGATGTTGCCCTGCACCGTTTACGCCGTAAGCTGCTTGCCATCGGTTCGCGCCAGCGGATCGCCAACGTCAGGGGGATGGGGTATGCGCTTCGTCAAGCGGATGACGCTAAATAGCCTGAGGCTGAAGATACTGCTGGCCTATGTGGCGGGCATGGTGCTGAGTATCACACTGCTGTTAATTGCCGCAGCAGTGGTGCTTCAGAGCGATCTACTGGCTCGTATGGATATGGCCGACGCGGCCGATGGGCTGGTGGACAATATCGAGTTCGACAGTCGTGGCCGGCCCGTCGGTTTCGACGCCAGCATGAACGACCGCGCTTGGCTATACGAAGGCCCACAACGCGAGGCGGCGTATCGGATTCTGGATGATGCCGGGAACGTGGCGGTGGTATCGAGTGCCGGAGAAGCTTTCTGGCTGGCCGACGACGAGCTTCAGCGTTTGGCGCGTGGCAACTTCACCTTCGAGCACGAGGGACAGACCTATTACGGCGCCACGCAACCCCTCGAGCATGCAGGCCGAACGTGGTACCTACAGTTCGCAGCCAGCGCCCGGTTTGTGGATGTCCTGTATCTCGTTGCCTTCCCACAAGTGGTCGCTGGCGTGCTGGTGTTCGGCTTTGTCTTGTTTATCGCTTTTGGCCTATGTGCCTTCGTCACCCTGCGCTACACCCTCAAGCCGTTGCGAGACGTATCGGAGTCCGCGGCGGCCATTTCGCCGCGCTCCATCAACGCCCGGCTAAGTACGGAAGCGGTGCCCGTGGAGATTGCGCCACTAGTGGATAGCTTCAATCACGCCCTGGAACGCCTTGAGCGGGGTTATCGCCTACAGCAGGAGTTTCTCGGCCATGCAGCACACGAGTTAAAAACACCACTGGCATTGATTCGTGCACAGATTGAATTGATCGCAGATGGTAAGAATGATCGCGAGGCGCTATTGAGCGATGTCGAGTACATGACGCGCCAAGTGCAACAACTGCTACTTCTGGCCGAAGCAAGCGAGGCACACAACTACCAGTTTACCATGGTTCAGATGCAGGACATCGCCCACGAAACTTCCACCTACTTGCAGCGTATGGCGGAGTCCGCCGACGTGCATTTAACGGTGCTTGCCGCGGATCAAGGGGTGACATGGAAGGCTGATCGCGGGGCATGCTTCACCCTGCTCAAGAATTTGCTGGAGAACGCTATCCAGCATGCCCCCGAGCAGACTCTCGTCAGCATGGAGATCCAGGGCAATACGATAACCGTGCGTGACCGGGGGCCAGGCGTCGAGCCAGAACAGCTGTCTCAGTTGTTCTCTCGCTTCTGGCGAGGTGCACATCGGCGCGACCATGGCGCTGGTTTGGGGCTGGCCATCTGCCAGGAAATCGCCATGGCGCACGGCTGGACGCTGTCGGCCCGTAATGCTCATCCCGGATTAATCATAACTTTATGCAGAGAAAACGAGGCCAGTGAAAGCGATTCCCGAGAAAATACTACTAGCGAACGAGTGTACCACCGTCAAGATGAACGCCCACTCAAGATCATTTGAAAGGGCAGTGGCATGGGTGGGCCCCGTCTCGGTGATCGCCATGCCACACCAGAAATAGCCAACCAGGACTACATCTCCAGGCTGGTTATCAATAGCGCGGGTGGCTTTGCCTATCTGCTGGGCGACGAAATCACCACACGCACTTGAGATTCTGCGCCACATCAGCCCAAGCGCTGAAGGCTCCATGTCGAGAGCATTTTCCGAAAACTCAACTGTGCCACTCGTGCTGCGGCCACACTCAAGGCGCTCACGGCAGGCCTGCTTTAAGTGGAATGGCTTGCGCATTCTTCGTTAGAGACCGATTTGATGCAAACGTACTTTCAGTAAGAAACGCTTTCAGTAAGAAACGAGAAAGTAAAGTAGGCCGATATTGTCAGCTAGCGGTAATGGCTAACCCACCAGAGCATCACGCACGATTGACCGAACAATAATTCTTGCAAGCGACCCTATGAACTTAGGAAGGAGGTTGTAATGCAGATTTTAAGACGTAAACCCCTAAATCCGCCCAACCTGCCCGATACCTTGATCGAAGGTCATAGCCAAGCCGTATTAGTACAGGGAGGCGCCCGGGTGCTGATGTCTAGTCAAGTAGGGGTTGATACTGAGGGCCATTTAGCGGGCCCCGAACTTCCCGAGCAGACCAAGGCGGCGCTGGACAATGTCGAACGGTTGCTATCAAGCCTTGGCGGTGATCTCTCGCGGGTAGTGATGCTGAGAATCTACCTGGCCGAATCGGCTCGCTACGATCAAGAAGCGGTGATGGAGACGTTGAAGCATCGCTTCCCTATCGCACCGCCAGCTGCCACTTGGTTGATTGTGTACGGCCTTGCCGAACCGGAATGGTTAATCGCTATCGAGGCCGAGGCAGTGCTGCCGGGGTTTGCCTTAAACAGCTAAATGACCGCAACAGTCGAAATAATAACGCTGCTCGTTAAACACCGCACAGCCCGCCTGCCCGGTCATTCTAAGTAAGGGGGAGCACATTTGTGACTCTCTGTCAGAGGCAAGCACCTACAGAGAGGGTTCCATGATTAGCCGCCTTAGCGTTCTACTTTTCACGCTTTTCTTGCTGACTTCCTGCGCCTTGCCACCGGATTCGCCGGGTTTTCAATCTTCAGAAAACCTGCCTCGCTATGACCAGGAGAGTTTCGATCAATATGTGCGCGAAACACGTGAATGGATTGCGGATAACCGCACTTTCATCAGTGAAGACCGTGACCTTGAAATACAGCTCAATACACCGTTTGAACTCCGCCCTGATCAACCGACGAAACGCGGCATCCTGTTAGTACATGGACTAGGCGCAAGCCCGTGGTATTTCATTGATATCGCCACCGCTATGGCGAATGACGGCTGGCTGGTTCGCTCCATTCTGCTGCCTGGTCACGGCACTCGTCCCGCCGATCTGATGCTGCCTGATAATGATGATTGGGAAAAAATCATTGCCCATCATGCCAAACTGCTGGCAGCCGAGGTCGATGAACTTTGGCTGGGTGGTTTCTCAACGGGCGGTAATCTGGTCACCTCTCATGCGTTCAGCGATGACAATGTCGATGGTCTGCTGCTATTTTCTCCTGGATTTTACCCCGATACCCACTATCTATTCCTCGCCCCGGCCATTGCCTATTTATGGGACTGGCTCGACATCGATGATGAAGACAATATTGCCACTTATCGGTCACTTCCTGCCCGCGGGGCATCTCTCTATTATCGCTCGGTCAATGCCGTGCAAAAAAATCTCAAAACCAAACGCTTTGATAAACCTGTACTAATAACGATGAGCCAGCATGATAGCGTCCTTGACCCCAACGCGACGCTCAATGCCTTTCAAACCCGCTTCTCCCACCCGAAATCGCGCTTCGTGTGGTACGGCGATACCCAACCGCACATTGACGATCTAAGTGTCACCATACTTACCAGCCGCCTGCCTGAACGACGCATCAGCAACTTTTCCCATATGAATGTGCTATTTGCGCCCGAGAATACTTATTACGGTGAAGAAGGTAGCTACCTCATGCTGGAAAACGGCCAGGACGGCCTCGTGCCACCCGATGACCCGGACACTCTGTGGTTTGGAGCATGGGGCCAGAGCGAAGCTGAAAAATACCACGCCCGCCTGACTTGGAACCCCTATTTTCTCGAACTTCTCGCCAATATCCGCGAGGTTACAGATGGCTAATCAGCGAAAACAACTGACTGATTGAGCATAAAGAGGGTAACGACATGCTTGTAACTAAGCCTTCACGGCCAAAGTGCTTTTTACTATCGTTTTGCGTGGAAGGGAAAACATTATTCTCAGACATTTGGCTGCCGGAAGCTCCTGGAAAGTTAAGCTATTTACAGTACTTTACTTTACACATAATAATTTCCTTAATTGCTTTTCTGGCCTTATGTCTAATTTTAATTAATAATGGATCAGTTGAAACCATTATTGCCATATTCAGCGTTGAAGCTAGCACTACAGCCTTCCTCTTTTCAAAAATTAAAACCAAAGGCACTACAGCTTGGCTGCTGAGTTATATTGAGGATGAAATAATAGACTCCACCAATACAATAGGAATGGCAGGCGCAGGGACTCTTTTAGTTATATTTTTATTGGCCTAATCCATTACTTAATTGCTGTGCTGAATATCAAATGACGAACTAACCATTAATAACGACTCGGCCTCAGAATCTCAGAAAAGCAGTCCCCCCGATAATACTTGCTGGCAGAAATAAGTAGCGCGTATATGGATTCCTCCTCGTCTACAAACACAAAAGGTCATAGCGGCACAGTTGACTGCTAGCGTATATCCGGTCTCGTAAAGGATGCCTAGCGTGTAGGCATCAGACCTTAATGGGCTATTCGCACGTCGGTGCTACCGCTTTCCGCGCTGACCGACCTGAACGAGTCCGTCGACACGGACAGCATTCGTCAGTTGGACGGGCGCCGTACGGTGACGTTGAATATCGTGCCGCCATGAGCGGGCAACAGCGTATTGCCGGGTGGGTATCATTGCGTAGGGCTCAGCGCCCACAACAAGGAAAGGCGTCTTGCCAATAGAAACTGAGTAATTGTGAGAAAATTACAAGCTTCGAATGAAGAACGATATGTTAGGCAACATGCCATTTTTTGATCTGAAATCAGGCTTCTCCACGCTTGGCAAGCGCTGAAGCGATCATGTCCGAATTCTCTGTTCCCCATTCGCACAGCGGAACCAAAGCTCGTGAGAGGCTCCGACCGCTTGACGTCAGAGCATAGTCCACGCGCGGCGGGATCTCCTTGTGATCAGTTCTTGATACAACACCATCGGATTCCAGCTCTTTGAGCTGCTGGATGAGCATCTTGTCGCTAACCCCTCGAACACAGCGCTTCAGCTCGCCATAACGCTTCGATCCATCATGCAGGAAAAAGAGGATCAACGGCTTCCACTTACCTCCTATTACGCGAAGCGTGGCGTCCAGACCACATGTAAACGGAGGAATAATATTGGCTGTTTTCATTGCGATCTCCCTACTTACCAAAAGGTGCATACTTGTCTTAAGTATATTGCTCGATCTACAGTGCTGACGTCAACATGAACGACAGCGGCCACTTCATCACTGAAGAACACCCGACGAGACCATCCAGCTTCTGTTCGGGTTCTTCAGCTCGGTGGCTCGTCGTTCGGCACATCAAAACCGCATTGACGGATCTAACCATGAGAGAGTGGGAAACATGAACATCGGCATCATTGGCGCGGGTCAGGTGGCTCAGGCGTTCGCCCGCAAGGCGATCGGAGCCGGGCACGCCGTCGTCCTCAGCAATCGTCGCGGCCCAGATAGCCTGGCCGCTCTGGTAGAAGGTCTCGGGCCGTTGGCGAATGCGGCCACGCCTGAGGAGGCGGTCGAGAATCCGGTAGTACTGCTTGCGGTGCCCTGGCCTGAAGTCGATGCGGCTCTCGGATCGCTGCCCACATGGCATGGACAGATACTGATCGATGCCACCAATGGTTTCGAGGATGGCGGGCTCGTCGACTTCGGTGACGGAAGCTCCAGCGAGACGGTCGCTTCACTCACGCCTGGGGCGCGTGTCGTCAAGGCGATGAACTCGCTCTTCATGACGAACTTCGAACTGGATCCCAGCTCTGGCGACTTTCGTCGGGTGGTATTCGTCTCGGGCGATGACAGCGCGGCGAAGACTGAAGTCGCGGATCTCTTCGAGAGCTTCGGTTTTGCCCCAATCGACCTGGGAGCCCTGCGCAAAGGCGGACGCATGCAAGCGGTGGGCGCGCCGCTTGCTGGCCATGACTTTTTCCTGCCTTGGCCTGCACCGCGTTCCTTTCCCGCCTTCAATGGCCAACGGTAGCTGGGGAATGATATGGACACACAAAAAGGAAAATCTAATGAATAACCACGACAGCATACTGTTCAAGCCGGTCACACTCGGCGAGGTCGAACTGCGCAACCGCATCATCATGGCTTCCATGTCACGGGCGCGAACCAGCAATCCCGAACTGATCCCGATCCCGCTGCAGATCGAGTATTACAAGCAGCGGGCGTCAGCCGGGCTGATTCTCAGCGAAGGAACGTGGCCGAGCCGCGAGGCAGTCGGTGCAGTCGATGTGCCCGGCCTTTTCACCGATAAACAGATGGAGGGCTGGAAGCCGGTAACCGAGGCGGCTCATGAGGCCGGTGGCCGGATCTTCGTGCAACTTGGGCATTGCGGCGCGGCCTCGCATCCAGACTTGCTTGGCGGTGCGTTACCTCTGGCGCCTTCAGCGGTTAACCTGAATCACCAGGTGTTTGCTGGCGGCTTTCAGCAAACGACCACGCCAAGAGCGATGACGCTCGAGGACATCGAACGTACGATTGAGGATTATGCTCGCGCGACCCGTCTCGCTCAGCAGGCAGGGTTCGATGGTGTCGAACTGCATGGCAGCGTCGGATTCCTGATTCCTCAGTTCCTGAGTGACAGGTTCAACCTCCGCGAGGATCACTACGGTGGCAGCGTCGAGAATCGGATCCGTTTTCCATTGGAGATCCTGAAGGCCATGATCTCCGAATGGCAACGGGGAAGGGTCGGTTTGAAGTTGAGTCCCGCCGTTGGCTTAGGAGATCTGCAGCCCACGTCTGCCACGTTGCCGACGTATGAACGCCTCATTACCCGGGTCGCCGAATTGAAGATCGCCTACCTCCAACTCCAGGATTCGCCCACAGATATGACTGGAACGCCTGTCGAGGCGTTGAACGAAGGAACCGCCAGATATTTTCGCCAGTTCTTCGATGGTCTCATCATTGCCAATGGCGGGCTGGACAAGGCTAGGGCGGAGGAGGTAATTGCGTCAGGTGCCGCGGATGCAGCAGCGTTTGGGAGTCTCTATCTATCCAACCCCGACCTTGTCGAGCGACTACAGCGTAGTGTCCCACTCGCGCCCGTGCCCTCACGAGAAACCTGGTATGGAGGCGGCGCGGCCGGATATGTGGATTACCCACGTGAAACGTGATGGTCGATTATGCGATGGATTGGACGCGGCAAGCCCAAGCGTTGGCCGCCATAAAATACACAACCGAGAAAGATAGCGATAAGCATAATTCATGGCAACATTTCATCTAATGGGGTAAATGTTGTGCTTGGCTATTGAGACCGCAGCCCTAGAAGATAGCTTAAAATTTCATTCTTACTGAATCAAATGGAAGTCTGAAAATAAACGGGCGGGACTAAAATTACTAGGCCCGCCCGGCATTGCTATCTATTCATAATCAGTAGCTTCGTTTAAGGATTTATAACCAACATTTCAGACGGTGAAAAACTTCGTGCACCGCCATCTTGCTTCGAAGGCGCTGATTCAGGATAAACAATCTTGTTGTCTTCACTCGAACCTCTCTCAGCGAGTGCTACGCCTGAGATAAGTGTTAATGTAACGACTAAGGCTGCATTTAAAATTCTCATCATTCACTCCTTATGTTTAAACAGTTATTTAGCTCTCGGCAAAATACTGGCGATTTTTATTTAAATGTAAACGTTACAAGCTGCCGAGTAGTTTCAATGACTTTAGATCCTTCTAGAATGTACTGGCTATAACCGCCCCATTTAGCGCCTTCTAAGGGTTATTAACAAGCGCTTCAGAGGGCGGAAGGTTTCGTGTACCACTGTCTAACTCTGTTGATGTCGATTCAGGATGAATAATCCTATTGTCTTCACCCGAGCCTCTCTCAGCGAGTGCTGCGCCAGAGGAAAGCACTAATGCAATAATTAAGGCCGCATTTAAAAGTTTCATGATTCACTCCTTACGTTTAACTAGTTACTCAACCTACTCAGCTGAAAAAGAAACTTATGGATCGCCTCCTCTCTAACTTCCTACATATTAGTTAATTAGCTCTTTTAGAGAAGAATGCTTGGTTTACTAGTCGCTTAATCAGTACATGAATGATAGATTCAAAATGAACGGATCAGAATGCCAAATACTCTTCTTTTCTTGCCTGATCCAGTCTTTCGGTATATTCCCGAGATTCTTTTAATATTGAGAAGAAGTAATGCCCGCATGGCACTCTCATCAGACAGCTCGTACAGAATAAAGGCAACTGCCGAACAAAACCCTCGCCGAAATCGCGGATATAAGCATCCCGCTCCTCAATAGGCACAATAGTAAGGAGAAAACTGACTCGCAGAAGGCATGAAATCAGGCGTCACTGTTCATAGGAATGGATATTAGTTGTGGACGCAAAATGATCTGTCGCTCGTATCAACTGGTCGCGAATGCCGGGCTCGCTCCACGCGTGCCCTGCGCCTTCGATCAAATGGAATTCGGAATCTGGCCACGCTTGGTGAAGCGCCAGCGCATTTCGAACGGGGCATGGCATATCGTAA
The DNA here is from genome assembly GCF_052959335.1 of Vreelandella sp. H-I2. Classification (NCBI taxonomy): domain Bacteria; kingdom Pseudomonadati; phylum Pseudomonadota; class Gammaproteobacteria; order Oceanospirillales; family Halomonadaceae; genus Vreelandella; species Vreelandella sp. H-I2. Next base: position 527,980 of record NZ_JBRAMC010000001.1, read on the forward strand.
CGCCCATGGACAATAACGCCTGGGATACCCTTCAAACGATAGGCGTTAGCGAGGAGTTGCCCTTCTTCCAGCCAAGCACGATGGGTAAAGTAGTGGTTCTCCAAGCGCGCAAACGCCAATGCATAATGACCATCACTGTACGGTTCTGATAAAGCAGGATCAGGCAGGAGCGTGATGGTTTCACCCTCCCATATTGTCCACGCCTTAGCCGCTATGAGCTGAACATCAGGGTCATCTCCCACCAGGCGTCGCCGATAAGCGGCAACCATATCGTGTCGCTCTTCTGCCGGTATGGGCGCTTGAAACGCCGCCCACTTGTCGGGAAACATCTCGGATACACCAAACTGATAGTACCAGTCGATCTCAGCCTGGGTGAGCGTATAGACGCCCCGCAAAATCAACTCACTCACGCGGTCTGGATGCGTCTGGGTGTAGGTAAGGCCCAAGGTAGAACCCCAGGAGCCGCCAAATACCATCCACTTTTCAACCCCTATATGCTCCCGCAACAGCTCAATATCGTTGACGAGATGCCAAGTGGTATTGGCTTCGATACTGGCATGGGGCTCTGAACGGCCACAGCCGCGCTGATCAAAGAGCAGAATATCGTAGCGCTCCGGGTCGAAAAGACGGCGATGGTCAGGCGAAATTCCACCTCCGGGCCCACCATGCAGAAACACCACCGGCTTACCACCTGGTTTGCCCACCCGCTCGAAGTAGAGTGTATGCCGATCACCCACATCAAGCATGCCTGTTAGGTAAGGTTCGATCGGCGGATAGAGTTTACGCAATTCAGCCATTTAAAATCTCCAGCTATCGATGTCTTCTAGTGAGGGGGCACTTGGGGCTAAACTGGTATTTTCACGCTGCTCAGAACAGCCAGCCCCCAACGCCCCTGACACTATGATTAACACCTTTGCCGTATCCAACTACCGCAGCCTGAAAAAAATTGTCTCTCCCCTGTCGAGTCTCAATGTAGTGACTGGGCCCAACGGTTGCGGCAAGTCCAATTTATACAAAGCGCTGCGATTATTGGCAGAAACAGCCAAAGGCAATCTTATCTCATCGATTGCTCAAGAAGGCGGGCTTGATTACACCTTCTGGGCTGGCCCGGAAAAACTCACCAAAGACATGCGAGAGGGCTCCGCTGCCATTGAGGGCTCTGCTAAGAAAAACAGCCCCCGGCTTAGGCTGGGTTTTGTGGGTGAAGATTTCGGCTACGCCATTTCACTAGGGATGCCCGCCTCACAGGGCTTTGCGGGCTACCAAGATCCGTCCATGTTCCAGTTCGACCCCGAGATCAAACGGGAATGCATTTGGGCAGGCGATGTTTGCCGTCCCAGTAGCTGCTTGATCGACCGAGTTGGGTCTGTGGTTAAAGTGCGTGCAGGTCGTAAATGGCAGGTTTACGATGCCCACCTTAATAGCTACGAAAGCATTCTGAACGAAATCAGTGACCCGGTCGCCGTGCCTGAAGTCTATGCTGTACGGCAAGCCATTCGTCATTGGCGCTTCTACGATCAGTTCCGAACCGATCCAAATTCCCTCATCCGCACACCGCAAATCGGCACCCGCACCACGGTGCTGGATCACGATGGCCTCAGTCTAGTAGCCGCATTGCGAACTATCCACGAGATCGGCGACCGCGAGGCGTTGTACGAGGCGATTGAAGATGCCTTTCCCGGCGCCACTATTAATTTTGAAGCCGACGCTGGTAATCGCTTTCTACTGCAGTTTCTACAAAAGGGGCTGTTGCGCCCCTTAAACCAGTCCGAACTATCAGACGGCACGCTTCGCTATTTGCTACTGGTGGCGGCGCTGCTCACACCCAGGCCGCCTTCCTTGCTAGTGTTGAATGAGCCAGAAACCAGCCTACATCCGGATTTGCTTCCCGCCTTGGGCCGCCTGATTATCCGTGCATCGCGGGAAACCCAGGTATGGGTGGTTTCCCACGCGCCGCGCTTAGTGGCGACACTGGAACAAGATCAGGCCTGTAACTCTATCGCGCTGGATAAAGAGTTTGGCGAGACCGTTATCCTAGGCCAGGGGTGGCTAGACGAGCCCCCCTGGCAGTGGGCGGATTAAACACCCTGGTGTATCGGCTCACAGGCGCGCATTTATACAGTTAAATTTCAATCTTGAGCGCTTTGAGCCGCTCATCGTCGATTTCAATACCCAGCCCCGGCGCATTGGGCAGTGCAAGGCGCCCATGGTTAAGGCTTAACGGCGACGTTAAAAGCGCTTCACGCAGGGGATTATTGGCCGACACGTCGTACTCGACCCAGGTAGGCGTATGGTTGCGGTCGGGATGTGGATGCGGCGGCAGCGCGGCGGCGAAGTGAGCGGCTGCCATAATACCCACCGCGCTACCCCATACATGTGGCGAGATTCTCAGGCCATTGAGATGCGCCATATCCGCGATGCGCAGCGCCTCCACATAGCCGCCACACAGGTTGAGATCCGGCATTAGCACATCGACACCGCCTGTGGCGGCCAGCTCGCGAAACTCGACAGCGTTGACCGAAGCCTCGCCCGCGGCAATACGCCCCTCTCGGCGCGAGGCAAGGCGGCGGAAACCCGGAAGATCTTCTGGTGCCACCGGCTCCTCGATCCAGTAAGGGCGCAGCGGCGCCAAAGCGGCCATGGACTCCAGCGCTATATCCGCCGTGTAGGCCCCGTTGATATCGGCCATAATGGCAACGTCATCGCCAAGAATCCGCCGCGCGCTCTGCATTCGCTTAAGGTCGCTTTTGACGCCGTGGCCAATTTTGATCTTGTAACCACCAAACTGCCCCGCCACGCGTTCAAGCTGCGCTTCCAGTGGCAGCGCCGCCGGCTCATGAAAATAGCCGCCGGAGGCATAGACCTGTACTGACGCCTGCTCTTCCCCACCCAGCAGCCGATAAATCGGTAGGCCCAGTAATTTGCCAAGCCCATCGTGAAGCGCAATATCCAGCCCACTCACTGCCGCGGCGAGCTGGCTCTGGGCGCGCACGTGATAGAGCACATTGCCCATGCGTCGCCAAATCACCCGATGATCGAAGGCACTTTCACCCACGTAAGCTTCACGCAGGATGTCCAAATAGGCCAGCGTGGTCTTGGGCGGGCCATAGCACTCACCAATACCGACAATACCCGCCGACAAGCGTACGAAGACAAGCGTTGCCATCCGTGCATGGCCAATTTCCCGCGCGCTCCCATAGCCGCCGTCCGCCGGTAAATAGCTGCCAATGGGCACCATATCGATGGCCTCGATAATCGCATCACGGGCCACAGAAGGATTACTATGCAGATGATTCATGCAACTGAGTCTCCAAACTAGATCAGGCTAGGCAGCCATAGCGTCAAAGCGGGGATAAAGGTGATTAGCAAAAGCGACACTAACAGTGCCGCGATAAAGGGCAGCGTGGCCTTAACCGCACGGGGGAAAGAGATATCGGCAATCCGCGCCAGAATAAACAGCACCAGCCCCACCGGCGGTGTCAAAAGCCCGATCATCAGGTTGAGCACCATGATGATGCCGAACTGAACAGGATCGACCCCTGCCTGTACGGCCAGCGGCAGCAGCACGGGCGTCAGGATGGTGATCGCCGCCACGGTTTCCATAAAGCAGCCAACGACCAATAGAATCAGATTGATGAGCAGAAGAATGACAATCGGATTATCGGCCACCGCCATGACCGCTCCGGCGAAGGCCGTAGGGACGCCTTCACGAGTGAGTATCCACGCAAAGATCGAAGAAGCCGCCACGATCAAGAGCACCACAGAGGTCATTTCGATGGTTTCACGAAACACCGTAATGATCTGGCGCCAGCCAGCGCTGCGGTATACCACCGTTGCCAGTACCAGCACATAGGCCACGGCTGCAATCGCACTCTCGGTGGGCGTAAAGATGCCCAGCACAATGCCTCCCACAATGATCACCGGAATCATGAGCGAAAGCGACGCATGCATGAACGAAGAGAGCAGGCGCGCCACCGAAAAGCGCTCACCCACCGGATAACCGCGCCGGTGCGAGATAACCGCGACCATCAGCATCAACATGGCGGCAATAAGCAGACCAGGCACAATGCCCGCAATGAACAGCTGACCAATCGAGGCAGAGGCCACCACCCCGTAAACCACCAGCGGAAGGGACGGTGGAATGATAGGCCCAACGGTCGACGAAGCCCCGGTAATCCCCACGGCGAAATCAACATCGTAGCCTTTGTCACGCATCGCCTTAATCTCAACGGCACCCAGGCCGCCAGCATCGGCAATTGCCGCGCCCGACATACCTGCAAATATCACCGAGGCGCCAACGTTGACGTGGCCCAGGCCACCGCGCATCCATCCGACAATCGAATCGGCAAAGCGAAAGATGCGCTCAGTCACGCCGCACACATTCATTAGGTTGCCTGCAAGAATAAAGAACGGCACCGCCAGTAGCGGGAAGCTATCCACCCCGCCTACCATGCGCTGAATTAGGATAATGTCCGGAATCTTGCCGGAAGCGAGCAGGTACACCAGTGACGACCCGGCCAGCGCGACCGCGACGGGAGCGCCAATCAAGAGTAGACATGCCAGCGCCACAAACAGCAGAATGATCATTTCCCCTCCTTGCCACGCCAGCAGGCGATGCCTTGGCGGGCCATACGCAATGCCATTGCCGCACAGGCAGCCGCGATCACTGTATAAAGCCAACCTTTAGAGATCGGCAGTGTACTCATGCTGGAATTCCACACCCGCTGCCCGACCTGCCAGGCAAGCCAGGCTACATAGCCGAAGAACACGCCGCTGAGGAGGTTATTGAACCCGCGCAGCCAGCGCTTGGCCCTTGCGGGCACCATCAGTTCAAGAATCTCGACATTGATATGCGTGCCGCGCGAGGCAGCACCCGCCGCACCGATAAACACCAGCAGCACCAGCAGCATGCGGGCGCCCTCTTCAGTCCAGCCGATCGAGTGATTGAACACGTAGCGCGACAGGAACTGCGCAAAGACCACGCTTCCCAGCAGGATCATGACCCCAAGCGCTACATGGTCTTCGAAGACCCATTTCAGCGGTGGGGTAGCTGCCGTAGTATTGTGCGATAACCCAGATTCACCTCCGGCCGCACTTTCGCGGCCGGGCTCTACCGACATCACCGTCACCTCACTATGACGAGTGTCTTTATCCCCTTGCATCACTCAATCGCCTCCAAGCGCTGGTATTGGTCAGCCGTCCAACCTACGTCCTCACCCATCAGGCTCGGCCTTACCGCTTCGGCAAACGCTTCACGATCTACCTCGTGTACCTGAGTTCCTTGCTCCTGGAACCAGGGCACCAGATCCTGTTCCTGCTGTTGGATATCCAAGCTCCCCTGTTCAGCAGCCTCCTGAAAGACGTCCCGGAAAAGTGCCTGATCGTCGGCGGAAAGCTGCGTCCAAGCATTGCCACTCATAATGATCGGCTGGCTGTCATAGATATGGCCGGTCAGCGAGATGTCAGACTGCACTTCTTCAAATTTCATTGCCCGAATGATCGGCAGCGGATTTTCCTGGCCATCCACTACGCCCTGCTGAAGCGCCAGATAGACCTCAGAGAAGGCAATCGGTGTAGGGTTGGCGCCAACGGCTCTTGGGAACATCAGCAGAAGCGGCGCATCCGGCACACGAATTTTCATGCCCTGCATGTCTTCCGGAGTAAGCACCGGTTTGTTGGCAGTCACATGGCGCTGGCCAAAATAGATCAAACCAAGCGGCACATGGCCTGTCGTTTCTTCATAACCTTGGGTGAGTTCCTGAAAGAGGCCGCTTTTTGAATAGGCGATCCAGTGGTCAAAGTCACGGAAAACAAACGGCGCACTACCCAGCGCAATCGGCGGATAGGCGTTTCCGGCAAATGCATTACCGGTATAAATAATATCCACTGTCCCCAGACCGAGACCTTCATTGAGTTCAACCTCGTTCCCCAATTGTGAGGAGGGAAAAACCTCAATGCTATGCCTGCCTTCGCTACGTTTTTCGATTTCCTCAGCCGCCCATAGCGCCCATTTATGGTGGCTATGACTCGCCTCATAGATATGACCAAACACGAAGTTATCCGCCTGAGCGAAGGGCGTTATTGATAATGCTAAAAGCAACGTTATGAGTTGATGGCGTGCGCGCATTGTTGTCTCCTTATTAGGGCTTTAATCACCAACCTCAGTACACTCTGGCCAAACAAATTTATCAATTTGTTTATAACTAACTTTAAAAAAAACAGTTAACCGATTGTTTTTAAATAAAAACAGTCAGAGAAAGGAATTTTACAACGTGACAACAAAGACAAAAGTCGAAAAGACTAAAGACTTGCATGAAGATATGCGTAACTGGATTCTTCGCGGCCAATATCTTCGCGGCTCGCGCTTGCCAACCGAGGCCGAACTGGCAAGCCGTTACGAATTAAGCCGTAGCGCCATACGCCAAGTCATTGCTCAATTAAAAGCCGAAGGTCTGGTCGCCTCCCGTCAAGGATCAGGACTTTTTGTGGTAGCCAGGCCAACAACTGCGCTGGATGCGCCCAACTTCGTCAACAACTTAAGCGACCTGATCGCACTGTTTGATTTCAGGCTGCTAATTGAAACTGAATCAGTAGCTCTTGCCGCCTTAAAACGCAGCGATAGTGATATTGAACGCATTGAAGAAAAGAGCCGCATCTTAAGAAAAATCAATCAAAACGGCGGACAGGGCACCCAAGAAGATTTCGATTTTCACGTTCAAATCGCTAAAACGTCCGGTAATAAATTTTTACTTAGTTCCGTGCTGGCTTTACAAACGGGGGTCATCTTCTCCGTCAAACTAGGGCAGCAAACTTCAGATCTGCCGAGAATATTGCAATCCAGGCAAGTCACCGAAGAACATAACAACATCATAGAAGCGATTCGCGAAGCAGATGAAACAAAGGCGAGAGCAGCGATGAAACGCCATATAGAGTCCTCACTCTCACGCATTCTGCATGGCCAGCCGTGAGGAAGCTTAACTGACAAGGGTTGAGCGTTCGCTTACTCTTTCGAAGCCATTTAGGCGCCACGGCGGGAACGCGCCAAACGTCCCTTTCGCTATGACCTAGCGATAGCGACTCGCCCCCCTGTCAAAGAGAACGCCTCTCTACCCGCTTGCTTCGCTTTGGGCAAGCTTCTGTTCGTCAACTACACTTCCCTAACGAAAATGACGTCGTCGCCTAGGATGGCTTCGCGCTTGCAAACGCCAGCCTAGGTAAATCAATCAGCTTGATCAGCATAAGGAGTTTGCCGTGACAGCCTCTAGTACACACACTTATCGCAGCGGATTGCATCCGATCCATGCCGTACTACTTGGAGGAACCTTCCCTCTCTTTCTTGGCGCCATGCTTTGCGATTACGCCTACTCAACGACCTACCACATTCAGTGGGCGACCTTCGCTTCCTGGCTAAATGTGGGTGGGCTTATCTTTACGGGATTCGCATTTTTATGTGCGATTATTGGCTTCTTTCGCTCCTCTCATCGCAACATGGTTCGGCTGGTTTACCCTGCACTACTACTGCTTACCTTGATACTAGGCTTTATTAATGCGCTGGCGCATGCGCGGGATGCCTGGGCCATGATGCCTGCCGGTTTTGCTCTTTCGATCGTGGTTGTTTTGCTCGCGGGCACAGCGACTTGGGTCGGTTTTTCCCGCCTTGGTAACGGAGGTAAGCCATGAAGCTCACTAGCCTCTTCGCCGCGCCTCTCTCTGTTCTTCTCGTTGCAGGTGGCGCTAGCGCTCAAAGCGAACAGGATTATGGCCCCAATCCTGACCTTCCCGAACCGCAGCGCGGACTCCTGCCGGACATGACAGTGCCTGAGCCCGCTGACTGGGGCGACCAGCTCCCCACTGTGCCTGATGGGTACACCATTACGGCCATTGCGACTGATCTACAGATACCGCGCCAAACGTTGGTGCTGCCCAACGGCGATATTCTGGTGGCCGAAGGGAGCGGCGGCAACGCACCGCAGTTGAAGCCAAAGGATTTTATTGCTGGGTATATAAAAAGCCAGGGCACCACCAAAGTTGAGAGCGGCAACCGATTATCCCTTCTGCGCGATGAAAATGGCGATGGCGATTACGAGCAATCGGTATTTGCCGACGATCTCAATGCGCCTTACGGGTTGGCGTTGATTGATAATAACCTCTACGTCGCCAACCAAGATGCGGTCGTACGCTTTGATTACGAGGAAGGTCAAACCGAGGCCAGCGGGCCGCCGGAAGAGGTCACGCAGCTACCCTCCGAGATCAATCACCACTGGACCAAAGCGATGACCGCGAGCGCGGATGGTCGTTTCCTTTTTGTAGGCATCGGCTCTAACAGCAATATCACCGAGCGCGGCATGGCAGCGGAAGTCAACCGCGCCGAAGTGTGGCAGATTGATCCAGGATCCGGTGCGCACAGGCCCTATGCCACCGGCTTACGCAACCCTACGGCGTTGGCGATTCAGCCTGAGACGGATCAACTGTGGGCGGTGGTTAACGAGCGGGACGAACTCGGGCCCAACTTGGTTCCTGACTACCTCACCACCGTGCAACAAGGGGGTTTTTATGGCTGGCCCTACAGTTATTGGGGGCAACATGTTGATCCACGTGTACGCCCGCAAAAACCCGATAAAGTGGAGTCGGCCATTGTGCCTGATTACAGCCTGGGTTCGCATGTAGCGCCGCTTGGCCTTGCCTTCTCCACGCCTGAAATGGGCGATGACTTCGCCGAAGGTGTCTTTATCGGTGAACATGGTAGCTGGAATCGCAATGACCCCGTTGGCTATAAAGTCGTGTTTGTGCCCTTCAGTAACGGCGAACCCGATGGCGACCCGATTGACTTCGTTACCGGGTTTCTCAATGGCGACGATCAAACGCGCGGTCGACCGGTGGGGGTCACTATTGACCCCGACGGCGCCCTCATCATCGCTGACGACCTGACGAACGCCGTTTGGCGCGTGACGTATGAAGGTGATGAGTAAGATGCATCACTAACAGCGTAATGAAGGCGGCAGTCGCAAAGGCTGCCGCCTTTCCTATTTGATCTAGATAAGGTTGTATATGATCCAGTCAATCGAAGAGCTCGAAGCCATCCGAAAGGCATGCCAATCGATGGTCACGAGGAGTTCAAGCCTTTCCGCAGGCACCGCCGTCATTCCCATACCGGGGCTCGATATAGGTTCTGACGTGGCTATATTGATGCGACTAATCCCCAAAATTAACGAAAAATTTGGGTTGTCGCCTGAGCAAATTGACAGCCTGGACATTGAGTCCAAACTTTTTGTGATGACTGCCATTTCAAATACCGGCAGCAAAATGGCTGGCAAATACATCACCAGAAAACTGATCGTGCTGCTACTTAATAAGATGGCAGGCAAGGTAGCCGCAAAGAATGTTTCTAAGTTCGTGCCCTTCGTCGGCAGCGCCGTAGCCGGCAGCATTAGCTTTACTGCCATGAAGTACATGGGGAATAGTCATATCGATGACTGCTTTGAAATCGCCTTAGCAGCTCTGGAAAACGAGAAGTTTGAAACAGCCGTCGTGATTGAGTCAGCGCTAGAATCAGATTACCAGGAGCCTAATCAAGATAGCTCGCGCCCCTATTAGTACTGTCTAGCGTAACGTTGTTTAACGAGCGCCATTTCTCCCTCTCGTGCACTACCGAGAAAACCTCGGTAGTTGCTAATGGCGCTAACGCCCCTTCCCGCCTTGCCTTGCTGCCTTCGGTAGAAAGTAGTGACATTAGTTGCTCTTCATGGTTTTTTCCCTTCCAGCAATCCCTGCTGCGACAATTAAGCACCATTCACAAATACTAAACATTCTCACGCGCATTTACATTTGGGAACCGTTTTTATATGATCACTTCGTTATTTAATTACCTAAAATTATTAAGCAAGTGGCGCAAGGGATCCTATGAAAACGTCTTCACTTCATGTTTTGACTATGAAGCGGCTTCGAGCACCCAAAGACTCGTTGGCAGTTTCCTCCTCCCTTCGGGGTATCTCGCTTACCGCATTTATCGCTGTCGCCCTGTTCATGTCGAACGGCGCGCTGGCCCAATCCAACGATGCCGAAGCATTAGGCACCCTGACCGTCACCGGCACCAATCTCTATGAGAACGTCGGCTACACGCGACGTAGCACTAACGCTGGCACCGGCTTGACGCTTAGCCAGAAAGAACTGCCTCAGGCGATCAGTATCGTCACTGAACAGCGCATACGAGATCAGAACCTAAACTCCATCGAAGAAGTGCTGAGCAACACCACTGGCATTTCAACGCGCAACATAGATAGTGATCGCGTCAGCTTTTCATCGCGCGGCTTCCGAATCAACAGCTTTCAGTACGACGGTATTCCGACCCTTAACACCGATAACCGCTGGTACTTCGGCGAAGGCCGCCTCAATACAGCGATCTATGATCGAGTCGAGGTAATACGTGGTGCCAATGGGCTGGTCAGCGGCTCGGGTAATCCGGGGGCGTCAGTCAACTTCGTGCGCAAGCACGCCGACAGCCGCGAACTTACCGGCTCCATCTCCGGGACGCTGGGCAGTTGGGATAAACGTGGCAGCACCCTCGATGTGACCACGCCGCTGACGGCCTCTGGCGATGTGCGCGCGCGCTTTATCGGCGGTTATGAAGAAGGCGGCGCGCACCTTGATCGTCAGGACAAACGCCGCACCTTCGGCTACGGCGTTATCGATGCTGATGTAACGGAGTCCACCACACTCTCGATTGGCTTCGACTATCAAGACAGCCACACTTCTTCCCCCACCTGGGGCGGCTTACCGCTTTGGTATAGCGATGGCAGCGAGACGGACTACTCGCGTTCGTTCAGCGTAGCGCCAGACTGGTCTTACTACGATTTCGAGTCCGAGAAAGTATTCGCTGAAATCAGCCACCGGTTCGACAATGACTGGCAGGTTCGTGTAGTGGGTACTCATGAAGAAACCGATATGGACGGCAAGCTGGCCTATCCCTATGTGGAAGGGACACTGCCGGATCGAGCCGATGGCAGCGGCGTCAGCTTTTTCACAGGATGGAACCGTGGGCACCGGGAAGTCGACTCTGTTGACGCCCAGGCCAGCGGGCCATTTACCCTGTTAGGCCGCGAACATGAGATGGTCATCGGCGGCAGCTACAGCGACCAAACCAACGATTACGAAAACACCTTCATTAGCGGTTTCAGCGTTGATGACTTCAATAACTGGGATGGCAGCGCGCCCAACGAGGGTTGGCCCGCATTTGTGCCATCCGAGGCCTCCAGTACACGTCAGAAAGCTGTTTATACCGCATCACGCTTTTCGCTAGCGGACCCACTGACGTTGATTATGGGGGCGCGCTATACCGAGTGGGACGGAATGACGCTATTCCGCAGCCTGGATAGCCAAAGCAAGTACGAAGTCACGCCTTATGGCGGTGTAGTGTTTGATTTCAATGATACCTATTCGGCCTTTGCCAGCTACACCGAGATTTTCGAGCCGCAGAATTACCGCGATGCCAGCGGCAGCTATCTGGACCCGGTGATCGGCAAAAACTACGAGACCGGACTTAAAGCCGCCTGGTTTGATGGGCTGCTGAACGGCTCCTTCTCGGTATTCCGCATCGAGCAGGACAACGTCGCCGCGGCCCTGCCGATGAGCCCTGGCCAAACCGAGACGTTCTACTCCGCCGCCGACGGCGTGGTGAGCGAAGGATTTGAGGTGGAGCTGAGCGGTTCTGTGACTGACGATCTTGATATGACGGTCGGCTACTCCCATTTCACCGCAAAGGCCGATGATGACTCGTTCAACATTAACCAGCCGCGTTCACTGTTTAACCTGTTTGCCAGCTACAACGTGCCGCAAAAACGAGAGCTAACCGTGGGCGGCGGGGTTAACTGGCAGAGCAGCCTCTTTGCTGGCGACCTTAGCACTCCGGCCGGCATACCCAGCGAATTCGAGCAGGATAGCTACGCCCTGGTCAATCTTTTCGGCCGCTATCAGTTCACACCGGACTTGTCGCTTCAGGTCAACGTCAAGAACCTGTTCGACGAGAAATACTACAGCAATTTCGCAGGCTACGGCGTTTACGGTGAACCGGCCAGCATCTCTTCGACGCTGCGCTACGCGTTCTAACCCAGCCGCCCTTCACGCTTATATCGAGCAACGACCTCCACCCGGTATACCGGATGGAGGTCGTATCGCTTGCAGGAGATTGGACAATGACATGGCTTCATGACAGCAAGGCTCTCTGCGTCGCACTACTAGCATCGGTCAGTGTTGGTACAGCAAGTGCCCAATCCTACCCCTTGGAAATCGAGCACGCCCTGGGCACCACGGTGCTTTCCGAGAAGCCCGAGCGGGTAGCGACCGTGGCTTGGGCCAATCACGAAGTACCGCTGGCGCTTGGCGTGGTGCCGGTCGGCTTTGCCGCCGCCAACTTTGGCGATGAAAACGGCAACGGTCTACTGCCCTGGGTGGTCACTCGGCTTGAAGAGCTGGGCGCAACGCCCCCCGCCCTGTTCGATGAAGGCGACGGCATCGATTTTGAAGCCGTGGCCAAAAGCCAGCCCGATGTGATTCTGGCCGCCTACTCGGGGCTTAGCCAGGCGGATTACACCACCTTGAGCCAGATTGCCCCGGTAGTAGCCTACCCCGAAGGCCCTTGGGCGACCGACTGGCGCGACATGATCCGCCTAAACAGCACCGGCATGGGCATGGCGGAGGAAGGCCAGGCGCTCGTTGAAGAACTCGAGGCGCAGATTGCCACCACCGCTGATAACCACCCCGAACTGGCAGGCAAGACGGCCATGTTCGTGACCCACCTCGACCCCACCAACCTGGGCCGCATTTCGTTCTACACCGATAACGACGCGCGGGTGCGGTTTTTCCACGACCTAGGACTGGAATCCCCCAAGGTGGTCAAGCAGAACTCCACGCCTGGCAAATTCGCTGGCGAAATCAGTTCTGAATTGATCGACGAGCTTAATGACGTGGATATTCTCGTCACTTACGGCGGCCAGCCGCTGATTGACCAGCTCAACGCCCACCCGCTCACCTCCCGGCTGCCGGTGGTAGAAAACGGCGCTGTTGTCCTGCTCGGCAATACTCCGCTGGGCACGGCGGCTAACCCCAACCCAATGTCAATTTCATGGTTGCTGGATGATTATGCAGATCTGCTCTCAGAAGCCGCACGCAAGTCAGACTAACCGCGCTACGGTAACTGGCCCTGGCGTCGCCCAGCAGCGCAGCAAACTGAACACACGTGTTGCCGGCGGCCTCTTGCTGCTGGCTTTGCTTATGCTGGGGTTAATGCTTTCCGTTGCTTTGGGCGCCCGGGAAGTGGGTTGGCAGGAAATCGCCGCCGCGCTGAGCGGCCAAGTGGAAACCATTGGCGATGCCGCCGTGGCCAGCCGCCTGCCGCGCACCCTGCTGGCCATGCTGGCCGGGGCTGCGCTGGGGGTTTCCGGCGGAGTCATGCAAGGCCTGACCCGCAACCCACTAGCGGACCCCGGCCTTCTGGGTGTTAACGCCGGGGCGGCGCTGGCGGTAGTGATCGGTATCGCCTGGTTCGGCATCGACGAGACAACAAGCTACATTTGGACCGCCATTACCGGTGCCGCGGTCGCCGCCTGCGCGGTTTACGCGATTGCCAGTCTTGGCCGAGGCGGCGCCACGCCGCTTAGATTGGCGCTGGCCGGCGCCGCCATTACCGCGGCACTTAGCTCGCTGGCCACCGCCGTGGTGCTGCCGCGTGGCGATATCGGCGGGTTGGTGCAATCCTGGCTGGTGGGTGGCGTGGGCGGCGCGACATATGACCAACTGCTACCGGTACTCCCCTTTCTACTCACCGGGTTTGTCATCACCCTGCTCGCCGCGCGTAAACTCAATATGCTGGCGCTGGGTGATGACACCGCCGCCGGGCTGGGCGAAAAGGTGGCAGTGGCCCGAGCCATGTCGGCTATCGGCGCGGTATTGCTGTGCGGGCCGATTACCGCCGTATGTGGGCCGATTGGCTTTGTCGGTTTAGTCGTACCCCACGCCTGCCGCCTGCTAGTAGGTGGCGACTACCGCTGGCTGCTGCCCTTCTCTGCCCTGGGCGGCGCGGTACTATTGATATTTTCAGATGTCGCCGGGAGGCTAGTGGCTCATCCATCAGAGCTGGATGTGGGCATCGTCACCGCCTTTATCGGCGCGCCGGTATTTATCTGGATTGTTCGCAATCGCAAAGTAGGCGCGTTATGAACCAGACGCCCCTCAATGCGATCAGCCACTTCCGACATATTCGCCGGGCAAACGCTAAGCACCGCGTTCGCATTTTGGCGGTGCTTTCCGCCTGTCTTCTAGCAGGCGTGCTGTTAACCCTGATGCTCGGGCAATCCTTCACGCCGCTTTCCACGGTGTTGCGCGTGCTGGGCGGTGCTGACGTGCCGGGGGCAAGCTTTACTGTTCGCGAGCTGCGCCTGCCAAGAGCCGTGGTATCCGTGCTGGTAGGCGCTTGTTTTGGCCTGGGCGGCATCGCCTTTCAGACCATGCTGCGCAACCCGCTGGCCAGCCCCGACATCATCGGCATCAGTACCGGCGCGAGCACCGGCGCCGTGTTTGCCATTGTGGTGCTCTCGCTAAGCGGCCCGGCGGTTTCGCTGGTGGCGATTGCCGTAGGACTGGGCGTGGCGCTGTTGATCTATACGCTCTCCTGGCGCCAGGGCGTGACCGGCGGACGGCTGATTCTGATTGGTATTGGTCTTGCCGCCATGCTGCAAAGTATCACCGCTTACCTACTGATGCGCGCCCCAAGCTGGACATTGCAAGAAGCTCTGCGCTGGATCACCGGCAGTGTCAACGGCGCGCAGTTGGACCAGGCGCTGCCGCTTTTTATTGCCCTGCTGCTATTTGGCGGGCTGCTGCTAAGCCGTCGACGCGACCTGGAAACCCTGCGCATGGGCGATGACTTGGCCGCCGGGCTGGGCGTTCGCCTGGTCGTCACGCGTGCTGTCGTGGTCATTACCGCCGTTGCGCTGGTGGCGTTTGCCACCGCGGTATCGGGGCCGGTGGCCTTCGTGGCGTTTCTTTCCGGTCCCATTGCAGCACGACTGATGGGCCGCAACGGCTCCCTGCTGGTGCCTTCCGCGTTAGTAGGTGCCCTACTGGTGCTGCTGGGCGATTACGCGGGCCAGTTTCTGCTCCCCGCCCGCTATCCGGTCGGCATCGTGACCGGTGTGCTGGGCGCGCCTTATCTTTTGTATCTCATCGTTCGCGACAACAAAACTCGAGGCACCCTATGAGCGCTTGTTCACTACTCGCCCAGGGCCTGGTGGCAGGCTATGGGGAACGCACCATTCTCGATGGCGTTAGCTTGACTGTGCCTGCCGGTCAGACAACCGCCATTGTGGGCGCCAACGCCTGCGGAAAATCGACCCTTTTGCGTGTGCTTTCAAGGCTACTGACGCCCGCCCAGGGCAGTGTGCTGCTGCAGGGCGACGCCATTCATCAAATGCCCACCCGCCGCTTAGCGCAGCAACTTGGGTTTCTGCCGCAATCACCCATCGCTCCGGAAGGCATCAGCGTGCTTGAACTGGTCAGCCGTGGCCGCCACCCGCACCAGGGGCTTTTCAAGCGTTGGAGCGTGGCGGACGAAGCCGCCGTGGCCGAAGCGTTGGCCGCCACCCAAATGACAGCCCTGGCCGAACGCCACGTAGACGAGCTTTCCGGCGGTCAGCGCCAGCGGGTGTGGATCGCCATGGCGCTGGCCCAGCAAACCAAGGTATTGCTACTCGATGAGCCCACTACCTTTCTGGATATCAACCACCAGATCGAAGTGCTTGATCTGCTCACCGATCTCAACCGCGAGCGCGGCACGACTATTGTGATGGTGCTCCACGAGCTGAACCTGGCTGCCCGTTATGCCGACCAGCTGGTCGCCATGGCCAACGGCGATGTTTATGCAGTAGGCCCGCCGGAGGAGATCCTAACCGAGCAGATGGTGCGGGAGGTATTTGGCCTGGAAAGCCGAGTGATAGAAGACCCGGTGACCGGCAAACCGATGATGATACCGCTGGGGCGGCATGGCAAGGAAGTCAACAGGGCCTGATGCATTACGCCTCGACGGCGGCACGCCCTTTGATGATCGAGCGGGCCAGCATCAGATACGCCACCAAACCACAGGCGGCCATGGCCAGGATGATCGATTCAAGCGTATGCGGCAGCATGGCGGATAGCGCGCTCAAGATCCCGGCGATACCGAACTGGGCCGCACCCAGAAGCGCTGCGGCCGTTCCACCGCTGGTGGGAAAGAACTCCAAAAAGCAGGCCTGAATATTCGGCGAGATCGCCCCCACCGCGCCGATGGTCAGCATCATAGCGGGCAGGAAAGCGTACAGCGGCCACTCCATGAAGGCGGCCATCACCAGCAACAGCATGCCAACCGCCTGACTGCCCGTCGCTAATTGCAGGATGCGCAGCGACGGCAGCCTGGAAAGTAGCACACGATTGAAAATATTGAAGATAAGCATCGCGATAATGTTAGCCGCAAACAGCATCGAAAAGCTCGAGGGCGACTGGCCGAAGTGTCCCTGATAGATAAAAGAGGCGTAGGTGATGAACATAATCAGGGTGGAAAAAGAGCCCGCCTGCCAAACGATGAATGGCAGCGCAGGCTTTGTCGTTAGCACCAGTTTGTAACGCGCCAACAAGCTCATTTTAGGGCTTTTCGCTCGCGACACCTTGCCCTTGCCGGTAAAAAGCACCCGCACCAGTAACGGCACCAGCAGCAGCGCGTACGCCGCCAAGGCGAAGAAAATATAGTGCCAGGAGCCCACCGTCAGAATCGCGCTGCCTACGCTAGGCGCAATACCCGGCGCCAGCACCATGATAAAGCCCATCATCGAGAACAATTTCGCGGCGTCGCGGCCCGCCACCCGATCGCGCACCAGCGCCGGTACCGATACCAGGGTCAAACCGGCGCCAATGGCCTGAACGGCCCGCCCACTGAGCAGGGTGTTCAAGGAATCCGCCATACCGATGACAATGCTTGAGAGCGCAAAAATCACCAGCCCGCTCATCAGAACACGTTGTCGTCCGAAGCGGTCCGAAAGTGCACCACCGATTAACTGACCCAACGCCATCGCGAATATATACACCGATACGCTTAGCGATACCGCCTGCTGTGATACCCCCAGCGATTCACCAATAACCGGAAAGGCCGGCAGGTACGTATCCATGGAAAACGGGCCCAGCATCATGGTCAGAGCCAGGCTCAGCACCACAATGAAGGGCGTTTTTGATTGGCTCATAGCAGCTCGCGGTAAAGTGGCGTAATGATGAACAACATCATCGCTATGATACCGATTGACGCCCTCAAGGCAATCGAACAGAAAATGAGGGGTACGCTGCTTGGCGGTGATCCACCGAATAATCGGTCAGTCTCTTATCGGATAGCTCGACCATGTTAAAGACTATGTTAAGGACTATGTTAAGGACTATGTTAAGGACTACTCTTTAAAGACGATGCTGAAAGAACACCCAATGAGGAGGCCAAGATGTCTATTCCGCAGCCCGAATTACTCCATTTTGATAGCGATGACACGACCGGCTATCCCAACTCCCCACTGCCGGTGCTGGTTTACCGCCAAGTTCTCGACACCAGCGATGCAGATGAACTGGCTGACGCGTTTGAAAGCATGTTTAAGCGCCACGGCTGGCCGCCAGCGTGGCGCTATCACCTCTATGATTTTGACCACTTTCACTCCACCGCCCACGAGGCATTGGGCATCTTCCGTGGACAAGCCCGGGCACGGCTGGGTGGCCCTAACGGCCGCGAGACGGTGCTAAGCGCGGGCGATGTGCTGGTGCTTCCAGCCGGGGTTGGGCATGCCAGCATAGAGTCAGACGATGATTTCTGTATGGTAGGCGCTTACCCACCGGGGCAAGACCCGGAGATAGAGCGCGGCGACCCAGCACAGCTTGAGGCAGCCCAAGCGCGAGTAGCTTCCGTCACCTTACCCGAGAACACCCCGGTAGGCGGGCCACTCAAATCGCTGTGGGAGTAGACGTGCTAGCCATCTAGACGACTGGTCTAATCAGGCGTAAGCTGTCTTTTATGAACACGACACCAGCGACCGGCGATGTGAGGCTTTTGGCGAAGCGCTGCTGGAAGACTACTTCACTGGCTACCTCATCCAGCTGGAAGAGTGCTTGAGCCAGCCAGGGGCTTCCAACGCCGAACGCCTGGCGAGCTACTGGACAAACTGGCGGAACACCCAGCACCACGGCAACCCGAGCGGCAAATGCCTGGCGGTCAAACTCGCGGCGGAAGTCAGCGATCTTTCCGAGCGTATGCGCCAAGTACTGCAGCGCGGCACCGAGGTCATCATCGCCCGCCTAGCCCTGGCGATTGAGGCAGCGATAGATGATGGCTCGCTGCCCGGCTTGACCGGTACGCAAGGCAATGCGGCCGAGCTGGCCACCACGCTTTATCAACTGTGGCTGGGCGCCAGCCTGCGCGCCAAGATCACCCGCGACCGGGTACCGCTGGATGCCGCCTTAAAAGCCACCTACGCCCTGTTAAATCTCACTCCCACCCTAAATCACACTCCCTATCACACCCAGGAAAGGACTCAATCATGAAAATTCTCGTCGTCGTTACCTCACACGATAAGCTTGGCGATACCGGCAACAAAACCGGCTTCTGGCTAGAAGAGTTGGCCGCACCCTACTACACCTTTATGGATGCAGGCGCCGAGCTGACCCTGGCCTCCCCCGAAGGCGGCCAGCCACCGCTGGACCCCAGCAGCAATGCGCCGGACGCCCAAACCGAGGCCACCAACCGCTTTCAAGCAGACCTCGACGCACAGGCCGCGCTGGCCAACACCCGAAAGCTTGATGATATCGATATCGCCGAGTTCGACGCGGTCTTCTACCCCGGCGGCCACGGTCCGCTGTGGGACCTGGCCGAAAGCGCCACCTCCGTGCGCCTGATCGAGGCTGCCCTGGCAGCCAACAAGCCAGTGGCCACGGTATGTCACGCCCCCGGCGTGCTGCGCCATGTGAAAGGCAGCGACGGCAAGCCATTGGTGGCTGGCCGTAAAGTGACCGGCTTCAGCAACAGTGAAGAAAAGGCCGTTGGCTTAACTAACGTGGTGCCGTTTCTGGTCGAAGACATGCTCAAAGAACAGGGCGGCCAGTACAGCAAAGGCGATGACTGGAGTTCTTACGTACTTGTCGACGGCCTGCTGATCACCGGCCAGAACCCCGGCTCATCTGAAGCGACCGCCCAAGCGCTTTTAAACAAGCTTTCCTGATAATTACCCAAGGAGAATGGAATGCCGGCTTATGTTGTATTGACGCGTGAACGCACTCACGACGCAAAGGAAATGGAGCAATACGCCACCAAGGCGAAAGCCGCCCGCGAAGGCCACGACCCGCAACCGCTCGCCTTCTACGGTGATTTTGAAGTGCTGGAAGGCAGCGATATGGAAGGCGCGGTCATCCTGCGCTTCCCCGACATGGCTGCCGCCCGCGCCTGGTACCAAAGCGACGCCTACCAGGAAGCCCGCAAGCACCGCTTCCAGGGCGCCGACTACCGCGTGTTTATCGTGGATGGGATGGAAGAAGCGTAACAAGCGCTCTCTATGCAGCGCTTAGTAATACAAAAGGGCCGTTCGGTGATTTACGAACGGCCCCTTTTCTATTTTGCTAATTCATATGTCCGCGCTAATGGCTTCGCCTTGGGTAGAAACCAAGCTTTGCTTGATCCGTCGCCAAACCTGCCGTTTGCCCTCTTGGCGAACTAATAAAGACTCTTTATTCGTCGCCCGCCCTTCTAGTTACCGCCCGGTAATTTACAATAAGATATGAGGCTTTTTAATATAATAATTACCGTTCGGTAATTATTATATTGTGAGAAACAAGCATCAGCCCTATAATTACCGAACGGTAATCAAAAGCAGGTACCTATGCCAATCACTAACTCCCCCTTCTCCATAACTACTACCATTCACCAAAGCGAAGACCTCGGCAAACTGGTGCGCCAACTACGTGCCGAGCAGGGCCTATTACAGGCTGATCTGGCAGGCCTTGCTGGCACCGGCAATCGCTTTATCGTCGATCTGGAACGGGGCAAGCCGACCCTACAGCTGCAAAAAGTGTTAGACGTATTGGACTTGATGGGGCTTGAGGTAGTTGTGAGGCGCAAAGGAAGCAACCGCCATGGTGAGTGACGGTACCTTAACGGTTTATCACGACGAAAGGCATGTTGGGTGGCTGTACGATACTCAACCACTCCGCTTCGAATACGCGCCTGAATGGCTGGAGCACTCTAAAGCAGTGGGTCTCTCACCCTCACTCCCCCTCACGCAGCAGGTTCACGCAGGCGATGGCGTGTTGGCCTATTTTGAGAACCTGCTGCCGGAGGGCGACCTCCGGCATCACTTGGAACTTCGCCATCACACCACGACTGTTTTTGGGCTGCTGAAAGCCATTGGTGGCGATACGGCCAGCGGCTTCACCCTGCTTTCACCGGGCGAGTCACCGGCTCCGCCGCACTACCGGCCTATTCATTGGGAAACTGTGGCTGAACACTTGCAACATCGAGAACGGGGCCCGCTGTTTTCGCAACCGTTTTCGCAACAAGGTGAAGAAGCGCGAATCTCACTCGCCGGTGCTCAAAACAAATTACTGTTGATGGTACAGCCAGATGGAAGCCCCGCCATACCAGAGGGTTCGGCGCCTTCCAGCCATATTCTCAAGCCAGATATTCAAGGCCTGAAAGGTGTCCGGACCACCGCCCTCAACGAAACCTTTTGCATGCAGCTGGCCGCTGAACTCGGGCTCGACGTCGCCGAGGCTAGCTACCAACCCGAAACCCGTGCCTGCCTAGTGCGTCGATACGATCGCATCTCCGACGCACAAGGTAAATTGCGGCGCCTACACCAACTCGATTTCTGCCAGTTGGCCAGCACCCCATCGCTGATCAAATACGAAAGCGACGGCGGCCCAGGCCTGGTTCGTTGTCGTGAACTACTGCAGCAAACAGGCGCACCGGCTAAAGACTTGCAGCGCCTGATCGGCTGGCTCTTTTTCAATCTGTTGATTGGCAACAACGACAGCCACGCCAAAAACCTCGCCATCCTTTATACCGATGAAGGCCCCCGCTTGGCGCCGTTTTACGACCTGATGAGCACGGCGCTTTATAGTGGCCTATCGCGCCGCTTTGCACTGCACATCGCCGGCGAGGATCACCCCGGTAGTACCGAGCGCTCACACCTTGAGACGCTGGCCCGCTCGCTGCGATTCCAACCACGTTACTTTCTACGCCAAGGACTAGAACTCGCTGAACACATGCCCGCAGCCATTGACAGCACCCTAGCCACGCTGAGCCCTATGGCGGATCAAGGTACCGAACAGACACTGCTACTGCTAGAGAGGTTGCAGCAACGGCTTTTAAGTAACTGTCGAAAGCTGCCGGCGCGATGGTCGGCAGATTAATACAAACGCGTGGCATGGCGTTATATCTCAGCGCTACCTCAGTATCGATAGCTTCATTTTTCTTTCAGCAGTATGAAGTGCTCAATCAGCCGAATCATCAGCGTTTTTTGATCGGGTAGGCTCTCAGCCACCAACAGGGCTAACGCCACCAGCGTGTTATCGTTGATCAATTGCTCGACTGGCCGGGCCAGCAAGGCTGCGTTGCGGCGTAAGTACCATAGAAACAGAAACGAACCACAGCGCTTATTTCCATCGGCCAATGGGTGGTTTTTAATTACAAAATAGAGCAAATGCGCAGCGCGGGTGGCTACATTGGGGTAAAACAGCTCATCGCCAAAGCCTTGCTCAATGGTGGCCAAAGCCGATGTCAAACCGTCGCCCCGCACCTGTCCAAATAGTTCGGTTGCCTCACCTTTGGCGATTAAGGTTTGCTTTAACTCACCAATGGCTTTCAAGGCTTCTTCCAACCCCAGTGAGTGCATACCGGGCTGCTTAACGTTTAGCTCGGTTAATTGCTGCTCGTCGTAGCCCTGCAACAAACTCCAGGAGCGAGCGTAATCACTAATCACACGGGCAACCGCTTCGCCTTCTGTAGAAACTAGGCCTTGATTGGTCAACGTACGACTGAGCAGACTCACCGCCTGCTCAAACTCTATGCCACGCTCGGTTAGGCGTCGTTGGTTCAGGGTGTAGCCTTTTACTAAATGATCTTTTAATACTTGAGTTGCCCACTTGCGAAATTGCACACCACGCTGAGATTTCACTCGATAGCCGACTGAGATAATGGCATCTAAGTTATAATGGTCTATTTCCCGCTGAACTTGGCGTTTACCCTCTTGGCGAACTATCCGGAATTTCCGGATAGTTCCCTCTTTCTCTAGTTCAGCTTCTGCATACACATTACCAATATGTTCATTCACGGTACGCACATCTTTGCCAAACAGTTCTGCCATCTGCGCCTGGCTTAGCCAAACAGTCTCTTGCTCCAGCGTCACCTCAAGGTGTGCTTGTCCATCTTCGCTGGTGAATATCTGTATTTGCTGATCATTCATGATCGCTTCCTTTAGGTTCACAAACGTTATGCATTTCTAAAGCAAGCTCACTTCAATGCAGCATATACCCTACTGCCGCAGCAAACACCTAAACCAGCCTGCTTTTAAGCTAAGCAAACCTTAACATAATACTGTTTATATATACATAAAAAGCCCCACCTACCAAGAAGCCCGCAAGCACCGCTTCCAGGGCGTCGTTCGGTGATTTACGAGCGGCCCTTTTTATATCTTTACTAATTCAAATGTCCCGCTAACGGCTTCGCTTTGTGTAGACACCAAGCCTTGCTTGATCCGGCGGCGAACCTGCCGCTTTTCCTCCTGGCGAACCACTAAGGAATCTTTATTCGTCGCCTGCCCTCCTAGTTACCGCACGCTAAAGATGCATTTTTTGTATTACTGATCCCCCTAGAGTCTTCTGCAAAAGTCTTGTGATCGCGGACTGGTGTCGAATACGGGTGTAAAGCAGCACATTGGAACCTTCCGCAATGGTTAACACTCAAGCACGTGAAGTAATAGTGCCTCACGACTTGGGAACTACAGTTCGCGCCTCCAGATCTGGCCGACAAGATCCTTACCGAAGCTGTAATGGGGCGTTTCCTCCACCAGTTCGAAACCCGCCTTTTCATAAATCTTTCGCGCACCGATAAGAACGCTGTTGGTCCACAAGATGATTTTTTTATAGCCAGCTTGGCGGGCGAATCTTAGGCATTCATCGACGAGGCGGCTACCTATTCCAAGACCTCGGGCGGAGGGATCGACATAGAGTAACCGCAGCTTTGCGGTCGTCTCGCCTTCCTTAACGATGAACACGGAGCCAACGACGCTTCCCTGCTTCTCGACGATCCAGCACCGCTCCCAATGTGGGTCAAAATTACGCAGATACTTGGCGACGATGTCTGCTGTCAGTGCTTCATACTCACTGTTCCAGCCGTACTCCTGGGCATACAGAACCGCCTGCCGATGAACGATCCATCCCATGTCGCCCGGCTGCGGGTCGCGCAGCACGTAGCTCGAATCCGTACCGCCGAGCAGGCTCTCGATTTGATGCATCGCCTCGATCAACTGGTGTTGCTCAGGCTCCGAAAGCCGCTTGAGCATGGCAACAACTTCACGCTGCGACGCATCATTCAACGGCAGGTAAGTTTCCCGCCCATGATCGGTCAATTGAAGCTGCGCGGCCCGGCGATCAGAGGGCAAGGGAATCCTGGTGATGAGCCCCTTCCTCTCGAAGCCTTTTAGCACCCGGCTCACGTAACCGGCATTGAGCCCCAGCTCCCGGCAAATATCCGAGCTGGTAAGCATCGGCCGATGCGCCAGCTCATAGAGAATGCGAACCTCCGTTAGCGAAAATGGGCTTTCCAGCAGATGCTCGTGCAGCACACCGATCTGACGCGTGTAGAAACGGTTGAAGCTTCGCACCGTTCCGGCCCGCTCATGCAAGCGTTGTTCTGCGGCCATAAAGAGGCCTCCAATTAGTTGCCTTAGGCACATAAATAATTGCTTTTGGCAACCATGTCAACATGGATCTCATAAGAAACTACTGACAAAAGAAATGAAGCTCACTCGCCTGCACGATGACCTGAATGCCAAGCGCCACACATCTCCCAAACAGGCATCTTCCCAGCAAGCAACACTCAACGCACAAAAACCATCACCACCAGCACCACTGCCAGCAGTAGCAGGTACACCCTGGCATGAATACGATCAGGAATGCGCCCTATCCATATCGACGCCAGGCGGATTCCGAGCCATGAGCCCACCGCGAGTACCAATAAGGCGCGCAGATCCACATAACCGGCATACCAAGCCCCCAACGCTGGATGATTTGCCGACAGCAATATATACGTCGCAGTGCCACTGACTGCCATGGGCAACGACAACGGATTGGCCATAGCAGTGGCTACCGTCATGCTCACGCCTCTACGGCGCATAAGCGGTACGGTCATCACGCTGCCACCCACGCCCAGCAAGGCGGCTACCGCACCAATCAATGTACCCGTCATCGCCGTTACCCCACGCCCCATCGGACGCACATCACTCCCCGCTTGATGCAGAAAACCGGGTCGTAAAACGGCATCTGCAATCGTGATGCCCAAATAGCCGATAAACGCCCAGCGCACCCACTCCCCGCTTAACGACACGGCCGCCGCCGCGCCCAGCACAGCGCCCACGGCGATATAGCCCACCAGCGGACGCACCAGATGCCATTGCACGGTCTGCCGTTGGTGGTGGCGCCATGTGGACAGGGAAGCAGCAAACACCATCAACGCCGTCGAGGTGGCCACCGCAATATGCATGGCCGCCTGACCGATACCACTATCCGGCCCATGGACGGCAATCAGCAGGGTATACAGCAAGGGAACCACCACGAATCCACCCCCGAAACCGAACAACACGGTGGTCACTCCCGCCAACCCGCCACAGAGTAGCAATACGCTATACACCGGCACTCTCCTGATGAAACCAAACAGCAGGCACTATATGCTGGCGAGGGTTGGCCGACATTCGTCGTTCGGACAACCATCAACGCGTTTCAGCCAGGGTAACGCTAATGCTCAATACGCCTCTTTCAGATGTGGATCATGTAGCACGGCCCGTGGTGGCCATCGGCACTGACTACCGCCCCGGCACACTGCTTGATTTTCATACCCATCGCCGTGCCCAGTTTCTTTATGGGATGACAGGACTTATGGAAGTCGACACGGATGACGGTACCTGGATGGTGCCGCCCTACAGCGGCGTCTGGCTGCCAGCAGGCAAACGCCACCAAGTGCGCATGAACGGGGTGAGCACCCGAAGCCTGTATATCGAGCCCCACGTTGCGCCACGCATATCGCGCAACTGTGAGGTGCTGGTCGTGACGCCTCTTTTGCATCATTTGCTGCTGGCTTCCGCCCACATCCCCGCGCTTTATGATGAAAGCGGCCGCGACGGTGCCTTAGCTCAACTACTTCTATTTGAACTGGAACAGGCTCAGGTCCTGCCACTATTTGCACCCCTGCCCCATGACCTTCCACTCGCCAGCCTGTGCAGAGAGTTTCTCGGCCAGCCAAACATTCATAGTCTTCCCGAGGAGTGGGCTAGGCAGTTGCACCGCAGTCAGCGCACCTTCAATCGTCTGTTCCGTCAGCAGACAGGACTCTCCTTTGGCGTATGGCGCCAGCAGGCCTGCCTGATGGCGGCTCTCCCCAGACTGCTGTCTGGCAGCTCCGTTACCCGAACCGCGCTGGAGCTCGGCTACGACAGCCCGACCGCATTCTCCAGCATGTTTCGCAAGGTACTCGGCCAATCCCCCAGCGCTTTTGTTCGGGCGGCTAATCGTCAGCAGGAATAACTACCTCAACAGACCTAGGAAGGCCTACAAGGCGCCGACGACCACGCCGTTATTGTTAATGCCGTTCACGAAGCCTAAAAAGCAAAAACCTCCGCCTTTTAAATTCACTTCCTACGAAGGGGTAACCCAGCGCAGGTGAGCCCGCTTCAGTAGGCACATAAAAGGCCGTTGCAGACAGGTTGTTTATAAATATTACTTAAGTGTTTGGTGATTGCAGGGCGCTTGGTATTAAACAGTTCTGCCATCTGCGCCTGGCTTAACCAAACAGTCTCTTGCTCCAGCGTCACTTCAAGGCGGACTTGCCCACCTTCGCTGGTGAATATATGTATTTGCTGATCATTCATAATCGCTTAATTTACATCGTGACCATTGTGCTGGGATTCCCACCGCCTTGAGCGTTTTTTCTGGTGGGTAGGTTTTTATGGTTATAACAGTTCAATCTAATAGAGGGTTGATCATTAAACTGTCATCTATTATTGTAAATATGTCGGCGGCAGGAAGCCGCTTTTGAAATGGAATTCCCGCTCAGGATGAGCGGCCGCGACCAGGAAGGTACAAGTCTAAAGCGCTCCCATCGTGGGGCGCTTTTTTTGTGTCCACGGTAAGCCAGCTCGCACAAAAACTCAGGGCAATCGCTTTCATAAACTCGGAAAGCCCACTGCAAATGCAGTAACGGTGATCTTGACTCCCCCTTTCTGCCGACTTCAAATAACCCTACTAAGTCATTCTGGCAGTATTTATTTCTTCCGCCGTTACCGCGTTTAAGAGGCTCCATGTTCTTAAAATTAATGCTATGGACTATTCGTGTACTGATATTCCTATTGATAGTGGTGAGCATACTTCCTGAGTTGCCCAGCGGTCAGTGGTGGGTCAGGCTCTGGGAATTCCCTCGGCTGCAGTTGACCTTCGTTTTGGCTGTGTTGTTGCTGCTACTGGGCTTCCATGCGTGGCTGAAACGGGCAAAGAAAGAACATGCGGTGTTATTAGTGTTGATCCTCGCATTAGGCGGGTGGCAACTGTTACATATCGTGCCGTTTACGCCGATCTGGCCAAACGAAGTGCCAGCCGCCGATGCTCAAGCATTCGAGGAGCAGTCAACGTTTAAAGTCCTGACCGCTAATGTTTCCTATACGAATGACAGCTACTCCGAAGTAGTCGAGTTGATCCAGCGCGAGGACCCTGACTTATTACTGTTAATCGAAATAGATAGTGAATGGGAAGAAGGCTTAGCGCCGCTGAATGCACACTACGAGTATCGAGTAGGTGAGGTGCGTGGGGAGGGGCTAGGAATCGTGCTTTGGTCACGGTTCCCATTCCTTGAGCAGGAAGTGAGGCACCTCGTTTCCGAACGCCGACCATCTGTCTTTGTGACTCTGGATATTCCCGGCATAGGCCCCGTACGCTATGTAGGTACTCACCCAGTCCCACCGGGGTTGCAAGATCGCATCACTCATAATGATGAAACCACTGAACGCCGAGACAGCCGGGTTCGCGACGCTGAACTGATGCTCGTTGCCCGCCATGTTCAGCAAGATGCAGACAACCGTTGGATAGTGACTGGTGATTTCAATGACGTCGCCTGGTCCGATACTACCAAGCTATTCGCCGACCTGAGCGATCTTAAAGATCCACGACGAGGAAGGCGGCTGCTGAGCACTTACCACGCTGAGCGTCCATTGTGGCGCTATCCGATCGATCATCTATTTGTCTCTGACGGCTTTCATCTCATCGACCTGGACCGAGTAAGGGTTAAGGGTTCAGACCACTTCGCTATTACGACAACGCTGGCTGCCGCGAGAAAGGATCAAGCGAAACCAGAGGCTTCTGAGGAGGAACACCAAACGGCTCAGGAGCTAGTCGAGGAAGGTACTGAAGATGCTAGTGAGCATGATGTTAGCGATTAAAAGAGGCAGCCCCATAGGGCTGATCCAACAGATTAATCCGTAGAGACTCATTGCCCAGCGCTGATATACGCGCTTGGGTACGGCAAAAAAACCACCTGATTTCGGCCATTTCGATCATTGCTCAACGTGCTGGAAAAGCCAGCGACAGTTTTTGCTGGTGCGCATATAAATCCAATATTTAAGAAATAATTGGTTAAAATAGGTTTTAAGAAACACAATATTGGAATTAGCTATATTGTATAAATTTCAAATTAACTCCATAATTTTCTATGTTAACTCCCACAAACAGCGATTACTCATCTTATGCTGGATTTAAGCCTCAGCAAACCCAATGAAGTCGTCAAGCGGCTTTGTGAACGCCTACGCAAGGAACGTCTGGCACAGCAGATGACGCAAGCAGACGTAGCCGGGCGCGCCGGTATCGGCACCAATACCGTCTCCAATCTGGAAGCCGGGCGTAATGTCGGCTTCGAGAATCTCGTTCGCGTTGCCATGGTGCTTGGCCGAACCCAGGAACTTGAGGCGCTGTTTTTACCCAAACTGGAAAGCATTGACGATATTCGCCGCTACGAGGAAGGTACCCGCCGTCAGCGCATCAGAAGGAAACGCCGCGATGCTTGAGCAAGTCGATGTGTTCTTTGAGGGCTGGGGCGAGCACTGGTTATGGGGCTCGCTAGTGTCGACGACCACCCTCACCGGCCGCCCTCAGATCCTGTTTGAGTACAGCGATGAAGCCAAACAACGCGGCCTGGAACTTGCCTCTTACACACTGCCGCTTGATGGTCCCAAGCTGCGTAAAGATTTTCCGCCACATCAGTGGGGTTTGCCTGGACCTATTTACGACGCGCTACCCGATGGATGGGGCATGCTGCTGATGGATCGGTTATTCAGGCGTCGGGGGCTCATCACGGCACGTATCGGAGCATTGGAGCGGCTAGCTTATATTGGCAACAATGCTATGGGCGCGATGTCGTTCGAACCTGTAGCGGCCGAGGGAATGGCGTCAAAAGACCACATCTCACTCGATCAACTGGCCGCCGATATACAGGAAGTGTTTCAGGGTGACGATGGGGAATTTCTGCAGCGGTTGCTGCAAGTGGGCGGCTCGCCGCAAGGCGCTAGGCCCAAGGCGCTGATCTATCGCGATTGGCAAACCGGCACCTTTACGACCGCTGCCACCCCGGGCTTTGAGGCCTGGTTGGTGAAGTTCCCGGCCAAGGAGGAGCACGCCGAGGTATGCGCGATCGAAACGGTTTATGCCGAATGCCTACGACAGTGTGGCATTCCAACCCCCGATACGGAGTATTTCACCCTTCCCAATGGTCAAGCAGCCTTTGCCAGTAAACGCTTTGACCGCCATAACGACATGCGTGTGCCCATGCAGAGTCTCGCCGCTTTCACAGGTGCTGATTACCAATCACCGGGCGTATTGGACTACGTTAATTTCCTTCGGGCGACCCAGCTGTGTACCAATGACGTGCGGGAAAAGGCCTTCGCCTTTGAACGCGCCGTCTTCAATGTCATCTTCAATAACCGGGACGATCATCCCAAGAACTTCGCCTACCTGATGTCGCCTACGGGTCAGTGGCGGCTGGCACCGGCGTATGACGTGACCTTCTGCGAAGGCCCAAACGGCTATCACCAGATGGATGTGATGGGAGAAGCACTCGCGATCAATCGCGCAGCGCTGTTGCGTCTTGCCGAAGAGGCCGAAGTTTCAACGCAACATGCCAATCACCTCATCGACACCATCAGCGAGGTCGCCAGCCAGTTTTCAGCTATCGCCGATGGACTATTACCGCAGGCCATCACTCGCCCCACGCTGCACATGATCCAAGGCCGTATCGACGAGAATCTGTCACTGCTGAGCTAGTAATAAACGACCGCTAAAGTTGTCCGTTAGAACAATAACTCCCATTGACCGCACTGGAGAGCCAGTCGAGTACTGGCTCAGCCAAGACAGCGGTCTTAATTCCCGTCTTCCGGTAGCGCGTAGGCGATCACATAATCGCCTATCGGTGTTTCCATGAAGTGATGCCCGCCGGCCCCGATGACTACGTATTGGCGACCATTCGCCTCATAGGTTATGGGGTTGGCCTGCCCACCGGCCGGCAGCACATCGTTCCAAAGCACCTCACCGGTTTCCGTATCGATGGCGCGAATCAGATCGTCGGTGGCGGCAGCGATGAATATCAGTCCGCTGGCTGTGACTAATGGACCGCCATTGTTGGGCGTGCCGATCTTGAACGGCATGTGCGACGGGATGCCGAAGGGGCCATTCTTACGTGCCGTACCCAATGGCTCGTCCCAGAGCGTTTCACCGCTCGCGAGATCGATGGCGCGAATGCCGCCATAAGGAGGCGCGGTACAGGGCATGCCGGTAATCGGCGCTCGCCAGCCGGCATTGACATCGATCGCATAAGGCGCACCTACTTGTGGATCGCCGGCCCCTTCGGCGGGCCCATCCGTGTCGCTATCGGTGTTGTCACCACCTGCATAGATGGGTCGAAGATTACGTTCCTCGGCTTCTTCACGGGGGATTAGACGGTTGTAGTTGGGAATATCATTGTAATTGGCAATGATGATGCCGCGCTCGGCGTCCACCGCTGCACTGCCCCAGTCGTTACCGCCATTGTATCCGGGGTACTGAATGAAACGCTGACCCACGGTCGGCGGCGTGTACATGCCTTTATAGGAGGCTTGGCGGAATTGAATACGACACCATAACTGGTCGATGGGCGTCATCCCCCACATGTCCTTCTCTTCTAGGTTCGGAAAAGCGAGGGAGTGATAGCCTGAACTAGGCTGTGTGGGCGAGAGATTATCTGGCTCAACACCGCCAGTGGGCGCCTCAACCTCTTCCACGGGAAATAGCGATTCGCCGGTTTCACGGTTGAGAACGTAAATGTCGCCCTGCTTGGAGGGCAGAATGATCGCCGGCACCGTGCTGCCGTCATCTCGTGGAAAATCGACCAGGGTCGGTTGCGAACCGAGATCATAGTCCCAGACATCGTAATGGACGGTCTGGAAGTGCCAGGCCGGTTCGCCGGTGTTGACGTCGATGGCGACGAGCGAGGTCGAGAATTCGTTTTCTTCCTCGCTGCGGTTCCCGCCCCAGTAGTCGACCGATGAGTTGCCCATCGGCAGGTAGACGTAACCCAACGCCTCATCGGAGGAAGCAGTGGTCCACATGTTGGGCGTGCCTCGGGTATAGGTCTCGCCCTCGGGTGGCAGCCCGTCAAGATTAGGCTTGCCCATGTCCCAGGCCCACTCCAGCTCGCCGGTAACGGCATCGTAGCCGCGAATCACACCGGATGGTGCATCCTCCGCTTGCCCGTCCTTGACCTGAGCGCCGGTCACCAGGACGTCCTGGACGACGACCGGTGGCGAGGTGACGGAGTACCAACCGGGAACCTTCTCGCCGATGCCTGCCCATAAATCTACCGTACCGCCGTCACCAAACGCCTGGCACAGCTCGCCCGTTTGCGCATCGACGGCAATCAATCGGGCATCCAACGTCCCCTCAATGATGCGGGTTGCGCAGAGCTGGTCATCGGCGGCATCCGGAACTTCGTAATAGGTCACCCCGCGGCAGCTGGCGCTATAGGGAATGGCACCTGGATCGACCTGGGGATCATGGCGCCACTGCTCCTCGCCGGTCCGTGCATCGAGGGAGACCATGACGTTCATGGCCGAGCAGAGATACAGGTTGTCGCCAACCTTGAGCGGTGTCGTTTCGGGCGCGTATTTACCCTGCCCCTCTTCCGGCATATCCCCTGTGCGATAAGTCCAGGCAACCTCCAACTGGCTGACATTGTCGGGCGTGATTTCATCCAGCGGCGAATGACGTGAGGCGCCGCTCTCTCTTCCCCAGGCGGGCCAATCGCCGGGCGCTGGGTCATCACTGGGCTGCGGCGACGCCGAGAAGGTCGGTGTCTGAACCGCCTGACTATCGCCGACATCAATCTGGGCCTCGCTTGAGGTGGGCCCCCCTGGGACCTCGGTTTCACCCTCGGTATTCTGGGCAACGGCATGCGTCGCCAGTGACAGGCTGACGACATAAGTCAGCACTCGCTGAGACGTGAACATGGCAGCGCTCCTCATATAGTGGCTTGGCGGCGTTTGAGAGTGGGCAGGAGCGCCAAGACGATGACACCCAGGATGATGTAACCGAATACCCGGGGCAGCAGCTCCCATGGCGACAGGCCAACCTCCCAGAAGGCCCAAATCAGCGTGCCTAACAGAACCAAGAAATAGACCCAGACTCCCGTGAGCGAATCCCTGGCCATTAAGCCACCCGAAATGATCAGCCCCAGCCCGGCAATGAGGTAATACCAGGAGCCTCCCAGCGTCACCAGCCAGATCCCGCCGGCTGCAAGAATCAGGCCGAGGATGACCAGAATGATGGCGAACACGAGCAGAAACCAACCGCCCACCCCCCGAGATGCTTTATCGGTAGCCAAACCAAGTACCTCCGTTGATCGTGGTTATTGCTATCAAGAGCGCTTGGCAAATCCACTAGCGATGCCTTTATAAAATGCCTTTATAAAATGAAGCGCCGTCTTACTTAAGCAAAGTAGACTTTATCGATCCTGTAAAGGATCGGTTGATTAACTTATGTGTTGAATCCTGTCATTCTCTTCGTCCCCATTCTCGCCCGTTTTCACCCGCCGCTTAATTCTGCTCTTCTTACAACTTACAACACTGCAGCAGCGCTAGTAGTTTCGGGCGCAGCGTTGTCAGGCTCTCAAATAGCATATCGAGGTTGTGAAAACTCTCATGGTCGGGCAGCTCGTCTATAGCTTCCATGATCGCCCTTTCGAGTGCTGACGTCTTAAGCGTCCAGTCCCATGGCAGCGTGCCTTCGTCGTTATTTATGGCAGTTTGCGGCCATCAGATACAAAAGCGACGGTGCCAAGACAAAACCGGAAGTGCCACCTATTTTGAATGTATAAATCTTTCGGAGATTAGCAATGGGTCAACTAACGGGTGGCTGTCTGTGCGGTAAAGTTCGAATCGTGGCCAGTGGCGAGCCACTTCGGGTAGGTATTTGCCACTGCATGGATTGCCGCAAGCACCACGGTGCGCTTTTCTACGCGGCTGCCGATTACCCCAAACAAGCTGTCATTATCGAAGGCGGACCGCACAGTTATCAGGGGCGCTACTTTTGCCCGGTATGTGGCTCTTCGGTTTTTTCAGTTAGCGAGGAAGAAATCGAAATTCACCTTGGCGCCCTTGATTCACCCAATCAACTGAAACCGACGTATGAGCTTTGGAACATCTGCCGTGAACATTGGCTACCGCCCTTTCCTGACGTAGAGCGCTATGACCGGGATCGGGAAGTTTGAGCGTGTTTAACGCTGCTATACATGAGCCGATTGGCCCGCCTATTCAGGTCATATTATGAGCCGATTATGATTTATATTCGGCTCATGGGCTAGTCGGAGGGTATGGTGGGGTAAAGAAGAGTGGGATAAGCAATTAAAGTGCTCGGTAGACCACATCAGTTAGGCTTCAAAAGGGTTAATGACGTCCACGTTGGCCGCCTCAAACGGAGCCATATCTCGGGAGGCGACTTGATAGCCTTGTGATACAGCAATAGCAGCAATGTAGCCATCCGGCACAGGAAAGCCACGCCCGGCGGTCCTGGCTGTCACGGCTAGCTCTGCATACTTACGAGCAGCGTCAACGTCAAAAGGCAAAATCCTCCCTCTGAACAGCTCCACAAGACCATCCAAGGTCTCGCTCAACATGTCCTTGCGCTTCCCGTTTGGCAGCGCCGCAATACCGTATAACAACTCTGCAAGTGTGGCACTAGACAGGTATAACGTTTCAGCCGACTGCTCATTAAGCCAAGCTCTGACGGCAGGATCAGGTTCGGGTTTCATCGCCTCGGAAACGATATTGGTATCCAGAACGATCATTCAAACCTCATCGGTTCAGCCGGCGTTTTGTCACGCACCTTTTCAAAGACCGCAACGTCTTCATTGGTCAACCCGACCTTGCGCCCCAAATCAGCCAGGGCATCGCCCATTTTTATACGACTTTCTGGCCGTGTGACCTCTTCCAGGATGGCCCGCACCTCAGCCTCGGCGCTGCGGTGGTTCCGCTTGGCGCGCGCTTTTAGTGCATTGTGTACTTCGTCTGGAATGCTCCTGATGGTCATCATGCCCATAGCTTAATCTCCTACTGCGTATAGTAAGCGCTAACCACGCTCTATCTGCATTCACTATAGTATAATGAATGCACAAGGCAAGCATGGGAAAGCGGTTATAGCAGAAGACAAGCGCGCAGAGGAGGCAGGTGTCACCAAACGTTGCAGGTGCCCTGGGTTCAGGGGAAAGGTTAATCGAGGGCAGCAGTAAACAAGGGTGCCACTTTAGCTTACCTACCCTAGCGATACTTCCAGCGCATAACGTTGTTCAGCGGGCACGCAGCTACTTTTTGCGTTGCACAGCAGGCGCTCCCGAACCTCGACAAGCTGATCAAGGTTAGCCGTTTGGAGCACAACCGCGGCCAGATCGAAACGGCATGGTGCGATCCACCGAGGATTGGAACTCCAAAAAGATGTACAGGTAAACCTCAACAGTATGCGCTTGCCCAAGGGTGCACATCCCATACCTTTGCCGGGTTTAAGAAACCGGAAACTCCCTCACCATGAGTGAGCATTTTTCGATTAACGGGAGGTGAAATCCAGCGAGATAACTGAACAGTTCTCTGTTGCCCCTTTGAGCCACTATACCTAGCGGTTAATCAAAATAGGGTTCCAATATACTCTCAATCCAAGTCATGAAGGCCCGGACGCGTTGGGACAGGTTACGCCGATGCGCGACTACGAGCGATGCAGCCAGCGGTTCGGGTCGTAGATCGGGCAGAATCTCCACTAGATCGCCGCTTTTAATATGGTGCGCAAGGGTCAAATAACCTGCCTGGATCAGTCCAACCCCCGCCAAGCCCGCAGCATGATAGGCCTGTACGTTATTCACTTGCATCGCCCCTGGCAGTGCAAGTGATGCATAGCCATCACCCTCCGGATATTCCCATCCAGCAAGTCGGGCGCCGAGTGTTGGCGTGTAGTGAACCATCTGGTGACCCTGAATGAGGAGGTCGTCGAGTGTTTGCGGTATCCCGTGCTTTGCCAGATAGCTTGGGCTCGCCGCGTTCATCATTCGCAACTTGCCCAGCGAGCGGGCGATCAGCCTGTCGTCAATGATTGGCCCGATACGGATGACGCAATCAAACCCTTCCTGGACGAGATCGACCCGGCGATCTGTGCTGGACAGTTCAAGCGCCAACTCAGGGTTCGCATCTAGCAGTTGGGGCAAAGCCGGAATCACGACGGTCTTTGCCAACTCAGTCGGCATATCTACGCGCAATCTCCCCCTCAGAGGAGCGCCTTTGTTCGCGAACATGGACTGCACGTCCTGAGCTTCGGCCAGCAGATCACGTGCGCGTTCATAGAAAGCACGTCCGTCTTCGGTCAATTGCACGCTGCGTGTCGTTCTGTGCAGGAGGGCCGCACCCATCTCTCGCTCGAGCCCACGAATCACTGTCGACACCCGTCCCTTCTGGATTCCTAGGCTTTCAGCCGCACGCGTGAAACTCAACATTTCCGCAACGCGGGCAAAAATCAAAAGTGCCTGAAGATTTGGCATTGTTCACCAGATAGATAACAGAGTGTTCAGATTGGGATAGTTTATAGCGTGTTTTGTACTCAGTAGAGTATCCCATGTAGTCCATCACTCCACCACATGTAGGGAACTCTCATGAACTCAGAAACCACCCCTGTCCGAACGGTCATCGTTTATCACTCAGGCTTCGGCCACACCACGCGCATGGCGGCGGCAGTCGCTGAAGGCGCAGGCACCGGTGCTGTATTAATAGCAATCGACTCCGAGGGCAATATTTCCGACGCTGCCTGGCAATCCCTCGCTGACGCAGATGCGATCGTCTTCGGCTCGCCTACTTACATGGGTGGCCCTAGCTGGCAGTTTAAGAAATTCGCGGATGCCTCCTCCAAGCCCTGGTTCGAAGGCACATGGCAAAACAAGATCTTCGGCGGCTTCACCAACAGCGCGAGCATGAACGGCGACAAACTCAACACGCTTGAGTATTTCTTCCTGCTTTCTGGTCAACACGCCGGGATATGGGTTGGTTTGGATATCAAACCGGCGAACGTCAAGGCGTCGAGACGCGACGACCCAAATCGTATGGGTTCCTATATCGCGCCCATGGCGCAAACGCCTGCCGATGCGTCTCCGGAAGAGATGTCCCCAGGTGATCTGGAGACGGCACGCCTGTATGGCGCGCGCGTCGCATTGATTGCCGGGCAGTTCCGATCTGGGAAATCTCGAACCATCTGAAATTCACCCTTGCCGATGATGTTGGCCCGCTGCTGTGCATGATGTTCATGCATCGAATCTCGAAGGAGGAGTCATGAAATACAACCGACTTGGCCGTACGGGCCTGTATGTGTCCGAGCTTTGCCTGGGCACGATGACACTGGGAGGGAATGCTGACGCGGGCATGTGGGCTGCAATTGGGGCGGTAGATCAGGCTGAAGCCAACAGTTTGATCGCCCATGCTCTGGCACAAGGAATCAACTTTATCGACACCGCCGATATTTACTCTTTCGGTCAGTCAGAGCGCATCCTGGGCCAGGCATTGAGAGACATCGGCGTGCCGCGCAGCGACGTTGTGCTGGCTACCAAGACTGCCGGTGTCATGGGGCCCAAACCCAACGACCAAGGTGCCTCGCGCGGTCATATCATGGATTCTGTGCAGCGAAGCCTGGAACGCCTTCAGGTCGACCATATTGACCTTTATCAGATTCACGCTAGCGACCCTGTGACCCCTATCGAAGAAACACTGCGGGCGCTGGATGATCTGACGCGCCAAGGGTTAGTCCGCTATGTCGGCGTATCAAATTGGCACGCGGGCAAGATCGGCAAAAAGCGCTGGGGCTGAGCGCAGCACTTAATGCCACGCGCTTTGAGACGCTCCAGGCCTATTACTCGATTGCAGGACGTGATGTAGAGCGCGAATTGTTGCCACTGGCTATCGAAGAAGAGATGGGACTGCTGGTCTGGTCGCCCCTTGCAGGAGGATTACTCTCGGGGAAGTTCGGCCCTGGAGCATCAACCGAGGAGGGCGCGCGGCGCAGTACTTTCGACTTTCCACCCGTCGATCTGGATCAGGCTTGGCCATGCGTTGCAGAAATGCGCGCCATCGGCGACGCCCGCGGTATTTCCGTCGCAAGGGTAGCGCTCGCTTGGTTACTCGCCAAACCGCATGTCACGAGTGTCATCATCGGCGCTAAAAGGATTGACCAGCTCGAAGATAACCTGGGTGCCGTCAATGTCGTTCTTACCGAGGAGGAGCTGGTGCGCCTGGAGGCCGTGAGTGCTTTGCCGCCTTACTACCCCGGCTGGATGATCGATCACCAGGATGCCAGCAGGCGCCCTGCACCTTTCACGCCGTTGGGGTCGAAGCAGCGCCAGTGACCATAACCCAATACCGGTGACGCAGGTGGCTGTAATAACCGCCCAGCGTTGAATTGAATGTAACCACTGAAGAAGAGACAGACATGCCAAAAGGATACTTGATCGGGCACGTGAGCATTTCAGATACCACCGCTTACGCCGCCTATGCCAAAGCCGCAGGTGACGCAATGCGACCTTTCAATCCGAAGGTAATAGCGGGAGGAAAGTATGAAAACCTGGAGGGTGAAGCCCATGAGCGACATGTGATATTCGAATTCGACTCGTTCTCCGACGCCAAGCGGTTCTATGAGAGTCCCGAATACCAAGCGGCCAAGGCCCTGCGCGTGGGTGTTGCGACGGGTACGTTCGTCATTCTCGAAGGGACTTCATAACGCTGACCGCAAAGCGCTCGAACACTAGCCCCCCGCTTTGATCTGGTGCCAACCATTTCACGAGTCGCGACCGCTCCTATTTAGGGACGACGCAGTTTACGGAAGCGAGTACTCAATTTCCTAGTTATGTATGAAGCTCAGCCGGGTCATGATCCAACTTAGGACGAAAAACAGGTTCGTCCCAGGCCAGTGTCGCTGTTCCCAGACATACACGAGCCGATCGCCCCGCCTATTCAGCTCATATTGTGAGCCGATTATGGCTTCTATTCGGCTCGCGGGCTCATCAGCGGACTTGTGGGTAAAGAAGAGTGGGTTAAACAGTAGAAATGTTCAGTAGACCGCACCAGTTAGGCCTCTTGCCTTTTTTGTCAGCCCTACCCATATTCTTATTTATTACTTTTGAATACGGGAAACATTCCATGGCATCAACAAGTCTTAGCCTGGAAGAACGCAAAAACAACACAATGGCACCACTTTAGCCTCCCTACCCTAGCAATACTTCCAGCTCATGACGTTGTTCAGCATGTTTGGCGGCATTTTCGTTTTTCAGTTTTTCCAGATTGATAAGCTTCCAGCGTACGGCAGGCAGATCCGCCGCCTGTGGGCGATCAATGGCATCAAAATCGGGCGTACCTTCATGCAGGCTCATTAGGAATCGCTTGGTGTTCTCATCGAAGCGGGAATGAATATCTGCAATCAAACGTTTACGTGTGTGCAAGAGTTCTTCGAGGCTGACGGGAGCTCTAGTCATGCCCTCGAACTCTTGGGTATAAGGCTGATCAAGGTCGATTAGATTTGGATTCAGCAGCTCATGCGCGGGGCGTGACGAACTCGCAATATAGATCAGAAAGGTTCGGAATAGATCGTCCGTTAGACCCTCGTTAGCATAGAGTAGCTTCACATCGTAAAGGTCGCGCGGATGCTGGCGGTCAAGGGCTGCGTGCAACTTGCCGCCAAATAGATCTTCGAAGGAGACGATCTGCATGTCTGCATAACCGAACTCATCCTCAACAGCTTCGGAAACAGTCAGCGTTTCAGGATCATGAACAACGCCGCGTGTGACCGGCGAGGTTTCGATCTTGATCTCGACGCCGTTCATGCGAGCAAGAAGACGAGTAGCGCCACCACCGCCACCCTTTATGCGCTGTGTTTTGGCACCATCGATACCGCTTTCAATGGCCACTGCAATGCGATCCATCGTGTCGTTGATTTCGGAAAGGCTGTTATTCCTATCTTTCACCGGAAGGTAGGTCAGGTCGATATCGACCGACAGACGCGGAAGGTCACGATAGAACAGATTTATCGCTGTGCCTCCCTTCAGCGCGAATACATCTTCCTTAGCCACATGCGGAAGAATGCGCACAAGGAGTGCGACCTGCGCTTCATAGGTTTCACGCGCCATCGTTGGTCTCCGCCTTTACAAACGCTTCCGGCACCATAATCCGATAGCGCGGATGTATCTTGCCACCTCTGATCAGTGCACGGTCGCCACTACCAAGATTGAACTCTGCTGGGTCAAGGCGCTTGCGCCAAGGGTGATGGTGGCGATCCGCAAAGACAAAGAACAGCCGCTTGACCTTGATCTTCTTGCAACTATGCAGCAACGCTGAAAGTATTTTCGGCCGCAGTGTAGTCAAACTCTCGAATACCATATCAAGGTTATGAAAACTCTCATGATCGGGCAATTCGTCCATGGCTTCCATGATCGCCCGTTCAGGTGCCGACATTTTGAGCGTCCAGTCCCATGGCAGCGTGTCTTCGTCGTTGATGTTGTTTCTGGCAAGCCCAAGTGACGGGTCAGCGAACAGTGAGGTGTTGCGGGTCACGATGGGTGCGTTTAGTGGCAGCTTGCTGAGCCAGTTGGGTGTGGCGTTGCCATATACCCAGACAGGCGCACTGCTACCCAGCCGCAGATAGTGATCATAGCCCTGTTGGGCAAGTGCCGTTGTACCGCCCACGTGGATGTCATAGCGCATAATATGCTGCATGGAGAGCAGGCAGGTTTTCCAATCGATTGTGGCCGACGTTGTTGCATTCGGCGCGGGGCGCCGGAAGACGCCGCGGTTAACGCGCTCCAGCCAGCCGTTATCGACGTATTTGCGAGCAAGGAAACGGCTGACACCGTGGCATTCAAGCCATGCGGTGTCGACCATGAATCCTGAAGGCATAGCTTCAAGAACTTTCTTTAGCTTTTCTTCTTTAAGTGTACTCATAGTTCACAAATTAGCACTTAACTAAATAATCTTCCATGAGACTCTTTAATAATATTAAATTTTGTGTACTTTTAGCTCACAAAGCATCTATCTTTTAAAGAACCAGGGGAAGGCGATTTACCAGCTTAAGGCCCGCGCCTGCTTGTAGTCGCGATACGACTGGATTCCGGGAGCACAGGGAAAATCCGACTCCTGCAACAGCTCGATTTATGTCAGTTTGCTGGCACAAATACATACGATACGGCAGCAAGACAAAACCAAAAGTGCCACCTACTTTGAATGTATGATTCTTCTGGAGATTGCCAATGGAACAACTCAAAGGTGGCTGTCTATGCGGTAAGATCCGAATCGTGGCCAATGGCGAGCCGCTTCGAGTAGGTATTTGCCACTGCATGGATTGCCGCAAGCATCACGGGGCGCTTTTCTATGCAGCGGCGGATTACCCCAAGCAAGCTGTAACTATCAAAGGCGAACCGCACAGTTATCAGGGGCGCTACTTCTGCCCGGTATGTGGCTCTTCGGTTTTTTCAGTTAGCGAGGAAGAAATCGAACTACACCTTGGCGCTCTTGATGCTCCGAATCAACTGAAACCGACGTATGAGCTTTGGAACATCCGCCGTGAACATTGGCTGCCGTCATTTCCTGACGTAGAGCGCTATGATCGGGATCGGGAAGTTTGAGCAGGTTCAAGGGCTGCTGTTTAGGTCAGAAGGCAATCGATCAGCACTTAACTTCAAGACGCAGCTTAGCCACTTCATCTAACGCCAAGCCTGTCGCTTCAGCAATCTGCTCATCACTAAGCACTCCCAGCTTGAGCAGAATACGGGCTGTTTTCTCAATGTATAGATTTTGGTAATACATTGGGGATCGCCAATATTAAATTAGCGAGGTAAGGAAGTTATGAGTGTGTACCGTCTAAGTGACGACGTAGCCATGCCTTTACATTAACGGTCTCGATGCCCTTTTTATGATTATAAGTTTCCGATTTTTCCCACCACATGCCGGAGCCAAGGGCGAATGCGGCACGGTAACGTAGCATGACATCATCCGGGGAAAGAGTGAGTTGGCGATTAAGCTCATCAAGGGATAACTCGATACGCTTCACAGGCTTGCCTGTTTCCTCCTCGACAATGGCGGCCAGTTGGCCGTAAGAAAGCGTATCGCCTGCGACAAAGACCACTTCGTTGGTGATGCGAGGTTCCTCAAGATATATCTCGGTCGTCAGGCGACCAATATCCTTGGGTGTCGTGACCGTCACACGCGTATCCCAGCTTCCGAGTGCTCGTACGGTATTGGTCTCAAGGTCGACCACCCCAAAAGCAGGCTCGAACAAAAAGCTCGTAAACATCCCTGTTGAGACAATCACCCATTCCGTTTTTTGCTGTGAGCGTAGTAGCTTTCTAACTTCATATTGCTCGTCGAATACAGGCTGGCCGCTACCTTTTCCAACGATGTCGTAATCGACCCCGAACTGCCATGGGAAGTATCGTGAGACACCTGCCTTTAGGACTGCGTGCGTAATTCTTGTCTGAGTGCCAGACCCCGCCACGAACCCCGTACAGCAGATAACCGTATGAAATTCAGAAAACAATGCGGCCAAGTTAGCTTCAGTTCCATCAGACAAGTCGAAGGGAATGATCTCGACACCAAGCATCTCAAGCTCATCAGTGCTGTTCTTTTTGTACACATCCGAGGATGTGGTGAAACCAGGTTCAACCAAGACGCAGACAGCATCAGAGCTAACCCTGGAGACCATATTTCTGATTACTTGCATACCAAGCTGGCCAGCGCCAAGAATAAGCACTTTTCCAACATCGCGATTTTCAGTAACGGGCATGTGTATCACCTAGACATTATTCAATTGAGGTATCGTTGTCATTCAAGGTTCAGCAACGTTTATGCATGGATCCAACGTTTGGCGGTAGATGTCGGCTAACTACAAAGCTAGAAAGCAAACCATCGGTTGATTGCTGCCTGAAACAACGCTTATTCAGGCTAGATGCGGAGGGATGAATTGTTAATGGCTATCGTTGGAAAAGATAATTCTAAATATTCAAATAGTGTGTTCGTTAAACTTATTGGCATTTTTCGAAAAGCTTTTTGCTTTTAATGGAATTAAAAGCAGTTAAGTGAACGTCTACTATGTGGTTAATGTTTTATTGATAATTTTTTATTGCTTAGAGTAGCCCCATACCCATGACTTATTCTCCAACAGCACAAGTAGACTCACGAATCCCGGCCTTGGGCTATGGCTTGTGGCAGGTACCGGCGGAAACGAGCGCCGAACTGGTCAGCCGAGCCCTGCAGACCGGCTACCGACTGATTGATACAGCAGAGGCTTATTACAATGAAGAAGAGGTTGGCGAAGGGATTCGCGCCAGCGGGGTAGCGCGCGAAGAGCTCTTTGTGAACACTAAAGTATGGAATACGCATCACGGCTACACTCAAACCCTCCAAGCCTTTGATGCCAGCCAGCGACAACTCGACCTTGATAGGATCGACATGTATCTAATGCATTGGCCTTCACGAATTCGTGATACCTATGTGGAAACATGGCAGGCAATGATCCGCCTGCGTGAAGAGGGGCGAGTCGGCGCCATCGGCGTTTGTAACTTCTCGATTGGGCAACTACAGCGCCTGCTGAGGGAAACGGGAGTGAAGCCGGTGCTCAATCAGGTTGAATTGCATCCTCACTTCCAGCAGAAGGAACTGAGAGAATTTCACCGCGAACAAGGCATCATGACCCAGTCCTGGAGCCCATTGGGCTTGTGGCCGCAGAAACCGTATCGTCGCCCATCGCCGCTACAAGCTCCGCAGATACTCGAACTTGCAGAACGGTATGGAAAGACGCCTGCTCAGATCATACTGCGTTGGCATCTCGATAGTGGCCTGGCAGCTATCTCGAAATCCGTGCAGCCTGAGCGTATTGTGGAAAACTTTCAGCTATTCGACTTTGCCCTGACGCCGGAAGAGATGGGGTTGTTAGCCGCGTTGGATCGTCCTGATGGCCGCCTAGGGCCAGACCCAGAGACGGCCAATTTTTGAACAAACGCAGCGTTCGTTATGCCGCCTACTCGGACATTAGAAAGGACACAACATGGATCGACTGCAAGCCATGCAGATATTTGCCCGAGTGGTTGAGATGCACGGCTTCAGTAAAGCCGCAGAGTACCTGTCCATCCCTCCCTCTACGGTTACTCGCGCCATCAAGGAACTGGAGAATTTCCTTGGTGTGAAACTGCTCCAGCGTACCACGCGGCACTTGAACCTGACCCCAGATGGCAGCCTTTACTACGAGCAATGTCGTCGTTTGCTAGCAGAACTGGAAGCTGTCGAAGCCAGTTTCCCTGGTAGGGCCGGACGAGCCAAAGGCAAGCTACGCGTCGGCATGACAGCCTCAATGGCCCGCTTATTCGTATTGCCTGCCATCAAGACGTTTCAGGCTCGTTATCCCGATATAGAATTGACGCTGACGGTGAATGACCGAACGGTGGAGCTGGTTCCGGAGGGTATCGATTGCGTCATTCGCGCCGGAGTACCTCAAGATTCTCCCACCTTGGTAGCGCGTCGTATTGCGAGCTTTGAATGGGTAATATGCGCCTCACCTGAGTACGTGAAAGAGCATGGCGAGCCGCACTCATTGGAAGATTTGAAGCACCACCATGCTGTCGGCTTTCTACCCGAGCATCAAGGGCGATCAATGGATTGGTGCTTCGTGGTCAATGACGAAGAGCGCGTCGTACGGATGGCCGAGAGCCTGATCGTCAACGACACTGACAGCTATATCGCCTGTGGTCTGGAAGGCTTAGGCTTGATACGTGCGGCAAGTTATATGGTGCTCCCGCACCTAAAAAGTGGGCAATTACAACGAGTACTGGGCCACAGCCAAGCACCCGCCGTGCCCATATCGATTATGTATCCACAGAACCGCCATTTATCGCCCACCGTGCGAACATTCGTGGATTGGGTCATTGAACGCATACAACTTGCCGAG
Organism: Vreelandella sp. H-I2; assembly: GCF_052959335.1. Classification (NCBI taxonomy): domain Bacteria; kingdom Pseudomonadati; phylum Pseudomonadota; class Gammaproteobacteria; order Oceanospirillales; family Halomonadaceae; genus Vreelandella; species Vreelandella sp. H-I2. The sequence goes on from NZ_JBRAMC010000001.1 coordinate 571,801, forward strand.
CCACAGTGGCAAGTGAGCACCATCAATTAAAGGTTGGCTGTGCTGGTCATAATACATGTGCTCAACCCCTACCCGCTGCAAATAGCGTTTAAGCCAGCGGGTAATACTTTTGCAATACCAGATGCGGATCTCTAAGTGAGGTGGATCAGCGACTGAGAGCGCAGTGCTAATACTATTAAAATTAAGACCCTCAATGTAATTACTTAGGCCAAAGCCGTGTCAACGCTTGTTCTAATTGAAGCCTCTCTGCCCGGCGCTTATTCTCGAAACGCTTGCAGTGTAGCGTTTATCCCAAGTGCTCATCCAAGTCCCTCGGTAACGTGATCTGATAAGTCAGGTGTAGACGACCACCGGGCACCAGAACGCGTTTACCGCTGCCGAGATCCACCCCATCTAACGAGATTCGTTTTAGCCATGCATGCTGGTATCGATCCGCCAAGGCGAGAAACAGTCGCTTAGCCTTGATGCTGCTGCAATGGCGCATCAACGCCGTCACGCACCTTGGGCTCAATGTTGCCAAACTTTGCATAAGCGTATCCGCAGTGAAATCCGGCAACGGGCAGTCAAAGGGAGGCTTGCCGCAGAACTCAAATCGATCAGGCATAGCCAACTGGCTAAGCCAACCAGGCGGCCGAGTAGACCAGTAAAGCGTTACCGTGGCAGCTTCGCCGAGCCGCAAGTAGTGTTCATACCCTTGCATTGCCAACGCGAAGCGCCCGCCAACGTATAACGCCAAGCCCTCCCGCTCCTGCAAGCTCCGTAGTACGCCCTGCCACTTCAGCCGCCCTCCCTTTCTCAGATAGACGCCACGTGCCGGAGACACCAGCCAACCGCTGGAGACATAGCGCGCCACAAGGCTTCTCGAATAGCCATGCGCCTGCAGCCAGCGGCTGGAGACTAAATCAGAGTCTCCCAGGCTGGCTAGCAAGTGGTTTAATTTTGATGGTTTTTGTTCATTCATAGTGAACATAAGACGGTTTTCAAAAACTCTGTCTAGTGAATGCGAAGTTTACCGAAAAGGTTTTTTGATCACTATGAGTGAGCCTATTGGCTATATCCTGAACACGCCTCAAAAGTAGCTTACCCACGAGATTCAGCGAGTGCCGTTTAGGCCCAAAGACAATCAGGTTGTAGTCACACCAGCTTGTTTGCTAAGCGCGCACTACTGATTCACGTCAAACAGCTATTCATTACTAAATATGAACCATTGCATCAGGTTCTTTTATGGCATGGGAAATGTCTGCCATCCTCAGCGCCCAAATACAGAAAGGGCAGTCAATTAGACTGCCCTTTCATGCTATGCGTGAAGCGGGAATACGGAAATGAAAGCAAGGATCAGCGCTTACCCTCAATGCGCAGCTTAGCCACTTCATCTAACGCCAAGCCGGTCGCTTCAGCAATTTGCTCGTCACTAAGTACACCCAGCTTGAGCAGATTACGAGCTGTTTTCTCAATACCTAGCTTCTCACCTTTCTCAATACCCAGCTTTTCGCCTTCCTGGCGTTCTTGCTGTGCCCAATTTTCTAAATTTTCTGCCAACATGTCTTTGTCCTCTACCAAACTGTTGAGCTGATTGAGGTCAACCTCAGCCCCGAGCCGCTGCAGGTGGCGTTTAAGCCAGCGGGTAATAATCTTGTCGATACGCTCTTTGTGAGGATCAGCCTGAATAATTGCCACAATCCGATCCACTGCTTGCTGCAGCCCCTGGCGATTTGTGGAAGCCTTCTCGATACTGAACACCCCGCTTAACGGCGACTGTACCAAGCCTAACTGTTCATCAGTATAGCGCCCTTCATCGACCAAGTAATAACGCATCCGTGGTTGATAGACCTGTAGGAGACCCGGCGGTTCCGGCATGATCATGTCATAGAGATCTAACGATGCCGTCCAGCGATCCGAGCCGTTATAAAGCACCACCGGAAACACCGGCGGCAAGCCCTGGCCGGGCGTGATGACCTTCTTCTTGAGCAACTCACTGTAGAAGCAAGCGGCGTAGTGCATCAGCCGAACCGGCATGGTGCGATCTACCGAGGACTGAAACTCCAACAAGATGTACAGGTACACCTCTTGGGTTGCCCCCTGCCAGTTAACGTTGACTGACCACACCACATCCTCAATTTTTTCTTCGAACAACGGCGTAATATAATGGCCGCCATGGCTTTTCAGAGTAGAAAAGTCCATTAACTGAGCAATCTCAGCGGGGGCAAAGCCTTCGATAAGTTGCTGAACAAACTCAGGGTAACTGAACAGCTCTTTGTAGCCGGTATCGTGGTGATTATTGACCATGGAGACCTCTGACAATCGATCCAAGCCAGAATAGCATGCTCAGCTAGCCGTAAAACATTCACACGATGTGAAGCAGAAGCATGATGAACGCCCTGCCCGCTATCTGGTTAACCGCGGGCGGAGATAAACCGAAAAAAGCGCGGAGGAGTAGTGGCACCAAAACGGGCCTGCTATTTGGATTAGGCGCGGGCTTAGGGGTTGCCTTGCAGCTTCACTTCCTTGGCCAAGTGCCCAACCACGCTGTTTTTTACGGCATAGCACTCTGCATGATCAGCGGCGCCGTATGTTGTTTACCATTTTATCAACACACCCCCAGCACGAAAGCGCTTTCCACTCTTCGCAATAATAGCAGGCGGTATCAGCGCTCTAGGGCTAACGCTGTATGCACTTTCGCAGGAAGGACAGCTTGGCATCGTGATTGTGTTCATGTACTCACTGATACTGGTCGTATTTGGTCCGCTGGTGCGCAGGCAAAGCATCAGCGACACATCTGCCGTGGGAATAGCGCTATCACTTCCGGCACCGATGTTGATTTTGGCGGGGAGTGGTGGCAAAAGGTCCTCACTGACGATATGTATAGCAACATTCAGCATAGGCAATAACGCCATGTTATTGGCTCACATTATGAGTTCTGCAATAAGCCAAAGCTGCATGATTACCTACCCATAGTCATTATCTTTTTACTTCACTATGAGGAGAAAGCATTTCTTAGACTATAATAAAACCTGTACTCAAAGCAGTAAAGTAGCACTTAGTCCTGCATGAAAACTTAAAAATGAAGAGACAGCATGGAATTAAGACATTTAAGATATTACATCGTGGTTGCTGAGCAACTTCACTTTGGCCGGGCCGCTAAATTACTCAATATATCTCAACCGCCATTGAGCAATCAGATTAAACACCTTGAGGAAGAAATAGGCGTTCAGCTGCTCATCCGAAACAATAAAGAAGTCCGAATCACGCCAGCTGGTCAGCATTTTCTGGGAGCAGCCAGAAACTGCATTACGACATTAGATAAGGAAATAGCATTTACACAAAGGATTGCGCAGGGAAAAGAAGGATCTATTTCAATAGGTTTTAGCGGCACTATGTCATTTCACTTAATCCCTTCCATCGTGAAAGATTTCAAAAGAAGTCATCCAGGAATCGATATACGTTTACAACAACTGACCACGCATAACCAAGTTGTTGGGTTAATTCATGGGACTATCGATGTAGGATTTCTCGTTGCCCCCGTGCTAGATAAGCGAATTAACAATATCACGATACTGGAAGAGAATTTTGTAGCTTGTTTGCCTAAGAGCCATCCGTTGGCTACCTGCAGCCAAGTCATTGATGTCAGTAAACTGTGTGATGAAAACTGGGTAATGACTCCTCGCGAAGCAGGCCATGGGTACCATGATGCAATAATGTCACTGTGCACAGAACATGGCTTCATCCCCAATGTCATTCAAACGGCTCAAGAGCAACAGACGCTGGTGGCACTAGTAGCTGCCGAAATGGGCGTTACGCTTCTACCCCATTCCGCTACCTACATAAAGAACGACCATGTGGTATATAAAGAAATCAATTCAGACGTCAAAAAGATTAGTGCCATGGCTTGGAACTCCAACTTACTGACTGATACAGCACGTTTCTTTATTCAGTATATTGAAGAAAAAATTCATGAAGGCACGATCGAGGATCCGACCGTGCCTGACCACCCTTAGCCGACTTTTAGAAAGGGCCCAGATTGATGGCAACCGCAATACTTAGCGCGACTGCCCCAATGGCCATCCAGATTAATAGCAAAGGCATAACAAACTTAAGCCACTTGACCCAAGGCACCCCGCCAATTGCAATGCTGGCCATTAAAATGCCGGAAGTAGGCGTAATAATATTGGTAAAGCCGTCACCAAAATTATAAGCCAGCACGGCCACTTGCCTGGTCAAACCGATGGTATCGGCTAATGGAGCCATCACGGGCACAACAATCGCTGCCTGACCGCTAGCAGAACTGATGATTAGATTGAACGCTAAATTGAAGCCGTACATGCCTAGTGCCGCCAAAACGTTTGGCAGCGGCTGGAGCATCACAGCTATTGAGTTAACGATGGTGTCCAAAACGTAAGCATTTTCGAGTACCACAACGATTGCCCTGGCCAGGCCTACAATTAATGCGGCGTAGAGCATTCCCTGAGCACCTTTGATGAACAGGTTCACATACTGATTTGCCGGAACCTTTTCAATAACTGCCGTTCCCAGGCTTATCACCAGAAACAGCGCGGCCATTTCATGAAGCCCCCAGCCTAAGTTAAAAACTCCCACTACGTAACCGATCATGCAGATTGAGAAGTATCCCAGTATCACCTGGTGCTTACGAGTAAACTCTTCGGGGATTGTATTGGCGTTTTCCACTTTAGTTGGAAAAGGAACCGAGCCCAGTACAGATTTACTTTGATCCTTTGAAATTTTAGAAATGTAATGGCAAAGATATGCAATCGTGGACGCTAAAATACATAGGTAAACAAGAAAGCGGAACCATAAACCACTAAAAATGGGCAGCCCGGCAATCTCTTGGCCAAATCCAGTGGTAATAGGATCCAAGCCGCCAATCGTATAGCCTGCATAAGCCCCAAGATAAATAATCGCGACGCCTGCTACCGCATCCAGCTTAAAGGCTCTAGCGATAATGATGCCAATAGGAATAAATGCAATAACGGCGGTTTGCAATGCCCCAATAAACCCAGCAGCGGAAAAGGCGATAGCAACCACTACTATCAACGCATACTTTTTATTCTGCGTTTTTTTAATCAGCTTCATGATGCCGGCTTGAATGGCCCCCGTATGGTCCAAGATGGCGAACGAACCTCCAATGGTCAACACGAGAAAGATAATGCTGGCAGAATCAATTAAACCAGATTGTATAGAAAGGAAAAAATCGTAGAGCGTTGTCGGGCTAGCAGGCATCAATGTATAGCTGTCTGGTACAACCATTGAAGCGCCGCTTTCTGTTGTACGCTCAAAACTACCTGCCGGAATAAACCACGTCGCAATTGACGCGAAAATCAACATAGCAAATAGAATGACATACGAGTCCGGTATGCCTTTTTTATTTTTAAGCACTGAGGTACTGGGTTCTATTTTTTTCATTTTGACCTCCCTAAAAACTATAAGGGCAAGGCAATGGCCTTACCCTGTTATTTGTTAACCGATAATTAGTGACTCAAAATCTCTTGGGAAATAAGTGATCATCTCCATGCCATTTTCGGTTATCACAATGGTGTCGGAGTGCCGAAAAGCCCCTAGGCCATCCACATACAGCCCAGGCTCAACGGAAAAGACCATGCCGGGTTCTAGAATCGTGTGGTCACCAAGATCGAAGAACGGCGCTTCATGATTCAAAAGTCCTATGTTGTGGCCGGTGTGATGCTTAACGTATGGCGTTAAGTCGTTGTCTTTGAAGTAGCGCTGCACCTCTTCCTCCACTCTGGATGCAGGAATGCCCGGCTTGATATTTCTGAAAGCAACTTCCTGTGCCTCATACATATGCTTGAAGAATATTTCTTGAGTTTTTGATGCTTCTTCAATGAACATCGTGCGTTCAAGTTCACTCTTATAGCCCCACACATCGCAGGCCGCTTGTGAGACAACGTTATAGCCTTTCTTAAACTGAGCATTCTGGTTTTGAGAATGAGGAAAAGCGGAGTGTGGGCCGACTTGTCCGCGATAGAACGCATGCGCTGGAGAGCCGTAGGGTCGGTACCCAGCGCCTAGCGTTTCAAACATCGCTTTGGTCGCTTCTTGGGTAGCACGGCTTTCCGCTTCCATTTCCCGTCCGCCCGCGTGGGTATACTTAGCCAGCAGGTTATGGGCCAAATTCCCCCACCGCGCGGACTCTTTGATCAGCTCGATTTCAGCAGGAGATTTAATATAGCGCTGCACTTCGATAATTCCTTTTATCGACACCTTTTTAGCAAACGAAATAAGGGAAGTAATTGCCGGGCCCGCATAGCCTTTTGCAGAACCATACCCTTCAGCATCAACCCCAACACTCAAAGACCCAAAGTTATGTTCCTGAAGTATCTTTTTGAGATACTTCATCGGATGTGTGATACCTGGATACTCAGGATAATCATACGTACTACTTATAACAGCGTATTCCTGAGCATGCTCAACTTCCATACGAGGTACGAATAAGCTAAAAGTCCCCTGGGCATCGACAATCAATGCAATAGGCCTTTCTGAAGGACGGAAATTAAATCCTGTAAGATAAAAAATATCAGTAACACTGAAAAGTAGCGCTGCATCGCACTGCTTATCTTTTAAGTTAGTTAAAAACTTTTTCTGCCTAGCTTTAATTTCTGAAACAGAAATTTCTAAAATCATGTGGTAAGCTCCTGGTAAGTCACTATAGGAAGCTACCAGCGCCTTTAAGCAGGGGTAAAATACTATATAAATGTTGTTTGATATTTTATAAGTATCATTGTTTCTGTGCCGAATCACGGCTTCCAGCGCGAGCTCACTAGAAAACACAGAACTGACCCAGCAACGGTGGAGTAGCCCAACGGGCATAGCTAGGTTCTCGATGGTTTTAGTTCAGATATGCAGAACACTCCTCAACCATAGTTTCCTTCCCAAAACAATTTTGACTCCTGCTTCACCACTACCATATAGAGTCCTATTCATCGGCAACTAACTTAAGTCGTCTCTAGTCAATCATCACCCAACACCTCACGCAGCCAGCCCAATAACGCTTCGCTGCCTGGGCGTTGAGGGGCGCCCTGGCGTGTGTATAGGGCGATGGCATCGTGCTGGGGCAAGCTCTCTGCCACCGGGCGGATCAGTTCGCTATTTTCAATTAAGCGTTGCGTTGTCCGCCGCCACCCCAGTGCGATACCGTGCCCCGCAACAGCCGCTTGCAGTAGCAGCGGATAGCTGTCGAAAACAGCACTCTCAGCTAATTGGATATCAAAGTGCCCCATGGCTCGAAACCAGTCATCCCACTCCAGCCAATCCGGCGGTTCCGCGTGGTGGTGCAATAGCCGATGGTTAAGTAACGTATTGAGGCTCAGCGGCGTGGCGGCCCCTTTCAGGTAAGCTGGGCTGCAGACGGGAAATATCTCGTCCTCGGCGGTAAACACCAATCGATGGCTGCCGCTGGGTCGTCCGTTGGTTTGCAGTGCAATGTCGAAGCTGCCACTAAATTCGGTAATCGGCCGTGTCGACGTCGCCAGTTGAATCTCAATCTCAGGGTAGCGCCGGTTAAAGTCAGCCAGCTGTGGCATCAGCCAATAGAACGCTTCGCATAACTGGCAGAACAGCACGACGCGATTATCATCCGGGTCGCCACGCAGCCCCTGAGCCCCCGTAGCAATACTTTCCAGCGCCTGGGATACCGTACGGCCAAACTCGCGCCCCTCGCGGGTAAGAAACACACTGCGGTTACGGCGCTCGAAAAGCATCACGCCAAGATCTTCCTCCAGCGCACGGATCTGTCGGCTGATAGCCGCCTGGGTCAGGTGGAGCTCATCCGCCGCGCGCGAAAAACTCTCAAGCCTGGCGGCAGCCTCGAAGGGGCGCAGCGTCGCCAGCGGTGGAAGAGACTTGATGAAGTTATCCATAATCTGAGCTCATGCATCGTAACGCAGAAGTCGTTTGAAGCACTGCTAGCGGCAGCGGCATTCTAGAGCGGAATTCATATCTGGAACGCTGCAATGAAGTCTCCCCCTGAACACGAAGATAATATCCTACAGGGCATAAGCCTTATCGTGGGGGCTGTCTTTCTGCTGGCGTTGACCGATGCTCTGGTTAAGTATCTAAGTGCCAGTATGTCGCTATGGCAACTCTATGTCATCGGGTCATCAGTATCGCTGCCGATACTGTTAGGGTTAATCATTGGCCATTCAGGCCCCCGCCCCAAGGTAAAATCACGCCGCTGGGTGGCGATAAGAAGCCTGCTTCTATTGCTGATGTGGATAGCCTATTACGCAGCTCTACCGTTGATTCCGCTTTCGGTGGCGGCGGTCGCCATTTACACCACGCCGCTGTTTATTGCCGTGCTGGCTGCTTTTGGGGCAGGCGAGCATCTTTCACGCCAGGCGTGGCTGGGCATCCTCTGCGGTTTCCTGGGCGTGGTGGTGGTGTTGCGCCCTGGCGGCGACACCTTCACACCTGCCACACTGCTACCCGTACTTGCCGCTCTCTTTTATGCGCTAGCAATGCTGGTCACTCGCCACCACTGCCAAAGAGAGCACCCCTTACTTCTGACCCTGGCATTAAATCTAGCCTTCCTGGCAGCAGGCACTCTCTTCAGCGTGCTGGTGGCAATCAACAGCACAGCAACACTTTCTGAGCGCGCGCCTTTCCTGTTCGACGGTTGGCAACCGCTAGATGCCACAGCGTTATTGATCGTGGGCGCCTACGCCTTACTGCTGATCATTGTGAATACCGGGGTGGCAAGGGCTTATCAAATTGCCCCTTCGGCGTTGATCGGCACCTTTGATTACGCCTACCTTGTCTTTACCAGCCTTTGGGGCTACCTGCTATTCAGCGAAGTGCCCGATGCCATGACTTGGCTGGGTATGGGCATGATTTTAATGGCGGGGGTGATGGTGTTACGGCAACAGCGTATTTAAACCTGCAAAAAGAATTGCATCGTCAGTCGGTCATTGCATCCACACAGAACTTGATAGGAGCACAGTAGACATACTATTCAGACCCTAAAAATTTGATCATTTTAGTGCCAATTTCGTCCGGTGGTTCCTCTAGAAATTCTATTATTAAAAAATTGACAAAAAACCAATTTAAATTAAATATAAAAAAACCTTGGAGATCATTATATGCCTGATGAGCCGACGTCACCCCCTGATTGAGTAGCGCTACACTTTAGAGTCCGATCCTATGGGTAAGGAGATTGGACATGAAGAAGCGTTTTAGCGAAGAACAGATCATCGGCTTCCTGGGCGAAGCCGAAGCGGGACTGCCCATTAAGGAACTATGCCGTCGGCACGGTTTCTCTGAAGCCAGCTACTATCTATGGCGCAGCAAGTTTGGCGGCATGAGCGTGCCCGATGCCAAGCGACTCAAAGAACTCGAAGCCGAGAATGTACGCTTGAAGAAGCTGCTCGCTGAGTCGCTATTGGAGATGGAGGTCACTCGCGAGGCGCTGAGAAAAAAGTGGTGAGTGCCCCTGCACGCCGAGACGTAGTGCGCTTTATGGTGTCACGTGGCCTGAGTGAGCGCCGAGCGCTCCGCGTCATCCGTATGAGTGCCAGTGCATTGCGCTATCAATCGGCTCCTGACCGCAATGAGGCATTGCGTGAACGCATTGTTGCCTTGGCCCATCGGCATCGTCGCTATGGCGCTGGCATGATCTACCTGAAGCTGCGTCAAGCCGGTGAGCAGGTCAATCATAAACGCGTCGAACGCCTCTACGCGGCGGCTCGTTTGCAGGTAAAACGCCGCAAGCGCAAGAAGGTTCCCACGTCTGAGCGGAAGCCATTGGGTCGCCCTTGTGCCGCCAATCAGGTCTGGTCAATGGATTTTGTGTTTGACCGTACGGCGGAAGGTCGCGTGATAAAGAACCTCACCGTTGTCGACGACGCTACCCATGAAGCGGTGGCTATCGTACCTGAACGTGCCATTGGCGGACTGTCGTTAACACGGATTCTGGATCATCTGGCTTTACAACGTGGCCTACCTAGCGCCATCCGTACGGATAATGGAAAGGAATTTTGTGGGCGCGCCATGCTGTTGTGGGCGCATCTACATGGCGTTGCCCTGTTTTTAATCGAACCTGGAAAACCCAATCAAAACGCCTACATCGAATCGTTCAATGGTCGCTTTCGAGATGAATGTCTGAATGAGCATTGGTTCACCAGCCTTCATCACGCCAAGGTTGTCATCGAAACATGGCGGCGGGAGTACAACGAAGAAAGACCGAAGAAGAGTCTTGGTGGGCTGACTCCTTCAGCCTATGCCGAGCAACTGGTGGTAAAACACGATAAAGTAACTTCAGACTCTAAACCCGGCTGCTACTGAGGATGGGGTGACGTCGTGGCGTTGCCCTGTTTTTAATCGAACCTGGAAAACCCAATCAAAACGCCTACATCGAATCGTTCAATGGTCGCTTTCGAGATGAATGTCTGAATGAGCATTGGTTCACCAGCCTTCATCACGCCAAGGTTGTCATCGAAACATGGCGGCGGGAGTACAACGAAGAAAGACCGAAGAAGAGTCTTGGTGGGCTGACTCCTTCAGCCTATGCCGAGCAACTGGTGGTAAAACACGATAAAGTAACTTCAGACTCTAAACCCGGCTGCTACTGAGGATGGGGTGACGTCGGCCACGTGGGCTCGTTAAGATGTGTCAGTTACTCATGACATCCTCCTGATGACTGCACTATAACCTGTGCACCTCCAAAGGGTGTCACTTCAGATCAGGATATATCAATCAAAACGGCTCACCCATCTTCTAACATAATCAAGCGTTTCTTTGGCAACATCCTTATTACCTCTAGCCTTTATTTCACTTATAGAGTATTTTTTATCAATCTTCTTCAACTCTAAAGTTGCCCTTTCAGGATAAAGGACAGAAAACAAAACTGAAACTCCAGCATTCGCTTTTTCCACATACGTAGCAGCACAGTGCTGCATCAATCGAGCCTCTTTAATCAACTCATTGGCCGATGATATCCATATTATATTATCGTTCTTCGGGAGGTAACATTCAGGGAAAAGCAAATCTGGCTCGTAAAACTCTCTTGACTTATTTAACTTAACAACCCATACATCATGAAGTCTTTTAAGATCAGCTTCTTTCTCACACTTCACAACTAAGCTTTCTGCATTTTTAAAATTTAAAGACTTGCCCAAACTCACAGTATCTTCTGCAAGTTTGTATAAGTCACTTATTGCCCGAAGACTCCGACATAGACCCACCCTATTCCTCTCAAAAAAATCTTTCAAAAACAGGGCCCCAGAAACCAATTCACGCTTATCGCTTACATATATAGCTTGTATAGGGATATTATCCCAGTGCCTGAATCTTCCGATTAGCTCAGGCTTAACCAAAGCACCTTTAACAACATCTAGCTCAAATCTGTCACCGTCAATCAATAATATTTTTCTCAAAAAATTCACAGCTCCAGGAGCAGCTTCGCCTGCGACCAACTTAACTATATTTTGGCGCTTCATGCCCAAAAATCTTACAATATCGCTATTTTTCGTATCAAAATAACAAAGAAAATCAACAAGAAGCCAAAGTAGAACTTTATTGGAAAAAAGCATCTGTAAGGCTCTATGACTGGTCATACATGATTTTATAAGCCCCACCTGCATCACTTTAAAAGCTAACAACTCTCTTTTAACAGCGGACTCTAAAGCAGCAAAATCATTATATAAATTGAAACCAAAACCGCTACTGCCATCCTCATAAAAAACCATAACTCCCGGATCAAAGAAGGAATATTCCTCTCCATGAGATCTTCCTCTAACTAACACATCATTATCAGAAAAATCAATAGAAAAACTAACTTCCAAATGAGGAGAATAATCTACTACTATCTTCCCAGACATATAATCACCTACACCCTTCAATAGCTTCTCTAAGTTTTGATATTAGCTCATTTAACTCTCTTTCTTGATCAACTGTAAAAACAGTTGAAAAATTATCTCTCGTGATTTCTAGCTCTAATAATCTTGACTTAGCCAAAACCATACTAACCTCATTGAGGTTATCAACTGCCTCTCTACCATCTTTAGCAAGTTTTCCTAACTCGATCTCAACAAACCCTAGTTTCGCTTTTCCTGATTCTCCACTAACCAATCTATCAACGATTTTCAAAATCGCCTGCCTCAATAGAAAAACTGAGATAACTACTACAGCAGGCTGAATCGCCCCGGATATTCTAGACACCCATTAGGCTCTTAAAGTAACGCCGTTCAAACTCAACCGGTGACAAGTTATCACTTGTGCCGTGCCGGCGCTTTGGGTTGTAAAACATTTCGATATAATTGAACACGTCGCGTCTAGCCGCTTCCCGTGTCGAATAAATCTGTCGCTTGATCCGCTCTCGCTTGAGGAGTTGAAAAAAACTCTCAGCAACGGCGTTATCATGACAGTTACCACGCCTACTCATGCTGCCCACCAAGTGATTGGCTTTCAGAAAGCTTTGCCAGTCTCCACTGCTAAACTGGCTTCCTTGATCCGAATGCACCATCACCATTCCTTGTGGCTTGCGTCGCCAGACTGCTGATACCAAAGCATCCAGTACCAACTCCGTGGTCATGCGAGACTTCATCGACCAGCCAACCACTTGACGAGAAAACAGGTCAATAACCACCGCTAAGTAAAGCCAGCCTTCGTAAGTGCGGATGTACGTGATGTCCGTCACCCAAGCAACATTTGGCATTGTTACTTCAAACTGACGGTCTAAATGGTTAGGGGATACAACAGCCGGTTTTCCACCGCCAGGGCGTCGTCGATAGCCCGTCTGAGAGCGTAAACCTTCCCTACTCATAAGACGCGCCACACGGTGCTTCCCGCAAGCTTCGCCAGCTTCACGCAAGTCCTGGTAGACCTTGCGATAGCCATAAACACCGCCGCTTTCAAGCCAGGAGTGCTTGATCAATCCCAGCAGGCGCTCATCTTCTCGAGCCCGATTAGAGAGCGCTTTTTTACACCATGCGTAGTAACCGCTGGGATGCACTGCCATCATCTGACACAAGCGACGTACCGAATATTGGCTCGCATAATTTTGAATAAACGCGTACCTCAGTCGGACTCCCTGGCGAAGTACGCGGTGGCCTTTTTTAATATGTCTCGCTCTTCTGATACGCGTTTGAGTTCGGCCTTCAAACGACGGTTTTCAGCTTGGAGATCATCATCTTCTTGCCGTTGTTCTACCGGCTTATCGTAGCGCTTGATCCAGTTGTACAGGCTGTGACCTGACACGCCTAGCCGCTCAGCGACCTCGGCCACGCGATGGCCGCGCTCTACCACCTGTTTGACGGCTTCGATTTTGAATTCTTCAGTGTAGCGGGGATGGCTCATGGTTCCTCCTAGATACCTTTAGTATAAGGCCTGGAGGTGTCTACGAACCCTGGGGCGATTCAGGCCATGAAAATAAAACCTTCAAAACCCTTTCAACAACCTCAAGAAAATCAGAAACCGTCATCATCAAAACTCATATAAAATTATCTTCTAAAACTTAAGCCTAGCCCAACTCAAGCTCACTAATTATAAATCACAAATTGAAAAACCTCACCCCTCCCTTCTTTATGAAAACGCTTTCTTTTAGAACAGTTAGAAACCATGCTTATCAAATTTATTATTCAACTAGAAAGCAACTAAAGCGTAAAAATCCAAAAATCGAGTAGAAAACAAACTTTTCTATTCCCCGATTCACTGACACACCTGCAACCGCTATCTCTCCTAAGAGAGATCAAAATTAACCTTATATAGACAATATTATCAACAAAAAAAGCCTGCCGATGAAGGCAGGCTTCCGTTTGAGACGGGTAATGCGGCTGATCTAGGCAGCTCTCATCCGCTCCCCTTGGCAATCACTCCCACTCAATAGTAGCAGGCGGCTTGCTACTAACATCATAAGTCACCCGAGAGACCCCCGCCAACTCGTTGATAATCCTATTAGAAACCTTCTCAAGCAGCTCATAGGGCAGGTGCGCCCAGCGGGCGGTCATGAAGTCGATGGTTTCTACTGCGCGTAGCGCGATGACCCATTCGTAGCGGCGGCCGTCGCCGACGACGCCTACCGATTTCACCGGCAGGAATACGGCAAATGCTTGACTGGTTTTTTCGTACCATCCCGAGGCGCGTAGTTCTTCGATGAAGATGGCATCGGCTTCACGGAGGATGTCGGCGTACTCTTTCTTCACTTCGCCCAGAATACGCACGCCCAGGCCCGGCCCCGGGAAGGGGTGGCGGTAGACCATGTCGTAGGGCAGGCCGAGTTCCAGGCCGAGTTTGCGCACTTCGTCTTTAAACAGTTCGCGCAGCGGCTCGACCAGCTTGAGCTTCATGGTTTCCGGCAGGCCACCCACGTTGTGGTGGGATTTGATCACGTGTGATTTGCCGGTTTTGGAGGCGGCGGATTCGATCACGTCCGGGTAGATGGTGCCCTGAGCCAGGAACTCGACACCTTCAATCTTGCTGGCTTCTTCATCAAATACGTCGATGAAGGTGTTGCCGATGATTTTGCGCTTAGCTTCCGGGTCGTTCTCGCCTTTCAGCTTGCCCAGGAACAGGTCTTCAGCGTCTACGCGGATTACCTTTACGCCCATGTGCTTGGCGAAGGTTTCCATTACCTGGTCGCCTTCCGCCTTGCGCAGCAGGCCGTTATCGACAAATACGCAGGTCAGCTGGGTGCCAATCGCCTTGTGCAGCAGTGCCGCTACTACCGAGGAATCCACACCGCCGGAGAGGCCGAGCAGTACGTGGCGGTCACCTACCTGCTCGCGCACGCGCTGTACTTGGTCTTCGATGATTTGCGCGGGCGTCCAGAGCTTTTCAGCTTTACAGATATCCAGCACGAAGTGCTCAAGAATGCGCTGGCCCTGCAGGGTATGGGTCACTTCCGGGTGGAACTGAACACCGTAAAACTGCTTCTCTTCCCAGGCCATGGCGGCAATCGGGCAGCTCGGCGTGGAAGCGGTCACGGTGAACTCGGCGGGCGCTTCGGCGACCTTGTCGCCGTGGCTCATCCATACGTCCAGCAGGGTTTTGCCGCTTTTAGCGTCTACGTGGTCCTTGATGTCTTTGAACAGCGCGTTATCTTCGTCGATCTGAATCTGCGCGTAGCCGAATTCACGCTGGTTGGAGCCTTCTACCTTACCGCCCAACTGCTCGGCCATGGTCTGCATGCCGTAGCAGATACCAAACACCGGCAGGCCCATTTCAAACACGCACTGCGGCGCACGCGGGGAGTCCAGTTCCGTCACGGATTCCGGGCCACCGGCCATGATAATGCCGTTGGGGTTGTACTCGCGGATCTCTTCTTCGGTGATATCAAACGCGCGGACTTCGGAATAAACGCCGATCTCACGAACGCGGCGGGCGATCAGTTGGGTGTACTGCGAGCCGAAGTCGAGAATCAAAATCTTGTGGGCGTGAATGTCACTCATGGCGGGGTCTCGGTTAAGCGGTGTGGGTGCCGCTGGTAAGGCCAAAAAGCAAGCGGCGGGGCAATGCCCGCCGCGCCATATTACTCATCTTGCTGGTTAGCTCACCCGGTAGTTGGGGGCTTCCTTGGTGATCTGCACGTCGTGAACGTGGGATTCGTTAAAGCCAGCGCCGGTAATTTGTACAAACTCCGGCTTGGTGCGCATTTCCTGAACATCGCGGCAGCCGGTATAGCCCATGGAAGCGCGCAGGCCGCCCATCAGTTGGTGAACAATGGCGCCCATCATGCCTTTATAGGGTACGCGGCCTTCAATGCCTTCCGGCACCAGTTTCTCGGCCCCTTCGCTCTTATCCTGGAAGTAGCGGTCGGCGCTGCCCTGGTTTTGCGACATGGCGCCCATGGAGCCCATACCACGGTAGGCTTTATAGGTACGGCCCTGGTAAAGCTCGACTTCACCCGGCGCTTCTTCGGTACCGGCCAGCAGGCCACCGACCATCACGGCGCTCGCGCCAGCGGCAATGGCTTTGGCCAAGTCACCGGAGAAGCGAATGCCACCGTCGGCAATTAGCGGAATGTCGAACTCTTTGAGCGCTTCGGCCACGTTGGAAACCGCGGTAATTTGCGGTACGCCCACACCCGCGACGATGCGCGTGGTGCAGATGGAGCCAGGGCCAATGCCGACTTTCACGGCGTCCGCACCCGCTTCGGCCAACGCTTTGGCAGCGGCACCGGTGGCAATGTTGCCGCCAATCACCTGAATGGCCGGGAAGTTCTGTTTGATCCAGCGTACGCGGTCGATAACGCCTTGAGAGTGACCGTGGGCGGTATCGACAATGATCACATCGACGCCGGCTTCGGCCAGTGCCGCTACGCGGTCTGGGGTTTCAGCGCCGGTGCCTACCGCCGCGCCCACCAACAAACGGCCGTCGCTGTCTTTCGCGGCCATCGGGTAGGTGCGGGCTTTTTCGATATCCTGGAAGGTCACCAGGCCGCGCAGGTGGAACTCGTCATCGACGATCAGCATTTTCTCGATGCGGTGTTCGCGCATCTTGGCCTTGCTGGTTTCGAGATCGGTGCCTTCCTTGACGGTAATCAGCCGCTCGCGGGGGGTCATGATGTCCGCAACGCTGTCGCCGTGGTTGGGCTGGAAGCGCATATCACGCTCGGTCACAATGCCGACCAGGGTTTCGCCTTCCACCACAGGGAAGCCGGAGAAGCCATTTTCACGCGCCATGGCAAGCAGGTCTTCGAGCTTGGCTTTAGGGCTAACCGTCACCGGGTCTTTCACAATCACACTTTCGTGCTTTTTGACCTTACGCACCTCAGCGGCCTGCTGAGTCATGGTCATGTTCTTGTGAATGATGCCAATGCCCCCTTCCTGAGCCATCGCAATCGCCAGTCGCGCTTCGGTGACGGTATCCATCGCGGCGGAAACGAGCGGAATGTTAAGAGAGAGATTGCGGGTCAGGCGGGTTTTGAGGCTGACATCCTTGGGGAGAATGTCGGAGAAGCCGGGAACGAGGAGTACGTCATCGAACGTAAGTGCTTCTTGGGCCATACGTAGCATAGCGGCAACACCCTGATTGAGAGGAAGTGGGGCGTGAAAGGTTAATCGCCTATTATAGCGTTTTGAGGGGTGCTCCAGCAATGCAGTCAAGCTGTCGTGCTTATACCAAATGCTAATGACGTATGCTGCTAGGCTGTTAGTGGGTTATTTTTTTATGTAAAGGGGGCCTTTTGTCTCAACAGATTATTGTCTACACCGATTACGTTTGCCCCTTCTGCCTGCTGGCGGAAGAGGCGATTGTTCAAGCGACCGACGGTATGGATGTGGAAATTCGCTGGCGGCCTTTCGAGCTGCGCCCCGCCCCGGTGCCCACGCTAAAGGTGGAAGACCCTTACTTGCCTAAAATATGGCAGGATTCGGTTTACCCCATGGCTAAAAAGCTCGGCGTGCCTATTACGCTGCCCAATATCTCGCCGCAGCCACGTACCGATAAAGCCTTTGAAGTGTTTGCCATGGCTGAAGAACAGGGGTTGGGCCACCCCTACTCTATGGCCGCGCTAAAAGCGTTTTTCCAACAGGAGCGCGACATTAGCGACCCGGAGGTGCTGGCGGATATTGGTGAGTCGGTAGGTCTGGAGCGCCAAGCAGTGCTTGATGCGCTTGCAGAGGGCCGCTACCGCGAGCAGCATCAGGCGGCCCAGCGCCATGCGGTAGAAGAAGCGCTTATTCAGTCAGTGCCCACCTTGGTCATTGATGGCGAAGTGATTCAGGGCGTGCCTGATCCTGAGGCTTTAAAACGCTTTCTATTAGAGCGGGCGTAACGCTATGGCCTCCCCCACTCCCCAGGCGCTTTCCGTCAGCCAGCACAACCAGCGTGCCAAGCAGACTCTTGAGCGCGATGTGGGCGAGGTATGGGTGGAAGGCGAGCGCCTGCTAACGATCACAGCCACTAGAACGCCGAGCATAAGGACTGACTATAGCCATCTCGGCTAAGACCTATTTTTCGCCCTATTCTGTTCATGCCAGAGTGGGGCTAATGAAAACACCAATGGCTGATTCGCTAATACTTCCCGAAAGGGGCGAGCTTTCGAAACGTATCGGACACTGAGCTACATAGCGTCGTCAAGAAGCTAAACGATAGACCAAGAAAGCGGCTGAAAAATCGCCCCCATCCCAGGTGTTTTTAGGAGACTACTCAGGAGAGGTAGCAACGCAGGTGCTTCACTGATTGGTTGAATTCAGGTTCCATTATTAGGAGACAAAACCCTTTTGGCCTCATCCAAAGATAGCGTTTCTCCACCAAAATGAATGACGGCATGGCAGTTCGGACAAACCGGCACCAGATCTTTTTCAAAATTCACTTTATATTTTTTGCCAATTTTGGAAATAGGAACGATGTGATGAACATGAATAAAACCTGAGTACGCATCTCCATACCTCTCACCATAGTCAAATCCACAAAAAAAGCAGCTAGCACCATGTTTTGCGATACATGCAGTTCTTGCCTTTCGACTTCGTTCATACCTGTTGACAAATACTTTTAACCTAGCCCCCTCAGGGAAATCTTCTTCATTTTCTGTTTCTGTGGGGCAATTAACGATATCTTGATAATCTGATGGTAGATAACCGTGACCATTACTTCGTTCCCTAATAACGTCAATAGAATTACTCAAATCCGTTAAGAAAACTTTAAATTCTGCCAGAGCTCCTGGAAAACTACTTAATTTAAATCTTGTTTCATTAATATCGTCCCAGGAACGGCCTACAGCATCTGCAAGCTTCTCCCTATCTTTCTTCGAATCTATCCTTATCCTCACACAAGATGGCTTATTTCTTCTTGGTTTTGTGATTGAAAATAATGGCCGCCCTTTAGGTTTCCCCTTTGATCTTTTTCCCGCACTAATCGCGGCCCCACCTCCTAAAATAGACTGATAGACATCGATCTTAGGGTAGGCTTCACGCAGAGCTCTCACCACCACCTCAAGTCCGGCTCTTTCTTTCGAGGAAAGACGGAAATACAACTCTTTGACTATCTCATCGTCCCAAATTCTCAATATCCCGCTCCCAACAAAAAAGAATAAAAGTAGAAGCGCAATCACGCTTCATACAGTGTGCTTGGCATCCGAGGCTACACGCCAGTAAGCCATCGACTGTGCGGAGACAATACCCTGAGTACTGCCAATCTCGATCACTGCCTGCTGGAACGCTGCCGCCAGTTTAGGTTGGTGACAAAGTGCCAGAGAACGAATCATGCGCGAGATCCGCAGATGATTATGCCCACCGGTTTTGAGCCAAATATGATCGCGGATATTAAGGCTCTGCTGGGCAGTGATAGTGAGCCCATCGCGAGTTAAACCCAAAAAACTCAACATGACATCCAGCGAGACTCGCTGTTGCTCACGTAACTCGCTATCGTCTTGGAATACTTCACGTTCGACATCAGTCAGTAGCGGGGCAAAACCGTTAAAACGGCCAGCTTCAGGGATAGGAAAAAGCCATTGAATATAATCGTGGGTATGCTCTAGCCAGAAGTGAGATAAAGACCAGATGGCATCGATATAGCGCCCCTGATGATCCGTTGCCTGGCCACGGTAGAACGCGATCAGCGGTGTTGGGTGGTGGCCCATAGCATTTCCTCGTGATTCCCTCGGTAATACAATGATACCTTGAAATAACGACACCACTTTACGCGACTAGCCGTAAAGATTCCCGGATTTCCTAAAGCAAGGGATAGTAATGAACGCACCAACGCCCACTGCGCTCTCCGTCAGCCAGCTTAACCAGCGCGCCAAGCAAACACTTGAGCGCGATGTGGGCGAGGTGTGGGTTGAGGGCGAGCTTTCCAACGTCTCGCGCCCGGCTTCGGGGCACGTCTATTTCACGTTGAAAGATGATCGTGCCCAGATTCGCTGCGCGCTGTTTCGTCAGCGGGCGCGGTTTGTGTCGGCGCCCATGCGCGACGGCGATCAGGTCAAGCTGCGCGGGCGGGTGTCGTTGTTTGAGCCGCGTGGCGACTACCAGTTAATTGCCGATGCCGTTCAGGCGGCGGGCCTGGGTGAACTGCTGGCGGCGTTTGAGCGATTAAAAGCACAGCTGGATGCCGAAGGCGTATTTGCCAACGCCCGGCCGCTGCCCTTTCCACCCCGCAAGCTGCTGATTTTAAGCTCCGCTACCGGGGCGGCGATTCGCGATGTGCTGGCGGTGCTGGAAGCTCGCTGGCCACTGGCGGATGTAACGCTGATTCCAGTGCCGGTACAGGGCACGGAAGCAGCACCTGCAATGATATCAGCGCTGGCATTACTCAACCGCCAAGCACGCCTGGACCCAGAGCGTGATGCGATTCTGATTACCCGCGGTGGCGGCAGCCTGGAAGACTTGTGGGCATTCAATAACGAGCACTTGGCGCGGGCGATTTTCCATTCGCGCCTGCCGGTCATGTCGGCGGTGGGCCATGAGGTAGATGTCACACTGGCCGATTTTGCCGCGGATATGCGTGCGCCGACCCCGTCAGCCGCCGCCGAGCGGTTAGTGCCGGATCAAAGCACGTTAAAGCGCCAGCTTGAGCATCAACACAGCCGTTTGCAGCGGGCCATGCAGGCACGGTTAGAGCGCGACAGCCAGCGCCTGGACACCCTGCGCGCCAAACTGCGCCACCCCGGTGAGCAGCTCAACCGCCAACGCCAGCATGTTACTACCCTCAGCCAACGCTTAACGCGTGCCATGCAGCAAACGCTTACCCAGCAAAAAGCGCACGTGGCGCAGTTGAACAGGCGGCTGGCCAGCCAGGACATGGCGCGTCTGCATCGCGTGGAAAGTGAGCGGGTAAATCAGCTGAATCGCCGCTTGAGTAGCGCCATGCAGCGCCAGCTAGAAAGCCGGCAGGCGCGCTTAACCGCTGCAGCCCGCGAATTGAATGCTGTCAGTCCGCTGGCGGTGTTGGGCCGGGGCTACGCCATCGCCCAGGATGAGCAGGGCCAGGTCATCAGGCGCGCGGAAGATACCCAGCCAGGGCAGAAGCTCAAATTGCGGCTGGGGGAAGGCAGGCTCAACGTAGAGGTAAAGCGGCGCTTTAAATAGTGCGGCTCGAAGCTTTCGAGTTACTGCGCTGGCAGCGTTAATGAAAATAGCGCTGGGTTTTCCTGCGCTTCTTGTTGAATAGCATCATCAATCGGTGTGTCGTAGGTCTGGAGTAAATACCCTAGTACCGAATAGAAGCCCACCATCGCGATCAGGTCGATCACGGCGGTGCGTCCAATCGCCTCCGCTAGCGCCGCTTCCTGCCCTTTGCTCAACTTATGCTCGTCTAATAACGCATCAACCGCTTGAACGATCATGCCATCGACGCCCTCGCTGATCGTTGGCACGCCGCGGATAGCGTTAATACGCGCGTCGGAAAACCCCAGCGCCAGCGCGCGGCTAACATGATGTGCCCACTCATAGGCGGAGCCCAGGCGAAACCCAGCACGGAGTATCACTACTTCGGTCAGTTCTGGGCCTAGCGCGTTCTCCTTCACCACATGCTGGCGCAACGGCGCCCAGGCGCTCAGCAGCGCCGGGTGATGCGCCATGGTGCGATAAACGTTAAGTGCGCCAGCAAAGCCATCGCGAAGCTCCGCAATGTCATCGGGCCAGTCGGCATCAGCAATCGGCGGGCAGGGGGATGGTTTCATCGAAGGGATTCCTTATCAGGTCATTCTGCTATCGCGGCGTCAATGGCGTGGGTAATGCGCTCGATCAATAGGTCGATCTCGCTAGGCTCAATGGTATACGGCGGGGCTAGCAACACGTGGTCACCATATACACCATCAATCGTGCCGCCCATGGGGTAGCTGATCAGCCCTCTTGCCATGGCTTGGCGCTTGATCTTGGCGTGAAGTTTTCGGGCGGGGTCAAAGGGCGTCTTTTGCTCTCGATCGGCGACCAGCTCAATGCCCCTGAAAAGCCCCCTGCCACGAATGTCGCCCACGTAAGGGGAAGCACCCAGCGCTTCTTCAAGGCCGCGCTGTAATCGCTCGCCCATGGCATTCACGTTGGCTAGCGTTTCTGGCCGGGCAATAATCTCCACCACTTTATTGGCGGCGGCCGCCGCGACTGGGTGACCCAAATACGTGTGGCCATGTTGGAAAAGGCCGGAACCCTTGGCGAAGCTATTGTAAATGGCCGACGACAGCATCACCGCACCAATCGGCTGATAGCCGCCCCCAAGGCCTTTGGCGATGGTGAGAATATCAGGCGTTATGCCCTCTTGTTCGCAGGCGAACATCGTTCCTGTCCGCCCCATACCGCACATCACTTCGTCGAGAATCAGCAGCACGCCATAGTGGTCGCAAATCTTGCGGATACGTTTGAAGTAATCCGCCTCGGCGGCCACTGCGCCCAGGGTGGCGCCGACCACCGGCTCGGCCACAAACGCCATCACGCTGTCAGGACCCAGTTCACGTATTTTGGCCTCAAGTTCGTCTGCCAGGCGCGCAGCATACGCTTCGGGTGACTCGTCGTTGCCTTTATCACGGTAGGCGTAGCAGGGCGAGACGTGGTGGGTCTCGGGCAGCAGTGGCTGAAATTGCTGGCGGCGCATGGCATTGCCGCCCGTGGCCAAAGCGCCAATTGTGTTGCCGTGATAGCTCTGGCGCCTGGCAATAATGTGGCGTCGCTGAGGCTCCCCCACTTCCACGAAATACTGGCGCGCCATTTTTAAAGCGGCCTCAACGGCTTCTGAGCCGCCCGATACCAGGTAAACGTGGTTTAACGGCTCAGGCGCCAATGCCACTAGCTTCTCGGCGAGTTCTTCGGCGGCATCGGTGGTGAAAAACCCGGTATGCGCGTAGCAGAGATTGTCGATTTGGGCGCGCATGGCCGCCAGCACTTCCGGGTGCGCGTGCCCCACGCTCGTCACAGCCGCACCTCCCGAGCCGTCCAGATACTGGCGCCCGTTTGTATCAGTGATATAAACACCCCGCGCAGAGGCAGCACGCGGCAACGTCTGGCCAATACTGCGATGAAGAAGTCGCGTCATGAAGCCTTCCTTTTAAAATGCCTAGAACCCGATCATCTCGACATACGTTGATCTTGGAATAAGAGTGGCACGACCTGACAAGACAATGCAACAAACAAATCATATATCTTTATATTAAAACAAATGGATCATTGGTATGATTCAGCTTATCCCAGGCCCACAGCGCTGAGAGGCAACGCTCTATGTCACAAAGCCCTAAGTCAAAAAGTCCTATGCCACCGAGCGACCCGCTAAGAGATCAGATCATTGCGCAGTTCGATACCCTGTCAGCACAGCTCCAACAGGCAGCGCGTTATCTACTTGAGCACCCTGAAGAGGTGGCCTTGGTATCTATGCGTGAAGTGGCGAGACATGCGGCGGTGCAACCAGCGACCATGACGCGGCTGGCCAAGGTGCTGGGCTTTCAAGGCTACAACGATATCCGCACGCATTATGCGCAAACGCTGCGCAGAAGAGGCGACGGTTTCGCTGACAAGGTTCGCCTGCAGTCCCCAGCAGCCACTGGCGCCACGGAAAGTGATATCGCCCAACAAATGCTGCAGGGGTTAAGCACTCAGATATCATCGCTGTGCGCGCCTGAAACCCTACAACGCTTAACCGCCATGGCCGATAGGTTAGCGGCGGCTAACAACGTGTATGTGCTCGGCTTACGCTCCAGCCACGTGGTGGCCTGGCATTTTCATTACGTTATGTCGTTGCTGGGCGAGCGCACGGTTCACCTTGATGGTCCAGCGGGCACCGGGGGCGATGCGCTAATGCGCGCCAAACAAGGTGACGTGTTGCTTATCGTCTCCATCCAGCCGTATACCGTGGATTCACTAACGCTGGCACAACTGGCACATGATAAAGGGCTGGCGATTCTGTCGATCACCGATAGCGAAGTCTCGCCGCTTTCCAGCATTTCCGAGCAGGCGATCTATTGTCCTACCCAGAGCCATAGCTTCTTCCATACCCTGACCCCCGCCTTAGCCATTTCGGAAGCACTTTGCGCGTTACTTGCTGAACGCGACCGGCCTGCCACCCTGGAGGCCTTGCAGCACGCCGATGAGCATCACTTACAGCTTAAAACTTACTCGCATGTGCTGCCGCGGCGGGAGTGAACTATAAGACGATGACAGGCTGAGCATGAAGGTTAAGCAACACCTAAAGTTCTGTGCAATGAGGCCGATGATTAATAACAATTAGGAGAGAAAGCCACCATGAAGATTGGATTTTCTACTTTCACGCTGATGAGTCATCGCCAAGACAAACCGCAGTCTTTAACATCTACCCGCATTAGCCAGCAAAAGAGCGAACCTGCCGCCGCGCCTGCTGACGACGACCCGTTCACTAAGCGTCTTAAGAAGCAGCAGGAAGCGCTGGAGCGTTTGGCGTCGCTGCCCAGCCCCAAGGAAGCCTCTCAGCAGCGCGCTGCTGAAAAAGCGGGCTTCTTGCGCCAACGACTTGAAATGCTCAAAGCCATGATGAGTTTAGCCTCTCCTGAACAGCTTAAAAATATGGCCAAGGAGATGAAGAGTATCGCTCGGGAGCTTGCCGGTGCAGCCCGTTTATTGGGTAACGCCGGTGACGGCAGTACCAACATTCCCGCCACCCCTTCAGTATCAGTGACAGCAGCATCAGATGCTGACACCACTGCATCACCACAGGGTAGTGACGCCGTTGTCGACGCTCAGGCTAGCGCCCCCGCTGATGAGCAGGTAGCCCACACCGAAAGCGAGGCCAACCAAGCCGAAGCTAATGCTAAAGAAAGCGCTGAAGAAGCGAAAGAAGAAGCCGTCAAGGAAGAAGCCAAACAAACGGCGGCCTTGTCTAAAAGTGAGCCTGAAAATGATTCTGAAAGTGATGAAACCGCCCCGCTCGGTTTACTGGCAAGCATAACCAGCCCATCGCATGCGGAAAACAGCCGTGCCAATGGCAGCAGTGCCAGTGAAAACAGCCTACGCAACGCGTTGGCTGACGCTAAAAAGACATTAGAAGAGGCGGTTAGCGCGCTCAAAATAAAGCTAACCGAAGAGGATAAAGAAGCGCGCCGTGAATTAATGAAAGCCGAAAAGGATATCGACAAGCTAGATCGGGCACTGGCGGTATCAACGACCGGCGCGCTTTACTCGTCGTTAGGGCAGTTATTGCCGTCCTCCACCAGCAGCGTTACCGGGCTGCAAGGTGCTATTCAAAGCACTATCAATGTGGAAGTTTAACCAATGACCTGCCAGCCAGAAAGCAAAACGGCGCTATCGAAATAGTGCCTTTTTCAACACGCGGGCGTGACACCAAGCGCTTGCTGCTTGTCCTTGCCGTTCTTATCAGATGAATCGGGGTTCACATGATGCGTATCCGGCATTGGGTTAGCATCATCGTGGTGATCGTCGCGCTCTTTTGGCGCTTTTTTGTCGTGCTCGCTGATTTGAGTCATTGCTTCTTCCTTTCGCTGAGGTGCGGAGCTTCATCATTGCCCTGGCTGTCCGGCCAACCGGGCTCGTTGAAAAGCGTCATGGGTACCAAAAAAAGTGGCCGCACTAAGCGGCCACTGGTTATTTTCTGGCGGAACTAACAATCAATATTAAGGCGTGTGGTTAGTTCCCGAGCCTTGAGTATTGCCAGAAGGCGTACTCGATCCTGCCAGACCCGAGCTATGCCGTTCAGAGCTATTAGACGAACCAGTACTTCCCCCAGTGGGGGTGGGCGAGTCTTTTAGCCCCGTCTCTTTGTGCTGCGGCGCATTGACGTTCGCATCGCTGCCTTGATTTGATGTGTTTTTAGCCGCCTCGGCTTTTTCGTGAACAGTTTGCTGAGCCTTATCCGCTTGTTCGTGAATAGTGTGCTGGGCTTTATCCATTTGCTCTCGCCCGCTTTCGGCGGCCTTATGAAGAGTGCGGTCACGGTATTCGCCCATATATTCATCCTCTTTCTTGGTGGCAGGGAAAACAGCACCCAGGGCGGCACCGAGTGCAAACCCTAGCGCGCCTACCACTAGCGGATGTTCTTGAATAAAGTCAGAGGCTTGCCCCTCAGAATGGCGAGCACGCTGCCCCATGTTATGCATTTGGTCATGAGTATTATGATGAAGACGCGATGTGGTATCTCGCATGTTATCCCCCATATGGTGGGCTTTATCACCCCACTGCTGCGCCGTTTGCTTCGCTTTTTGACCTAAGGTTTGGGCTTTGCCCTTGGCACCGTCTTTCATGCTGCTGGCACCTTCTTTTACGCGGCTCATGCGGCCTTTACTATCGCCATGGCTTGCTGAGTTACCGTGCGTTTCTGAACCACTGAGAGTATCTGAACCACCGGCTACGCCAGAAGGCGCACTACTATAGTTAGGTGCTCTACCGTTAGGATGCGTGCCTTCATGAACTGGAATGCCCTGCGGGCTTTGAGGACCGCGAGTCGTCGATGAATACTCATCACCCGTGTAAAAGTGCTCGTCAGTTTCAGAGGCGTACCTATGTTCAGAGGCGTACCTATGCTGGTGTTGCCCTTGATTCGGGTTACGTTGAGCCAGCATTAACCAGCCAATACCCGCACTGGTGAGCAGAAACGGCAGTGGGTTCTGCTTAATCGTCGTACCCAGGTTGGTAACAAATTCGTTAGCTCCACCCTGACGAATATATTCGTAAGATGTATTCAACAGTTGCTGAGGAGAGAAGCGTTCTTCGATTTCATGCAGTGTCGAATCGAGGCGCTCGCGCGACTGATGGATATCCTTTTCAATATCTTCAGGTTTGCGCTGGTTATCCTTATCCGTCATTTCAACTCCTCCTTGACGTTGTGCTGATGCTCTTTCGCAGTCGCTTTGTCACTTTGCAAACTATGCATCGTACGATTCGGCATCAGGTTGCGCGCCTGTAGTTTTTTCTGGCCCGCTTGGAGCATCACAATGCCGATAACCGTTACAACGCCGCCGACAATCAATGCAGATAGCCAAGGCGTGGTGTCGGGCGGAAGCACCTCATTTAGCAGAAACACTACCGCAGCTAACAGCGTTAAAAAGCCGCCTAGGAGTACCGCACCGGCAATAGCAATCTCTGCAATACCACCCATCGCCTGATGGGTCTTTTCAGACATCTCTGTTTTGGCAAGCTCTGCTTCGTTACGCACCAGCGACGTCATTTCTTTCATTAACGTCGATAGCAACGACCCGATCGACGATGAGCCTTGTGACGTGGTTTTATTTTCCGAATCCATTCTTAGCCTCCCTGGCCCTTTGATTAGGGCGATTCATTTCCTCGACCCAACTAAACCCCTTGTTTTTAAACCCCATTATTTTGAGAGGGGCTGCCTGAAAGACTGGATGATTGGCTATACGCAGAAGTCTGTGGAGCCGAACCCGGCGAGGTTGCCGAGGGCTTAGCAGGCACACTTTCTTCCATTGGGAGGCCAGTTGAACGCTCATCTGTCGTATTGGAGTATCCGTCGCTGCCATGCGTGTGCTTACTGGAGCTGCGCAGAAAGCGCGATGCTAGAAAGCCAGCCGCAATAACACCCCCTAAAAACAGAGCGGGTTCACGGCGACTAAAGCTTTTCGCTTCATCGCACACGCTGCGTAAATCTTTATCACGCAATTTTTGCGACATACGCTCAGTGGTATCAGCGAATCTTCTCGCTTGCTTAGAGAAATACGGCTGTTGCTGTTGATCAAACTCGTCAGCCATTTTCTGCAGCACGCTTGTGAATTTTTGGGACTGTTCCGCCGCATTATCGCGCTGTTTGGTAAAATAGCTTTCTGCTTGGTGCTGAGCCGCCTCGCTTACATCATGCGCGGTATCTCGACCTCGCTGCTTGATCGATTCCTTTGTTTCGTGCGCTTGGGCTGTTGCGCCTGGATTAGGCTGCTTTCCTTGATCGTTCATCTGATACTTCCTCCTTGTCGTTTCACTTGTCAGCATCCGTGGTGAAACACAATCAGCGACACTGCAAATCTATTTAGTCTATTTAGTTCAATTAACTAATGCATTTATGCACTAAAAGAAGACCAGCACTTATACGTAGTCAACTTAACATCCTTAATAGATAGCCCACTTTCAAAACATAGTGCTGATTTTATTATTGTCAATTTATGTGCCAAACCATTTCATCATCCAGCCATTTTCATTAACATAAGTTAATAAAATACGCGCTTTATTTAAATTAAATTAACTACTGTTGAAAAAAACAATAGAAAAAGCGGAAATAAGAGAAGCGTGTCATTTCTGCTCATTTGCCTGCTTTTATGTCGATGGTCTATGTTTATGGCTATGTTTATGGCTATGTCGTCTCGGGCAGCGTTTAGGGCTATGCTTGCGCCTAGGCTTGGGTTTAAGTTTAGGTCTGCGCTGATCTTAGATTTATAGAGAACTAAACTTAGATCTATGTAGAACATTGCAGTGAATCCGAGGAGTGGATATCGCTATTTTTGTTAGTTATTGACCATCAGTTTTTGAAATATAAAAAGCTGAACCACACGTACCCTGTGCCAACAATGGAGTGACCGCACATGAGTGATCAAAAGCAACCTCCGCAGCACCAAGATAAGCAGCCGGGTGATGAGTATGCGATGCGCCCCGAACCCGAGTATATCCGTGAGAGCTACCGCGGCACCGATAAACTGCTGGATAAAGTCGCCATTATTACCGGTGGCGACAGCGGCATTGGCCGCTCAGTGGCCGTTCACTATGCCCGGGAAGGCGCAGATTGTGTCATTGCCTATTTAGACGAAGATAAAGATGCTGAAGAGACTAAGCGATTAGTGGAAGCGGAAGGCCGCCGCTGCTTGGTGTTAAAAGGCGATGTAGCGGAACCAGAATTTTGCCGCGATATCGTTAAACGTACCCTTGATCACTTCGGTAAAATTAATATTGTGATCAACAACGCCGCTGAGCAGTACGATTGGGACGACATTACCGAGATCCCCGATGATCAGCTGCTACGTACCTTCCAGACCAATATATTTAGCCATTTCTATCTGACGAAATCTGCCCTACCGCATCTTAGCGAGGGTGACACCATCATTTCTACGTCATCCATCAACGCCTTTAAGGGCAATAATTCGCTGATCGATTACACCGCTACCAAGGGCGCTATTCAGGGATTGGTGCGCTCGCTGGCAATGTCATTGATGGACCGTGGCATCCGCGTTAACGCAGTGGCGCCAGGGCCGGTTTGGACCCCTTTAATTCCGGCCAGCTTTGATGATGAGAAGGTGGCGTCATTCGGCGGTCAGGTACCTATGAACCGCGCTGGGCAGCCCAGTGAAATGGGACCCGCCTATGTTTATTTGGCCAGCGAAGAGTCGTCCTATATGTCCGGTCAAACCATGCACTTAAATGGCGGTG
Organism: Vreelandella sp. H-I2; assembly: GCF_052959335.1. Lineage (NCBI taxonomy): Bacteria > Pseudomonadati > Pseudomonadota > Gammaproteobacteria > Oceanospirillales > Halomonadaceae > Vreelandella > Vreelandella sp. H-I2. The sequence goes on from NZ_JBRAMC010000001.1 coordinate 601,044, forward strand.
TTATTTTAAACACTTAATAAGCCTCTAATGTGGCTAACTAAACAAAAGGGGCGGCTTCGCCGCCCCTTTTATGGGTGTCTTACTTCACTCGTTATCGCACGCTATCGTTTCTTTATATTAATCTACTTATCACTTTCTACTTACCCTCATATACGCACGTTTGAACGCTCACGCTTTAATTCCCACGCTTTAATTCCCACGCTTTAATTCCCACGTTTTAATACTATCCCCGTTCTACCCCACCAGGGTTTTTACTAATACCTTCGATTTGCGGGCGTGATTATAGGTCTCGCGCTTAAGTGGCGGTAAGTCTTCTAAGCTGGCCGTATGAAAGCCACGCTCTACAAACCAATGTGCCGTGTGAGTGGTAAGGACGAACATGACATTTAAACCGCGCTGACGGGCACGGCGCTCCATGGCTTCCACTAGGCGCTCGCCCCGCTCGTCGCCGCGGTAGCTGTCGTGTACCGCCACGCAGGCGAGTTCAGCAACGCTGGTATCCGGGAATACATGCAACGCAGCGCAGCCAATCACCATGCCGTCGCGCTCGATGACCATATAGTCGTCAATTTCGTGTTCGAGGCGCTCACGAGAACGGGCGACCAGCATGCCCCGCCGCTCTAAAGGTTCAAGGAGCTCCAATAAACCCGCCACATCATTGAGCGTAGCCGGACGCAGCTGTTCGTAACGGTGCTGGGTAATCATGGTGCCCACGCCGTCACGGGTGAATAGCTCTCCCAACAAGGCATCGTGGTTGCGCCAGGAGAGCAAATGTGTGCGTGCCACGCCTTCCCGTGCGGCGGTGCACGCGGCCTGTAAATGGCGGGCTAGCTCGCTACCCGGTACGGCGTTCGTTAAACGTGGCTCGGCCTCCGCTGGCGAGAGCTGGCGCAGCAGCGCGCCGTGATCATCTTCTAGCCCTTCTGACTCGCCCAGCAAAATCAGCTTATCGGCTTTTAACGCTACAGCGGCGTGATGGGCCACTTCAGAAGCATCCAGATCGAACACCTCACCGGTGCTTGAAAAACCCAGCGGCGGCAATAGCACTAGCGAACCTTTTTCCAGCAACCCCTGAATAGCGCTGGCCCGTACCCGGCGCACTTCACCGCTGTGGTCGAAATCGACTCCTTCGCGTACGCCCAACGGCTTGGCGGTAACAAGATTACCGGAGATCACGCTGAGCTCCACGCCGTGCAGCGGCGTGCTGGGCAGCCCCAGAGAAAGCCGCGCCTCCAACCATAACCGCTGATGGGCGGCAACTTGCTCTACATGAGCCATCACTGCGCGGTCGGCCACCCAGCGACCATCAACACGCGTTGGTTCTACGCCAGCGGCGGTTAGTGCTTCGTGTACCTGGGGGCGGATACCGAATACCACTACCAAGCGCACACCCAGGGTATGCAGCAGGGCTAAATCTTGAATCAGTTGCTCCCCTCGGCCAGACGCCATGGCTTCGCCTTCAATTAAGATGACAAAGGTTCGCCCCCGGTGAGCATTAATGTAGGGGGAAGCGTTACGAAACCAATCAACAAAAGGGAAGCGCGTATCCAAGGGCCGCTCTCCGGCAGCAGGTGAAAGAAACATCCGACGTTTACCACATCCAACTGGGTTACTTTACCAGAGCACAAAAAACAGCGGCACCTTCAAATGCAAATCTGCTCAATCTAATGCAGATAAACATGAAGATGCCGCTGTGATGTTACCGCTTAGTTGCTTCTAAACGCGTTCGAGCCTGCGTTTAATCTAACATGTTTAGCCGAACATGCCTTTGAACATAAAGAAGAACAGAATGGCGAGACCTGCGCCTGCTGGCAACGTGATCAGCCATGACATCGCAATCGTGCCAATAACGCGCAAGTTGAGGGCCGCCATACCGCGTGCCAGGCCGACACCTAAAATCGCGCCTACTAGCGTGTGCGTAGTGGAAATCGGCAGGCCAGTGCCTGACGCCAGCACTACCGTCGTGGCTGCCGCCAGTGTGGCGGCAAAGCCGCGGCTAGGCGTAAGTTCGGTAATGCCGGTACCCACGGTCGCAATCACTTTATGGCCGTAGGTAACCAAGCCCACCACTATGCCACCGCCGCCGAGTACCAATACCCACCACGGCACCAGCGCAGAGCCGCCGATTTCACCGCCGGTTTGCACCACGCTAATCACTGCGGCCAGCGGGCCAACCGCATTCGCCACATCATTCGAACCATGGGCAAAGGCCATGGCACAGGCAGTGAAGATCATCAGCACGCCAAATACACGCTCAACGTTGGCGTAGCCAAAGTGGTCCTTCGCATTGTGCTCGAACTTGATACGACGCTGCATCACCAAACCAATAACCATAATCACCAGCCCCAGCAGAATCGAAAGCAGCAGGCTCTGGTTAAAGGTTAAGTCCAGCCCCACATGGGACAGCCCTTTGGTCAGCGTTACCATCGAAACGATAAAGCCGACTAAAAACACATAGCCAGGTACGTATCGTTTCGCAGCAGAAAACGGATTGTCATCTTCAAAGATCAAATAATGCACCGATTTAAACAGCACAAAACCGATCGTACCCGCCAATAAAGGGGACACTACCCAGCTCGCAGCAATCGTGCCCACAGCTCCCCAATCGACTGTTGAGGGGCCTAGCCCTGCGACGGCAAAGCCCACAATCGCGCCGACAATCGAGTGCGTAGTAGAAACCGGCCAACCTTTCATAGACGCTGCTAGTAGCCACGTACCCGCGGCTAGCAACGCTGCCAGCATGCCGTATACCAGCAGTTGTGGGTCGTCCTGCAATAGCTCGGGGTCGATAATGCCTTTGCGGATGGTATTGGTTACCTCACCGCCGGCTAACCAAGCACCCAGGAATTCAAAAACAACAGCAATCAATATGGCTTGTTTGATGGTGATCGCTTTCGACCCCACCGAGGTTCCCATTGCATTGGCGACATCATTTGCACCAACGCCCCAAGCCATAAAGAAGCCAAACAAACAGGCCAAGATAATGAAGATTTCACCGTGCTGGGCAATAATCAGCATGAAAGGTCCCCTTAGCGGGCAGTCAGTATCTGCAGACGGCTTCCCACGCGCTCGGCGCGGTCGGATAGTTCGCCAACCCATTCGATGATCTTGTAGAGAAAGATCACATCCACAGGCGGTAGCTGGCCCTCCAACGAGTACAGTTGGCGGCGAATGGTCACCTGTTGATCATCGGCTTGGTGTTCAAGGGTGTGCAGCTCGCGGATCATTTTCTGCATCACATCGGAGACGTTTTTGCCAAAGCCGGACTCCAGCAGATCCTTGAGTTCTTCCAATGCCTGGCGGGCCTGGGCAACGCAAGCGACACTGGTACGGATGTAATCGCGCATTGGCTCGGCCAGTTCATCCGGCACGCGCATTTTACGTCCCAGCATAATGCCGGTAATGTCGCGCACTTTATTGGCGATTTTGTCCTGCACGCTGATCAGATCGAGCAAATCTGAGCGCGACACCGGCAGAAACATGGTGTTGGGCAGGTTCAACCGAAGCTCTGTTTTCAGCGTATCGGCGTCGTGCTCTAAGCGGGTGACGTTTTCGCGCAATTCAGCTGCTTTGTCCCAGTCATCAGCTAGGGTTGCTTCAAAAAACGGCAACAGTTGATCGGCACATTCATTCGCCTTGACGATATGGGCCAATAACGGCTGGAATGGCGAGCGGCCAAACATCGAAGAAAAAGGATTGGAGGTAACCATAATGCCTTTTAGCCTATTTTCGGGGAGCCTGGAAATGGCGGCGCCAGTATAAAGAGTGCGCCCGCCGGCGTCATGAAAAGTTCACAAATGTAACCAAATATTCATTTAAATGTCACGATAACGAGGTGGCGAGCATCATGAAAAATCCTAGTCCAATAGAAGTAGAACTTAAACTCGCCCTCGCCCCGGAAGGCCCAACTGCGCTGGTCAAACACCCGTTCCTCGCGTCAGAACCAACACTTCAACAAACCTTGGCCAATACCTACTTTGATACGCCTGAAGGCGATTTGGCCAACGAGCGAATTGCGTTGCGTCTGCGTCAGGTGGATGGTCAAGTGCTGCAAACGGTGAAAACCGCTGGTCAGGGCGGCGGCGGGCTTTCTCAACGAGAAGAGTGGGAGTGGCAAGTTTCTGGCTCACAGCTGGATCTGCCCGGGCTGGCCGCACTGCCCCCCTTCCAAGGCGCTCTTGGCGGTGTTCTGGACTCGCTAGCCCCTCAACTGCGTACCGATTTCTTACGACGCAGTTGGCAGCTAACCGATAGTTTAGTAACCCCAGGTTCAACAGGCCAGGGCAGTCATATTGAACTGGTGCTGGATGAGGGCGAGATTATCAGCGGTGCCTACCGCACCCCAATTCGTGAGCTGGAGCTCGAATTAAAGAGTGGCGAGCCAGAAGCGCTATGGACGCTGGCCCTGAGGCTGGCGGAGCAGGTGCCGCTACGCCCGTCAGATAGCAGCAAAGCATCACGTGGAAATGCGCTAGGCAGCCAGTACTGGCCGCTACCGGAAGCGCACTCCCCTGCCGAATGGCTGCACCGCGCCACATTGGCCTTGGATGCCTATCACGACAGCCAGCAAGCAGCCTTTCTCACCCATGCCCACGAGGCCCTAGTGAGGCTTGCCGAGCATACAGCGATAGATGAAACGGCTCGCGCTCATGCCCAAGCGCTGACCAGAGGCTTAAATGCGGCTGGCCAGCCCAGCACAGCATACGGCAAAGCTGCGTTGGCACTCGCCCATCGCTTGGCGTATCAAACCGCGCTACGCTAGCAGTTTAAGTTTAGTGTCCTTTTCAGGACTGTTCTTTCAGGACCGTATAAAGGCTCATTTCAGGATGATGCAATGAATCTACACTTAACCCCTGGCAAAGAAGAGCTACGCGTCCGGCTGTTTCATATTATTTTTGAATCAGACACACCGGGCGCAAAAGCGTTTGATATCGCCTTGATTGTGGCAATTTTGATGAGCGTCGCGGTCATCATGCTGAGCAGTATCGAAATATACGCCGAACGCTACGGGCATATATTTTTCTATCTTGAGTGGGTTTTTACGTTGCTGTTCACTATTGAGTTAGCCCTGCGGATCTACTGCTTGGAAAGGCCTACGCTCTATTTAAAGAGCTTTTATGGCATTGTCGACTTAATTGCCATTTTGCCCATTTGGCTAGTGCTGCTCGTGCCAGGTGCACATGGGCTGGTGATTGTTCGCTTGCTGCGGGTACTACGCATTTTTCGTATTCTGCGCTTGATGGAGTTTGTCGGCGAAGCTCGTTTGCTGATGGACGCGCTCAAACGCAGTTTGCGCCAGATTCTGCTATTTTTTAGTGCTGTTTTAATGGTGATCACGCTGTTTGCGGCGTTGATGTACACCATCGAATCACCCGAGGCGGGCTTCACCAGCATTCCCATGTCGATGTACTGGGCCATCGTGAGCATGACCACCGTTGGCTACGGTGACATCGTGCCCGCCACGTCGCTGGGCAAATCGATTACCGTGGTGTTGATGCTGCTTGGCTACTCGATTATTGCCGTGCCCACCGGGGTATTCTCAGCGCAGGTTCTTCGCTCGATTAGGGAAGAACGTTACTCTGATGAAGCTTGTCCAGGTTGCGGGCACGAACGTCATGAGAAGCGCGCCCGCTATTGTCTGCTCTGTGGCACGTGGTTAGACGAAGATAGCGAAGACCCTCGCAAAGCCAACGACGAGCCGGCTTCTGAATAGCTTAAGCTTGGAAGGGTGTAATATCCCCACGTCCTTCGCGGATAATTGTAGGCGGCAATTCCCGCAAGTCGATGACGCTGGTCGGGTCTAAATGGCAAGCGCCACCGTCAATAATGGCATCTAGGTGGGCGCCAAAACGTTCACGGATCTCTTCCGGGTCGTTCATGGGCAGATCATCACCCACGGGGATTAGCGTCACGCTCATCAGCGGCTCGCCTAACGCCGCCAATAACGCATGCGTAATACGGTGATCCGGCACACGCACACCAATGGAGCGACGCTTGGGGTGCAACAACAGGCGCGGCACCTCAGACGTGGCGTCCAGAATATAGGTATAGGGTCCTGGGGTGTGCGCTTTCAACAACCGGAAAACATCGTTATCCACCTTGGCGTAGGTGCCGATTTCCGAGAGGTCGGAACATACCAGGGTAAAATTGTGCTTGTCGTCCAGCGAGCGTAGCCATTTAATCTTCTCGATGGCTTTCTTCTCACCTAAATGACACCCCAGGGCATAACCTGAGTCGGTGGGATACGCCACGACGCCGCCTTTACGGATAATCATAATGGCCTGATCGATCAGACGCTTTTGCGGGTTTTCCGGATGAATCTGAAAATACTGGCTCATAAAACTGCTCCTTTACATAGCACGCTGTCTTAGCTGTCCCTACAGCATAGCTGACCTCAGCTGGGGATAACTTAAGCGGGTGATAACTTAAGCGGGTATTAACTTAGCCAACCGCTAATAGGCCGGGCGCTGCATCGCGCAGATGCACTAGCCGCGGATGCTGCCATATGGGTGGCGCCGCCGTACGAGGTATCAAGCTCATGCTGCCAGGCGCCGCGTGGCTGCCGGGAAAGTGAAAGTCGCTGCCCATGGACGCATACAAATCGCGCTCTACTAGCTGACGCGCCAAATCACGCGTGCTATCCGGGTTCTGCTGGCCGCTGACCAGCTCAACCGCTTGCCCACCCGCCGTTTGAAAAGTATCCATCAGCAGGCCACGCTTGCGCCGGGTTAAGCCGTAGCGCAATGGGTGGGCAATCACGGCAACGCCGCCCGATTCCACTATCCAGCCCACAACTTCGCTGATTTCAGGCCAATGGGCTTTGACATCGCCTTTCTTTCCGCTGCCCAGATAGCGCTTAAAGGCGCTTGCCCAGTCGGGCACTACGCCTTCAGCCACTAGCGCACGGGCAAAATCCGGGCGACCCAACGGGCGGTCGCTGCCTGCGTGAAGGCGCGCTTTTTCCAGCGCGTTGGGTAGACCTACTTTTTCCAGCCGCTCGGCAATGACCGCAGCGCGTTGAATACGCGCCTCACGCTGCTGAATCAGACCTTCCACCATCGGCCCTTGCAAACCGCCTGGCATCAACGCAACCACATGAATATTCACACCCTGCCAGCGTGTGGATAACTCACAACCCGGGATAAGACATAGCCCTGCTTGCTCAGCGGCACGGCCCGCTTCTTCAATGCCGTCCATGGTATCGTGATCGGTGAGCGACATATGTGTCAGCCCTCGCTCGGCGCACAACGCTACCAGTTCCGTAGGCGTTAGCGCGCCATCGGAAGCAGTGGAGTGCATGTGCAAATCAACCGGGTAGCGCTGATCGGCATCAAAAGTGTAGGGAAGTCGAAGCATAGGTGACGCCGTGTGGTCCGTTTGTCAGAATAAGCTGCTTTTCAGTTGTGAATAAATCGTTCACGACAGTTAAGATATGGTGCGCGTATCTACCCGTGCGGTCAATGAACGGCCCGTTTTCATCCTCGTTTTATCAAGGAGTTATACGTCAATGCTGTATGCCATTATCAGTGAAGATGTGCCCAATAGTTTAGAGCGTCGCTTAGCAGCTCGTCCCGATCACTTAGCTCGTTTGGAAGCGCTACGTGATGAAGGCCGTGTGGTATTAGCGGGGCCTCACCCTGCTATCGACGCTGACAACCCCGGCGATGCTGGTTTCTCTGGCAGTCTGGTGGTAGCGGAATTCGACAGCCTGGAAGAGGCCAACGCATGGGCCGATGCTGACCCTTACATGATTGCAGGGGTCTATGCCAAGGTAATTGTTAAGCCGTTCAAAAAAGTTTTGCCTTGACCCCAATAGGCGAGTCTGGAGGGTCCGCCCGTTTTTTCACAGAGCCTGTGGAAAACTCTGTGCAAACCCGGCGGACGCTTTGCGCTAAGCCAGAGCTAGTGCCAGCGGCATCAAGTTGATCAATTTTTAACCACTTTTTATTTTAATGGATACCTGCGTGACCCAACGTCCAAATGCTTTGCCACCGCTGGCAGCATTAACTACGCCAACCTTGACCTGGAACGAGGGAGCCCCCCACGCAACAGCGTTTGATGACGTCTATTTCACCCGTGGCGATGGGCGCGCAGAGACCGAGCATGTATTCCTGGGTGCCAACCAGCTCCCCGAACGCTTCGCCGCCTGGGAAGCCGCTCGGCCCTTTGTGATTGGTGAAACCGGCTTTGGCACTGGTCTTAATATGCTCTGCGCCTGGGCTTGTTTTGAGCAGCATGCGCCTGCCAATGCACGCTTGCACCTGTTATCCACAGAGAAATTTCCCCTTGCGCTTGAAGCACTTGAACAGGCGTTGAGTGCTTGGCCTTCGTTAGCGAATTATGCACAGGTGCTATGTGCCCAGTGGCCCGCTGCCGTTAGCGGCATTCATCGCCTGCACCTAACCGAGCGTGTGACGCTGGACCTACATTTCGGTGATACCACGGAACGCTTGATGCTGCTGGATGGCCAAGTCGACGCCTGGTTTTTAGACGGTTTTGCGCCTTCCAAAAACCCCGATATGTGGCAACCGGAACTGTTTAATGCCATGGCCGCGCGTTCTCGCCCCGGCGCCACCTTCGCCACGTTTACCTGTGCAGGCGTTGTCAAACGGGGCTTGAAAGCAGCGGGCTTTAGCTGGAAAAAGGTGCCGGGGTACGGCCGCAAGCGTGAAATGCTCGCCGGTAGCATCGAAACGCCACCAGCGGACCAACGCCGCCAGCCCACCCCCTGGTATACGCCGCCGCCTGCCGCGCCGGCTAAGCACGTTGCAGTCATCGGCGCCGGGCTTGCGGGCAGTACGGTTGCGGCAGCGCTGGCGCGGCGCGGCATTCAGGTAACGGTGGTGGAGCGCGAAGCCCCTGGCGCGGGCGGCTCGGGTAACCGTCAAGGGGCGCTGTATGTAAAGCTCGCCGCTGAAACCAACCACCAGAGCCGTGTTTATCTTGCCGGTTTGCTGTATAGCCAGCGCTGGCTTACACAGCAGACCCCCGCCACAGCACCCTCATCCCCTATCCCCTTGTGGCAACCCTGCGGCGTGGTTCAGCTAGCAAGTAGCGATAAAGAGGCGCGGCGTCAGCAGCGCTTTATGGAACAGCACCCGCTGCCCCGCGAAGTAGTGTCTGCAGTAGAAAAATCCGTGTTAACCGATACGGCAGCTATCTCGATAAATGCCCCTCATGGGCTGTTTTACCCGCAGGCGGGGTGGGTGCGGCCTAAGGCGCTATGCGAGCATTTGCTTAACCAGCCAGGCATTACTTTGCAACAGGGTGATGTTACCTCCCTTACCCACAAAGCGACCGGTTGGCGGCTTCAGTTGGCCGATGGCAGTGCGCTCGACGCGGATCAAGTTGTAATCGCCAGCGCCCATCAGGCCAATCGTTTTGCACAAACGGTGGAGCTGCCGCTGCAATCGGTGCGCGGCCAGATTAGCGAGGTAACGTTACCCGATAAGGTAACGGGACCTAGCCGCGTTGTGTGTGCCGGTGGTTATGTCGCCCCTGCGCTGGATGGCGTATTGACCTTTGGTGCTAGCTTTGTGCCCAATAATGCGAGCACCGATGTGACGGATGACGACCACCAGCGCAATATTGATGAGCTGCGCCTAACGCTGCCTGCGTTGGTCGAAGCGTTAGAACAGGCGGGCAACCCACTTAGCCCTGACAACCTTGGAGGACGCGCGGCGGTGCGCGCAGCCAGCCCCGACAAGACGCCTTATGCGGGGCCAGTACCTGTAGCCGAAGCGTGGCGAGCCGACTATTCGCTACTGAGTAAAGATGCCACCCGCGTCCCGAATAAGCGTGGCGAGCACTACTCAGGCCTATGGATATCGACGGCCCATGGTTCGCGGGGGTTGGCGAGCACACCGCTGTGTGCCGAGGTGATTGCATCACGCATGTGTGATGAACCAATGCCACTGGAAGCACCGCTGGCCGATCACCTTCACCCAGGGCGGCGCATTATTAGCGCGATTATTCGCACTCAATAATCGCCTTCTTCCTCGTCATCGGCGATATCACGGCCAAACGAACGCCACTGCGCTATGGTCATGACCTCGGTCATCTCTAGCTCGAGATCATGGGCGATGATCAGCTCATTACGCTCCAACTGCTTTTTCAGCTCGGCTACCCAGCCGTGCATGCCTTCGCCCGTGGTATCAGTGGTGTCGTAACCCTGGCGGGTCACAAACGCCTCTAGCAAGGCATTGAGGGTTTCCGGGGGTAGCATTCTTGCGGGCACTTCAATAAAACGGCTCATCCACGCTGCTCCCACTCTACCAAACGATCAATAAAGGTGGCTTCGTCCACCACTTCCACGCCCATCTGCTCTGCCTTGGAGAGCTTACTGCCAGCGGCTTCGCCTGCCACCAGACACGTGGTCTTTTTCGATACGCTGCCCGCTACCTTCGCCCCCAGTGCCTGCAGCCGCGCCTTGCCTTCATCACGCGTCATACTCTCAAGCGAACCGGTGAGCACCCAGGTTTGGCCTTCCAGCGGCGTGGGGCCTTGGGTGACTGCCGCTTCCTGCCAGGTAATACCAGCTTCTAGCAGGGCAGCGATGGTTTCTTGGTTGTGTGGCTGACGGAAGAAGGTATGCACATGGACAGCGACAACCGGCCCGACATCGTTGACGGCTTCTAGCGCCACTAGCTCAGCTGTTTGAATGGCTTCCAGGGTACCGAAGTGACTGGCCAGATTGGCGGCAGTCGCTTCGCCCACTTCACGGATACCCAGCGCATAAATAAACCGCGCCAGGGTTGTTGATTTAGCTTTTTGTATTGCATTGACCAAATTCGTGGCAGATTTCTCGCCCATGCGCGGCAGGCTTTGTAGCTGCTCTACGCTCAAGTGAAACAAATCAGCCGGGGTTTTCACCCAGTCCAAATCGACCAACTGAAAAATCAGTTTTACCCCTAGCCCGTCAATATCCAGCGCCTTGCGGCTAGCGAAGTGTTTTAGCGCCTCTTTACGCTGTGCCGCACAGTAAAGACCGCCGGAGCAGCGTGCCACCGCTTCGCCGTTGATGCGCTCAATATCCGAACCGCATACCGGGCAGTGCTCGGGAAAAACAATGGCCTTGGCATCCGCTGGCCGCTGCTCCACGTGCACCCTAACGACCTGGGGGATAACATCGCCAGCCCGACGGATCGATACCGTATCACCAATCATCACGTCTAAGCGGGTGATTTCATCGGCATTGTGTAGCGTAGCATTGGACACAGTGACACCTGCCACAGTGACCGGCTCAAGGCGCGCCACAGGGGTAATCGCGCCGGTACGGCCGACCTGGAACTCGACATCGTTAAGGGTAGTGACCTCTTCCTGAGCAGGATACTTAAACGCCACCGCCCAACGCGGCGCACGGGCCACAAAGCCTAGTTCACGCTGGTAACGGAGATCATTGACCTTAATCACCACGCCGTCGATGTCGAATCCTAATGCGTCGCGTTTTTCGCCTAGCTGCTCACAATAATCAGCAACCGCCTCGGGGCCTTTGACGACCTTCAACTCAGCGCTGGCACGAAACCCCAGCGTCGATAATCGCGCCATTAGCTCGCTATGGGTGGTATCGCCAAGCTCAGGTTGCAAACGTGCAACTTGGTAGCTATGGAACTCCAATGGACGCTTCGCGGTGATGCGCGGATCTAGTTGACGCAGACTACCAGCCGCCGCATTGCGCGGGTTGGCAAATACCTTGCTGCCGTCTTCCCGAGCGCGCTCGTTCAGCGCCTCAAAGCCTGCATGGCGCATTATGACCTCGCCACGTACTTCCAACAGTTCAGGTACGTTTTTGCCCATCAGTTTTAACGGCACTGAACGCAGCGTGCGCAGGTTTGAAGTAATGCCTTCGCCGGTACGCCCATCTCCGCGCGTCGCCCCGCTCACCAATAAGCCCTGCTCATAGACCAGCGAGACAGCCGCGCCATCCAGCTTGGGTTCGCAGGTAAACTCCACTTCTTCGGCGGCGCATTCCAGACGCTCGGCCACTCGCTCGGCAAAGGCATGGATGTCTTCGCGGCTAAAGGCATTATCCAACGACAACATAGGGATAGCATGCACCACTGGCGGAAAGCCATCCGCTGGGGCGGCACCTACACGTTGCGTAGGCGAATCACTCGTGACCAGCTCAGGGTGTTGTGTTTCCAACTGCTGTAAGCGCTGCAGCTTACGATCGTAGTCGGCATCCGTCAGCGTGGGGTCATCCAGTACATAGTAACGGTAGTTTGCTTCATCCAGGGCGGCCCGCAGTTGGGTAATCTCTTCCAGAGGTTGAGAATCAGGCTGACTCATTAGACTAGGTTCCAGTACACGGCAGCGAAAACGCAAAACCTGGGAAATATGAAAAGGAGCGAATTACAAAACGTTAGCGTATTGAACAGAAACACCCGCCTTCTGGCAAGAAGGCGGGTGTATAACGGCAGGCATCCCTTACCGGACGACGATTAGCGGGCTTGCATGTGACGCTGTAAACGGTGACGACGTTCAAATTCACGTACACGCTGGCGGGCAAATTCAATCGTTTGTGCGGTCATTACACTGCGGTTTTCATCTTTCAGCTCGCCGCCCATATGACGTACCACCACCATGGCGGTTTCTACCATGGCTTCAAAAGCAACGGAGCTATCAATTGCCCCAGGCAGCGGCATTAACAGGGTGATGCCTGGCGTCATAAACTCACCCATCTTTTCAATGGGGAAAGTGCCAGGCTTAACCACGTTCAACATCGAGAACTGCAGCTCGCTATCATCGCTCTCAGTTTCAAAACGGTGGAAAACACCCATCGCGCTACTGTAACGCAACCCGCACACCATCATTAGATCAAGCAACTTGGTGCCATCGAAACCTTCTGGGTCTCGGGAGAGAACGCTAATCACCACGACTTCTTCGGCATTGCTCAATGTTTCTTTGGCGTGTTCACCGTTCACATCGTGGCGCAAGGCTTTTTCTATGGTCGGGTGTACGCGGACTCGCTCATCAACCTCACGCTCATCGGCAACTTCGCTGTTATAATCGTCAGCTTCAAAGCGTTCTTCAACATTATCTTCAAAACCATCTTCATGGGCTGTATACGCATTACTTTCGTAGCGACGCGCTTCTTCGTCAGCGGCACGCTGCTGAGCCGCTAACCTATCTGCGGCAGCTGCACTGGCCGCGGCTTCTTCACGGGCTTGCGCCTGTTCTTGAGCAAGGCGGACACGCTCTGCCTCAGCAGCTTCTTTTGCTTCGCGGCGCTGTTCAGCTTCTAGCGCTTTACGCTCAGCTTTCTGTTTAGCTAATTCCTTATCTCGCACCGCTTTCTCAGCCTTTTTACGCTGTTTTTCTTTGCGGCGCTCGATCAAACGGCGCTTAAGTGAGCGCCCCATTCCTTCAAAATCAACTAAGCGATATTCATCGACTTCATCATCATCCAGCTCATCGTATTCACCTACCGTATCGGAACGCAATTGGCGTCGTTTAGGTGAATGCTCATTGGCATGTTTGGCAAATACGGCATCTTCAGGCTCGGCACGTAACACAGGCTCTGGTCCTTGCTCATGTTGAGACCATTCCGCTGTTTCAAGCTCTTTATCGCTGGCAGCGATGGAAAGTGAATCAGGCGTCGCTGGCTCATTTGCTTGTACGCCTGGTTCAGTAACCGAGGGATTAGGTGCTGCGGCAGGATAATCTGACGGCTCGCCATCATGCTGAGCACTAGTTGTTGCCCGGGCCTGCGGGATATCAGCATTTGACGCGTTGGACGGCGCGTTAGACATAGAAATACTGGGTTCCCGGCGCTCATGCTCAGTCGGCATAGAGGGAGTAGAAGATGAAGTAGCCGTAGCAACCGGCTGCGGCGTTTTTATCGTATTGGATGGCTGAGGTTTTGCAACTGATGCTGCTTTTTCTACTCTATCCGCTTTACGTTTGGCTGCTTTGGCTGATGCCGAACGCCTAAACTCAGAGAGCACCCTGGAGGGGCCGGGATGCTCTTGACGTTCTAACTTCGGCTTATTGCCTAAGCCACTATAGTCAGCGGGCTTAATAACGCGAGCTCCACCATTGGGAAGTTCCCAATTAATCTCTGCAGCTTTAGCCGCCTCTTCGGGATCTTCGGAACTTTCCAGCGGATTGCCTGAAAGGTCTTTATCCGCTTGGTCTAGACGGGGTACACGACGCTGACGTTGAAGCCTACGCGCACCGTCAATAACGATAAGCGATACCAACGCCAACCCTAAAATGATTAGCCACTCTCTTAATTCCATGTCGAACATTCCATGGTCATCTTGCCGGTTGCTAAGGCACCATGCCTGAATTTGGGTAACTGCTAGTTAATAAGTACTTGTCACCAAGCATAGCGCGATTGCTATGAAAATGGCCAATTTTTGCTGTATTTAACGCAATTTTCACGTCACGGCAAAGTGTTGACACCGTTTAAGGCAAAAAATTTCGATCTTAATTCAATAAAAAGTGCCGCAAACATTTTGTTTAACATTTATAAACAAATTTATAAAGGAATCCTAGTCGAAAGAGAAGCCGTTTTGACAATTTCCCCCTCCCAAACCATAACCTGCTTATAAAATGCTTAGCCATCTCAAGCGCACAATAAGGGGTAATATAGTTAAGTTATAAACTTTAGGGTATTTTTTTACGCTTTCAGCCAACTATTAATCGCTCTTTGTTAACCGCTTGGACGTTGATCCGACACTCGCATCCAAAAGTTTTCGGCGGCAACGCTTAATGGGGCTATTGGCCGTACAAGATGGATTTGCACAGCAATATCCCATTGCTCATCCAGTGCTCGCACTAATCGCCCATCGCTAAACTCCTGCTCTGCAAGGCTTTTCGGCAGCCAGGCAACGCCTTTACCTTCTAGGGCCATCGACATCAGCACGGCGGCCAAGTGGCTACTAAACTGCGGTTTAAGCGCTAACACCTCGCTATTACCGTATAAACGATGAGCTACAATCCGCCCCAACCCCGATGCTTCGGTATAGGCTAAATAGGGTAGTTGATTAGTTGCGTTATGACCGTCTACCGAGCTTCCCATCAATGCGATGAGGGTGTCATTACCGACTTGCTGACTGTCAAAATGCTCCTTGGCCAGTGGCGATGGTACGTCGGGATGGCGATGGCAAAGCAAAAAGGGAACCTCTCCTTGCAACAGCAGCTGCTCGCAGCCAAGCATGCTGTCTGAGTGGAGCTGAATGGCCTCAATCGGCGCTCCGCTTTCAACCTGACGAATCCAACGCGGAAAAAAAGTAAAGGAGAGCGAATGGGTGGCGGCGAATTGCAGGGTTTTCGCTGCTTTACCTGCCACCTCCTGGGCTTCCGCGCGCAGCCGATAAAGGCGGCTTGTCGCTTCGAAGGCACGGGTATGAATATGGGCGCCAGCTTCGGTGAGCGTGGTGCCTTGGGGCGTGCGCACAAACAGGCTGACACCCATCCACTGTTCAAGCGAGCGAATGCGTCGGCTAAACGCAGGCTGGGTAATATGGCGTGCTTCGGCGGCGCGCACAAAGCTGCCGTGTTCTGCCAAAGCGATAAAATCTTCGAGCCAAACAAGCTCCATGGGCAATGCCGTTTCAGCATGGGGTGGCGCAGTAATAGCATTGGTAGCGCCGAATTGTCACGCTTAATGTGGTGCCATCACCCTTTAAGGAGCACAGCATGCGCATCGTTGAAATCCGCGAAAAAACCGTTTCCATCGCCTCGCCCATTGCCAACGCTTATATCGACTTTTCCAAGATGACCTGTTCGGTGGTGGCGGTCATCACCGATGTTATTCGCGACGGTAAGCCTGTGATTGGTTACGGGTTTAACTCCAATGGCCGCTATGGTCAGGGCGCCTTGATGCGTGACCGTTTTCTTGACCGTATCTGCGAGGCCGACCCGGAAAGCCTGATTGATCAGGCCAATGACAACCTGGACCCCTTTGCTATCTGGAAAGCCTTAATGGCCAACGAAAAGCCCGGCGGCCACGGAGAACGCTCCGTGGCGGTAGGCACAATCGACATGGCCATTTGGGACGCAGTCGCCAAAATTGAGGGCAAGCCACTTTATCGGCTGCTGGCTGATCGTTACCGTAACGGGCAGGCAGACGATAACGTTTGGGTCTACGCAGCGGGTGGCTATTACTACCCAGGCAAGGATCACAGCAAACTGCAGGATGAGATGCGAAGCTATCTGGATCGCGGCTATAACGTGGTCAAAATGAAGATTGGCGCCGCACCGCTAGAAGAGGACTTACGCCGCATCGAAGCCGTTATTAAAGTAGTCGGTGATGGCAGCCGGTTAGCCGTGGATGCCAATGGCCGTTTTGACCAAGCCACCGCTATCGCCTACGCCGAAGCGCTCAAGCCTTATAACCTGTTCTGGTACGAAGAGGCTGGCGACCCGCTCGACTACGCCCTGCAGGCGGAGCTTGCCAACCACTATGAGCTGCCCATGGCGACTGGCGAGAACCTATTCTCGCATCAGGATGCACGCAACTTGCTTCGCCATGGCGGTATGCGGCCCGACCGCGACTACGTGCAGTTTGACTGCGCACTCTCCTATGGTTTGGTGGAGTATATGCGAACGCTGCAGGTCATGGATGAGCTTGGCTGGTCTTCGCGCCGTGTGGTTCCCCATGGCGGCCACCAGATGTCGCTGAATATCGCCGCAGGCTTACAGCTAGGCGGCAACGAATCCTACCCGGACGTTTTCCAGCCGTTTGGTGGTTTTGCAGATGGTATTCAGGTGGAGAATGGCTATGTAGGCTTGCCAGACATTCCCGGTGTAGGTTTTGAAGCGAAGTCTAAACTTTATGCCGTCATGCGCGCGCTTGGTGAAAGTTAAGTGTGAATGCTGAACGTGAAAGTTAAGAGTGAGATTTGGGAGCGAAGGCGCTTAATCGACCAGCGCCGCCGCTTCTTCAATACCTACCGAGACTAACCGTGAAACGCCGGGTTCTTGCATGGTGACCCCCATCAGGCGCTCGGCGGCTTCCATGGCGATCTTGTTGTGGGTGATATAGATGAACTGAACGTTCTCGGACATCTCTTTCACCAGCTTGGCGTAACGTCCCACATTGGCGTCGTCTAGCGGGGCATCTACTTCGTCCAACATACAGAACGGCGCGGGATTGAGCTGAAAAATAGCGAATACCAGCGATAGTGCGGTAAGCGCCTTTTCACCGCCCGAAAGCAGATGAATGGTGCTGTTCTTCTTGCCCGGTGGACGGGCCATAATCGCCACGCCGGTTTCCAGCAGATCATCCCCGGTCAACGTTAGCCATGCCGCGCCGCCACCAAACACACGGGGAAACAGCGCTTGCAGCCCAGCATTGACCTGATCAAAGGTTTCGCGGAAGCGCACCCGGGTTTCCTGATCGATACGCTTAATCGCCCGCTCAAGGGTTTCCAGTGCTTCCGTGAGTTCAGCGTGCTGGGCTTCTAAATAGTTGCGCCGTTCGGCCTGTCGGTCGTACTCCTCAATGGCGGCCAGGTTAATCGCCCCCAAGCGGCGAATCTTGTCCGTGGTGCTTTCCAGGCGCTCCTGCCAACGGGTTTCCGTCGCTTCCTGCGGCAATTGTTCGGCGAGGGTCTCGACGTTATGGCCAAGCTCCGTTAGCTGCTCATCCTGGGTGGCTGCTTTAAGTGCCAGCGCCTGCACATCCATACGCCGCTGCTGGAGCTGCTCGCGGCTCTGCTCAAGATTGCGCTCGTGTTGCTGGCGAGCCAGTTCGTCATTACGCAGTTGCTCTGCCAGCGCCTGGGCCTGCTGGCGCGTCGCATTCAAGCGCCCTTCCTGCTGCTCACGCTGGTGGAGTAATTCTTCGAGTTCTTCCCCCGCCAGCTCGTCGGGCTCGACCAGCATTTCCCGCGCTTCTTCCAGTTCAGCAATACGCAGCGAGAGGCGCTCCTCAACGTCACTGGAGCGCGCCTGCTGGGAACGGAGGCTATCGCGCTCGGCACTTAAGCGTTCGCGTTCTAATGCCAACGCCTGCTGCTGAGCTTTGAGTGGGGCGTGCTGTCGCGTCAACTGGTCACGCGCCTCACGCTGTCGGTTACGCTGCTCGGCATTGGTTTCCCGCGCTTGCGCCGCGCTCTCCAGTTGCTCCATGGCCAAATGCCAGCGGGCACGCTGCTCATCAAGAGTAAGCGCTAACTCTGCTTCATCCTCTTGCAGCTGGGCAAGCTCTTCATCCAACTCCGTGGCGCGGCTTTCCAAGTGCTCCAAACGTTGCGCCAGGCTGCGCTCTTTAACCGCTATCTGCTGCAGGCTGGCGGCATGAGTGCGCTCTTGCTCAGCCTGCTGTTCGCGCTCCTGCTCCAGGGTTTCGATGGCTTCGCTAGCGACGTCGCACTGCTCCTCGGCCAGCGCCAACGCTTCTTCTTCACGTTCGCGCTGTGTAGTCAACTCGGCGTAACGGCGGCGTGTCAGCAGTAGCCCGTCGATGCCCTCACCGTTGGCCTGCTGCTGTAGCCAACCGCGCCCCAGCCATACGCCCTCCTGGCTGACCACACTTTCGCCGGGGGCGAGGTGGGCCACCTTTGCCTCCGCTTCTGCTGTCGTTTGTGTGTAGTGAATGCTTGCTAACCACTCGCCCAGTGCACCGGCACCTTTGACGAGGCTATCCAGCCGCTGCCCAGACGCCGAGGCGGCTGGTGGCGTTTTATCAATCAAGCGCCAGTCGGTGGCTAAGGCCTCAGGCAAGACTGCCAACTGTTGGGGGGTGACAAGCCGCGCATTGAGCCAGGGGGCGAGTAGCCAGGAAGTAAGCGCTTCCCAACCGGGCTCGACCTGTAGTACTTCACCGAGTTGCGGTGCTTCTGTCAGTCCGTGCGCTTCAAGTGTCGTGCCGAGCGCTGGGTCGTGGTCTGCCAATGCAGCGTCGATTAGCGCTTGCAGTGAGGCCAACTCCCCTTGACGCTGGCTGAGTTCAGCGCGCTGCTGATCGCGGGACTGGGTAGCCTGCTGGTAGGCCGCTTTGGCGTCGCTATAGCGCTGCTGCCACTGATCGCGCTGGGTTTGAAAGCTTTCCGCCTGCTGCTGGGCAGCGGCTAACTGCTCTTCACACACGCTATGCTCTTCGCGCAGCCCAGTAAGATCGGAGACCTCACTGCGTTGCTGGCGGCGGCGCTGATTTTCCGCCTGCAGGCGCTGGATACGCTGTTCAAGGTCACGCAGTTGATCCTGGGAACGGTCCGCATCGCGGCTGGCATCCCGCCAGCGGGTTTCGGCATCGCTCCACTGCTGCTCGGCGGCTTCTAGCGCCGGGGATGCATCGGCAAGCGCCTGCTCCAGGCTTTCTAGCTGCTCCTCTAACGCTTCGTGCTCGGGGAGCAGGTCGTCAAAGCGCTCATCAATGGCGGCTAAACGTGCCTGATCGCCTTCGCTCACCCGGCGCTGCTCGTCCAGGTCACGCCGGGCGGTGGCGATATCGCTGGCCAACTGCGTTTCACGGCTACGGCGGTGGGCTTGATCCTGCTCTAAGCGGGCAATGCGCGTGGTCGTTTCAAAGAACTGTTGCTGGTGGCGATCCAATACTTCCGAAAGTTCGTCGTGCTGCTCGCGGGCTTGTTCCAAGCGGGTTTCGCACTGGCGCACCCCAAAGACGTCTTTTTCTACCGCTATTTCCAATTCACGAACGCGGCTCTCCTGGTGCGATTGTTCTGCGCGCAGGGTACGGCCGCGCAACAGCGCCAGCTCGCCCTTGAGTCGGTACTCTTGCTCTTTAAGCTCTTGGTAGCGCTTGGCGGCTTCGGCCTGGCGCTTGAGGCGCTCTAGCTGTTTATCCAACTCTTCACGAATATCGTCCAGGCGCTCCAGGTTCTCCTGGGTGCGCCGCATGCGATTTTCGGTTTCCCGGCGGCGCTCTTTATACTTGGAGATACCCGCGGCTTCTTCCAAGGTCGAACGCAGATCGTCAGGGCGGGCTTCGATCAACCGCGAGATCATACCCTGGCCGATAATGGCGTAGGAGCGCGGGCCTAGCCCGGTACCCATAAACAGATCGGCGATGTCCCGGCGGCGGCACTTTTGGCCGTTGAAGAAGTAGTTGGACTGCCCGTCGCGAGTGACTAAACGCCTAACGGCTATTTCGGCATATTGCGCGTAAACACCGCCCATGCCGCCGTCGCGGTTATCGAACTTGAGCTCGATGGAAGCTTGGCTGATGGGTTTCCGGCCGGTGGAACCGTTAAAAATAACGTCGGCCATGGATTCGCCGCGCAGGGTTTTAGCGGAGGACTCCCCCATCACCCAACGCACGGCGTCAATAATATTGGATTTACCGCAGCCGTTGGGCCCCACAATGGCGGTCATATTGCCATCGAAAGGCACCGTCACAGGGTCTACAAATGACTTGAACCCGACTAAGCGTATCGAGGTTAAACGCATATTGGCGTCACGCTTCGCGGCGTCAAAACAGGGCGGTTCAAAACGCGGCTACTCAAAGACACGGTTAATCACCACCTCGGCGGCTTCATCGTCTGAGATTGGCCCTACGCTGACGCTTTCCAGATCGCCAAATAGATCGCCCGGCTGGGGCATGGCTTCACCGGTGGGCGAAACGCGAACCACTAAACGGGCTTCCTGCACCTGGGAAATTTTTGCCTGGGGCGACATCGCTGCGCTGTCATCCAGTACCACAGTCATGGGCAGCTCGGACACCTGGGCCCGAACGACCGCCAGGGGCGGTAATTCGCCTTCGGTATCACGCGCGGTGATAAAGACGCTGGCATCATCGTCTACACGCTCGGCCAGCGCTTCATCCAACGAGACGCGCACCCGAACACCGTTGCCTTCGGCGACGGTCTCTTCAGGTTCAATACCCATGCGCTGTTGAGCCACTTGAATACCATCACGCAGCGAAGACACGGTGTTGGGATCTTCAATGTTGGCGATTGCCCGGCGCCAGTGGTCAATCGCCTGCTCGTAATCGCCGTCATCAAAGGCGTGAATACCTAACAAACCCAGTACAGTGGGCTGGCGAGGATCCTGCTCCAAGGTTTCATCAACCAGCGCCTGCACCTCGTCGGTAAGTTCACGCTCGGCCATGAAGAAGCGAATTTGTGCTAACTGCGCGAGCAGCGGAGGGATACGCCCTTCAATCTCAATCAAACGTTCCAGCGCCGCCGCGGCCTTGGGCATCTGGCCGGTTTCGCGGTAGACCGGAAACAGCGCACTCCATACATTGGGATTATCTGGCTGCCGTTCGGCCTGCTCTTCCATGCGCTCAATATACATGGAAAGCGACCCTTCCGGGTCGTTCTGAACCTCTTGCTGAACTGCCAGCAGCACGAGGTCACCCTCCGCGCCCTGCTGCTGGTACCAAATGACGCTGACCGCGACCATTGCAACCATGACTAATGGCACCACAAGGCGACCGGCGCTGGCTGGCTTCAAAGGGCGCCGTTCGAGCACGGCGGTATCTTCCAGCAGGCTACGTTCAAGCTCTAGGCGGTCTTCTTCAAAGCGCGTGGGATCGATATCACCGCGTTCACGTGCTGCCTCTAGCGACGCCAGACGACGCTTAAAAATCGCTACGTTCTGCTCGGCAGAGGTGTCGTTAGCTTCAAAGGCGTACTGCTGATCGTCCAACGACTTAGCTTTCCTAAGCGGCGACACCAGCAGCCATAGCGCTGGAAGTAGTAAAATAGCAATTGCGACCCAAAGTAGCGTCATGAGGCCCCCTTACGGTTAGTCAGCGCTTCTATACGCTGGCGCTCTTCGGCACTCAGCGCTTTGGCCGAGGCGTTGCGGCGTGCGCGAACCATCAACACGATAATGACCGCGCCTAGCAGTACCAGGGCGATGGGTAACCCCCAGAGCAAATAGGTACGGCTCTCTAAACGGGGGTTATAGAGAATATATTCACCAAACCGTTGCACCATATGATTGATAATCTCGGTATCCGACTGGCCATCTTGCAGTAGCTGGTAAACACGCTCGCGCATATCCCCTGAAATAGGAGCGTCGGAATCGTCAATCGCCTGGTTTTCACACAGCGGGCAGCGCATGGAGGCGGTTAAGTCGTGATAGCGCTTTTCCTTGACCGGGTCATCAAATTCGCGCAGTTCTATCCCGCCCGCCACTGCACCAAACGCTATTAACAGCAACAAGAATGCGGTGATGTTACGTATCAACGCCATTTTTCCACCTCCGGCAGTATCCGTTCGCGCACATCTTCCGGCGAGACATAGCCTTTATGGTGGTAGCGAATCACGCCGTCGGCATCGACCAAAAAGGTTTCGGGGGCCCCATAAACCCCGAGATCAAACCCTAGCTCGCCTTCTGGATCAAAAATATTGACTTCAAACGGGTCGCCAAATTCGCTGAGAAACTGCAGGCCCTTCTCGCGGGTATCACGGTAGTTAACCCCGACCATACGGATATCGCGGTCAGCCAGCTCCAGCAGCTGTGGCATCTCCTGCTTGCACGCGGGGCACCATTCGCCCCAAACGTTCACCAGGGTCACTTCACCTTCTAATAGTGTTTGGTCGACCCGGCGGTTCTCATCGCGCAGTGTGGTGGCTTCAAAGGCGGGGAACTCCCGCGCCATCAACGCTGAGTCGCGCTGGGAGGGATCCAGCGCTAAGCCTTGGTAGAAAAATAGTGCCAAGCCTAAAAAGCTTATCGGCAGCAATAACAGCAGTAGCCGACGCTTCATACGGTGGCCTCCTGGGCAGTATCGCCTCTGCTGGCCACTTTTGGCGCTTCGCGGCTTACCGCAGCACGGCGGTAGCGCTTATCGAGCACTGCCAGCACACCGCCAAACGCCATCAGCAACGCACCCAGCCATAGCCAACGCACAAAGGGTTTGTATTGAACTCGCATTGCCCAGCTGCCATCGCCAAGATCCTCTCCCATGGCCACATAGAGATCGCGAAACAGCCCTGGTCGCAGAGCAACCTGGGTCATCGGCATGCCGGTCGCCAAGTAGAGGCGCTTTTCAGGTCGCATGGTAAAGCTACGGCCCGACTCGCCGCGCTGAACCTGAAGGATCGCCGTATCCGCTAGGAAATTAGGTCCGCGACGTTCGGTCAGTTCGTTCATAGTGAACTGATAACCCGCTACTTCTACCGTCGTACCCGGCGACATGCGCACATTGCGCTCGATATTGTAATTAGACACCACAGTGACGCCGACGATGGTGACAGCCACACCCACATGACCTAGTACCATGCCCCAGTAAGCCAACGAGAGTTTGCGTACGCCGGCGACAAACGAGCTGGCGTGGCGGGTCTTATCGAATACATCACGCACCATCGGCAGCACAATCCATAATGCCAAGACAATGCCTAACGAAACGAACAGGTTCCACTCGCCGCGATACAGCAGCGGCATCAGCACGCCCAGCACTAGGGCGGCACCACCCGCCAGCCATAGCTTACGGACAAGGTCGCGCATCGCCATACCTTTCCAACGGGTGACGGAACCGAGCCCCATAAAGATACACATCACCACGGTGAGCGGCACAAACAAGGCATTAAAATAGGGCGGGCCTACGCTGATTTTTCCCAAACCCAAGGAATCCAGAATCAGTGGGTAGACAGTACCGAGCAGTACGGTGACGGTCATAATCACCAGAAAGATATTATTGACCAGCAGCAGCGCATCGCGGGAGAGCCAGTTAAAGCCAACCTTATGGCTCACCCGTGGGGCGCGCAGCGCAAATACTATGAGCGACAACGTCACCGTAATCGCCAGCAACATCAGAATAAAGAACCCGCGAGCTGGGTCGTTGGCAAACGCATGCACCGAGGTAAGCACGCCCGAGCGGACCAGGAAGGTTCCCATCAGTGATAGCGAAAAGGTCGAAATCGCCAGCAGCACGGTCCAGCTCTTAAACGAGCCACGCTTTTCCGTTACCGCCAGTGAGTGAACCAAAGCGGTGCCCGTTAACCAGGGCAGCAGCGATGCGTTTTCGACCGGATCCCAGAACCACCAGCCGCCCCAACCAAGCTCGTAATAGGCCCACCAGCTGCCCAGCGCGATACCCACGGTTAAAAACGCCCAGGCCAGATTCGTCCAAGGCCTAGCCCAGCGGGTCCAGGCGGCGTCTAAACGTCCTCCCATCAGTGCCGCAATGGCAAATGCAAAAACGATAGAAAAGCCGACGTACCCCATGTAAAGCATTGGCGGATGAACCACCAGCCCAAAGTCCTGCAGCAGCGGATTAAGGTCAGCGCCATCCTGGGGCATATTGGGCAATAGCCGCTCGAAAGGATTGGAGGTGATCAGAATAAACAGTAAAAAGCCTGTGCAGACCAAGCCCATCACACCCATGACTCGGGCGACCATATCCCGCGGCAAATTGCCGGTGAACAGGCTAGCCACAAACCCCCAGCCTGCCAGCATAAAACTCCATAGCAGCACGGAGCCTTCATGGTTGCCCCACACTGCGCTGAATTTGTAGTACCAGGGCAGCAATGAGTTAGAGTTATTGGCCACGTTCGCCACGCTGAAGTCGTCGAGCATATAGCTGGCGGTTAAACAGGCGTAGGCAATGGCTATAAACACAAACTGCCCAACCGCCATCGGCTGGCCGTAAGCCATCCACAAAGGACGGCGGGTCGCTGCGCCCGCCAGCGGCATCACCGCCTGCACCATCGCCATGAGTAGCGCAATAATTAACGCGAAGTGGCCAATTTCAGGGATCAGTTTGATGAACATGTGTACTCCGCATGAGGCTGAGTTGCCAACCCTGGTGTTGCATTAACTAGTATTCGCTTGCCTCGGGGACGCCTTCTTCGTCTAGGCGTTTACCTACTTCGGCAGCTTTGGCCTGATAATCGGCAGGCGAATAACCCGCCTCCTCCAGCGCCTGGGCGACTTCAGGAGGCATATAATTCTCATCGTGGCGCGCAAGGACTTTATCGGCATACAAACGCCCATCGGCCTGAAGCTCACCCACCACTACCACGCCTTGGCCTTCGCGAAACAGGTCCGGCAGAATTCCGCTATAGTAGACCTCCAGGTCATCGACGTAGTCGGTCACGGTAAATTCTACGTCCAGGCTGTCGGGATCTCTTGAAACCGAGCCCTCTTTTACCATGCCGCCTGCACGAATTTGCCTCTCCATCGGCGCATCACCCTGGGCGATCTGTACCGGGCTAAAGAACAGATTAATGTTTGCACGCAGCGCATACAGAGTGAGCCCCACGGCAATCGCCGCCAGCGACACCAGGCCTAGGATGACAAAGAGTTTCTGTTTACGTTTTGGTGTCATTGGGCGCTCCCCCTCGTACCGTTTTGCCGCCTTACACGGCGTTTTAAGCCCTTGAGCAGTTGACGCTGTTCAGCACGTGCATGCCATACGGTGGCGAGCAACAGTAGCGCCGTAACGCCCCACGCAGACCACACATAAGGGGCGTGGCCACCCATAGCGAGAAATTCGGAAAAAGAGCCAAATGCCATTAGTGCGCCTCCTTCGCCCGGGTGCTGACCAGTTCCTGCACCCAGTGTTTGTTAGCCTCGCGACGCAAGATCTCGCTACGTGTACGCATTAGCGTTAACGCGATAAAAAAGCTGTAGAAACCCAGCACCATGATGACCAGGGGCAGCCACATTTCAGTGGGCATCGCCGGGCGCGAGGTCAATGTAAATGAAGCCGGCTGGTGCAGGGTGTACCACCAGTCCACGGAGTATTTGATGATGGGAATATTGATCACCCCCACCATGGCCAGCACTGAGGCCGCCCTCGAAGCACTGTCCCGGCTGTTAAATGCACCACGCAGGGCAATCACCCCTAGATACAAGAAAAGCAGAATTAACATGGAAGTCAGCCGCGCATCCCACATCCACCAGGTTCCCCAGGTCGGCATACCCCACACCGCACCGGAAAACAGCGCGATAAAGGTCATCGCGGCTCCCAGCGGGGCCATGACCGCCGCGGCCATATCGGCGACTTTAATTTTCCAAACCATGAAAACCAAGCCGGACACCGCCATGGCGATAAAGATGGACTGGGCTAAAAAAGCCGCCGGCACATGGACATAAATGATCCGGAAGCTATTGCCCTGTTGGTAATCCGCCGGGGCAAACGCCAGCCCCCACATCGACCCGGTGATAATCAGCAGCCCCGCCGCCGCCCAAAACCAAGGTTGTAGTTTGGCGCTAATACTATAGAACCACTTGGGTGATCCTAGCTTATGAATAAAGGCCCACATAGCGAGTCCTGTCCTTAACCGTTAATACTGATACGCAGCGATGCAGCAATCGCCCACGGCGCTAACATCAGCGCGGCGGCGAGAAGCGCGCCCAAAATAGCCAAGTGCGCTAAAACACCGTCGCCGAAAATAGCCGCTTGCACCGCACCGGCGCCAAAAATCAGTACCGGGATATACAATGGCAATACCAATAACGAAAGCAGCACGCCGCCCCGCGCCAAGCCGACAGTTAATGCCGCGCCAATCGCGCCAATCAAACTCAGGCTGGCCGTGCCCAGCGCCAATGACAGCGCCAACACGGCGTAACTACCCGCCGGCAGTGCCAGCATAATGCCTAACAGGGGGGCCATCAGCGCTAAAGGCAACCCCGTTAGCAGCCAGTGCACGGCCACCTTTGCCAGACTCAGCGCAGCCAACGGCTGCGGCGCCAGCAACAGCTGTTCAAGGCTTCCGTCGTCATAATCGCTGCGAAACAGGCTGTCTAACGACAGCAACGCAGCCAATAAAGCTGCCACCCACAATAATCCCGGCGCAATAACCGCCAATAACTCTGGGTCGGGTGAAATAGCGATCGGAAACAGGGTGATCACCAACGCAAAAAACACCAGCGGATTGAGCACTTCTCCACGGCGCCTTAACAACAACGTTAAGTCACGCACTAACGTAGCCTTCACGGCAACCATCAACCCACCCCTGTGATCGAGCAGGGGCATTGCCGGTACCTGTTGGGCAGTGCTTGGGCCGTGCACAGAAGTAATGGAAGAACCCTGTAACGTTCTATGTGGAGTACCCTGTGAAGAGCTATGCAATCTTGACTCCTTCTACCCCAGCGCTATCCGCCTCAGCAATGGTGAAGCGGTTAACTCGTGGTGTGTCGTTACTAACACGCAGCCACCGGCCTGAGCGTGGGCAACAAGCTGCCTTTCTAGATCAGCGACGCCGTGACGATCTATGGCGGTAAAAGGTTCATCCAGTACCCATAGTGCCCTTGGCGTTAACGTTAAGCGCGCCAGGGCCACACGACGTTGTTGGCCTGCCGAGAGTTGCCCTGCGGGCACATCTTCAAAGCCCGCTAACCCAACACGTTCAAGGGCTTCTAAGCGCTGATCTTCATCACCGTTCTCCCCGCTTAACGCCTGATACCAGGCTAAATTTTCTAACGGGGAAAGCCCTGATTTAATGCCTGGGGCGTGTCCTAAATAGAGCAAATTAGCGAGAAAATGTTCACGCGCCTCGCTCATCAAATTGTCGTTCCAGAAGAGCTCACCCTGATAGTCACTGAGTTGCCCGGAGAGGATTTTGAGCAGAGTGGTTTTACCGCTGCCATTAGGACCTTCAATGCGCACTATTTCTCCGCTGCGAATATCAAGATCCAGCCCATTGAACAGCCAGCGGTCATCACGTTCACAGGCCAGCTGTCGGGCTTGAAGGCACAGGCTCAAGGGACTCTCCAGACACATTGATTTCGCGTCGAACTCTACACGGAAAGCCCCTTTCTCGCTACTCAGTCTATGCGGCGCTGGGTCGCAGCATGATCTCCGTCAATGATCGTTAAGACGAATTAATGCTAGCACTGTATGCAAAAACAGGCTTATACTAAAACCACTGTATGAAAAGACATGTTCTGGCGAGCTCAGCACTGGAGATTTATCAATGACGATATCGATGGCAGTACCCACCGCGACCTTCGGCCATAGACAACCAGCACCGCGGGCTTTCGCCATGGCACCAAGCGTGACTCGACGCAATACCTATGCATTAAAAGTGCGTGGTAACGCACTGTGTGATTGCAACTTATTCGATGGCGATGTCATTATTATCCGGCGTTATCAACATGATGCCCAGACAGAAACCGCCGTTGCTGAAATCAATCAGCAAAAAATAGCCTTGAGGCAGCTCTCTATCAGCCGCTTTGGGGTAGAGTTATGGCCTGAAGATGTTTTGCAGCCCGCGCTATTTTTGCATAACCGTGATATTCAGGTGCTCGGGATGGTGATGGGTGTTGAACCTCACCCAAGCGCTTGCCTGAAAAGTAAGCCTACTATCACGGAGCATTAATGCGCTACCGGGTTCCGGCACTCCCCCCTTCGTCCTGGCATACGACTGACACCGAAGTAGAAAAGAGCCACTTCATAACTTGGGTCTGCCACGCGTCGGACATCAGCGCGTTCACCGTCATGTTGAACGCCGCGAAAACCGCACATCCCAATGCTAGCCACCACTGCACTGCTTATATTGCCGGACCACCCGGCGAACAGAATTTGATTGGCTTCTCTGATGATGGCGAGCCAGGCGGCACCGCCGGACGACCAATGTACCAAGTACTGCAGGGTAGCCAACTGGGACATATTGGCTGTGTGGTGATCCGCTATTTTGGTGGCACGAAATTGGGTACCGGAGGCTTAGCCCGTGCCTATGCCCAAGCGGTTAGCCATGCGCTTGAGACACTGCCTACTCAAGAAGTCATAGAGCGTGACACCTATACCTTACGTCTTAGCTTTGCCAACGAAGCGATTGCCCGCACCTGGTGTGAAGAACACGACATCCCTATTGAACAAGCCGACTACGACGGCGATGGCGTCCGCCTGATTATTGGCTGGCCACGTGACTGCCCGCTTGATCTTTCCCTGCTGGAAAACCGCGTGAAGAACGTGATCGATGCCCACGCTGGCTAGCACCTTCCTGCATAAAAAAACGCGACGTACCGAAAGTGTCAGTATGTCGCGCTCTATAGGTCACTCTTAAAAACTCGTTTTAAAGCCAGTTTTTACATTTGTTTTGAACGGTTAACCCAAGTATTTAATCATTACCCCGGCCGCTACCGCCGAGCCGATAACACCCGCTACGTTGGGCCCCATGGCATGCATCAGCAGGAAGTTGTGCGGGTTCGATTCCAGCCCGACCTTGTTGGCCACTCGGGCGGCCATGGGTACCGCCGATACGCCTGCGGCACCAATGAGGGGGTTAATCGGCATTTTACTGACGAGGTTCATTAGCTTCGCCATTAATACCCCGGCGGCCGTGCCGATTCCAAAGGCGACTATGCCTAAGCCTAGTATCCCCAGCGTTTCAAATGTCAGGAAGCTATCGGCCATTAACTTAGAGCCGACAGACAGCCCCAGAATAATGGTGACAATATTGATCAGGGAATTCTGCGCGGTATCCGATAAGCGCTCGACCACGCCGCATTCGCGCATCAAATTACCGAAACAGAACATGCCGAGTAGCGGGGCGGCATCGGGCAGAAACAGTGCGACCAGAATCAACAGCATCAGCGGGAAAACAACCTTTTCCAGCTTGGAGACTGGCCGCAGCTGCGTCATCTTTATTTGTCGTTCTTTATCGGTGGTCAGCAGACGCATAATTGGCGGCTGAATTAGCGGCACCAATGCCATATAGGCGTAGGCAGCTACGGCAATGGCGCCCAGTAGCTCGGGTGCCAGCACGCTGGAGACGTAGATAGACGTCGGACCATCTGCACCGCCGATAATACCAATGGCGGCCGCCTGATTGAGCGAGAAGTCCATGATACCCATCGATGTAAGCACCACGGCGCCAAACAGCGTGGCAAAAATACCAAACTGGGCGGCAGCGCCTAGGAACAGCGTTCGTGGGTTGGCCAGCAGCGGGCCAAAATCTGTCATCGCGCCCACGCCCATAAAGATAATCAGCGGGGCGATGCCCGAACCGATCGCGACTTTGTAGAAGTTGTACAGCATGCCATCGCTGTAACCAACGCCCACGGCGATATCCCGCGCGGCACGCACCTGATCCGGCGCGGCGCCGCCATGAGCAATCGCATGCAGCGACTCTCGCCAGGCTTCCGCGTTAGCCAGCGGATCGAGGGTGGCGCCCAGCGCTGCCGCCATCTGCTGTAACACGGCGGGCTTTGCCACCTCGATCGCTTGGTCGAGTGCGGAGATAGCCAAGCCAGCCTCGGGGATGTTGGCGAGAATGCCGCCAAAGCCAATCGGCACTAGCAACAGCGGCTCAAACTTTTTATAAATGGCCAGATAGAGCAGTAGCAGCCCTACCAGAATCATGGTCGCCTGGCCAAGCTCAAGGTTATACAGCCCAGAGCCTTCCCATAACGTGACTAATTTATCCATTACCGGATGCCCTTAGAGTTCGATCAGCGTATCGCCTACGGCTACGCTGTCGCCCTCGCTGACGTTAACCTTAGAGACAGTGCCTGCGCTGCTGGCACGCACTTCGGTTTCCATTTTCATCGCTTCCAGAATGATGACGACATCACCCTCAGCGACCTGCTCGCCGGGACGTACATTGACCTTGAAAATATTACCGGCCAAGGGGGCATCAATGCTTTCACCAGTCCCGCCACCGCTCGGTGCCGGAGCGTCGTCTTTGGGTGCATCAGTGGCTGCACCGGAGGGGGTTTGTTCCTGTACGCCGCTGATGTCGCCACCTTCAGCAACCTCCACAACGTAGGCTTTACCGTTGAGTTTTACAGTATAAGTTTCTGGACCGCGGCTAGCGGCGGGCGCTTTGCTCTCGGCTTGTGCCGGTACGCTAACGCTTTCTGCCTCAGCTGCCTGAGGAACAGGCTCGAAGGCATCGGGGTTGTCGCGATTTTTAAGGAATTTCAAGCCAATCTGCGGAAACAGCGCATAGGTTAATACATCGTCGACTTCCCGCTTGCCTTCGGCCAAGCGGATGCCGTCAGCGCTGGCCTTCTCTTTCAGCTCTGCGGCCAGCTTGTCCATCTCCGGTGATAGGTTATCTGCCGGGCGACAGGTGATCGGCTCGCCGCCTTCCAGTACACGCTTTTGCAACTCGGCGTTAAAGGGTGCGGGAGCCGCGCCGTATTCACCTTTGAGAAGCGCCTGAACTTCCTTGGAGATGGACTTATAGCGCTCGCCCATCATTACGTTCATGACCGCTTGAGTGCCGACAATTTGCGAGGTGGGCGTGACCAAGGGGATAAAGCCCAGGTCCTCGCGCACACGGGGAATTTCGCTGAGTACATCATCCAGCTTATCGCCCGCCCCTTGCTCTTTGAGCTGGCCTTCCATGTTGGTCAGCATCCCACCCGGCACCTGAGCAATCAGGATCCGTGAATCAATACCGCGCAGCGAGCCTTCAAAGGCGGCGTACTTTTTGCGCACTTCGCGGAAATAGCCGGCGATATCTTCCAGTAGCTCAAGGTCCAGGCCGGTATCGCGACCGGTGTCTTTGAGCATCGCCACCACGGATTCAGTTGGGCTGTGGCCATAGGTCATCGACATGGAAGAAATCGAGGTGTCGACGTTATCAATGCCCGCCTCGACCGCCTTCAAAATGGTCGAGGTAGAAAGGCCAGTGGTGGCGTGGCAGTGCAGGTGTACCGGAATCGACAGCTCTTTCTTGAGCCGGGTGACCAAATCGAACGCCGTGTAAGGCGTCAGCAGCCCCGCCATATCCTTGATAGCCAATGAATCCGCGCCCAAATCGGCAATGGTCTTGGCGAGGTCGACCCAGCTATCCAGGGTATGTACCGGGCTTACGGTATAGGAAATCGTGCCCTGTGCATGACCTTCAACATTGCGTACCGCCTGGATGGCACGCTCTAAATTACGCGGGTCATTCATGGCATCAAAGACACGGAAGACATCCACGCCATTGGTTTTTGCCCGTTCGACAAATTTATCGACGACGTCATCGGCATAATGGCGATAACCCAACAGGTTCTGGCCCCGCAGGAGCATGGCCTGTGGTGTGTTCGGCATGGCTTCTTTCAGGGCACGGATACGCTCCCAGGGGTCTTCGCCCAAATAACGGATACAGGCGTCATAGGTGGCTCCGCCCCAGGTTTCCAGCGACCAGTAGCCGACACGATCAAGTTTTTCGGCGATCGGCAACATATCGTCCAGCCGCATACGCGTGGCAAACAGCGATTGGTGGGCATCGCGCAGCACGACATCAGTAATGCCTAGTGGGCGTTTAATTTCGTTCATGGTCTTGGCTCGCAGTAGAGAATCACAAGTTTGTAGTAAAAATAACAAAAAAATAGCCAGAAGATGGCTTTAATGAAAAAATTTATGAAAGTTAGCGACGCCGTGTTGAGCGATAACGATGCACTGCAGCACTGATCACTGCCATCACCTCGTCATTTTGAGCCGCGGGAGCATGAGATGGCGGCGATTTCTTAGCGGTCACGGCGGCCACTGGCGCGGGTTGAAAACGCCCGATCAGCTTCGACATGAAAGTGACACTAATCACTAAAAGAGTAAGAAAAACAAAAACGACACCCATTCCAAGCGCCATTAACGCCAAACCATCTTGCAATAGCTCTAGATCCTGCATCAGGCGCTCTCCTAATTTACTAAATACGGTTTATAACGATGATTCATCACTAGGGCTTCTAATTGGTTTCTAAATAGCTCTTGCGCACATCATTAAGCCTATGCTGTGAAAGGCACTTGGCGCAGTGAGGGGAATACACTAACCTGCCACACTCAGAATAGAATGCAATGGCGCTATAGTGGAACTCATGGTTGTTAATTTACTACATAAAGGCAGAATTGGCCTAGCCCCGATGGAAGGGGTGATCGACGCATTGACTCGCGACCTATTGACAAGGCAAGTCGGTTTTGACTGGACAGTGACCGAATTTGTCCGCGTTGTCGATGCTCGCCTGCCACCAAGAGTATTCTACAAGCATTGTCCAGAGCTTGCGCAACCACCTGTGACAACACCAAGCGGCATTCCCGTACATTTACAACTGCTTGGCTCTGATCCTAACGCCCTGGCGGCCAATGCGCGCCAGGCCCTAAAGCTTGGCGCGGTGAGCGTTGATCTCAATTTTGGCTGCCCTGCCAAGCTGGTTAACCGCCATGATGGTGGTGCTTCGCTGCTACGCCAACCGGGTCGCGTTTATCAAGCCGTCAAAGCTGTTTCAGAAGCGCTAGAAGGCGAAATCCCCGTGACGGCCAAGATTCGCCTGGGGTTTGCCAATCGCCGCTTAGCCGTTGCCTGCGCCCAAGCCACTGAAGCGGGCGGTGCAGCGCAGTTAGTCGTGCATGCGAGGACGCGCGACGAAGGCTACCGCCCTCCGGCGCATTGGGAGTGGATCGGCAAAATTCGCCGTCACGTGAGCATTCCGGTGGTCGCCAATGGCGATATCTGGACCCTGGAAGATTACTGGAAAGCTCGCACGTTGTCGGGATGTCGTGACGTAATGCTAGGGCGCAGCGCGCTGGCGGACCCCTGGCTTGCTCCGCGCATCCGTCACTGGCAGCTAACCGGCGAACGACTACCCGAAAGCAGCTGGGCAATGCGGGCCAGCGTGCTAAAAGAGTATGCCGCCCTACAACGGCAACACCTGCCTGACCGTGTCGTGGTTTCGCTGGTAAAACAATGGCTCGCCCAAATGCGCCAAGGCAGTAGCGAAGCACATCAGAACTTTCAGCGGGTTAAACGCCTTACCGAATTAGACCAACTGCTCGGCAGCCTCGTCATTGATGAGCAGTTCGCTGCACTGGCTTAGCCTTACACTCAATGGTCCTGCCCATACCTCTATAAAGCCCAACAGGCAAAAAAAAGCGCCCTACCGCAAAGCGGGGGCGCTACACACGATCGCAAGACCGGAGTGCGAGCTAATCTCTTCCGGTCAGGCTAGAAACAAGTGTTCAGACTAGAAAAATAGCCGGTCAGGCTGGAAGCAGAAAACCCGCTCTCGTTTGAGAGCGGGTTTAGGAATCTGGCGCGCCCGGGAGGATTCGAACCTCCGACCCCCTGATTCGTAGTCAGGTACTCTATCCAGCTGAGCTACGGGCGCGTAATATTTCTGTAAACGTTTATACTTACATTTACCAAGACTAGTGCTGATGCTATTAGAATCAGCGCTGCTGGAATTCAGATTACTAATCTTAGAAGGTGGCGCGCCCGGGAGGATTCGAACCTCCGACCCCCTGATTCGTAGTCAGGTACTCTATCCAGCTGAGCTACGGGCGCATACCTTGTGACCATGTACTTTTTAACAAAACTTTTATTAATAAAAACTCTCATTAACAAAGTACTAGCTGGCCGTGCGGTTGGCGGAGAGAGAGGGATTCGAACCCTCGATAGGGCTATAAACCCTATACTCCCTTAGCAGGGGAGCGCCTTCAGCCACTCGGCCACCTCTCCTTAACGGCACGGCGCGAATATTACCGATTTAGGCTTCTTATGTCTAGTCCCCGACGGATTTTTTTTCGCACCGACCATATCTTACAGATAAGCTTACGTCTTAAGCATCGTGTCATTATGCAAACTCGCAAGTCTCATTCTACTTCGTTTTCACTGTTTCGTTCACGCTGAATGCGCTGGTATATCTCTTCACGATGAACCGCAACATCTTTAGGTGCATTAACACCAATACGCACTTGATTGCCTTTTACACCTAGAACGGTGACGGTGATTTCATCACCGATCATCAGGGTTTCGCCGACTCGGCGAGTTAGGATGAGCATGGCTGATCTCCTTTTCAGACGTTTTATGCAACGGGATATGTCAGCCGGAGGCAACACTACACCATTATGCAGCATAGTGTTGCAGGTCACCAAGGGCTCCGGCTCCATGACACTTAAACCTCCCGTTGAAAGAAAGCTCACCACCACACGGCAGCAAGTACCCCTTCAGCGTAGAAGGTTTAAAGCATTCATGTTATTCAGATTCGATATCTGTCTTATCTAAACCAAACGCTTTATGTAGTGCATTGACGGCAAGTTCCATATGTTTCTCATCAATAACGACTGAGATTTTAATCTCAGAGGTGGAAACCATACGGATATTAACGTTCTCATCGGCTAGAACACGGAACATTTTAGACGCCACACCCGCATGAGAGCGCATGCCCACCCCCACTAAGGATACCTTGGCGATATTATCATCGCCACGCAGCTCACCACCGCCTAAGTCCGGGATCACCGTCTCTTCAAGTAACTTTTTAGTCGCTTTGTAATCGCCCTTGGCGACCGTAAAAGTGAAATCGGTATAGTCACCTGCCGGCGCCACGTTCTGCACGATCATATCCACTTCGATATTGGCATCGGCAATAGGGCCTAAGATACGCGATGCCACACCCGGCACATCCGGTGTATTCAGCAGGGTTAATTTTGCTTCGTTTTTGGTAAAAGCGATACCGGAGATCAGTGGTTCTTCCATAGCGTCCTCGTCTTGGTCTGCTTCTGCAACAATTAGGGTACCGGGGCCGTCTTCAAAGCTCGACAGCACCCGCAGGGGCACGTTGTACTTGCCTGCAAACTCTACCGCGCGGATCTGCAGCACTTTGGAGCCGAGGCTGGCCAGCTCCAACATCTCTTCCACGGTAATGCTCTCTAACCGCTGAGCTCTTGAGCATACGCGTGGGTCAGTGGTGTACACCCCATCGACATCGGTGTAAATCTGACATTCATCGGCACCTAATGCCGCAGCCAGCGCCACCCCAGTGGTATCAGAACCACCGCGCCCCAAGGTAGTGATATTGCCGTCTTCATCAACCCCTTGGAAGCCAGCCACAACCACGACCTGCCCTGCTTCCAGGTCAGCTTTCAGGTCGTCGGTTTCAATCCGCTGAATACGTGCTTTGGTATAGGCGTTATCGGTATGAATTCCTACCTGGGCGCCAGTATGCGACGTGGCCGATACACCAATTTGCTGAAGTGCCATCGCGAGCAAGGAAATAGTTACCTGCTCACCTGTCGATAGCAGCATATCCATTTCGCGCGGCGCAGGATCTTCATTAAGCGCCTGTGCCATATCTGTTAAACGGTTGGTTTCGCCGCTCATAGCGGAGACCACGACTACGACCTGGTGGCCTTGATCGCGGAAGCCCTTAACCTTTTCCGCTACGGCCTTGATACGCTCGACAGAGCCCACCGAAGTGCCGCCGAACTTCTGTACGTATAGTGCCATATGCCGTTTTTCCTATGCGTTCGGGAATTTAGGGTGAAATTGCCACAAATAAGGCCGGCGACAATCATGCCACCGGCCTGGAGGTTTAGCTAAGCACGTTTTCCAACCAGACCGGTACGCTCTTCAACGCATCCGGCAAGGCATCGGGCTGACTACCCCCCGCTTGCGCCATATCGGGGCGGCCGCCGCCCTTCCCTCCCACTTGGGAGGCAACATGGTTAACCAGCTCACCGGCCTTCACTTGACTGGTCAAGTCTTGGGTTACCCCGGCGATCAGGCTTACTTTGCCAGCGGCTTGGTCTGCAACGCCGAGAATAATGACGCCTGAACTGAGCTTGTTTTTAAGCTGATCAAGAATGCCGCGCAGGTCTTTGCCTGAAACGCCCTCCAGCTGAGTTGCCAGGAGTTTAACGCCATTAATCTCTTGCACCTGACTGAGCATATCGCTGCCTGCAGCGCTGGCCAGCTTCGCTTTAAGCTGTTCGAGCTCTTTTTCCAGGCTACGGTTACGCTCAACCAGTGACTCCACACGTGCTTCAACCTGCTCGGGCTTGGTCTTCAAACGTTCGCTCAAGCGCTCAAGACATGCTTCCTGTTCGCGGAAGTAGGTCAGCGCGTTTTCACCGGTAATCGCTTCAATACGACGTACACCGGAAGCAATGCCTACTTCGCTCACCACATGACAGCAGCCAATATCGCCACTGCGCGCCACGTGGGTACCACCACATAACTCAATAGAGAAGTCATCGGCGCCGATAGTCAGTACGCGCACGTTTTCGGCGTACTTAGCCTCAAACAACGCCGCTGCACCTTTGGCTTTGGCTTGATCAAGGCTCATTTGCTCGATCTGAGTCGGTGCGTTGGCCAGAATCTGCTCGTTAACCAGCCGTTCGACTTCCGCTAGTTGCTCAGCGGTCATTGGCTCAAAGTGGCTAAAATCGAAACGCAGGCGCTCTGCATTGACCAGCGAACCTTTCTGCTGAACGTGATCGCCCAACACCATACGTAGCGCTTTATGCAGCAGGTGTGTTGCCGAGTGATTGCGGATGGTTGCCGTTCGCAAACTGGCATCTACTTCGCCACGCACACTGGCGCCAACACTCAGTGAGCCCTCTACCATCATGCCTTGATGAAAGTGATGACCGCGCTGCTTTTGGGTATCGGTGACCTGAAAGCGTCCTCCGTCGACATACAGATAGCCCGTATCACCTACCTGCCCGCCCGACTCACCGTAAAACGGCGTGCGATCCAATACCACGACGCCCTTTTGGCCTGTTTCCAGCGCAGCCAGTGCATTGCCTTCGCTGTCGACCAATGCCGTCACCTTGGCTTGGTCTTCTAAACGGTCATAACCGGTAAAGGCCGTTTCGCCATCCAGTTCAATAGAGGCGCTATAGTCGGCGCCGAATTGGCTGGCCGCCCTAGCGCGGTCGCGCTGAGCCTCCAATGCTTGTTGAAAGCCCTCTTCATCGAGGGTAACGCCGCGCTCACGGCAAACATCGGCGGTAAGGTCAAAAGGGAAACCATAGGTATCGTAAAGCTTAAATACCGTCTCACCCGGCAGTACCTTGCCATCGAGCTCAGCTAGCGCCGCATTCAGCAACCCCATCCCGTGATCCAGCGTGCGCGCAAACTGCTCTTCTTCTTTCAGCAGTACGCGTGCGATTTGAGCACGTGCCTCACGAAGCTCTGGATAGGCATCGCCCATTTCGGCGTCCAGCGCATCGACTAGCTTGTGAAAGAACGGCTCTACTGCGCCCAGCTTATGACCATGACGAATCGCGCGGCGAATGATACGACGCAGCACATAGCCACGCCCTTCGTTGGAAGGCAGCACGCCATCAGCAATCAGGAAAGCACAGGAGCGGATATGGTCTGCAATCACGCGCAGAGAAGGTGTGGCGATATCCGGATGTCCGGTAGCTTTGGCGGCGGCTTGCAGCAAGTTTTGAAACAGATCGATTTCATAGTTTGAGTGCACGCCTTGCATGACAGCGGCCACCCGCTCTAAGCCCATACCGGTATCGATAGACGGCTTAGGCAGCGGATTGAGCGTACCTTGGGCATCGCGATCAAACTGCATGAACACCAAGTTCCAGATTTCGATGTAGCGATCACCATCTTCTTCCGGGCTGCCTGGCGGGCCACCCCAAACCTCGGGGCCATGGTCAAAAAAGATTTCCGAGCTGGGGCCACAGGGGCCGGTGTCACCCATCTGCCAGAAATTATCTTCATCGAGTTTGGAGAAGCGCTCAGGATCAATGCCAATCTCATCTTTCCAGATGTGCTCGGCTTCGTCATCGCTAATGTGCACCGTTACCCAGAGTTTTTCTTTGGGTAGTCCCAGCGTTTCGGTCAGGAACACCCAGGCAAAGCGAATGGCATCACGCTTGAAGTAATCACCAAAGCTAAAATTACCCAGCATTTCAAAGAAGGTATGGTGACGTGCGGTATAGCCGACATTGTCTAAGTCATTATGCTTACCGCCCGCGCGCACGCAGCGCTGCGCAGAGGTGGCGCGCACGTAAGGGCGCGGATCCCGTCCCAGAAATACATCTTTAAACGGCACCATGCCAGCATTGGTAAACAGTAGCGTGGGGTCGTTGCCCGGCACTAAAGGGCCGGTGGGTACAATGGTATGCCCTTGCTCTTCAAAGAAAGAGAGAAAGGCCTGTCTAATCTCTGCGCTTTTCATAGGGTATCCGTAACAAGAAAGCGTGATGTCCCAGGGCGCTGTCGACGCTACCCTCAGGGGTCGCAAAGCAGCCATTATAGCGCAGTTGTCAAACGACTAAAGCCGCACTTAGTGGCAGAGAGGCAAACAGCTAGGTGAACAAGCGTATTAAAGCGCGATTAAAAATGTAAGGAGGGAGGTGTTAACGGGCAGGAGAAGAGAAATTACAAACAGGAGAGCGCGTAGCGAATTTGTTCAAAATCAAAGCCACGGCTGGCCAGAAAGCGCTCGCGCCGAGCACGTTCTTTAGGTGTTTCGCCGGGGCTGTCAAAACGACGCGCAAGCGTATCGCGGGCTAATTCAAACCAATCAACTTGCTCATTCTCTTCCACCGCTTCAAAAGCGGCATTGAGCGTTTCTTGATCAACGCCGCGTTGACGCAACTCGCCTTTAATGCGAATAACGCCTTGGCCACGCAAAATACGCGAGCGCACAAAACTAGCCGCAAAACGAGCGTCTGACTGTAGCGCCTGCTCAGCTAGAGTGTCTAAGCATTCATCAATAGCCGCATCATCGAAGGACTTTTTCTTCAGCCGTTGGGCTAACTCAGCGCGAGAATATTCGCGCCGAGCTAGTAAGCCAATGGCGATGTCACGAGGAGTGGCATCGCGCTGCGAGGTAAATGCCATCAGCTTGCCTTAGCGAAGATCGGCTTACAGCAGATCGTCGTCACCAGCATCCACTTCTGCCGCTGCATCTGCAGATGCCTCTTCCTTCTTCGGATCAGGTTTGGCCAGGAGCTGTTCACGAATCTGCGTTTCGATCTCGAGCATGACTTCCGGGTGCTCTTCCAGGTACAGCGCTGAGTTAGCTTTACCCTGGCCGATTTTAGTACCTTTGTAGCTGTACCATGCACCGGCTTTGTCAACCAGATTGCACTGCACGCCCAGGTCAATCACCTCACCAGCATGGTAAATGCCTTTGCCATAAAGAATCTGGAATTCAGCCTGGCGGAACGGCGGTGCCACCTTATTTTTAACTACTTTTACGCGGGTTTCGTTACCGGTGACTTCATCGCCCACTTTCACCGAGCCTGTGCGGCGAATATCCAAACGCACACTGGCGTAGAACTTGAGTGCATTACCGCCGGTAGTGGTTTCTGGGCTACCAAACATCACACCGATCTTCATGCGGATTTGGTTGATAAAAATCACTAGGCAGTTAGCATTTTTAATATTGCCGGTGATTTTACGCAGTGCTTGAGACATCAAGCGCGCCTGCAGGCCAACGTGGGCATCACCCATTTCACCTTCGATTTCCGCGCGGGGCGTTAGAGCTGCGACCGAGTCGATAACAATCACGTCAACACCGCCGGAGCGAACCAGCATGTCGGTAATTTCCAGCGCCTGCTCGCCGGTGTCCGGCTGGGAAACCAGCAGGTCATCCAGATTAACGCCCAGTTTTTCTGCGTAGCTAGGGTCAAGGGCGTGCTCGGCATCAACGAAGGCACACACTTTGCCCTGCTTCTGCGCCTGAGCAATCACCGAAAGGGTCAGGGTCGTTTTACCCGACGATTCCGGGCCAAATATTTCGCACACACGACCAAACGGCAGGCCGCCGATGCCGAGGGCAATATCCAGACCCAATGAACCGGTGGAAACCGACGGCATGACGACACGCGGCGCGTCGCCCAGACGCATAACAGTGCCCTTGCCGAACTGACGGTCAATTTGGGTGAGTGCAGCGTTTAGCGCTTTAGTGCGGTTGTCATCCTGAGCCATTTAGAGATTCCTCATAACAAGCTGTATAATTAGCCAGTAGTATGCCAAAGATTGCGCCGTAAACAAATCCTTGATCACGCTTTCCCACAACTATTTTCCTACGACTACTTTTTGCTCTCCTTCACGCGGGCATCCAGACGCGCCACTAGCCCTGCCAATGCCTGGCGCACTGCCTGCTCGCGCACCGCCTGGCGGTCACCTGGAAAATGGAAGCACTCCGCCTGCTGGTTGGCGGCATCTCCCCAGGCCAGCCAGACAGTACCTACCGGTTTTTCAGCACTGCCGCCATCCGGCCCGGCCACACCGCTAACAGCAACGCCTAAACCTGCACCACTTTCCTGACAGGCGCCTTGTACCATCGCTTTTACCACCTCTTCACTTACCGCGCCGTGTTCGTTCAGCGTGGCCTCGGGAACCCCTAACAAACGTGTCTTAGCTGCGTTCGCATAGGTGACATACCCCGTTGTGAAATAGGCTGAACTGCCTGCCACCCCCGTAATCACGCTGGCGATACCACCACCCGTGCAAGATTCCGCAGCGGTTATTTCCACCTTTAACTGCTGACAAAGCCGCCCCAAACGCTGTGCGAGCAGGGTTAAGTCAAGATTTTTCAGACTAGATACGCTGGGCACTATGTCGCTCCTTCAAGTGAGTCGTCAGTTCAGCGTAGAATACTGTGTTTAGCTTTCTCAAAGAAATTGCTCAATCAGGACGCCCATGTCACAGGCCATCCCCCCGAACACGCCAATGATCACGCAATATTTAAAGATCAAACGCGAACACCCCGAGGTACTGCTGTTCTACCGCATGGGGGATTTTTACGAGTTATTTTTCGACGACGCCAAACGCGCCGCCGCACTACTGGATATTACCCTTACCCAGCGCGGGCAGTCGGGGGGCAAACCGATCCCGATGGCAGGTGTACCTTATCATAGTGCTGAAGGCTATCTCGCGCGCTTGGTCGCCGGTGGCGAGTCGGTGGCTATTTGCGAACAGATTGGTGACCCCGCTACCAGCAAAGGTCCCGTTGACCGCCAAGTTGTGCGCATCGTCACCCCCGGCACGCTGCATGATGAAGCGCTGCTGGATGCACGCCGCGACAACGTGCTGGTCTCAGTCTCTCCCGGCAAAGATAGTTGGGGCCTGGCCTGGCTGGAGCTCTCCAGCGGCCGCTTCAACGTACTGGAAGTGGAGAGCGAGGCCGAAATGCTCGCCGAGCTAACACGCCTCTCCCCCGCCGAGCTACTGGTACCAGAAAGCCTGACCTTACCCGACACCTGGTCGCAAAAGCGCAGCCTGCGCCGTCAGGGCGAGTGGCTGTTTGACCTGGAGAGCGCCAACCGCAGCCTCTGCGATCAGTTTGAAGTACAGGACTTGCGCGGTTTTGGCTGCGCGCATCTCACCACGGCGCTGATTGCGGCCGGGGTACTGATTGATTACGCCCGTGATACCCAGCGCTCGCGCCTGCCACACGTTACTGCGATTAGCGTTGAGAATCGCGATGATGCCGTGGTGATTGACGCCGCCAGCCGACGCAATCTGGAAATAGACGTCAACCTCGGCGGCAGTGCGGACAATACGCTCGCTAGTGTGCTGGATACTTGCACCACAGCTATGGGCTCACGGCTACTCAAACGTTGGCTCAATCGTCCTTTGCGGCAACGAGAGATCGTCCAGAACCGCCATGCGGGCGTGGCGTTATTAAGTCTGGATGCCTCTTATATGCCTCTACGCGACACGCTAAGCGCGGTGGGCGATGTGGAGCGCATTCTGGCCCGGGTCGCATTGTATAGCGCTCGTCCACGAGATTTGGCGCGTCTGCGTGACGCTTTGGTCACCTTACCTACCCTTGAGGAGCAGTTGGGCGAGGTAGAGAGCGGCAGCGCCCTCGACAGCCTGCGCCCGCATATTCGCCCCTACCCCGAAATAGCCGACACGCTTAGCCGTGCTTTGGTCGAAAATCCACCTGTCGTGATTCGGGACGGCGGCGTGATTGCCGATGGTTTTGATGCCGAGCTCGATGAACACCGCGGCATGGCCGAAAATGCCGGGGACTACCTTGTTAAGCTGGAGATTCGCGAGCGCGAGCGCACCGGGCTTGCCAATCTTAAAGTGGGCTACAACCGGGTACACGGCTACTTTATCGAGCTGCCCCGCTCCCAGGCACAGCAGGCGCCCGCTGACTATATTCGCCGTCAAACGCTTAAAAACGCCGAGCGTTTTATCATTCCCGAACTCAAAGAGTTTGAGGATAAGGCGCTGTCGGCCAAATCCCGCGCATTGACGCGTGAAAAGTGGCTGTATGATCGCCTGCTGG
Source organism: Vreelandella sp. H-I2 (assembly GCF_052959335.1). NCBI lineage: Bacteria > Pseudomonadati > Pseudomonadota > Gammaproteobacteria > Oceanospirillales > Halomonadaceae > Vreelandella > Vreelandella sp. H-I2. Next base: position 643,845 of record NZ_JBRAMC010000001.1, read on the forward strand.
GTGAGCTTAATAACAGCCTCCATGCACTACAAAGCACCTCTCAAGCTCTAGCGGAGCTAGACGTACTGTGCGCCTTCGCCGAGCGTGCCGAAGCGCTGCACTGGGTTCGTCCGACGCTAAGCGAGACCACCGGCATTCGTATTGAGGCAGGCCGGCACCCTGTGGTTGAACAGGTCAGTGAAACGCCTTTTGTTCCCAATGACGTGACGCTCAACCCAGACCAGCATATGCTGATTATTACCGGGCCTAACATGGGCGGTAAATCGACCTATATGCGCCAGACAGCGTTAATCGCTCTACTGGCCCACTGTGGCAGTTTTGTACCCGCTGACGCCGCTGAGGTTGGTCCGCTGGATCGAATATTCACCCGCATTGGCTCCTCAGATGATCTCGCTGGCGGGCGCTCCACTTTTATGGTCGAGATGACCGAAACCGCCAATATCCTTCACAACGCCACCCAGCAAAGCTTAATTTTGATGGATGAAATTGGCCGCGGTACCAGCACATTTGATGGCTTGTCGCTGGCTTGGGCCAGTGCCGAGCATCTGGCAAAGGGCCGTGCGCTAACGCTGTTTGCGACTCACTACTTTGAAATGACCGCATTGCCTGAACATACTGAAGGGGTTGCCAATATTCATTTAACAGCGACCGAGCATGGCGACAGCATCGTGTTTATGCACCGCATTGAGGCAGGCCCCGCCAGCCAAAGCTATGGCTTACAGGTGGCACAGCTAGCGGGCGTTCCCGGCCATGTCATTAAGCGTGCCCGTGAAAAGCTGATGAGCCTGGAGCACCGCGATGTAGATACAACCAGGCAAGCGCCACGCAGCACTCCGCAGCAAAACGACCTGTTCGCCGCTGCGCCACATCCTGTGGTGGAGGCATTGGAAAATGTGGATATGGATGGTTTGACGCCGCGGGAAGCGCTATCACTGTTGTATCAATGGCGAGACCTGATCTAATGGTGCTTATAGGATTAAAGGCAATAAGTGAGATTCAGGTGCCAGGACAGGTTGAAGCGAGGGTTTTTCGACAGTGTTGTCGAAAGTAGCGCCCACGGACGGGTTCACAGCGCCCTCGCGGAAACCTGTACTGGCATTGCTACCAACTGGAATCATATGGCGCTTGCCGCCAGGTATGCGCACCTCTAGAATGTCGCACAAACTTTTAGCTTATAAAAAACGGCTGATTTATAACCATTCACGATTGACCATGGCCGGGAGCAACCCGGCCCTGCAAGAGGGATAGCAAGATGACGTTTGTCGTTACCGAGAACTGCATCCAGTGCAAATACACCGACTGCGTGGAAGTATGCCCGGTCGACTGTTTCTACGAGGGCCCTAACTTCCTGGTCATCCACCCGGATGAGTGCATTGACTGCGCGCTGTGTGAGCCTGAGTGCCCCGCCGAAGCGATATTTTCCGAGGATGAGTTGCCCGATGGGCAGGAGCCATTTATCGAGATAAACGCTGAGATGGCAGAAGTATGGCCAAATATTGCCGAGCGCAAAGATCCGCTGCCTGACGCCGAAGAGTGGGATGGCAAGCCCGGTAAGCTAGAGAAACTAGAGCGCTAGCCGCTAATCAGTACCTTTCTTTAAAACCAGCGCTTATTTTAAATTAGCGCTGGTTTTTTATTGTGTCGCCGAAAGTGATTCGTCAAAAATGGGTTGCCAAATTGCAGGCAAAAAAAAGGCGGCCCTTAGGCCGCCCGCTCCAAGCACTTCCTCTGACCACTCCCTGGATCAACTTCCTCAGATGACTTCCTTGCCGGGACTTACCTCTTTGTATCACCCGGCGCATCTGACCCTCATCCCGCTGCATCCTGTCTGAAGCATCCTTGCCTCCCCTTGTCCTGTGTACATTGTCGCAGATCGTCTCGACTTCTCAACAACGCCCAAATGCAAAAAGGCGAGTCTTAGCGACTCGCCTTATTAAAAATAATATATTAAAAACAGAGGCTTAAACTTAAATTAGTGGAAAATTTCGTATTTAACCCTCTAATCCGAGCAATTCTCGTCGGCATTTGTAAGATATATCTTACAAAATCTTGAGACATCTCTTACAAGCCAAATGAAAAGTACGCTCAGCACTGGCTATCTACTGACCTTTAATTGCTTTTAAACCAGGGTAAGTAACGTTCCCAAGCTCCGCCTCAATCACCAACAAGCGGTTATATTTGGCAACCCGGTCAGAGCGGCAAAGTGAACCCGTCTTGATCTGCCCCGCACAGGTGCCCACCGCCAAATCGGCAATGGTGGTGTCTTCGGTTTCACCCGAGCGGTGAGAAATAACCGCTGTGAAGCCCGCGTCTTGGGCCATTTTGATAGCATCCAGGGTCTCGGAGAGCGAACCGATCTGGTTGAACTTGATCAGGATAGAGTTACCGATCTGCTCATCAATACCGCGCTTGAGGATCTTGGTATTGGTGACGAACAGGTCATCACCCACCAACTGTACTTTATCGCCCAGTTTGTCGGTCAGCGCTTTCCAGCCCGCCCAATCCGATTCATCCATACCATCTTCAATCGATACGATCGGGTAATCAGTGCATAGGCCTGCCAAATAATCAGTAAAGCCCTCGGCATCGTAACTCTTACCTTCGCCAGAAAGGTTGTACTGACCGTCTTTGTAGAATTCGGAAGAAGCACAATCCAGCGCAAGGGTGACGTCTTTACCCAGGGTATAGCCGGCATCTGCAACGGCTTGCTTGATGACTGCCAGTGCGTCGGCATTCGAGGCTAAATCGGGCGCAAAGCCACCTTCATCGCCAACCGAGGTTGAAAGGCCTTTCGCGGAGAGGACTTTCTTCAGCGCGTGGAAAATCTCCGCGCCCATGCGTAGCCCTTCGCGGAAATTAGGCGCGCCCACCGGCTGCACCATAAATTCCTGGATATCGACGTTGTTATCCGCATGCTCGCCGCCATTGATGATGTTCATCATCGGTACCGGCATGCTGTACTGGCCCGGCTGGCCGTAGAGTTCGGCAATGTGTGCATACAGCGGAACGCCTTTGGCATTAGCAGCGGCTTTAGCCGCTGCCAGGGAAACCGCCAGAATCGCGTTGGCGCCCAGGTTCGCCTTGTTCTCTGTACCGTCCAGCGCCAGCATGGCCTCGTCTAGGCCACGCTGATCACGTGCATCCATACCCAATAGCGCATCACGGATTTTGCCATTAACCGCCTCGACTGCTTTCAGTACGCCTTTGCCCAGATAGCGCGATTTATCGCCGTCACGAAGCTCTAGCGCTTCACGCGATCCGGTAGAGGCACCACTGGGCGCACAGGCTTCACCGACAGCACCACTGGCAAGACGCACATGCGCCTGCACGGTCGGGTTACCACGTGAATCCAGCACTTCCAACGCACTGATAGCAACAATTTTGGTCATGGCTATATCCTTTCCTGTTAATTAAATAAAATTATTAATATAACGTCCTGATTAGCGAATCGTTAGCGGCTCAAACCCTTTAACCAGTGCATCCAGCTGAGCAAGCTGCGTTAGGAACGGCTCTAACTGATCGAGCGGTAGCGCACAGGGCCCATCGCACTTGGCGTTGTCAGGATCAGGGTGAGCTTCTAGAAACAGCCCTGCGAGCCCGACAGCCACGCCTGCACGCGCTAATTCCGCCACCTGAGCCCGGCGACCATCTGCGCTGTCAGCACGCCCACCGGGGCGCTGCAACGCATGGGTCACATCGAAAAATACCGGATACCCCGTTTGCTTCATATCGCCAAAGCCCAGCATATCAACAATAAGATTGTTGTAACCGAAGCTTGAGCCGCGCTCGCAGAGCATTAACTGGTCGTTACCCGCTTCCTGGAATTTACTCAAGATATGGCGCATTTCATGGGGCGCCAAAAACTGAGGCTTCTTGATATTGATAACCGCGCCGGTTTTAGCCATAGCGATAACCAGATCGGTTTGCCGGGCCAAAAAAGCAGGCAACTGGATAATATCGGCCACTTCCGCCGCCGCCTCAGCCTGCCAGGGCTCGTGCACATCAGTGATGATCGGCACGTTGTGGCGGGCTTTGATGTCGGCCAATATCTGCAGCCCCTTTTCAATGCCAGGGCCGCGATAGGAGTGGATCGAGCTACGGTTGGCTTTATCAAAACTGGCTTTGAAAACGTACGGCATGCCCAGTTTTTTCGTTACCGTGACGTAGGCTTGAGCGACTTCGTCGGCAAGCTCAGCCGACTCCAGTACGTTCATGCCGCCTAGCAGCATTAGCGGTAACGAATTGCCGGCGGTTAAGCCGGCAACGTTGATATGACGCTCTTGAGATCGTTCTTGAGACCCTTCTTGAGAAGCCATGCTTCTGCCCTCTTATTCCTGAGAATGTGCATGGGCGCGATTACGCGCTGTTTTATGTTCTAGCGCAGCGTTCACAAATCCCGAGAAGAGTGGGTGACCATCACGCGGCGTGGAAGTGAACTCCGGGTGGAACTGACAAGCCACGTACCAGGGGTGGTCGGCCAGTTCAATCACTTCGACCAGCGACTGGTCGACGCTCTTACCCGAAATCACCAGCCCAGTCTTTTCAAGTTCGTCAATAAACTGGTTATTGACTTCGAAGCGATGACGATGGCGCTCGACAATCTCATCAGCCCCGTAGGCGTCGCGTGCTTTGGTGCCAGATGCAAGATGACAAACCTGGCCGCCCAAACGCATGGTCCCGCCTAAATCAGACGCGGCGTCGCGAAGCTCAATCTTGCCTTCCGGGTTCAGCCACTCAGTGATCAACCCCACCACCGGATGCTGGGTATCGTGGGTAAACTCAGTCGAGTTGGCATCGCTCCAACCTGCTACGTTACGCGCAAACTCAATAACGGCCACCTGCATGCCCAGGCAAATACCCAGGTAGGGAACGTTATTTTCACGGGCAAACTGGGCCGTCAGGATCTTGCCTTCCACGCCGCGCTCGCCGAAACCGCCGGGCACCAGAATGGCGTCTTTGCCCGCCAAGCGTTCGGTGCCGTGGCGTTCAATGTCTTCAGAGTCAATATAGTCGACGTTGACCTTGATGCGACCTTGGATACCGGCATGAATCAGCGCTTCATTGAGCGACTTGTAGGCATCCAGCAGCTCCATGTATTTACCTACCATGGCGATGCTAACGGATTTGAGCGGATTGAGTTTAGAGTCCAGCACCTTCACCCACTCAGACAAATCGGCTTCGGGGGCTTCAAGGCGCAGCTTATCGCAAACGATCTCGTCCAGGCCGTGTTCGTGGAGCATCAGCGGAATGCGATAAATGGTATCGGCATCCTGCAGCGGTACCACGGCACGCTCTTCGACGTTGGTGAACAGGGCGATTTTGCGCCGCTCGCTCTCTTCCAGCTCCACTTCACTGCGACAAATCAGAATATCGGGCTGGATACCGATGGAGCGCAGCTCTTTGACGCTGTGTTGGGTCGGCTTGGTTTTGGTTTCACCCGCCGTCTTGATGTAGGGCACCAGCGTGAGGTGCATAAACAGCGCGCGGTTGGCACCCTGCTCACTACGTATCTGGCGGATCGATTCCAGGAACGGCAGTGATTCGATATCGCCGACGGTGCCGCCGATTTCGACCAGCGCCACATCGAACCCTTCGCCGCCCGCGTAAACGCGCTGCTTAATTTCGTCGGTGATGTGCGGGATGACCTGAACGGTGCCACCAAGATAATCGCCACGACGCTCCTTACGCAGTACGTGCTCATAAACGCGGCCAGTGGTGAAGTTGTTGCGCTGGGTCATTTTGGTGCGAATAAAGCGCTCGTAATGCCCGAGATCAAGGTCGGTTTCGGCGCCATCTTCTGTGACGAACACCTCACCGTGCTGGAAGGGGCTCATGGTGCCCGGGTCCACGTTGATGTACGGGTCGAGCTTGAGCATGGTGACCTTAAGGCCGCGGGCCTCTAAAATCGCCGCCAGCGAGGCGGAGGCGATGCCCTTGCCAAGAGAGGACACAACGCCGCCGGTCACGAAGATATATCGTGTCATGGATAACCTGTCGAAACGTGATCAGAAGGCACGGCAGAAAGCCACGCCAGGATGGGTCGACAGACTAGCAGATTACGACCTAAGGCTCAATTTGAACTGAGCAGCCAAAACCTACTCATTAATCACACTTGTGCAACCGCCCCAGCGATAGGTCTCCGCGAGGGCGCTGTGAACCCATCCCTGGGCGCTACTTTTGTCATCCATGACAAAAGACCCTCGCTACGACCTATCCCTGGTGCTGCGCTAAGCGTCAGACGCGCTCTTATACGCCCAGGTAATCCAGAATACCTTCCGCTGCCTGGCGGCCTTCGTAAATCGCCGTGACCACCAAATCAGAGCCGCGCACCATATCGCCACCGGCAAATATTTTTTCGTTGCTGGTTTGGAAAGCGTACTGGCCATGCTCCGGCGCGGTGACGCGGTCGCGCTCGTCGACCTGAATGTTGGCGCTGTCGAACCACGGCGCGGGGCTTGCCTGGAAGCCGAAGGCGATAACCACAGCATCCGCCGCAATGATCTCTTCAGAGCCGGGCACCACCTCAGGGCGCTGACGGCCGTTTTCATCGGGCTCACCCAAGCGTGTGCGAACCACCTTCACGCCTTCGACCTTCTCTTCACCCACTACCGCGACCGGCTGACGATTGAACAGAAACTCCACGCCCTCTTCACGGGCATTGGCCACTTCGCGGCGCGACCCCGGCATGTTGCCTTCGTCACGACGGTACGCACAGGTCACGCTGGTCGCATTCTGGCGAATGGAGGTGCGGTTACAATCCATCGCTGTATCGCCGCCGCCCAACACCACGACACGCTTGCCTTCCATGGAAATATAGTCGTTGGGGTCTTGCTCGAAGCCCAGGCAGCGATTGACGTTGGCAATCAGGAAATCGAGCGCCTTGTAAACGCCCGGCAGCTCTTCACCTGGAAAGCCACCTTCCATGTACTTATAGGTACCCATGCCCAGAAAGACCGCGTCGTACTCCTGCATCAAGGTTTCAAACTCGATATCGGTACCGATTTCGGTATTGAGACGGAACTCGACGCCCATTTCCTCAAAGACCGCACGGCGGCGTTCCATGACGTTCTTTTCCAACTTGAACTCAGGAATACCAAACGTCAGCAGGCCACCAATTTCAGGGTACTTATCAAACACCACCGGCTTCACGCCGTTACGGGCCAGAATGTCGGCACAGCCCAAACCGGCAGGGCCTGCACCAATAATGGCGACTTTTTTGTCGGTCCAGCTAACGTGGGACATATCCGGGCGCCAGCCCATAGCGAATGCCGTATCGGTGATGTACTTCTCCACCGACCCAATGGTCACCGCGCCGAAGCCGTCATTCAGCGTACAGTCGCCTTCGCAGAGGCGGTCCTGTGGGCAAACGCGGCCACATACTTCGGGCAGCGAATTGGTTTTATGTGACAGCTCAGCAGCTTCAATAATGTTGCCTTCCACCACCAGCTGTAGCCAGTTGGGAATATAGTTGTGCACCGGGCACTTCCACTCGCAGTAAGGGTTACCGCAGTGCAGGCAGCGATGCGCTTGGCTTGCCGCATCGGTGGGCTTGAACGGCTCATAAATTTCCGCAAACTCTTTAGCACGGGCGCGAGCGTCTTTCTTTTGTGGGTCCTTACGGCCCACATCGACAAACTGGAAATCGTTATTTAAACGGTTAGCCATGATCTTTTTCTCCTGTCAGCGTGAGGGGCATAAGCGGGCTATTCCGGCTGACGCCGAGACTGATCCAGCAAGCTACCCAGGCTGGCCGCTTTGGGTTTCACCAGCCAGAAGTGGCGCGCGTAATCGCTGAAGTCTTCTAAAATTTCCGCCCCACGCGCTGACCCCGTTGCAGCCACATAGGCTTCGATCATTTCACGCAGGTGACGACGATACGCCTCCATGACCTCTGTGTTGATACGATGAATCTCGACCAGCTCGTGGTTATATTTGTCCACGAAGGTGCGCTCCTCATCTAACACATAGGCAAACCCACCGGTCATGCCTGCGCCGAAGTTAACCCCGGTTTCGCCGAGCACGCAGACCAAACCGCCGGTCATATACTCGCAGCAGTGGTCGCCTGCGCCTTCGATGACGGCTGTCGCGCCAGAGTTACGTACCGCAAAGCGCTCGCCCGCCATACCGGCCGCAAACAGCGTACCGCCCGTAGCACCATACAAGCAGGTGTTACCGACAATAGCGGTCTTATGGCTTTCGAACTGACTGACTTTAGGCGGCACAATTACGATGCTGCCGCCGTTCATGCCTTTACCGACGTAATCGTTGGCATCGCCTTCCAAATAAAGGTTCAAGCCGCGCGCATTCCATACCCCAAAGCTCTGCCCCGCCACCCCAGTAAAGCGGGCGGTGATCGGTGCGTCTTCCAGGCCTTCGTCGCCATAGCGCTTGGCGATCGCGCCGGACGTTAGCGCAGCCACGCTCCGGTCACAGTTAGTAATAGTGAAATCAAATTCGCCGCCCGAGCGGTTTTCGATGGCATCTTTCAACGCCGCCAGCACTTCCTGGTTTTTAGCACCCGGGTCGTGAGGTACGTTACGGCTAACCTTGCAGAACTGCGGCGCATCTTTCGGCACAAAGTCATTCGCCAATAGCGGCGTCAGGTCGAGCTTACGCTGGGACGCTGTGTTGCCTTCAAGCACTTCCAGCAGGTCGGTGCGGCCAATTAGGTCGGTGAGCTTGCGTACACCCAGCATCGCCATTAACTCGCGCACTTCTTCGGCGATAAAGCGGAAGTAGTTTTTGACCATATCCACGGTGCCGCGGAAATGCTCGCCACGCAGAAAATCATCCTGAGTCGCCACACCGGTGGCACAGTTATTGAGGTGACAGATACGCAGGTACTTGCAGCCCAGCGCGACCATGGGCGCGGTACCGAAGCCGAAGCTCTCAGCGCCCAGAATCGCCGCCTTGACCACGTCGAGCCCGGTTTTCAAACCACCATCGGTCTGCAGACGGATCTTATCGCGCAGGCCGTTAATACGCAGCGCCTGGTGCACTTCGGGCAAGCCCAATTCCCAGGGCGAACCGGCGTGCTTGATCGAGGTCAGCGGGCTCGCCGCCGTGCCGCCATCATAGCCCGAGACCGTAATCAAATCGGCGTAGGCCTTGGCAACACCAGTCGCGATCGTACCGATGCCGGGCTCGGAGACCAGCTTGACCGACACTTGTGCGTCTGGATTGACCTGCTTGAGGTCAAAGATCAGCTGCGCTAGGTCTTCGATCGAGTAGATGTCGTGGTGCGGCGGCGGTGAAATCAGCGTAACGCCCGGTACTGCGTGACGCAGTCTGGCAATTAGCTGGTTGACTTTACCGCCGGGCAACTGACCGCCCTCACCGGGCTTAGCGCCCTGGGCGACTTTAATTTGCAGTACTTCTGCATTGACCAAATACGCCGGGGTAACACCAAAGCGACCCGAGGCGATCTGCTTGATCTTCGAACTACGGATAGTGCCGTAACGCGCTGGGTCTTCGCCGCCTTCGCCGGAGTTGGAACGACCACCGGCTTCGTTCATTGCCTGAGCCAGGGCTTCATGAGCTTCCGGGGAAAGCGCACCCAGTGACATGCCCGCGCTGTCAAAACGGGGCAGCAAGTCTTCAATCGGCTCTACTTCCTCCAGCGCAAGCGGCGTTTCAGCAGGTTTGAGCTTGAGCAAATCACGAATAGTAGCGACCGGACGCTCGTTAACCAGTTGCGCAAACTTTTTCCACTTAGTGTAGCTGCCTTCCTGCACGGCGGCCTGCAGTGTCATCACCACGTCGGGGTTATAGGCGTGATACTCGTGGCCGTGGACATACTTGAACATGCCGCCCTGGGAGATTCCTTTGCGGGGAGTCCAGGCATCTTTTGCCAGCAGCGCCTGCTGCATCTGCAACTCGGCAAATCCAGCGCCCTGAATACGCGACGCCATGCCCACAAAGCACAGGTCCATCACTTCATCGGCCAGGCCCACCGCCTCGAACAACATCGAGCCACGGTAGGAGGCCAGCGTCGATATACCCATTTTCGACAGAATCTTGAACAGACCTTTCTGTAGGCCTTTACGATAATTCTCGCGGCCGTCAGCCGGGTTGCCGGTCAGTTCGCCGATGCGGTGCATATCCGCCATGACCTGATAGGCAAGCCAGGGATAAACCGCTGTGGCACCCACACCAAACAGCACCGCCATCTGGTGAGCATCGCGTGCATAGCCGGTTTCGACCACGATATTGGCGTTGGGACGCAATGCCAAACGGCCTAAATGCGAGTGCACAGCCCCCACCGCCAAGGCAGCCTGAATGGGAATCAGCCCTTTCGCCAGCTCGGCGTCGGTAAGTACCAAAATGACCTTACCTGCGCGCACTTGTGCTTCAGCTTCTGCACAGAGCGCCTTGAGCGCCTGGTGCAGGCTCTGCTGCTCGGGGTCGTAACCCAGTGACAGCGTATGGCTGGCAAAGGCCGGGTCATCCTGGCTCACCAGCGCAGTAAACTTGCGCGGCGACAGCACCGGGGTCGTCAAAATCAAGCGATGCGCGTGCTCAGGCGTGGCTTTAAACACGTTCAGTTCGGCGCCACAGCAGGTTTCCAGCGACATGACGATCGCTTCGCGCAGTGGGTCGATCGGCGGGTTGGTGACCTGGGCAAACTTCTGGCGAAAGAAGTCCGTCAACAAGCGAGGCCGACTCGACAGCACCGCCATCGGTGTATCGTCGCCCATAGAGCCAACGGCTTCCTGACCGCTTTCCGCCAGCGGACGCAGCACTTGGTCGCGCTCTTCATTACTTACCTGGAAAAGTTTCTGCTGAACGTTCAGCGAGTCGGTATCCATGGTCTGGAAACGCGCAAGCTCGGTCAGCGCCGACTCCAAGTAGTTGGCTTCCTGCTTTAACCAGCGCTTATAGGGGTAGGCGGATTTCAGGCGCTGATCGATATCAGTAGTGTGCAGCACTTCACCGGTCTGGGTGTCCACGGCGAGCATCTGGCCAGGACCAACACGACCTTTGGCAACCACGTCTTCCGGCTTGTAGCCGTAGGTGCCCGTTTCCGAGGCCAACGTGATATAGCCGTTTTTGGTAATCACCCAGCGCGCCGGGCGCAGGCCGTTTCGGTCAAGCATACAGACCGCTTGGCGGCCATCGGTCATGACCACGCCCGCTGGGCCGTCCCACGGCTCCATGTGCATGGAGTTATATTCGTAGAACGCACGCAGTTCAGCATCCATGGTTTCGACGTTCTGCCACGCTGGTGGCACCATCATGCGCACCGCGCGATGAAGTTCCATTCCACCGGTCAGCAGCACTTCCAGCATGTTGTCCATGCTTGAAGAGTCAGAACCGGTGGTGTTGACGATCTCATCCAGCTCGGCGATATCCGGCAGGCGCTCGTTAACAAAGTTCGCTTTACGCGAGTTCGCCCAGCCGCGGTTGGCTTCAATGGTATTAATTTCGCCATTGTGCGCCAACAGACGGAACGGCTGTGCCAGCGGCCAACGAGGTGCGGTATTGGTCGAGAAGCGTTGGTGGAAAACGCAAATGGCAGTTTCTAGACGCGGGTCGTTCAAGTCCTGATAAAACGCCGGTAGATCCTCCGGCATCACCAAGCCTTTATAGGAGATAACTTCGGATGATAGCGATGCGACATAGAAGTCCTCTTCGTCACGCAACGCCTGTTCAGCGCGGCGACGAGCCATAAACAGGTCAACATCGAAGTGCTCACCCAGGCCAGGCTTTACAAACAGCTGGCGAATACGCGGCAGGCAATCCAGCGCCATGGGGCCACAAACGCTGGGATCCGTAGGCACATCGCGCCAACCCAGCACATTGAGCCCACGCGCTTCGAGTTCATGGGTCAAGGTATCGCGGGCATTCGCTTCACGGGCATCATCGTTGGGTAGAAACACGACGCCCACGGCAAAGCGTTCGCCCAAGTCGGCATCAAACGCCTCTTTGGCCAGCGCCTGCATAAAAGGGGTAGGCATTTTGAGTAGCAGACCACAGCCGTCGCCGGTTTTTCCGTCGGCAGCGATACCGCCCCGGTGGGTCATGCAGGTCAATGATTCGATGGCAGTTTTCAGCAAATCGTGGCTAGCCTGGCCTTCCATATGGGCAATCAGGCCAAAACCACAGTTATCGCGAAATTCGCCAGGCTGGTGAAGACCTCTATTCATGGGCGTGCCTCTACTAGTCAGCGTATTTTTTTAGCAGCTTTTATATGGTATAAAGGACGGTTTTGCTTTTTTTATGGTGTTTATAACCTGCCCAGAATAGGGTATTTCCCACGTAGGCTGCTGCAAGAAAATGGCCGGTAAGCATAGCGATTGGCGCCTACGTTGCGCAATCTCTTGACGCTCACAACGTTAGGGAAACCCTTTTCAAATCCTGCATTTGCAAACCCTCCGAGATGAAAAAAGCATACACTTCAAGCACTTGTAAATGCGTTAAACGATAAATAAACGAAAAGAATTAGATGCCATACTTTAGTCTAATGATGCTAAAAAACCCCATGCCGATAGCGCATAAGGCATGCGGATTATCTAAACCGCAGCCGGCAAACGAATGATTTTAGCTTTTCATCCCCACTTACAAACGACGGCAGGGCAGCCCTATTGTAGGGTTGCCCTGCCGTATGCGTTTTGCTGAAATAGATGTTCTAGAGTGGTTTAACAGCGAGGGTAATCGTCAAGCAGGGTAGCAAGCATTTCAACGGGCGTTGTATCGCTGACACAGGCATCACCCAGCGCATTAAGCAGCACTAGTCGCAGCCGGGTATCGATGTTTTTCTTATCTAGCCGCATGCGCGTTAAAAAGTCATCGCTGGACATGTTGGCGGGTGCCGCCAAGGGTAGCTCGGCGCTGTCAATCACCGCTAGGCTGCGCGCTAGTGCTGCATCATCAATCCACCCCAGCCGGTTTGAAAGCGTTGCCGCCATGGCCATGCCCGCGCCGACCGCTTCACCGTGCAACCAGTTGCCGTAGCCTTGATGCGCTTCAATGGCATGACCAAACGTGTGGCCCAAGTTGAGCAATGCACGCACGCCCTGTTCAGTCTCATCTTCGGCGACAATGTCTGCTTTGATTTGGCAACTGCGCGCAATGGCGTCTACGACTACTTCAGGCTCCACATCAAGCAGTGCGGGCATGTTGGCTTCCAGCCAGCTTAAAAACGCTTCGTCGCGGATCAGTCCGTACTTGATGACTTCGGCCAGCCCGGCGGAGAGTTCGCGTCGCGGCAGACTCCTCAGCGTATCGATATCCACCAGCACGGCTTTAGGCTGCCAGAAAGCACCGATCATGTTTTTCCCCAGTGGGTGATTCACACCGGTCTTGCCACCCACCGACGAATCTACCTGGGAAAGCAGCGTGGTCGGCACTTGGATAAACGCCACGCCGCGCTGATAGGAAGCTGCGGCATAGCCAACCATGTCGCCAATCACCCCACCGCCTAAGGCGATCAGAGTACAGCGACGGTTAAAACCGGATTCCAACAGCGCATCCCAAATACGGCTGACCTGCTCAATGTTTTTGTACTGCTCGCCATCAGGCAACACCAGCGTACGCACATCCAAATGATCGGGCAGGCTGGCACAGAGTTTTTCCAGATATAATGGCGCGATGGTCTCGTTGGTCACCACCATCACCTGTTTTCCGGCCAAGTAAGGTGTCAGCGTATCGGCCCGACCCATTAGCCCGGTACCAATATGAATCGGGTAGCTGCGCTCATCTAACGCAACATGAAGCGTGCGTGGCGCGCTGGCTGTCGAAGTCATGGGGATACCTTATGGTTAAGCGTTCCAGCCGCATGAGACGGCGACGAGGACTTCAGAGGGTCCACCAGCCGATGCACCCGACGCAGAATCTCATTCACTACTGCCCGCGGGCTACGCCGGTCGGTGCGCACCGCAATATCCGACGTCGCCCGATAGAGCGGATCACGTTGGGCAAACATATCCTTCAGCACCTGCTCACGGTTATCGCACTGCAAAAGCGGGCGATTGCGATCTTTTGCCGTTCGCTTGAGCTGCTGGTCGACAGTGGTCAGTAAATACACCACCGTGCCACGCTCGCGCAGTGCACGGCGGTTCTCTTCGCGCAGCACCGCACCACCGCCGGTGGCAACCACCACGGGGGAGAGCCGGGTTAACTCATCAATCATGTGAGCTTCCCGCAGGCGAAAGCCCTGTTCGCCCTCGACATCAAAAATCCAGGGTATATCCGCCCCGCAGCGATCTTGAATGGCGTGGTCACTGTCATAGAATTGGCGCGAAAGCTCGGCCGCCAACAGGCGACCAATAGTGCTTTTGCCAGCCCCCATGGGGCCTATGAGAAATAAGTTGGGTAAATCCTGCATCAGCGAACCGTTAAGCCATCGTCTAGGAGTCGTGGAGTAATAAAGACTAACAACTCTACCTTTTCATTGCTCTCTTCGGTATAGCGAAACAGTCTACCCAGCAAAGGAATATCGCCCAAAAGCGGTGTTTTGGCGATTTGGCGCAGTTCTTCAGTGGTCAAAATACCGCCTAGCACCACCGTTTGGCCGTTATCCACCAGTACCTGGGTCTCAATCTGGTTGGTATCAATTGGCGGCTCGCCGCCAAACTCAGACTCACGGAAGCTGTCATTTTTGATCACCAGATCCATGATAATACGGTTATCGGGGGTAATTTGCGGGGTGACTTCCAATGATAGCTCGGCTTCTTTGAACTCGGTATCCGGGTTGTCATTGCCATCCACACTTTGAAAGGCGCGCTCTTCACCCTGGCTAATTTTGGCGGTACGTTGATTGGCGGTAATAATTCTGGGCTGAGAAATAGTCTGGCTTTTACCCTCGCTTTCCAGTGCGCGCAGCTCTAAATCCAATAAAATATCACCGGATAAATAACCAAAACTAAAACCGGTGCCCGGCCCAGTGGCAGCGCCTAAATCCACGGTCAAGCCCCCTTGCGCCCGGTTAATGCCATTCGGGTTGATATCGCGTCGACTGAACGTGCCATCCTCCCCCTCTTGAAAGCCTCGGGTGCTCGACATGCCCCAGTTAATGCCCAGCTCGCGTGAAGCGGTGTCTCGGGCGATGACAATACGCGCTTCTATTTGCACCTGGCGGACGGCGACATCCAAGCGGTCAATGGTGCGCACGATATCGCGCACCTGATCAGCCGTATCCTGTACTAGCAACGTATTGGTGCGGTTATCAATGCTGACTCGCCCACGCTCGGTGAGCAGTCCAAAACCATCGCCTTCACCGCCGCGCAGCAGCTGGGCCAAATCCTCAGCTCGGGCGTACTTGATCTCGATGAACTCGGTCACCAGTGGCGAAAGGGTTTCAAGTTGATTGCGCGCTTCAAGCTCCTGGCGCTCCAAATCTGCCAGCTCACTGGCAGGTGCCACGACAATCACATTGCCCTGCTCTCGGCTCGACAACCCCTGACTTTGTAGAATTAACGCTAGCGCCTGGTCCCAAGGCACATCGTTTAAGTTAAGCGTTACTCGCCCCGTTACGCTGTCACTAGCCACTAGATTTAACCCAGTGAACTCGGCCAGCGTCGCTAGCACCGAACGCACTTCGATATCCTGAAAGTTAAGACTTAAACGTTCACCAGTGAAGCGCTCGCCTGTTGCCTGGGAGGATTGCGCTTCCTGGCCGGCGGGCTGCACTTCGACCGTCAGCGTCCGGCCACTCTGCGAGGAAATCATTGCATAAGCGCCCTGTGTGGCGATGGCCAACTGGGCATCACCCTGGTTGGTGCGGGGCGTAATCCGCGTGATCGGTGTAGCAAAATCGGTGACATCGTAGACCTGGTTAAGCGAGTCGGGAATGGCCACATCGCGCAAATTAACCAGCACTTGATCAGGGCCGCCTTCGCGGACGTCCGCCTCGACGCCTTCTCGGTCAAAAGTGACCATCAGCCGACCAGCGCCATCTGCGCCACGACGAAAATCAATATTCTCGATCTGCGGCCCTTCGTCAGTTTCAAGCCCCGCGGAAGCAATGCTGGGAGAAGGACGAGGAGAGCGGCTGCTGTCTGCCTCGAAGGTAAGCCGTAGACGGTTATCCTGCACACTAGATGTGAACGCCTGCGGCTCGCTGAGCGTTACCACCAAACGCGTTCGGCCATTGCCCTCCAAGGCAGTAATCTGCTCGATACCGTGGCGGTCCACTTTGATCCGCCGATTAGTGAGGCCACTTTGGGCCTCAGCCAAATCCAAGGCCACACGTGGAGGTGAATCCAAGCGGTAGCTGCGTAGTTCAGGCACACCACCAGTGAAGCTAAGGTCGACATTGACACCACCGTTGTCGGCGGGCTGCACATCAATATCGGTCAGCACCGAGGCAGCCGCCAGAGAAGGCAGTAATAAAAGTACTAATAAAAGTACTAATACAAGTACTGCGGCCATGGCCATAAAGAGAGTGTTTCGCCAAGCTGTAACTGCCATGAGCTATTATCCGCTTACTGGTAAAAAAGTGGCTACGTGATTAGCGCGCAGACCCTGCGTTGATAACGAGCGATGCTTGCCGCTCTTGCCAACCTTCCCGCTGGGTAAACACCCGTTCGATGATACGAACTTCTTGTGCGCTTACCTGGGCAATACGCCCATAATCAGTACCCATATAATTTCCCTCTTTCACGCTGGTCACATTACCATCCGGCGATGCAACCAGCGCCACCTGCCGTCCCGCCATCTGCATCGTACCGACCAATCTGAGTTCCTGCAGTGGAAACTGCTCCAGTGGCTCCGGCGTGCGCTGCTGGTCAGGGGCGAGAGCGCCCTCGTTACGATTAAGGCTGCCCTGGGCAATGGCTTCAGGCGGCAAAAAGGGGCTACGACCATCGCTATATAAGTAGGCTAAATCGCGGCTTTCGGGCATCGCGACAGTCATGCTCGGTGGCTGCCCCCCCGGCGATTGACGTATATCGGCCAAGACGCGTTCTAGCTGGGGCAAGTCTGCGTCCGCACAGCCTGCCAGCATCACTGTTGAGGCCATTAGGGTAATGACGGCGGCTCCCCTCACGACGAGCAGCGCTATTTGTTTTCGCCTCATAGCGCTTGCGCCTCATCACTGGCTGCCTGATCACTTTCCTCAATGTAGCGATAGGTACGGGCCAATAGCGAAAGACGCAGCGTGTCTCCACGCCCTTCAACTGACTCCAACGTAAAATCGTGCTGGGTCACCATCCGCGGTAACGAGGCAATATCGGCACTGAAGCGAGCTAACTGGTGATAACCGCCACGCACCTGTATATCAAGCGGTTGCTCGATATAATGGGCCTGCGTTAGCGTTGGACGCAGCCGAATCGTTTCAATCGTCAGGCGGTTTTCGACGGCGGCATCGCTGATGCTATCGAGCAACGAGGGGATTTCTGCATCGGTGGGAAGCATGGTGCGCAAACGCGCCATCTGCTCTTCCAGGGTAGCCAGCTGTTCACGCATTTCAGGTAAGAAGGCCGCTTCCGAGGCCTGACTGCGATACGCACTCAACAGCCTGACCTCTTCACGCTGGGCCGCGCCGAAAGCCTCGCGCTGTTCGCTCACCACTAACCACATCATGACACTCAATGCCGCCAGCAGTGCCAAACAACAGCACAAACCTTTTAACAGCAACGGCCAGCCACCGGCTTCCTTCACGTCGAGATCCCGCCAGTCGACATCGCGCAGGTTCTGCCATTCGATAGCCCACTGCTCGCGGTTAAGGCTCATGGTGTTCCTCTTTCCACGTCTTGACCCGCTTCTTGCAACTCTGCTGCCAGGGTCTGATTAACGTCAAAACGAAATAGCCGGCCTGTACCATTTTGGTCATTCTCAACCGCTGAGAGAGAGGGCACACCTAAACCAGGCAGCGCTGCAATACGTCGCAGTTGCTCAGAGACCTGCCGCTCACTACCTGCCACCGCCGTTACGCTAACGCTGTTACCGCTTTTCGCCAGCCGTTGATAAATGACGCCGTTAGCCACGCTATTCGCCACGTCATTAAATAGCTGCACGGTATTCGTTTGCTCGGCCTTTAATGCCTGGAACACCGCAATCTGCTCGCCTAAACGCTCAGCATCGCTTGCGTAGCGTGAAACACCGTCGATATCAGCATTAAGCTGCTCAATTTGATCACTCACGTAAGCATTGCGCTGTTCCTGGGCAGCCAGTTTGAGTTGGTAATATTGAGAGATCATCAGGCCAAGGGCTACGCCAAATACCAACATGCCTGCCACGATGGCGTAAAATTTGCGTGTTCGTTGCTCACGCTGCGCTTCACGCCAGGGCAAAAGATTAATAGTGATGCTCATTGGTTAATTCTCACTGGCTAACTCTCACTGGCTAACTCTCATTGACCATGCCTCATTGATTCACTCTCATCGCCAAGCCCCCTGCCGTGAGCATCGCGGGGGCATCATTAGTCAACGCCTGAAGATTTAAGCGCTTATTCACCAGCATGCGCTGGAAGGGGTTGGCAATCGTCACTGACATACCGCTGTCGTCGGCAATCCGCTCGGCAAGCCCTGGAATAACACTCGAACCACCTGCCAGCACAATGTGCTTCACCTCTTGCTGACGCCCGGCGGTATAGTAAAGCTGCAATGAGCGCCCCACTTGCTGCACCACGGTTTCCAAAAAAGGGTTAAGGACGCGCTCGTGATAATCATCAGGTAGCCCTCCACGCTTTTTAGCGAACCCTGCCTCCTCCATGCTCAATTCGTAGCGATCGCGGATCGCATCGGTTAGCTGCCGACCGCCAAACACTGTGTCGCGGGTATAAACGATGTGCCCGCCACGGACGACGTGAAAGGCGTTCATATTGGCGCCAATATCCACTAACCCAACGCAGGCGGTAGGGTCATTCTCAACCTCAAGCTGACGGCGCAGCTCAGCTAGCGAACGCTCCATAGCAAAGGTTTCAACGTCAACGGCGGCAGGCTCTAAGCCAGCTCGCTCTAATGTCTCAGTAAGCTGAGTTATATCCTGCTGCCGACAGGCGACCAGCATTACCTGCTGCTGCTCATCATCAAAGGGCGCGGGACCAAGGCACTGAAAATCAAACGCGACTTCATTGAACGGAAAAGGAATATGGCGGTCGGATTCGGCCACGATGCGCTCTTCAATCTCCTCTTCGTTTAGCCCGGCAGGAAAGCTCAGCGTTTTGGTAATCACTGCGCTCGCAGGAACGGCAACCGCTGCTTTGCGGGTAGAGGGCTTGGCGTGTTCCACGGCACGACTCAGTACACTAGCGACGTCATCAATATCGCGGATACGGCGCTCGACGACGGCGCCTTCGCGTAACGGCCTCACTGCATAGCTTTCAACTTGGTAATTATCGTGGCACTGTTTTAGCTCAAGCAGTTTAACGGTTGCCGATGTAATATCGACACCGATCAATCCCTTACCAGATTTTAGAAAGCGCATATTGGGTCTGGCTCCACCTGCTTGTCGCCCGTTTATCACACGTAGTTTGAGGTTACATGATTTTTAGTTAAGTCACACGCTAACGAACTTACGACATATCAACACTGGTGGTGGCCGCCTCAGCTTCCTATAATGGCAGCCAATTTCATGATACGGCCGTTTAGTTGCCGTACTTTTTATTCTTCCCGGGTGCTCTCTGTTCATGACGTTTCTTCGAACCCTTATTGTGTCGCTCTTTTTCCTGGTTGTATCGCTGGTCGGTGCCACCGCGTTAGCCGTGGTAGGTGCCGCCATTTACTTTGCCCCGGGGCTACCCGACGTTCGCCAACTGCAGGACTTCGAACTGCACACGCCGCTGCGCATTTTTACCCAGGACGGTAAATTGATCGGCGAGTTTGGTGAAGAGCGTCGCATGGCGATCAACTTTGATGAAATCCCCCAGGATATGATCAATGCCTTAATCGCAGCCGAAGATGCCAGCTATTTTGACCACGCAGGCGTCGACCCGCGCGGTTTGGCCAGGGCCGCCGTAGAGCTTGTGCAGAGTGGCGGCACCATCCAATCAGGCGGTTCGACCATCACCATGCAGGTCGCGCGTAACTATATGCTGACGCTAGACCAGACCTTTACACGTAAAATTCGTGAAATCCTGCTGGCGCTGCAAATGGAGCAAGTGCTCAATAAAGAGGAAATTTTTGAGCTTTACGTCAATAAGATATTCCTGGGGAATCGCGCCTACGGTATCGCTGCGGCTGCCGAAACCTATTACGACAAGCCACTCGCCGAGCTTAACCTGGCGCAAACGGCCATGATTGCTGGCCTGCCCAAGGCACCTTCCGCGTTTAATCCACTAGCTAACTCCGAGCGTTCGCTGATTCGTCGCAACTGGATCCTATTCCGCATGCGCGAGCTTGGGCATATCGACGATGAAACTTACCAAGTAGCCGTTCAAGATCCCGTCACCGCCCGCCGCCACTATACCCGAGCAGAAGTCGATGCCGCTTATGTCTCTGAAATGGCGCGCCAGTATGCTGTGGAGCGTTTCGGCGATGACGCTTACACTGGCGGCTATCGTATCTACACCACCATTGATAGCGAGCTGCAGCCCCTTGCCCGCCAAGCATTGGCCAATGGGTTGACTGACTATGACCTGCGCCACGGTTGGCGCGGACCGGAACAGCGTGATATTGCCGCAAGCCTGGTTGAAGCGCAGGAGCAAACGGCTATCCAAGGCCTGGAAGAAGAGCTTTCCGAATCGCCAGAGATCCGTCAGACCGCACGTCAAGCGGCCCAGCGCAGTCAAACGGAAGTCGAGGGGATCGAGGGCGACGTTAGTAACTGGGCTCAGGTGCTTGAACGTACGCCCAATTATGGGCTTCTCCAGCCCGCCATTGTGGTAGAGAGTAGCGGTCGAGAGATGCAGGTGCTTACCCGCCGCGGTGGCCTACAAACCATCGACTGGGAAGGCTTGAGCTGGGCTCGTCCTTACCTAAGCCCTCGGAGCCGCGGTGCCGAGCCCAGTTCGGCGGAAGAGATTGCGGTACGCGGCGATATGATTCGCGTGATTGAGGAGGAAGACGGTTCACTACGCCTCTCTCAGCGCCCGGATGCTGAAGGTTCGCTGGTCGCGCAAGATCCTCAAACAGGCGCTATTTTGGCGCTACAGGGCGGTTTTGACTTTAACGCCAGCAAGTTTAACCGTGCGGTACAGGCGCAGCGCCAGTCGGGCTCGATCTTCAAGCCCTTTATTTACTTAGCGGCCCTTGAAGATGGCGAGATGAATGCCGCCAGCGTCGTGAACGATGCGCCCGTGGTACTTGATGATGGCAGCGACTCCATATGGCGACCGGTCAACTCTAGCCGTGACTTTCAAGGCCCCATGCGCTTACGCCCCGCCCTTGCCCGTTCACGCAATTTGGTAACCATCCGCGTCCTTCAGACCATGGGGTTGGATCATACGATTGAATACCTGGAAGGCTTCGGCTTTGCACCTGGCCGTTTACCGCATGGGTTAGCACTGGCACTGGGTAGTGCAAGCCTGACGCCGATGGAAATGACCAACGCCTATGCCGTGCTTGCCAATGGCGGCTTCCAGGTATCGCCTTGGTTCATCGAGCGCGTCACCCGTGACGACGATAACGAAGTCATCGATGAAGCCACCCCACAGGTAGCCTGCCCAAGCTGTGCCGAAGACCAGGAAACAGTTGAAATTGATGGCCGCGAATATCCGGTAGCTAAACGAGTGGCCGACCCTGCCGCTGTTTACATTCTGCGCGATATGCTGCGTGACGTTATTACGTCGGGCACCGGTCGTGGCGCACTCAGCCTTAATCGTGACGATATCGTCGGTAAGACCGGCACCACTAACAGCCAGCGTGATGCTTGGTTTGCAGGGTTTAACAACAACCTGGTGACCACAGTATGGGTAGGCAAGGACAGCAACGAAACCATTGCCGAGTATGGCGCTAATGCCGCGCTACCTGTCTGGATAGAGTTTATGGGCAATGCCTTGGAGGGTACGCCTAGTGCCGTGCCCGAGCGCCCATCGACAGTGGTGACCGCGCAGGTAGACCCGGAATCAGGCCGACGCTTAGCGGACGGCCAGACGGGGGGTATTACCGAGCTGTTCCACCAGGATCACTTGCCGGACTACCAGCAGCGTCGCATCAGCCGCGAGCTGGAAGAAGCTAGTGGATCCCAGGGTTCAGGTACCGCTGAGTCGATCTTCTAAACCAGCCAATCCCATAGCACACCAAACAAAAGACCCACCAAACAAAAGGCCCGGAGATTAGATCTCCGGGCCTTTTCATTACTTATTATTTTTCACTATTTGTTACTTTTTCACTACTGGTTATACCGCCTTCCACTAACCGCTAACAGGCGTCGCGGTCGCTTCGCGTTTGCTGGCCAGCCAGTTAGCGCCAATGGCAACAATCATTACAACGACACCGGCAACCTCACTGAGCAGGTTGGGATAGAACACCGCAATGATCGCCCCGGTAATTGCGATACGTGGCAACCACGACATGCGGGTAAAGAGATACCCTTCCAACGCTGCCGCAAAAGCGCCCAACGCCAGAATGGCGATCACCCCGTTCCAGACCACCACCGGCACCGGGCCACCCATAATGATCTCTGGATTGAACACCATAAACAGCGGAATCAGGTAAAGTCCTTTGGCGAACTTCCACGCCTGGAAGCTGGTTTCCATCGGCTTACTGCCCGCAATCGCCGCCCCGGCAAAGCCTGCCAAGGCAATCGGCGGCGTTACGTTGGAGTCCTGGGAGTACCAGAACACCACCAGGTGTGCCACCAGTAACGGAATACCAAACTCTTGGGTAAGCGCTGGCCCTACCAGAACAATCAAGACGATATAGCTGGCGGTGACCGGCAGCCCCATCCCCAAAATCAAACTGGCCAACAGCACCATTAATAGCGCCAGTAGGATATTACCGCCCGAGAAGGCCAGCATCATTGAAGAGAACTTCAGCCCCAGGCCGGTTAAACCCACCACCCCAACGATAATCCCGGCGACCGCACAGGCCATGGAAACCGCCACCGCGTTGCGCGCACCTAACTCCAAGCCCTCAATTAGCTTGGCAAAGCCTGCGCGGATGACATCTTTAACGGCCGTCGCCGTCACCGGCTCGCCCTGGCGAGGCGCTACAAAGAAGAACCACAGCGCATAGCGAATGACCGCCACGGCCACCATGGTGACGACGGCGTAGTAGCCTACTCGCATCGGCGACATACTCATCGCCAGCAGCCAAACCAGCACGGCCAGTGGCAGCAGGAAATGCCAGCCCTCTTTCATGACTTGGCGCATCTGCGGCAGTTCTTCTTTGGGTAAGCCCTGCATGCCTTGCTTAAGCGCAATGATATGGACAAACAAATACACCGTCGCAAAATACATAATCGCCGGCAGGATACTGACTTTGACAATATCCAGGTACGGCGTGTTGGTGTATTCCGCAATCAAGAAAGCCCCTGCGCCCATTAGCGGCGGCATAATCTGGCCACCGGTCGAGGCTGCCGCTTCGATACCACCCGCCTGCTTGGGCTTGTAGCCCAGCCGCTTCATTAGCGGAATCGTAAAGGCACCCGTGGTGACGACGTTGGCAATGGCACTACCCGAAATAGAGCCCATACCCGCAGAAGCTAACACCGCCGCTTTGGCTGGCCCGCCACGCTGACGACCCGTGGCTGCATAAGCCATATCAATAAAGAATTTGCCCGCCCCGGTACACTCCAAAAAGGCACCAAACAGTACAAAGATAAAGATATACGTCGCGGCAACACCGAGCGGCAATCCAAAAATCCCCTCTTGCCCCAGGTAAAGCTGGCCGGCCACCCGGTCAATCGTGTAGCCGCGGTGTTCCAAAATACCGGGCATCCACTCGCCCAACCACGGCAGCTCGCCCCGCGGCCCGGCAAAGGCGTACACAATTGCCAACAGGCCAATCACGGTCATCCCAAAACCCACCGCCCGGCGACTGGCTTCCAGTACAGTGACCGTGGCGATGCAGGCAACCAGAATATCGGTGCTGTTCCAAAAACCCGCACGGCTGAAAATCTCATCCAGGTTGAGCACTAAGTAGCCCCCGGTCAGCACCGCACCGGCAAAAAACAGTAGATCAAGGCCCCAGCCCAACACCCCACGTTTACGCGTAGGGCCAAAAGCAGGAAACATTAAAAACGCTAGCATCATGATCAATGCCAGGTGAATACTACGCTGATAAAAAAGCCCTAAGGGCTGAATACCGGCTGAATAAAGCTGAAACAGGGAAAGACCCACCGCCACAATGGTGATTGACCACAGCACCATGCGGGGTTGAATCGCATTACCGCCCGGCATCACACTCGGCGGTTGCTTGGATTCGTTCATGAAGTCCTCGGAAGCGT
Organism: Vreelandella sp. H-I2; assembly: GCF_052959335.1. Lineage (NCBI taxonomy): Bacteria > Pseudomonadati > Pseudomonadota > Gammaproteobacteria > Oceanospirillales > Halomonadaceae > Vreelandella > Vreelandella sp. H-I2. Next base: position 668,115 of record NZ_JBRAMC010000001.1, read on the forward strand.
TAACTAATGTCGTTTTTATCTACGCGGGGAAGCGTGAGGGGCTACCAGTTGAATGGTCACGCGTTGCCCAGCGGCGTACTCACTTAGGCTCACCGCAGGATGCTCACCGTCTGGCCACACCACTCGATGATTGACGGTTGGTGAACCTACTCTTAATACATACCGGTTATTGGCCACCGGCTCGTTAATCGCATTAATCCAGTAACCGCCTTTGCCGTCTGAAACCTGTTCGCCACGGCCAAAGATATGCCCAAGTCCTGCAGCGAAGTCAGGTTGATGGCTACGCTCCAATTGCATAACACCTTCAGCGTTACGATAGCAGTCCAGCACAGTGAAGTGCTCAACGGAGTGCTGCCACTTAATACACCAGCGGCTTCCAGAAGGCATCGCTTCGTCTACCAAGACGTCACCTTGTTCGGTCACCACGGCTAAGCGCATAAGCGCAGTCGCCGAAGCGGGGGAAGCCCCCGCTTCGGCGAGCGGACAACATGCAATGAGTAGCGCCACCAGTCGTTGTTGCCACTGCATGGCAATGTCCTTATGGCAATGTCTTTTAGCTGTTACGGGCGCAGACGATCCGGGATGTCAGCACCGACTTCTTCGAAATAACGCAATGCACCTGGGTGTAACGGCACGGGTGTTGATTCCATGGTGAACTTAACCGTGGTGTCGTTAGCTGCAGGGTGAACCGCAATCAGTTCATCAGTGTTTTCAAACAACAATTGCGTCAGTTGGTAAGCCAGTTCTTCGTCCATATCGGCATTAACGACGAGCACGTTAGGAATACCAATGGTCTGCACGGCTTCGTCCATACCGTCATACATACCGGCGGCAAGCTCGTAGGGGGCGAAAACTTCTTCTTCTGCCTGAGCATTGGCCACTTCTTCATCAGAAAGGCTAATCAGACGAATATCGCGTGTTGCAGCCAGGTTGAGAATGGAACTCGTCGGCGGCCCAACGCTCCAGAAACCAGCGTCGATATCACCGTCACGAATTGCATCGGCGGTTTCGTTGAAGTTAAGACGCTGAGGTGTGAAGTCTTCATAGCTAATGCCATTGGCTTCAAGCAGCGCGCGTGCATTCAGTTCGGTACCGCTACCCGGCGCACCCACGGAAACGCGCTTGCCTGCCAGGTCAGCGATCGACTCGATATCCGACTCGGCCAGGGTTACCAGTTGCACCGCGTTGGGATAAACCGAGGCCAATGCGCGCGTGTTTTCAATCTGGCGACCTTCAAAATCATCCGTGCCGGTGTAGGCTTGATAAACCGTATCGGCCAGTGCCAACGCAAGGTCCGCATCGCCGCGCATGATCAGGCCCATATTTTCAACCGAGGCACCGGTCACTTCAGCAGTCGCTTGAGCACCTTCGATATGGTTGTTGATCATTTCGGCAAAACCACCGCCGATAGGGTAGTAAACGCCACCGGTACCGCCAGTCGCGATTGAGAGTTGTTGAGCGCTTGCGGGAAGCGCGACCGCGAGCATAGAAGCGGCAGCGGCTGTGGTGTATAGAGAGCGTAGAGTTCGCATGAGCGTTTCCTCCGTCCTGTTTGGACTTATAGGTATGGTTGACAATCAAAGGAGGTGTTGAAGCCCCAACTTCTGCTTGATCCATAGGCAACCAGAAGCGGTGGAGGAGAAGTTAGCACGGCTTATGCGTTAGATGCTAATAGAGGTTATCAGCGCAACGGTGCCTTAATCTGCTGTTCAATGACTGCGCTGCAGGCCCGTTCTAAATGGTTATTTGCTCAAGAAAATGACGAATCTCCGCATAAATGCCTTACCCTATGCCAAATTGTTAATATTTTTTGGTAATAGCCGACAATTTTTACCCCTTATTGTCAAACGCCCAGGAGCCACACTGCTATGGAGTCAGGTTTTACGTCGTCAAGCGCGCCTCGCCAAAATCTAGCCATTAGCGCTTATCGCCAACTCAAGCATGACATTATTCGTGGCCGCTACGCTCCTGAACAGAAGCTGCTAATGAGCCATTTGAAAGACCATTACGGCGCCAGCACCGGGCCCTTGCGGGAGGCGCTCTCACAACTAGTCGCTGACCGCCTAGTAGTGGCGATCAGCCAGCGAGGCTACCGCGTAGCCCCGATGTCACTGGCAGAACTCAACGATATTTATGATGCTCGCGCTCAGCTTGAAGGGCTGATACTGCGTTTGGCGATAGAGCGTGGCGACGACGACTGGGAAGCCACGGTGCTGGCCACCGCGCACCGGTTAGCGAAAGTCACCGACGTCAGCACGCCCGATGATCTGCTCGACATCTGGGATCAGCGGCACAAAGCTTTCCATACCGCCATCGCCAGTGGCTGCAACTCCCCTCACCTATTGCAAATGCGCAATACCCTGTTTGATCAGGTGGAGCGTTACCGCCACCTATGGCTTCAAGAAACCGTGATGTCATCTCAAGCGCTAGAGCTTAAGCGGCAGGAACATGCGGCACTGGTAGAGGTTATTTTAGCCAGGAATACAGACCAGGCCGACACGATGATGCGGGACCACTTGATGACCCCGGTGCCGATTATTACGCGCGTGCTCAAAGCACGGGGTATCACCTAGCCACGTGACACCACCTAGTCAGGTCGTATCAATTAAATTCTGCGTTTTAAAAAAATGTAGATATTTTAAAAAAACGGCGATACATTGATTGCAAGCACCTTTGCAACTTCTTACGACCGCCCATTTCATCGCTGTAGGCGCTACGCTCTTTAGTGACCGTCAAGTTAGTGACCGTCAAGTTAGTGACCGTCAAGAAAAGTGACTGCCATAAAAGCGCCTGCCGAACGAATAAAGGAATCCATGCCATGACACATTTTAACTGGGACGACCCGCTGCTCCTGGAACAACAGCTCACTGATGAAGAGCGCCAGATCCGCGATGCGGCCTACGATTATTGCCAGGAAAACCTTCAGCCCCGAGTGCTAACCGCTTTCCGCGAAGAGCGCTTTGACCGCGAAATAATGACTGAGATGGGCGAGCTTGGTCTGCTCGGCGCCACCGTTTCCCCCGAGTACGGCGGCGCAGGCGTTAATCACGTGGCCTACGGTTTGATCGCCCGTGAAGTCGAGCGTGTTGACTCCGGCTATCGTTCCGCCATGAGTGTGCAGTCCTCGCTGGTGATGTACCCCATCGAAACGTACGGCTCTGAAGAGCAGAAGCAGAAATTCCTGCCCAAGCTTGCCAGTGGCGAAATGGTCGGCTGCTTTGGTCTGACCGAGCCTGATCACGGCTCCGACCCCGGCAACATGATTACCCGGGCGGAAAAAGTCGACGGTGGCTATCGCCTGACCGGCGCCAAAATGTGGATCACCAACAGTCCGATCGCCGATATCGCGGTAGTTTGGGCGAAGTCAGCAGCCCACGATAATCAAATTAAAGGCTTTATCGTTGAGCGCGGCACTGAAGGCTTCACCACGCCTAAAATCGAGGGCAAGGTGTCACTGCGTGCATCGATTACCGGTGAGATCGTACTGGATAACGCCTTCGTTCCTGAAGAGAACCTGCTGCCCAACGTCAGCGGCCTGAAAGGCCCGTTCGGCTGCCTGAACAAAGCACGCTACGGCATCGCCTGGGGTGTTATGGGTACCGCGGAGTTCTGCTGGCACGCAGCACGTCAATACACGCTAGACCGCAAGCAGTTTGGCCGCCCGCTGGCTGCCAACCAGTTGATCCAGAAAAAGCTCGCCGATATGCAAACCGAGATAACACTGGGCTTGCAAGCAGCGCTGCAGGTAGGCCGCCTCATGGATAGCGGCAACTGGGCACCGGAAATGGTGTCACTGATCAAACGTAACAACTGCGGCAAAGCGCTGGATATTGCTCGCCAGTCCCGCGATATGCACGGCGGCAACGGCGTTTCTGACGAGTACGGGGTTATTCGTCATATGGTCAACCTGGAATCAGTGAATACCTACGAAGGTACCCACGATGTTCACGCCTTAATTCTTGGCCGCGCGCAGACAGGCATTCAGTCGTTCTTTTAAACGCTATCAGCCAAGGAAACAGCCTTTATGAGCAAGCCCTTTATGAGTGAGCCAACTAAACCACTGGCCGGAATAAAAGTACTCGATATTTCCAGAGTACTGGCCGGACCGTGGTGCGGCCAGATGCTTGCGGATATGGGCGCGGATGTCATTAAGGTGGAACGCCCCGGTAGCGGCGACGACACGCGTCATTGGGGACCTCCTTGGCTGGCCGGCACCGAAGAGTCGGCGTATTACCTGTGCGCTAACCGAGGCAAACGCTCGGTGACCGTCGATATGGCCAAGCCCGAAGGCCAAGCGGTGATCAAGCAGTTGGTCGCTCAATCTGACGTGCTGCTTGAAAACTTTAAAGTCGGCGGCTTAAAGCGCTATGGCTTGGATTACTCTAGTCTTAAAGCGTTGAACCCCAAGCTGATTTACTGCTCGATTACCGGATTCGGCCAGGAGAGCCCCTACGCCCATCGCGCCGGTTACGACTTTATGATTCAAGCCATGGGCGGGATCATGAGCTTAACCGGTAAGCCTGATAATGAGCCTAGCGGCGGGCCAGTGAAGAGCGGTGTTGCGTTCACCGATATCTTTACCGGCTTGTACGCGGCCAATGCAGTGCTGGCGGCGCTTTACCAACGCCGCGATAGCGGCGTTGGCTGCCATATCGATATGGCACTGATGGATGTCCAGGTCGGTGTGCTCGCCAATCAAGCATTAAATTACCTGACCTCCGGCAATGTGCCCCAGCGGTTGGGTAATGCTCACCCTAACATCGTTCCTTACCAGGCCTTCGCCACCCAAGATGGTCATATGATTATGGCCGTCGGCAACGACGAACAGTTCAAGCGTTTCTGTGCGGTGCTTTCGCTACCAGCGTTGGCCGAGGATCCACGCTTTGCCACCAACGGCGCCCGAGTGAATAACCGTGCCCTGCTGGTTCCCCAGCTGGAAGCGGCACTGGCCCAACGCACCACCGATGAATGGCTGGCCGCCTTTGAAGCCGTGGGTGTGCCCTGCGGCCCCATCAATACGCTCGACCGCGTCTTCGATGACCCCCATGTTAAAGCCCGCGGTCTCAAACAGACGCTGCCTCACGATCAAGCAGGCCAAGTGGATCTTGTCGCCAATCCGATCCGGTTTAACGGCACCCAGATGAGTGCCGGCACAGCGCCGCCCCACTTGGGGCAACATACTGAAAGCGTGTTAGAAGAACTGGGGATTAGTGTCGAACAGCGCACTGCGCTTCGCGAAGCGGGGATTATTTAACAGCGCTTGAAAGACAATCACTGTTGTATAAAGCGTCATCAGGACTATATTTAGATATATAAAGCAACGCCAAGCGCCCCTATCCTCGACTGCAGCCTTGCCTATAGTCACAGCGCTTCTTCACACTAAAGTTTTAGCGGCACCAGCCCCTAACGCGCCCCTAACTCGCCACTATCAGGCAGGAGCAGCAATGAGCCAGTGCGCACGCGTTAACGGCAGCTGTCATCGCTGTGAAGGCGAATTACCATTTGAATTCACCATGGCTTTTCAGCCGATTGTGGACTTATCCCTGGCTCGCATCGTTACCTACGAAGCCCTGGCTCGCGGTACGAACGGGGAGTCTGCTAAGAGCATGATTGCAAAAGTCACTGATGATTTGCGCTACCATTTTGACCAAGCCTGCCGAGTGAAAGCAATCGAAATGGCCAGCGCTTTGGGCATGCAAACCAATCTATCGATTAACTTTCTGCCCAACGCCATTCATGAGCCAAAAGCCTGTATCCAGCCAACATTAGCGGCTTCCGAAAGGGTGGGCTGGCCAATTCACCGGCTCATTTTTGAAATCACCGAAACCGAGCGCGTCCACGACCGACAGCACCTGTACAACATTATAAATACCTATCACTCTTTGGGTTTCCAAACGGCGCTCGATGACTTTGGCAATGGTTACGCCAATTTGGACCTACTCACCGACTTAACGCCAGATAAGCTTAAAATCGACCGTGAACTGGTGATACGCTGCGATAGCGATCAACGCCGCCAAGTGCTGTTGAGTGCGATTATATCCCTCGCTAAAAAACTCGATATGACGTTGATTGCCGAAGGCGTAGAGACCCGCGCCGAAGCACGATGGCTGGCACGCGCGGGCATTGTTTGCCAGCAGGGTTTTTACTTTGCCAAACCTCGGGTGAACGCCCTTAGCGTAGATTTAACGGCGCGCCTTCAAAAGCTACGGCATGAGTTTAAAATGGCATAATTGTGCTGTCATCGCATCGTCACTCATGTAAGCAACCTTATTAAGAACTATGCTAAAAGCTACGCACTATGCTGAAAGATCATCCTTCATCAATAGGGAGTAAGCCATGAGCAGCAATGCCGAACTGAACGAGCTAAAACGCAAATACGTCGCCGCTGGCGCCGCTAGTCCTGCGACGGCATTCGCCGACCGTGCTGAAAATGCTGAAATCTGGGACGCTGACGGCAACCGCTTCATCGACTTTGCGGGCGGTATTGGCGTGCTAAACGTGGGCCACCGCCACCCTAAAGTGGTCGCTGCGGTCAAAGCCCAGCTCGATAAGTTGATGCACACCTGCCAAACGGTCATGCCTTATGAAGGCTATGTAAAAGTGGCTGAAAAGCTCAGCCAAATCGTGCCGGTCCGTGGCCATGCCAAAGTCATGCTGGCTAACTCAGGTGCAGAAGCACTTGAAAATGCGGTCAAGATCGCGCGCGCGGCTACCGGCCGTTCCAACGTCATCTGTTTTGACGGCGGCTACCACGGCCGGACCTTCTTCACCATGGCCATGAACGGCAAGGTAGCGCCTTACCAGAGCGACTTTGGCCCCATGCCGGGCACCGTCTTCCGCGCCCCCTTCCCAGTGCCCTACCATGGCGTTAGCGAGGATGAAGCCATCCGCGGCTTGAAGATGACGCTAAAAACCGATGCCAACCCGAAAGATACCGCGGCGATCGTGCTTGAGCCGGTGCTCGGTGAAGGCGGCTTCTACCCAGCGTCTACCAGCTTCCTGACCAAGATCCGTGAGATCTGTGATGAGCACGGCATATTGATGATCATCGACGAAGTGCAATCGGGTTTTGGCCGCACCGGCAAGATGTTTGCCATCGAACACAGCGGCGTTGAGCCGGATATTATGACCATGGCCAAGAGTATGGCCGATGGCATGCCGATCTCCGCGATCGTCGGTACCGACAAAGTAATGGATGCCTCCGGCCCTAACTCCCTGGGCGGCACCTATACCGGTAGCCCCACTGCCTGTGCGGCGGCGTTAGCGGTCATGGACGTATTTGAAGAAGAGAACATTCTGGAGAAGAGCCAAGCCCTGGGCGACAAGCTGGCGAAGCGCTTCAATGAGTGGGCTGGCAAGTTTGACTGCATCGATAACGTGCGCAACATGGGCTCGATGGCCGCGTTTGAGCTGGTCTCAAACAAAGCTGACCACACGCCTAACGCGGAACTGGCGGCTGCGCTGTGCAAGAAAGCCCGCGAAGAGGGCTTGATCCTGCTTTCATGCGGTATGTACGGCAACACTATCCGCTTCTTGATGCCCGTGACTATTCAAGACGACGTGCTCAATGAAGGCTTGGATATCATTGAGTCCTGCTTGGAATCGCTGACCTAACAGCCCAAGTGACTAAAAAGGCCGAAAGCAGCCCGTAGCGGGGGTCTTTTGCCATGGCCGGAAAAGAGTTCCCGACTTTTCCGGCATTTCCGCCGTCCTTGGCGGTCAGATGGCAAAAGTAGCGCCCAGGGAAGGGTTTACAGCGCCCCCGCCAAGGGTTGTTTTGGCCATACTCCCTACCGAGGACGGCGGTCGCCTTCCAGGAAGTTCGCCGTAAACACTGCTTTGCCATGGGTCTCAAACGACCATTTCATTACCTCACTTAACGCCGCCATCACGGCATCGAACTCGCCAAATATCTGAGTGCTCATGCGATTCGGGTGTACTTCCAACCCCGTCGCCTCCAGGCGTTTCACCACCTCTTTAACCACTGGCTTGAAGTCATCGGCCAGCGGGTAATAACTAAGCTGTACGGAAAGATACATAACGCCTCCTTACGCTGTATGGGAAGACTGCCTAACGTTAGCGATGCGCTGCCAGGCAGCCAAAATAGCGGCACGCGTCTCATCCGGGTGTTCCATCGGGAACATGTGCGTACCAGGCACTTCGCTCACCACTAGGCCCTTGCGCTTCAAGCGCTTGATGCGCGACGCCGTCAGCAGGTGCGACTCGTTACCCGCCACCAGTTCTATCGGTACGCCCAGCCGCTTCGGCATCCGCGAAAGGTGATCAGGCAAATGGCGGAAAATTTCAACTTCGATACGCGGATCAAACGTCAACTCCGCACTGCCGTCATCCAATAAACGTGTCCCTGCTTCAATGTAGTCGTTGAGTGCTTCCGAGGTAAAGCGGCGAAACAAGCCCCGGCGACCCAGCGAGTTGGCCATCGCCTCACGGCTTGGCCATACAGTACGCCGCCCCTGGGTTTTACCGGCAGGCGTCACACGATCAATAAAACCAAATCGCTTAGCGGCTTTCATCGCCCACGCATCCGTTCCCAGCATTAACGGTGGGTCCAGCATTATTACGCCGCAAAACCGCTCGGGCTGTTTATCAGCCGCCATGGCCATCAGAGTGCCACCCAGCGAATGCCCAACGCCCAACAACGGCGTATCGCTCTGAGGCAAATAACTCAGCAACTCATCCACCAAGTTGCCCCAGTTGTGATTCACCGGGTAATCCGGGTGGTGGCCCAGGCGGTCCAGCGGATGCAGATCAAAGGTCTCTGCCAGAGGATTCAGCAGGGTGCGGTAACTTAACCCTGGAAAACCGTTGGCATGGGCAAACACTAAGCGGGTACGTGACGTGGCATCAGCAGACATGGCGGGCTCGTTGGAAAAATAACTAAATGGCGATGGTCAAGTTGGCGATGAATAGACCACCTATCATACATCTGTTTTATCGTGCACCTGATTGAGCGTCAATCAGCATAAGGGTTAACAGGCTAATTAAAACAGCGATAGCTGCTGCTCTTGGCTGTTTTCCGCGAGCCGATAACCCACGCCGAGCAGGCGGACGGGGCGCTCGCCCCGGGCCCAGCCGACATTGAGTAAGGTTTCGAATTGTTCAAGGTTGGGGGCGGGGTCGGCGTGTTCTACGGTGGTTTGGGTAAAGTCGCTAAACTTCACCTTCACCATGACGCCACGCACCGCCAACGGTGGGTCAAGCCGTGCGTAGCGCCGCTCTAAATCTTCAATCAGTGCCGGTAGCTCGCGGCGGCAGGCATCGAGGTCGGGTAAGTCCTGGGCATAGGTCTGCTCGGTGCTGACCGACTTACGTTCGCGGTGGGTTTTTACCGGACGTTCATCCCGCCCCCAGCTTAGCTCGTGCAGCCGCCTTCCAAAACGGCCAAAGTGTTCGACCAGTTCGGTCAGCGAGCGGGTACGCAGATCAGCGCAGGTATGAATACCCAGCCCCGCCAACTTTTCTGCCGTGCGGGGGCCAACGCCGTGAATCTTTTTCACTGACAGCAGCTGCACAAAACTATCGACTTTATCGGGGGTGATCACACACAGGCCGTCGGGCTTGTTCCAGTCGCTGGCAATTTTGGCCAGAAACTTATTGGGCGCCACGCCGGCGGAAACGGTAATTCCCACTTCGCGGCTGACCCGCTCGCGGATGGCTTCTGCCATTAGCGTGGCGCTGCCGTGATGCAGCGTGACCTCCGAGACATCCAGAAAAGCCTCATCCAAGGAGAGCGGCTCGATAAGGTCGGTGACCTCGCGGTAAATCGCAAATACCCGGCGGGCCACCGCTTTGTATTTGGCCATCTCACCGCGGATCACGGTGAGATGCGGGCAGCGCTTGAGCGCCTGAGCCATCGGCATGGCCGAGTGAATTCCAAACTCACGGGCGGGATAGTTACAGGTAGCGACCACCCCGCGCTGCTCAACACTGCCACCGATGGCAATGGGAATATCCCGTAGCGCGGGGTTATCACGCATTTCCACCGCCGCAAAAAAACAGTCACAGTCGCAGTGAATAATCTTGCGCACTGGCTACCCTTTTAACTGTAAAAAATCACAGTTTATCACAACCTACGTGCCGCAGAATGTTCTTAGCACCTGCTCATTTTCCGTGGCAGGCGCTGCCAAACGGCGTGCTTCAACGGACTCATCGAACGGCTGGGTGACGACTGCCAGTAGAGTGTGGAAAGGGGCAAAATCACCTTGGTAAGCAGCATCAATAACCTCTTGAATGCGGTGATTGCGGGGAATAATCACCGGGTTGGCACGGCGCATGGCGGCAAAGCGCTGGCTGTCTTGACTCGCCACGGCCACCACTTCCCACGCCTTAAACCACGTTGCCAGTTCCTCGGGGTGGGTCGTTAGCGCCAGCAGCGCCTCGTAATGTTCAGCCATTGGCAAGGCGGCGTAATGAGTGAGCGCATCAAAGGTAGCGGTCATGTCCATTTGCCCCTGATGCATTTGGATTTCCAGCCCCTCCATGAGTGATTTTGCTTGCTCGCTTTCCGCCTCAAGTCCTAATTTATCGGCATGCAAACGGCGTTGTTCAGCGCTGAACAGTGGCTCGAAGTGGCGAATGGCGTCAGTGGCCTGCTCAACCACCGCATCACCTTCTTCACGCATTAGTGGCAGCAGCGTTTCAGCAAAGCGGGCCAGGTTCCACTGGGCAATCGCAGGCTGGTTGGCAAAAGCATAGCGGCGGCCTTGGTCGATAGAGCTATACACCTTTTGCGGGTCGAACTGTTCCATAAAGGCACAGGGGCCGTAATCGATGGTTTCCCCCGCGATGCTACAGTTATCGGTGTTCATCACCCCATGAATAAAGCCGACGCTCATCCAGCGGGCGATCAGCACCGCTTGACGGGCCACCACCGCTTCCAGCAGTGCCATATAGGGGTCTTCTGCGTTGGCGGCTTCAGGGTAGTGGCGATCAATCACATGGTCCGCCAGGGCTTTTAGCAAGGCTTCATCCCGCTGCGCAGCGGCAAATTGAAAGGTGCCTACACGAATATGGCTACTCGCCACGCGGGTAAAGACGGCGCCGGGTTCGGACATCTGCCGCACCACGCGCTCGCCGCTAGTAACGGCCGCCAGCGCGCGGGTGGTGGGAATCCCCATGGCGGCCATAAATTCGCTAACCAGGTATTCACGCAGCACCGGGCCTAACGGCGAACGGCCATCGCCACCACGGGAAAACGGCGTGCGGCCGCTGCCTTTTAGCTGCACATCGCGGCGCACGCCATTTTGGTCGATCACTTCGCCCAGCAGCAGCGCGCGGCCATCGCCCAATTGGGGCACGAAGTTGCCGAACTGATGGCCTGCGTAACCCAGCGCGCCCGATTTAGCCCCCGGTATGGCCTGATTACCGCTAAACCATTGGGCAAGTGTCGTTGGGTCAGGAATCTCTTTAGCGCCCAGTTCATCTGCAAGCGAGGCATTAAAGGCGATGAGTTCAGGCTGGGCCACCGGCGTTGCCTGGGTAGCGACCCAGAGGGGTTTCGGTAACGTGGAATACAAATGTTCAAATGACAGCACGATACACTCCGCTTCAATTGGCTGTGGTTAGCTAATACCCTAGCACTCTACTCAAGTAAACGCCGAGGCGATGATGTTAAAACCGTGCCCAAACATATCTAATGTTAAAGGCAGCGCGCTAACGCCCCTCCCCCGCGACTTTTATAATCGCGACACGCTTAAGGTCGCTAGAGAGTTGCTGGGCTGTTGGCTAGTGCGCGAACAGGACGGCGTGCAGATGGCTGCCAGAATCGTTGAAACCGAAGCGTACTGTGGCGCTGAAGACTCTGCCTGCCATGCCCATAAATGCCGCTCGCCACGGACAGAAGCGATGTTCGGGCCTGCAGGCCACGCCTACGTTTATCTCGTTTACGGCATGCATTGGTTACTGAATGTGGTCACTGAGCCGGAAGATTCGCCCTGTGCGGTGTTGATTCGCGCGGTAGAGCCCACGTTAAACGAAGCCGCCATGCGCGCCACCCGCCAAGCCTTAGGTAAACAGCTCAGCAATGGCCCTGGAAAGCTCACCCGTGCGTTCTCGATTGATAAAGCGCTGTATGGTCACGATATGACCCAGGCTGACAAGCTGTGGATTAGCGCCGCTGCCCACGACGCCTCGATAGCCAGTGGCCCACGTGTGGGCATCGATTACGCGCAGCCCGAGCACCGCGATGCGCCTTGGCGGCTCTGGCTGGAAGACAATCCATGGGTTTCCAAGGTGCGCTAACGACAAGAGATACTTACCTCTTCGTGATACTTACCTCTTCAATGAAGTGAGGCCGCCGCACGGTGGTGCAGCGGCCTCTAGCAAACCTAACTTCAGAGCCTAAGTAACGCGTCCGTAATCAGATGTTCTGACCACCCGATACTTCGATACGCTGCGCAGTCACCCACCGGTTGTCCGCACCAAGCAGGCTGGCGATCGCCGGACCAACATCGTCGGGTACACCTACGCGGCCAAGGGCCGTCATATTAGCGAACGCCTCGTTGTACTCCGGCGTATCACGTACCGCACCGCCCAAAAAGTCTGTCTCAATCGCACCGGGGGCAATCGTGTTGACAGTCACGCCGCGATTGCTCAACTCCTTGGCCATATAGATACTAAGAACCTCGACCGCCCCCTTGGCGGCGGAATAGGCAGAGAACCCAGGGAAGGTGGCGCGGGTGAGGCCCGAAGAGAAATTTACAATGCGTCCGCCGTCGGCAAGCAATGGCAGAAGCGCCTGGGTTAGGAAGAACACGCCTTTGACGTGAACATTGAATAGCAGGTCGAATTGCTCTTCGGTCGTCTCGGCAAAAGGCACCATTTCGCCATGACCCGCGTTATTGATGAGATGCTCAAAGCGGTGCCGATCCCAGTTCGATTTCAACGCCGAACGGACACTGTCGACGAAAGCGGGAATGGTAGAGATATCGCTCACATCAAGCGGTAGCGCGACGGCTTTACGCCCCATGTTTTCGATCTCAGCTACGACTGCATTTGCGCCCTCAGCATTACTGCGATAGGTGAGAATGACATCGCCGCCATGGCGGGCAATGCTGATAGCAGTGTTACGGCCAAGTCCGCGGCTGCCACCGGTAATAATTGAAATAGTCGTCATGGAAAGCTCCTGTGCTGGTGAGCGTTGCGCTCATCAGTACTATCGCCGACCGGCTCCGCTCCTTGTTGCTGGATACTCGGTTCCTCTTGCCTATTACTCCAATAATGTTGCGACACTAATAAGTATCACTTAATGTTTAAACCATGACTGAAAACCTGCTTGAGACAGTGCGCCGCTACGCGGAGGCACACGTTGGTCCGACCAGCGTTACCCAAATGCCTATCCCTGGATTGACGATTATTCATCAGACCATGCCTACCGCATTGCACTTCAATATAGACAAGCCGTTAGTGGCCATGGTGCTTCAAGGCAGCAAACGGGTCATCATGGGAAATCGCACGTTTGATCTCGGCGCAGGAGAATCCCTCTTGATTACCGCCGATGTCCCCACCGTCAGTCAGATCACGCGCGCAAGTATAGGTGCCCCCTATTTTTCGCTCGTTCTTGACCTCAATCCCAGCGTAATTGAGGGTCTTGTCGTTGAAATAGACGCCAATCCACCAGCCACCGATATGCCCGTTCGTGTTCATCCAACGGAGACAGAAGTGGTCGACGCTTCACTGCGCCTGATGCGACTTCTTGAGCGCCCAGGGCCATTGGCTATTCTTCAGACTCAGTTAATTCGGGAGCTGCATTTCTGGCTGATGATGGGCCGCCATGGCGGCGCTATTCGTAGTCTTGGCATTGTTGACAGCCACGCTCAGCGCGTTGCGCGCGCGGTAGCACTCATCCGCACGAACTTCGCTGAGCCACTTCGTGTAGAACAGCTGGCAGAGGCGGCAGGCATGAGTCTATCGTCGTTTTATGAACACTTCAGAGCTATAACGTCTCTGACACCACTTCAATTTCAAAAGCAGCTCCGGCTGATGGAGGCGCGCAGGATGCTGCTTGCGAATGGCGAAATGATCAGCCACGCTGCCTACGCTGTCGGTTATGAGAGTGTCTCGCAGTTTACGCGAGAGTATGGCCGTTTGTTTGGCTTACCCCCAGGCCGTGATATAAAAACCATCAAGGCACGGAAACAGTCAGCTGCGTAACCAAGCTCTCCCGTCGCTTTTTCCAACACTCAGCAAAGCAGAAGGCAAATCCAAATAATACTAAAGCGCTAAGCGCCCCTTAAACAGCGAACGGCCTCTTCAAGTACCGGCGTCAACGGCGCACGCCATTGGTAGCTTAACAGCGCATCCGCCCGAGTAATCCCCAGCGAGAGCGACGCCAGCGGCATTCCGCGTTCATGGGCGGTGCGGCAGAAGCGATAGCCGGAAAACACCATCAACGAGGTGCCCACGGCCAGCACTGCCTCCGACTCAGCCAGCGCTACCTGCGCTGCTAACCTACGCTCGGCAGGCACTACATCACCGTAAAAAACCACATCGGGCTTTAAAATACCGCGACAACGCGGGCAGTCGAAAATGCGAAAGGAGCTGAAGTCGGTTTCCAGATCGGCGTCACCATCCGGGGCGTGCCCCGCCTGCAAACCAGTAAAGCTCGGATTCATGCGCGCCATCTCGGCATGCATGGCGTGGCGCATCATTTGATAGTCGCACACCATGCACTTCACCATATCCGCACGTCCATGCAGGTCGATCACCCGCCGCGAACCAGCCCGCTGATGCAGGCGGTCAACGTTTTGAGTGACCAACTGCAGGATATAGCCCTGAGATTCAAGCGCGGCTAGCGCCCGATGCGCCCCACTTGTCTGGGCTTCGCGCATGGCGCTAAAACCAATCAATGCCCGCGCCCAATAGCGCTGACGAACGTGATGAGAACTCATAAAATCGCCATGCTGGACCGGGGGTGGCCGCTTCCACTGGCCGTCTGTATCGCGATAGTCCAGAATGCCGCTATCGGTACTTACGCCCGCACCGGTAATCACCCACAGTTTGGGGTGCTGCTGAATAAACGCTGCCAGCTCCTCACCTGCCTGGGCGATGCTTTTTTCAATGTCCAAGGCCTGCGTCAATCGTTCACCTCTAGGCAATGTTGCTCAAACTCAACGATACTGTATAGCAACAGCGGGCCATGCAACGTGCCCTTTAACAGTTATTATGCGTCCAGGAGATCCTCTTATGCAGCATGATCATGACATTATTATTGTCGGCGGCGGCATGGTAGGCGCCGCACTGGCGGCGCGCTTGGGCCATACTGGCTTTTCAGTCGGGCTGGTGGAACAGGGCGATGCCCCCACCCCGCCCAGCGGCGATTATGACCTACGCATTTCATCGCTCAATGCCCGCTCATTGACGTTTGTTAAGGCCAGCGGCACGTCTTTACCTAAGGAGCGTTGCTGCCCTTTCCGCCATATCGATGTCTCCAATCAGGACGGCACCGGTCACTCGCTGTTTTCCGCTGAAGATAGCGGCATGAAAGACTTTGGCATCTTTATCGAAAACCGCACGCTGCAGTATGCGCTATGGCAGCGCATAGAACAGCTGCCTAGCGTTACTTGTTACACCCAGTGCGCGCCGTTAAGTACCGTGTCGGCGACGAACAGCCGCCTACTGGAACTGGATAACGGCAAAACGTTAAGTGCCCGTTTGATTGTCGGCGCCGACGGTGCGCACTCTACCCTGCGGACGCTGGCCGGTATTAGCGTCACCCGCCATGACTACCATCAGCGGGCAATGATCATCAACGTGGAAACCGAGCTACCCCAGCAGGATGTTAGCTGGCAGGTGTTTACGCCTACCGGCCCGATCGCCATGCTGCCCCTGCCCGGCCATCGCGCGTCCTTAGTGTGGTACGACAAAGAAGAGACCACCAAAGCCCGCGAACAGTTAGACGATGACGCGCTTAAAGCCGCCATCGAAATGGCTTTCCCAAAACGCCTGGGTAATCTCATCCGCATCGTCGCACGGGCCAGCTTTCCGATTAAACGCCAACACGCCCAGCGCTATATCGGCAAGCGCTTAGCGCTGATTGGTGATGCTGCTCATGTGGTACATCCGCTGGCAGGCCAAGGCTTAAATATCGGCCTTCACGATGCCGACACCCTGGCCGAGATTATCATTCAAGGCCGCGACCCCGGCGACTATGTCAACCTACTCCGCTTTGAGTGCCAGCGTCGCGCAGCTAACCAAGCTATGATCGCCGCTACCGACACGTTTCATCACCTGTTTACCGGCGCCAGACCGCTGCGCCAACTGGGTGATTTAAGCCTGCAGCTCGCCGAGCGCTTCCCGCTCGCCAAGCGCATGATGATGCAACAGGCCAACGGGTTGAATCCGTTTAAGGTGTGGTAGTCGCTGATACAAGCAACGCATTTTAGCAACGAGAAAGCCGAGCCATTAAGCTTGGCTTTCTCAGTACCGCTAGTTACACCTTAATGCGGTTACTCAAGAACTCACGGATCACCGGGATAATGACATCGCCGTGTGTTTCCAATGCAAAATGCCCTGTATCGTAAAAGCGAATGTCCGCCTCAGGAATATCTCGCTTCCAGGCTTCAGCACCTGGTGGAAGAAAGAACGGATCATGCTTTCCCCATACGGCGAGCAACGGCGGCTGATGCTCCCGAAAATAGGCCTGAAATTCGGGATACTTCGCAACGTTGGTGGCGTAGTCCAACAACAAGTCGAGCTGAATATCCGCCATCCCAGGTTGAGAGATATGAGACCCTTCCAGCGTATAGGCATCCGGTGCTACGGCACTTATGTCGCTTACCCCCTCCACGTACTGCCATTTGATGGACGCCGGCGTCGGAAAGTCGTTAAGGGCGTCACGATTCGCTTTTGAAGGGTCGTTCCAATACGCCCGAATAGGCGCCCACCCTTGTGAAAGCCCCTCTTCATACGCATTGCCGTTTTGCGAAATGATGGCGGTGATTCTGGACGGGTGAGCCAGCGCCAAACGCCAGCCCACAGGAGCACCATAGTCGTGAACGGCAATAGCGTAACGGTCAAGCTTCAACTGATCCGTAAATTGATCAATCGTCTTTGTTAGGTTGGCAAAGGTGTATTCATACTGCCCACGCGCTGGTGACTCGGTAAAGCCAAAGCCGGGTAAATCCGGTGCTACGACGTGATACTCGCAGGCAAGCGCCTCAATAACATCACGCCACATATACGACGAGGCAGCGAATCCGTGCAGCAGCAGTACCGTCGGCGCCGTTGGATCACCCGCTTCACGATAAAAGACGTCGACATCGCCCACTTTCTCGAAACGATAGTGAACCTGCCGTGTAGTCGAGCTAGGCGCCTGCCCAGCGCTGGTCGTCAGCGCTTCCTGGGTGCCAGCGGAGGCCGCCATATTTTCAGATGTCATAGAGAAACTCCTTAGTAACCGTTAATAAATACTTTTGAAGGTTAGGCAGAACGATAGTAACCTGTCAAATATAAAATTAAGGGTTACTTAATATGTCATCTAAAATTGCGCCTCCGTTTATTGCAAGCAATCTCGCCATCGATTTCATCAACACGCAATTTGGCGTAGGGGACGAGCGCCAAGAGTGCCTGGATGATGACAGCAGCGTCATTACGTGGCTTCAGCAAGCGGGCGTGTTATCGGAGTATCGAGGCAGCCCTCCGCCAGGAATAGCCCGCCTGGCCAGGCAATTGCGCGCAAACATGAGGGAGCTGCTTATCTCGGCCCAGCAGGGGCGACCCGCAGATCCCACTGTGGTGAATCATGTGCTGGAACGGGGTTACCCCATAGAGAAAATCGAATGGCAGCCAACGGAGTCGGCGTTTCAGAAAAAAACCGTTAAGCGCAACATGGAAAGTGAAAGCCTGTTGCAGCCTGTCGCGTGGACATTGGTCCAGTTGCTTACCGAGGAAGATTTGCAGCTGGTTAAAGAGTGCGAAGCCTTAGACTGCGTTCTGTTGTTCCACGATCAAACAAAATCCCACCGGCGACGCTGGTGTAGCATGGCTGCTTGCGGAAACAGAATGAAAGCGGCAGCGCATCGGGCTAGAAAGAAAACGGGGTAGAAAGAAAACGAGGTAGAAAGAAAACGAGATAGTGTGCTTTGCGGTGATGCCCATAACAGGAAAGTCATGACCCTTGGTGAAAAAAATTGAACAGGCATTTTTGAAGGTAACGCCTGTCACCTAACACCAAGACAGGTGCCATGAAAGCGTTGAGCAATTTAGCTAAATGGCTGAATGAACACGCTTTCGAGCCAGAAACACATATCGCGAGCTAGGTGTAAGTCGCCAGGATGCGACAGATTATGCATGGTCATAAATGATAAGCTCATAATCAAGGATATAGTCGTTACCATCCCGACATTCGAACGCATACGCCCATTCCCATTGATCCTAACCAACCACCGTTCTTTACCCTTCCCTTCGAAAAAGTAAGTCAAAACCGGGAATATCTCTGCCAGACGGTAATCACCGCCACCAACAGTTCTCCCCCTTGTGAGCAGCACCGCTTCCAAAAATTGATATGAGTCAATTTTATGACAGTAAATTGACATCAAGACTTTAGTATCAATCCGTGGTGCCGATACAGGGAGTATGAGCCGTTAGAGCTCACCCCATGCTGTTGATAGGGCCCGCCCCGAGAGCTTCATGAACTCCCCTTTCCATGTGAGAAAACATAATGCTTCAGGCACTACACCGTGTTTCCTTAGGCCGTAAATTTGTATTGGTTCTAGCCTTACCATTGATAGCCCTGACATGGTTAGCCATGTCGGGTATTTGGGAACGAAAAGAGCTTGTCTCTGAAATGAGCCATCTACAGGAAATGACGGTGCTTAGCCAATATGCCGGAGACTTGGTTCATGAACTTCAGCGCGAGCGAGGAATGACAGCCGCATTTTTAGGCAGCAAGGGACAGAATTTCCGAGCGGAACTACCTGTTCAACGCCGCAGCACTGACGAGCGCCTCAGCGAATTTAATACCTATACAGCTAATCTAACCTACGCTGACGGTGATACTGCGGTACAGGAGCAAGTAACTCAGGCTAACAACCTTTTAAGTGCATTAACCACTCATCGTCAGCGCGTTGATCGCCAGGAGTTAGCCAGTGAGCAATCCAACGCCTACTACACCGAGATTAATAACTTTTTAATTAGCATTGTCAGCCAACTAACATTTAGTGTTGAACAAGGCGAAGTTATCAGGCAGCTCAATGCTTATTATAATCTTTTAAATGTCAAAGAATTAGCAGGCATAGAGCGTGCCATATTAACGACTGCTTTTAGCACCAACACGCTGTCACCAACAATGTACTCTAACCTGCTCGCGTTAACAGGCCGATCTAGCGTCTACATCAACAGCTTTAAGAGTTTTTCGAATGAAAGCATTCAAAATGAATTGGCTGAGGTATTGGCAAGTGATCTTGCCAAAAACCTGATGGGTATGCGGGGTATCGCGATTGAGCGCGGGACTGAGGGAGATTTTAACCTCAACCACCAACAATGGTTTGAACAGCAGACCATGCTGATTGATCAGCTAGCGGGTGTTGGGCAGAGTGCAGCCGACGTTTTGCTTGAGACTACCCATAACCTGCGCAACCAAGCAGTAAGTGAGCTAGTGTATTACCTGGTTTTCTCTTTAGCAGCCGCGGTACTAGCCATTCTGCTTGCAGTGCTTATTGTCCGGAGTATCGCTCGCCCATTACAAGTAGCGCTTGAAAACATTCAAACTCGCGGTGGTGATCTCACTCAGCGCTTAGCCGTTCCAGGCAGTGATGAACTTTCTCAGCTTTACCTCGCCTTCAACGAATCGACGATAAAAACAGAAGAGTTAGTTGCCAGCATCAAACAGGGTGCTCAGTCCGTTGAGTTAGCCAGTAAGGAAATTGCAAAAGGCAACGCGGACCTTGCCCAACGCACTGAAGAGCAATCCGCTTCGCTCGTTGAAACGGCTTCCAGCATGGAACAGATTACGGCGACCGTAAAACAGAGTGCGGATACCGCGCAACAAGCACGCCATGCCACACAGGACATGGCGAACCAGGCCAATGAGGCAAACGATATAGCCGAACGGGCGCGCATGGCGATGGAGCAGATTGAAGAAGCCAACCAAAAAGTAACGGCAATAGTGGAAGCCATCGATAATATTGCCTTTCAGACCAATATTCTGGCCCTGAATGCCTCAGTAGAAGCGGCGCGCGCCGGCGAGCAAGGCCGAGGATTCGCGGTCGTGGCCTCAGAAGTGCGTAATCTGGCGAGTCGAAGTGCAGAAGAAGCCAAGCAGATTCGCAAGCTTATCAGCAATAATGTCGACAGCATCAAAGAGGGTGGAAATTTGGTAGCGTCCACCAGCGAAACGCTAAAAGCCATTGCAGAACGCGCTCAGCATACCGCCGCCTTGGTGTCAGAAATATCGTCCGCCACGACTGAGCAGTCATCCGGCATTGAGCAGATCAATCAGGCATTGACGCAGTTGGAAGAAGTCACCCAGCAGAACGCGGCGCTGGTCGAACAAGTAGCCACTGCAAGCCGCTCACTGGACGATCAGGCAGGTGACATGACAGGCATGGTGGGCCGCTTCAAGGTTAGCGAAGAGGATAATTCGTTGGCGCTAACGCAGTACGCTTACTAGCGCTAAGAAAGCTCATACCGGCTAATTTCCCTACGCAATCGTTGCGTAGGGAAACGACATATAGCCAACGACCACGTTGACTCCGTTTAAAAAAACGCTAGCGCTGACTATGCTGAGAATGGCCGCACCTGCTGGCCAATAACAATGACAATCTCTCAGCAAAGGAATCCCCATGCGATGCACACAATGGCATTCTGGCGTAATAGCAAGCCTTGGCCTTTTTCTGGTTTCTCCCCTCTGGGCCTGGGATGGCGTCGTCGAGAAACAGACCTTTGAAATAGATAGCTTCACTACCCAGGGTGGCGAGACGATTCCCAATGTCACGGTGGGTTGGGAAGCTTACGGCGAACTCAACGAGGCTCGCGATAACGTTATTTTAATTACCCATTTTTTCTCAGGCTCCAGCCATGCAGCAGGCCGTTATGATCAGGATGGCGAACCGACCGGCTACTGGGATGCGATCATTGGCCCCGGCAAGCCACTGGATACCGATGAGTACTACGTCATCTCCTCGGATACGCTGGTCAATCTCGGTGCCAATGACCCCAACGTCACCACCACCGGGCCCGCCTCTATCAACCCCGATACCGGTGAGCCCTGGGGCATGGACTTTCCGGTCGTCACCATTCGCGATTTTGTCGAGGTACAGCGCGAGCTACTGGAGAGCCAAGATATTGAATCGCTGCATGCAGTGATGGGTGCCTCGATGGGCGCGCTCCAGGCCATCGAATGGGCCAGCGCCTACCCTGATCGCGTCGAACGGCTAATCTCAGTGATTGGCGGCGGCGTAGCCGACCCCTGGCTGCTGGCCACGCTAAGCGCCTGGGCAGCACCAATCCGACTGGATGCCAACTGGAACGAAGGCAACTACTACGACGGCGAGCCACCCACCGACGGGCTAAAAGAAGCGCTGAAGCTGGTGACGCTCAACGCCAACCACTGGCAGTGGGCCAACGAGACGTTTAATCGCGATTGGGCTGACGAAGAACGCGACCCGGCACAGGATATCAACGCCCGCTACGCGATCGAGCAAACGCTGGATGATATCGCCGCCGCCCGTGCTTCCACCTCCGATGCCAACCATCTGCTCTACTTGGTGCGCGCCAACCAAACCTTTATGGCGGGCCACGGCGACTCGTTAGAAGAAGGACTTGCCGCCATCGAAGCACCAACATTGATGCTGTATAGCGAAAACGACCTCGTCTTCGCCCCCCAAGGCGTGCGCCGCACCGCAGAGTTGATTGAAGCTGACGGCACCGACGTGACGCTGGAAACCCTGGAAGGCAATCGCGGCCATTTGGATGGCGTTGTTTCTATCGACCAAGCGAGTGATACGTTGCGGGCGTTTTTACAGTAAGGGATTGAGCGCTGGCTTAAAATGTAAGCCAGCGCTCATTACAACAGCGCCGCTTTTTTTGCCAACATTTTGATGTATTCATGGCAAAGCAGCTCAAGAGTGGACGATGCAACGCAATCAATGAGAACCAGGCAGACCCAACATTAAAAGCCCAAAAAAAGCATGTCCAACGCCGCAGAAATTTCGTCTTGCTGCTCAGCAAGGCTGCCCGCAATAAAACGCAATTCGCTTTCAGGCACAGCAGCCATGTACTGAGTCGCCATGACGACCTCTTGACCCTTAATGTTGAACACAGGGTTCAGTCTTTGAGCAGGAGACGGTGCCGATGATTTGGGCAGTAGTGGCACGACCACTCGGGTGTTCAAGCCACTGAGAAGCTCTGTCTGAACATCCAGCAGATAGCCAGCCCCACCCTTATTTTCAAAGATATCAAAACGGGGCATTAGAACTGACGGTGCCGTGCAAGGGGCAATCCATTAGCTTCAACGTATGCATTCGAGCTTGCAAGGGCAGTGGCATTATCCTCCAACCACTTCTTCTGTTTATGCCGCTTGACCGCCTCCGCAATCCCTAACTCTGCTGATCGTGAGACATTGATTCCTAGCGCTTTTGCCTCTTTGAGAAGGGTACTATCTAGCGAGAGGTTCGTTGGCTTGCGTACAGATTTGGTTGCTTCGACGGCTTGCATGGTTCACTCCTCGCACATAACAACGCGCTTACTGTATGCGCATAGTTATAGCACATAAATATTGCGTAGCGCCAAGCTCAGAGCTACCTCGAGGACCAGCCATACTTCACTGAACAAGATAGTCTGGCTTCCTTATTTGCTCGGGCTAGCTTCGCCTTCTTTATACTGAAGAAAGTAGAAGGTTTTTACATCCTGCCATTTTCCATGCGCCCAGGCGAAACGCCTACTGAGCCCCCCTTGCATGACATCGCAGCCACACACATTACCGAACATTGCCACTAGCAATATATCGAATAGCCGCACCGGTGGCAGCAGGTTGTTGAGTGCGGGTCGGTAGCGCGCTCGGCGTTGCAAACGTTGCCCGCAGCGCCTTCTCACCGTTGTCACTGAACACTATGACCCGGGAGTTCTTCGCTCGCTTCGCCCAGTCAAGCGCTTCTATTCGGTTGAGAAACGCGGCGCCGAGGGCCCCCGCCAGATGGTCTTTGCGCTCACTCCAATCGAGACACCCTCTGCAAAATGATCGCCTTGAAGAAGCAACCTCCTCACTATCAATGCCTAATTGCTGGAACCAAACGCGCCCATACTCGGTGAGCTGCAACCCTCCCGAGTGCAGTTGAAAAATACCGGCCTGGAGCATCTGCTCATATACCCACACACCCAACTCTCCAGCAAGGTGGTCGTAACAGACACGGGCCTTACGGAGGGCGGGGTCACGCGGCCCGGTAACAAGATTGACACCTTCGCCTCTGACAGCGAGGCCCATTAGCGTCTCCAGAAGTTCAGCAACCTGCGGGCCTGCAAGCCTAAAATAGCGGTGGCGGCCCTGCTGCTCAACAGTCACAAGCGCTTCGTCCAGCAGCCTTCCCAGATGAAAACTCATGGTTTGCTTGGTAACACCGGCCATATTGGCCAGTTCAGTTGCGGTCAGCGCACGGCCTGACATTAAGGCGCAAAGCACCTCCGCCCGAGCGTTATCGGCGATAAGTGCCGTGATGCGCACGATGTTAGGGCTTTCACTCATCATTCGATCCTCATCGAACCACCCAGGGCGATAATTCCCTATCTTTCATATTCGCCTTTCACGTTAGCCCTTCACATTAGCTTTCCGCATCAAACTTCCAAGGAGGTAACCTCATGAGTATAACCTGCGTCATCCGCTACGAGATCGATCCCTTCCAGCTCAGCACCTTCAAGAAGTACGCCGAGAACTGGGGGAAAATCATACCGCGCTGCGGTGGCCACCTCATCGGCTACTTCCTTCCTCATGAGGGCACAAACAATGTTGCCTGGGGCCTAATTGCATTTGAGAGCCTGGCTGCCTACGAAGCCTACCGAGCGCGACTGAAGAGTGACGATGAAGGCCACGCGAACTTCACTATGGCCCACGAGCGCAGGTTTATCCTCAAGGAAGAGCGCAGCTTCGTCGAAGTGGTGGACGGCACGCAGGGAATTGAACCCATCAATATGGAAGTTGCTTTATGATCGCCGTGATATTTGAGTTGCTTCCCAATACGAACCGAAAACAAGACTACCTGGACGCCGCTAACGCTTTGCGCCGACACCTGGAAGAGATCGACGGTTTTATATCCATAGAGCGATTCGAAAGCCTTACGCAGCCTGGAAAAATGCTTTCGCTCTCTTTCTGGCAGGATGAAGAAGCCATAAGACAGTGGCGAACATTTGAACCTCACCGATCTGCCCAGAAAGAGGGTCGGCAGGCGATCTTTGCCGACTACCGGCTCCGTGTCGCCACCGTTATCCGGGACTACGGGATGAACGACAGGCGCGAGGTGCCTGAGGATTCGCTTCAAGCACACCCATCGTAGAGCGGAGCGAGCTTTCCTTTCGCCGACGGTTGTTCAACGCTTTAACGTTCATCATCCTGCACATGAACAGCAGTATCACAGCTAAGAGACTTGTTATTGGCCGCTAACACGGTGGCCAATAACAATATAAGAAAGGCAACCACACCCGATGCAGTCTGTCATCATATCTCTCAGTTCAATTAACTGCGTTATCTTCCTGTTAGCTCACCTCGCCATCTAGAGCCCAATTTGTCCCAATCAACAAGAGTGACACGGGTATGGTTCGGAAGCTCTTCAAGCTCACATAAAATGCCTATCAGTTTATTTTTTCACCCCCCTCTTGACCTCAACCTAAGTTGAGGTTTCAGAATAGCCCTACGTCAAAGCCAACTCAAGCTTATCGCTTCAGATAACATTTTTATTAAAAACGTGTAGCTAAAACCAAACCAACACCCTTGAAAAAATCAATCCAGAGGATTTTAAAATGAAAGTACTTGCCTTCGGCGCTAGCAACAGCAAAAGCTCCATTAACAAAAAGCTGGCCTTTTATGCAGCACAACAAATCAACGATGCAGATATTTCGTTAATCGACCTTAACGACTTTGAAATGCCAATATTTAGCGAAGACAGAGAAAAGGAGACTGGCATCCCTGAATTGGCGCATGCTTTTTACAACGCTATCGGTGAGGCAGATATCGTTGTCATGTCATTCGCGGAACACAACGGATCCTATACGTCAGCCTATAAAAATCTATTTGATTGGACATCACGAATAGATATGAAAGTATTTCAAAATAAACCCGTTCTTATGCTCTCTACCTCCCCTGGCCAAAGTGGGGCACAAAGTGTCTTAGCTTCCGCACAAGCATCAGCGCCCTATTTTTCAGCAACCGTTATAGGTGCGCTTTCCTTACCAAGCTTTTTCGACAACTTTGATTTAGAGCAGGGTGTCGTCACTAATCAGCAATTTAACCGAGACTTAATTGGCATGTTGAGTAACTTTTGATTTTATCTATTTTGGGAAAAACCTCTTACAGTTTGGCCCCCTCAGGCGCTATAGATACTTATAGCGCCTGCCATCACCGGTTACAAAACCGGCATGAAGCGGAGATTGTGCACCCGCTGCGAGGCGGGGTTCTGAACAGCTAGGGTCTGTCTGAAAGGTCGGTGAGCGTGGACAAGACAAGGCAAAAATTGGCGAAGAAACGGAGTTTACACCGTGTAAATGAGTATTCTGAGCCAATTTTTAACGCCGTATTGTCGAGCGCAGGCACTTTTCAGACAGAGCCTAGCACTAACCTCATTTCAGGTCGGCGCCTATAGGGCTAGCGGTTGGCGTTTTCCTCGGCCACCTGACGAAGCGCATCGACTAGCACATCGGCGGGCTGAGCGCCAGAAATCAGGTAACGTCCATCGAGGATAAGTCCTGGCACGGCGTTTACCCCTGCTTCCATGAACCGCTGTTCTGCTGCTCGAACTTCTTCCGCATACTGATCCGACCGAGCGATGGCCTCGGCAGTATCGCCGTCCAGCCCCACCTTAATGGCCTTCTCGCGCAGAACCGCTGGGTCGGCAGGATTTTTCGCTTCACCGAAGTAGGCATCAAACAGGGCCAACTGCAGGGGCGTTTCAAGGTTTTGCGTTCCGGCCCACGCCAGCACGCGGTGGGCAGCAAAAGTATTGTTCGCCCGGCGCTCCAGGGCACCACGGAAATTCAGCCCAAGCTCCTCGGCCACCGCCATGATCTCACGCTGAGACTGCGCCATGCTGGCAGCATCCTTGCCGTACTTGCGGCATAGGTGCTCCAATATCGGCTCGCCCTCGGGCGGCATATCCCGGTTGAGCTCAAAGGGCTGCCAGAAGAGTTCAACGTCGATCTCGCCATCCAGTATCTCTAACGCTTGCTCCAAGCGCCGGTAGCCGATCGCGCACCACGGGCAGGCGACATCGGACACTAGGTCGATTCTCAATTTTTGCATAAGGGCTCTCCTTGCGTGGTTCAGTCATCAGCGCACAAACTGCGCCAAGTCTTGACAGTTTTCAAGCAACACCTAAACGCAACCAGCTCGATGGGTAAGTGCAGCATCATGGGTGTCTAGCATAGTCGGGGAGATTCATTCATCCAGGCTGGCTAATAAGCGAGTTCCTACTCGACATTCACTACGGCTTGTAGCGCGACATTGCAATGCCACAAGCAATCAGGCCAGAAGAAACAAACCGCCATACGCCGAAGCCTTCTTTCAGAATAATGGTGGAAATAAGCGCCGCGAACAGCACGCTGGTTTCGCGTAGCGCCGAGACCATGCCCAGTGGGGCGTAGGCCATCGCCCAGATGACGATCCAGTACGCGCCCACCTGCATGCCACCGCCCGCTATGGCGGGTGCCAAGTTGCTGCCTATCACTTTCTTTATTTCCTTGGCTTTCCATGTCAACGCAATCACAAACGTCAGCAAGCCGTTGCCGAGCGTCAACAAGACTGCAAAGCCGAGTACCGAGCCAGCTTGCCTTGCCCCCAGACCGCCTACCAGCGTGTAGGAGGCAATCAGAGCGCCCGTACCAAGAGCAAGGAGTATGGCGCGGGGGTTTCGGGTAATACCGGTACGAGTATCGAATGAAAGTGACATCACACCAACGCCGAGAAACAGCACACCAAGCAGCGGTAACATTCCCAACATTTCGCCAGCGAATGCGGCCGCGCCAAGGGTGACGAGTAACGGCGCCGACCCACGCGCAATGGGATAGACCTGGCCGAAGTCACCATGCTGATAAGCCATGGGTAGGCAAAAGTGATAGGCAGTATGAATTAAGATAGCCAGACCAAGAAGTGGCCAACTGGCAGGATCGGGGAGCGCGACGAAAGGCAAGGCTAGCGCAGAAACGGCGCTGCCCAATAACGTGATCACCGCCATGACGGCGATCCTGTCGCCGCTCACTTTAACGATGGCGTTCCAACTGGCATTGAAGATGGCTGCGAGCAGTACGATCATGGTTATTTCTGGACTCATGCCACCGTCTCCTTGGAGTGTTAGAACGCACCGTTAAGCAAAACTATTTTTTCCAGCCTATTATCCAGCTTAGTCCAAACTCATATACACGCCTGTTTTACCACCTAGCTTTCACGCTAACGCAAAACACACCCTCTACACACACGACCACGGCTGCTTAAGCGTCCGCCGCTTTTCTAGCAGGAGCGTTAGGCAGTCACAAAGGACGACACACGAAAAAGCTACTCGCCCGCCACCTCAGAAAAGCGGCCCGCTTTATCCAGTGTGTACTCGCTAAAATCCCGCGCCAGGTAAAGCGAGCCCGAATAGACGCGCTGGGCCTCCTTTCGAATGTCCTCAATGGAAGGCGACGCATGGGGGTGGAGCTGGTAACGGGGGCTGAAGTGCGTCAGTACCAGGTTGGGCAGCTGTACCGATTCGGCAAACGCCGCGACAAGCTTGGCGTAGCTATGCCCCACATCACCGGCCTTCTGGGCCATCTCTTCAGTGTAGGTGGCTTCATGCACCAGCACCTGCGCGCCCCTGCATGCCTCAAACAACAAGTCAGGCTGGTCATTATCCCCAGCGATCACCACTTTTCTCGGTTTGTGCTTGAAAATCAGGTAGTCATGACTTTTTAAAAGCTCACCCTCAAACTCAACATCAAACCCTTGCTTCAAGTGCCCCCACAACGGCCCTCTCGGAATCCCCTTTTGCGCTAGCTTATCCACGTCCAAGGCGGCGTCGACCTTTGTCTCCGTAAACCCATAAGCATAGGACGGCGCCCTGTGTGAAAGCCTGAACGTGGACACCGCAATGCTCTCAAACTCAACGCTGGGCAGCTCGTCCGAGTCGATAAATTCCAGGGCGAAGGGCAAGCATAGCTGTGTAGCCTCACAGGTGGCCTCCAACCACGCCTTGATGCCTGCGGGCGCCACAATGGTCAGCGGCGCTGTCCGGCCGCCCATTCCCGCACTAGCCAGTATGCCCGGCAGCCCATAGCAGTGGTCGCCGTGCACGTGGGTAATCAAGATGGCTTTCAAAGAATGGAACGACAGCTTGGTATGCAATACCTGATGCTGGGTGCCCTCACCACAATCGATCAGGTACCAGCTCTTCCCCTTGCTCTCGCGCAAAGCGATGCCGGAGACGTTTCTGCTTTTTGTGGGTATACCGGCGGATGTGCCTAGGAAAAGTAAATTCATATCGCGTCCGTGCTCTCTCTTATATACTAGCCGTTAGTCTAGATCGATGGAATTTCAGCTAACTAAACCGATATTGTATTGGACAACTCGCTAAGCACGCACCTGCCTCTAATTATTCTGAAACGACAGACTCAATATGAACTTTTCGGATTAGTCTTCGAAGAAGTATGCGAGCAGTAGCTTCTTCGGACATACCATCTAATTGTGTAGACTCTTGCCCGCCATCTCCAAACACCGTCATGATATGATCCTCCAAAACGTACTCAGCAGAGTAATTCTGACCATCCTGTTCGACTTCAACAATGCCCATCTTCTTGTTTTTTCCATTAGCATTTTTACTGTATAACGATCGGTTTATGTGCCTAGGGCATCACATGGAAACACCTGTTATAAAGAAATTGCAATTAAAAAGGAAATGGATCGTTTAAACCATTTTTTTCTAAACTATTATCATAATCAGTTTCGTTAATTATTGAAACCAACCTTAAGAGCAAAAACACATCATGACTATTAAATGAAAAATTATGGAAGTCTTTTTTTATGCTAATCTCATCAAATAAAACATCTGTAAACCTGTTTATCCAAATCATAGTCTCAATGCATTTCATTAAGTCCATATCGGTAACTTTCACTGACGAAATCATATTATCAAGCGAGGTATTTATATGTTCTTTATGATTTTTTATTTTTGCATGAGTGAGTAAATTTCTTTTCTCTTTAATTCCCAAAAAATCATCCCAACGGCAATCTTTAGTTAAATCAACATTCGAGCCAGTAAGCTTATTAATTTTTGCTATTGAAAAATTTAGCTTTTTCTCAAGACTTAGAAAATTATTTATCTCTAAAAGCTTATCTAACTCCTTATCTGTAAGGTGGTTTTTCTTTTGAGGTGCGCCAGGACAGGATGAATTTATTCCAATAGCTATAGATATATAAAAATTAGCAATACTCTCGATGTATAGAATTGCGTTGCTTAATATCGAAGCTTTAAATGATCTTATGGAAATAGGAGACCCAAGAGGAGGGCTATCATTATTAACAGCCAAATATTCGTTATTAAGATAAAAGCACAGATTATAAGTTTGGGTTAGTATCTCAGATAATTGCTTTCGCCACGTATGTATTAGCTCCTCAAACTCATTTAATGATGTTACTTTTTGCATGTCTGACTCATCAATGTTACCAGATATCACATTCCAACCTGGGTATGCGACACTAAAATCATTTGCTTCTTCCGGGCCATATTGCTTTAACAGTCTAATCAACGAATTATTCAAATCTTCTTTTATCGAGTACCCAGTAACAAAATTAATTGGTGTTTTTTACTATCATCCTCAATAAAATCTAATCTTACAATATACTTCTCCTCTTGCTCTTCAATAAATTTTGAAATGTACTCACCGCCAGTACGAACAACCTTCTCTTTTCCTTTTTTATAGGAAACTAGAATACTCCTGTTTTCTAGGTCAAAGTAGAAACTTGTTCTTGTATTAAACGAGCGCTGAGGCGAAAAAGTAATATTCAAAGTATATTTCTCATGGTCTGGTGAAGGCGCATATATATTTAGAAGGCCTATAACGTCCATGTTAACCTATGGCCCCACTGCAATGGCAAAGCTGCCTAGACAGAAACGTGGAGGAACGTATAGTTCGGCGATAGCCATATCAGCTATATGCTCAGATCGTCCGGCAAGGTTGCGAGTAAGCTTCGAACAAGCTTTAATGCTTCCGAATCTTGCACTAAGAGGTTACGCACAGCTGCTTCATACTGAGCTCGATTCGTGAAATTAAGCGCCTTAGCAATGGCATTGAGTGCGGGCGATTCTCGTATTGGATACCTCTGCAGGATGCCAACAAAGTCGGATGTTTTTATCAACGCCTCAATGCGCGCGGCCTCATCTTGAGCACACTTGGCAAAGTCGATTTCAACGGCACGCTTTCTACCCGCCGCTATTTCTCCTTTCTTTGGTAGTAGTGAGAAGACCTGAGCACGCGCCGATTTCTCAGCAAGTCGACCACTGAGGTGATTCGCGTGTTCACAGATCGCTTTGATAGCATCATCATTTGCCCTAATCAGTTTTTCTGTTAGATTACCGCCGACCACCGACGCAAGTTTCTCGCCCGCTAGCTTCTGCACTTCTGGGTGATAGTAGATCGATTCAACTGAATATACGTTAAGTGGAATCACTCCCTTATCTAGTAAATCTGCGAGCCGCTCAGGCTCGGAAGAATCATTATCCACTAGCCCAAACGGTTTCACCCAGTGAAGCTCTGCAGTGCCTTTTATGCCAATAACCGCATTCTCGACCTCACGGCAACTGGCCTTAGCCACAATTGACGCATTTGGAAACAATAGACTATAAAGTGGCTTATCAAGGCTGTGCTCGGCACCCTCAACGAACACGATCTTCCGGCGCTCGCCAAAAATAGTTCTTTTCAGATCATCGTCAATCTCATCTGTATTCTCCAGTAAATCGACATCGTAAGACACAACCTCCTCTCCCTTGTATACGCAGGAGCGCGTCAGCAGAACCTTCGAGCCTGGATTATCCACTGGAAGCAACGGCTCGTGCGTGGACACGATAAAAGCGCAATCTGCTCTTTCCTTGAGCAGAAGCGACAGAAGCGGGGAGACGATTGAACGATGTAAGTGCCGCTCTGGTTCATCAATTAGTAGAAGTGTTCCCTCTGGAACGGTCAACACGATGGCGGCAATAAGGATTGCATTGCGTTCTCCATCGGAAAGCTTGGCGATGCTGTACGGTTTGCTGCCGCTCCGAGTTGCCATGATCTCGTCGTTTGCTTCAACGGAAACGACGATATTAAGATTGGCGAACCGCAGTAAGCGGTTTAAGGTTACAAATGCTCCGTCTTTTGAGGACAGCTTGTCGATTTCATCTGCATTCTTTGCGTCGACAGCCCGGGCGATTTCACGGGCTCGCATATTTTCCGAATTAACTAAATCGTAGATCGCCATCTGAGCACGTTCGTTCGAATAGTCATCCATCCAACGCGCATTCTCGTGCTGATCATGATTGAATACATGCCTCTCATATTCTGCACGCTGTTTGCCGGTGAACTCTGGCGAGCCAGATCGGAACCAAGTCTGGCGATGGGCGGTTACCCTACGGGTCTTATCGTTTGCAGCCGATGCAAAAGCCTGCATAAGGCTCGATTTCCCGGTTCCGTTTGCACCGAGAACAAAGAGCATCTGTCCAGTATCTACCATCAGCGCTAAAGCGCCTTCCGGCTTGCCGGTAGGAATCGTTAATGAAAATGACATGCTAAATATCCTTGGGTACGTCCCTACCTATGAAACTTCACTCGCCAACAATGATTCTATGCCCCATTGCAAAACCTCAATGAACGAGAAGGTGCATTGAGGTTTTGCAGCCATCTAATTTGAATCTACCTTATGGATTCCCCTGAAAGCAAAGCGAATTTTGACAACATATCTAAAAATCGCATGCTGGCTCGTTTTGTTCTGCCTAATCATACAGTCTAAAAAGTACTACTACGCTGTGGGAATCAGGCCTATGACGCTGATGATGCCGTTAGCAGTCAGCTAAGGCCAAGCGTGAAATAACGGATGTTAGTGGCAGCCCCAACAATACAGCCTCTAGCTAAGCCCCACATACCCCATTTCCCCACCAAACCACTGCTGCTTAAGCCCACGCTGCTTTTCCAACAACAGCGTTAGATAATCACGCAATGGATGAGCGGATGGCAGCGCGGCAAGGTGCTTACGAAGCCTGCGCTGGTAAGGAAATTGCTCAGCAGGCACATGCAGCGGCGTGGCTTTTTGGGTGAGCCATTCGATGGTGGGCAAGAGCAAGTGAGTGGCGTTGCTATCGAGCGCTAGTGTGACGCCTTTTACATCGAAGTCACCGGCGTAGATGTGTGTTCGGCGGGTTTTGCGCCAAGCATCTGCTAATAAGGCAACCCCCCCGCCGTAGTGGCTGTCGCCTCGGTAGACAATCAGCGGGTTTGCGTAGCCGCTTAGCGCTGGCTGTTCTGTAGAGAACTCATAGAAACTGTCCAGGTTTTCGACCTGAACTAGGGCGCTAAAGGCGCTCAGCTTTAGACCGAGGACATCCACATCGCGAATAGCGCGTGATTCGCTGGCAAGCCCTGCTATTGGCTGGGGTGGAAAGCTGACGAGTACCCGCCGCGCTCGGGGGCTTTCGCGGGTTGCCTTGTCTTCTTCTACGCCTTCCTTCGCTTGGGCGCTGCTGGTCAGGCCGCTGAGCGAGCGGCCCAGCGGTGCTATTCGCGCACTTTCGAGTACGTCATTGATCTGCGCCAGCAAGGCGGTGTCAAAGCGCAGCGCTTTACTGTTGATTCGCGAGGCCAGGTCAATGTCGTGCTGGTGGCACCATGCCACTACGTCGTCTACCCATTGGCGGCGCGGTTTCTCCACCGCGGGCTGGCGGAGAAGTTCGCGGGCGACGCCGTTAAGGCCATTGCGTGCGCGGCTGGGTAGGTTCATACGGCCAGCTGCAGTTCTACATCGTGGATCAGGCGTAGGTGGTTGAATTGGCTGGCCTGGCTCTCCTGCTGTTTGAGCCGAAACGCGCGCTGGTCGCTGCGCGGCAAGCCCTGGTATTCGGAAATCACCTGGAAGAGCCAGATTTCATCAGGCCATTCCAGCGGGCTTTCGTGCAGGTACTCAAGGGCGCTGACCGGCTCTGCCTGGGGCTGGTCGATCACACTTAAATAGAAGTGTTCGACATCCTGCTTGAGCGCCTGCTGGCGGGCAGCGGCCAAGCTGCTCTCCAGTGCTTGGGCCGGGGCGGCGGCTTCTACGGTTTGGGTAGTGTGGCGCGGCTGGGGGAGCTGGTGCAGCAGCTCGGCGAGCACCTGGTTATCAAGGTTGCGATCCAGCGCTGGGGCAGCGGCGGCACTTAGCGGGGCGGCTTGATTGACCAAGTTGGGTACATCGCTGCGCCGGGCGTAGTTGCCCGGCACAAAGCCTGGGTGCTCGCGCATGAAGGCGGCCATACCGCTGATCAGGCGGCTGCGCGCCTGCTGCTTACGAAAGCGCGCCATTAGCTCGATCAAGCGCCGCTGCACTTCGCGCAAACCGGTGTAGTGGTTACTTAACTGCTGTTGAAGCTGGCTGATCAACAGCTTGCGCAGGCTGCCGTCGCTGCCCACTAGCTCAATCAACTCGTCGAAGTCGATCAGCGCTAGGCCATCCAGAAGCCTCGCGATCTGTTTCTGGGCGCGGTCGTTTTCGCGGATCTTGTCGTTGAGCTGGCTGACAAAGCCGAAATCGCTATTGAGCCGCTGCCATAAGCTGTCAATGGCATCGGCAAAGCGACCGTTCAGGTCGTCGACTTCCTGGCGCAGGCGCATCAACTGCTGCTCCAGCCGCCAGTGTTCGCCGCGGCTGCGCGCTTCCCGGTAGCTGTGAACCAATGAGCGAATCAGCTCCAGGGTTTCCGCTACGTCGGCATTCACATGGCGGCGGGTCTCGTCGGCGAGCATTTCGGCGATCAGTTCGCGCACCTTGGGCGCCAGCTTCACGCCGCTCTGCTCGTCCGGGCGCCATAGAATGCGCGCCGCCAGCAGCTTACGCAGCGCGCTGTCGCTGAGTGATTCCAGCGGTACTTCATCGCGGGTGTAGGCCTGCATCAGTGCCTCTGAATGTTTGCCGAGCAGCGCCAGCCGTTCGCTGCCGGTTTTTAGCAGGCGGCTTTCCAGCTCATTCCCACTGCTGTTCACGCTCGTACTCACAACAGCGCCTCCTGGGCGCCGGAGCCCTCCTCTTTGTCGGCGTCGATGGGCAGGTTCTCTTCATCGCGAATAAAGCGCACCAGATCCACCAGGTAGTCGATCTTGCCGGTGACCACAAACACCTGCCGCTCTGAATGCGGCTGAAGCAGGTAGCCGTGCTCTTTCAGGCGCTTGAAGACCTGCTTCACCTGGGCATCGAGCTGATCACTTTGCGAGCCAAAAAAGCTGTCGGTGGCCAGGCGCTCCAGGCGCTCGCGCAGGCTTTGGTTATCTTCACACTTGGCGCTGAATTCCGATGGTTTGAGTACATCGCCGGGGGCGGCCAGGGTATCGCGGCCTAACGCTTCTTGAACCAGCTGCAGCCACTCCAGCAGCGGCAGCAGGCTATTGAGCGTGTCGTTAAGCTGGCGCGACAGCTGATCCCGGGCGTGGTCATTGAGCTGGCGCCAGGCGAGGAAGTAGACGCTGCCGTCTTCGTTGCTGGCCAGGCGGCGATTGAGCGGCCGCAGGTAGGTGTCGATCTCCTCGCGGGTCTCTTCATTGGTGAGATGGCGATAGCCGCTCTCATCGCTGATCGGGCAGACAAACTCACCGGCCAGCAAGCGCTCAAGCAGTGGGCCATGTTCGATCATGCTGTCACCTCCTGCTGACGTTCCTGGAGCCGTTCGGCCAGGCGGCTTAGCCGTGGCTCGATGCGTTTTAACACCCGCTTGTTGGGGTTGGTTTGATCACGGTCGATCAGGTAGCGGTTGGCGAACAACAGCAGCACATCGGATTCTGGATTGGGGAAGGCGCCAACGATATGAATACGGTTGCTGTCGCAGGCGTCGAACAGTTTTTCGACGTTGTGGTACGCCAGCGTGCCGATCTCATCGATGGGCCAGTGAATGGCGATGTCCGCATCGCCACGCAGCAGGCGGGTAAACGCCAGCAGGAATTTACACAGAATCAAATACGCCATGCCGTGACTGGAGGACTCAAGCAACTGGCGGTCATTCTTGATTACCAGATCGGTGCCGCCTTCGTTCAGGTGCAGTTCCAGACGCAGCAGGCTTTCAAAGCTGTACTGCTGGTCGCTGCGCAGTAGGTCGACCACGTCCGCCAGGGTATTGAGGTAGTCGTCGCTGGGTAGCGTCTGGCCCGATTCGCGCCACTCTTTATAGCGCTGAGCGAACAGCTTCAACGGCTCCCAGAAGCCGAGTTCATCAATGGTCGACTGAATGCGCACTTCGGCCTTGGTGATGCCCTCCAGGCGCAGGTCGTCTGCGACCTCTTCCGACAGCCGACGGCTCTGGGCGCTGATGCGTCGGTTCAAATCGCGGAACACGGTGAAGAATTTATCCAGGTCGTCGCTCAGGTTGCGCCCTTCCTGAATCAGCTGCTGCTGTTGGTCTTCGAGCAGTTTGAGCATGTCGCGCAGTAGCGGCAGTTGCAGGCGTGGGTTGTCGCTTTGCAGCTTGCTGCGCTCGCTTTCCAGTGCCTCGGCAAAGCCGCTGCTGGCGTCCTTGATCAGTTGGCTTTCCACCTCCAGGCAGCCCCGGCGCAGCTGTTCGATCTGCTGATGGCGATTGCCCAGGGCCTGGCGGGCGCGCTCGATGCGCTCGTCCACATCGCCCAGCGGTGCGCCGGGGATTTGGCCATCGGGTTCAATGGCCAAGGCTTCCAGTTGCGTAAACAGCGGCTTCAAGGCTTCCAGGCAGGCGTGTTCACTTTCCCGCTGTGTTTTCAGCGTGCTGACCGTGCTCTGGTGGGTTTTACGCGCGGCCTGGAAATCGTTTTTCAGATGCTCCTTGTCACGCTGCAGCTTTTTTTCCGCCTGCTCAAGTTCCGCTTCTTGCGCGACCAGCTGCGGCTTGTGCTGCCCCCACTCAACGCGCATAAAGCGAGTGTATTCGGTCAGTTCATCCTGACGGGCGACGGTAACGCGGATGCGTTCATCCTGGCTTGCCAGCCGCTCCTTGGTATCCTTGAGTTTGGCAGGATCGACGCCCTGCTCGGCCAGTTCCTGGCTAAAGGCTTCTTCCAGTTCCGCGCGCTGACGCTGGTGCTCGTGGTTGGCGTCACTCAACTGCTGCTTATACTGGCGCAGCTGAGCCTCCAGGCTATCTACCTGGCTCTGGCTATCGGCCTTTAGCTCCAGCAGCTGGCTTTTATGGGTTTCATTTAACGCTGCAAGCGCCTGCTGCTTCTCTTCGCGCAACTCGTTTTGCGCCTGTTCCTGGCGGGCCAACGCGGTTTGATGGGCGGCACGCCGCTCTTGCTGGCGCTTGGTATGGCGCTCCTGCTGTTGGCGACGCGCCTCCAGGGCAAACTCGACTTCCTGCTCGGCGCGCTTGTGGGCCATGCGGCCCTGATCCTGGGCTTCATCGGCCTGCTGCACCCGCTCGTTATGCTGCCTGAGCGTTTTCTCGGCGGCCTGGCACTCTGCCTGCACCCGGCGCTTGGCGGTGTCCGCCTCTTCGATGGCGGCCAGCAGGCTGGCTTCATCCTGGGCGTAGTCGGGCAAGGCGATGGCAGAAAGGTCCAGCGCCAGCCCGAACAGGTCATCGCTGCCGCCTTCCGCCAGCTGCGGGGCAAGATCGCGCTGCTCAAGCAATTCGGGCGCAATCACCTTGCCTAGCTGCTGCTCCCAGCCGGGGCGGTGGTAGCGCAAGAAGTGGCGCAGGCTGCCCTGCTCGGGGTCACGCTGCTGATAGAGCGCAAAACTGCGCTGCTCGGCGCGCTCAAGCTGCTGGCGAAGCTGCACCAGCTGCTGTTCAACGTCGTCGCGAGCGCGGCGGCAGCTTTCAAACTCGCGGCGCAGGCCATCCAGCGTAGCGGCCGATGCATTGCGCTCCTGCTGGGCTTGATCCAGACGCGCCTGGGCAAGCTCCGCCTCATTGGCTTCTTCGGCGGTCTGGGTCGAGAGCGAGAGCTGCGCCTTGAGCTCGGCTAACTGCTCAACGCCGAGTTCCAACTGCGCCTGGTATTCGCCCTCCAGGCGCTGGCGCTCTTGCTGGTAGCGCTCATTAAGCTGCTGTTCGGCTTCCCACTGCTGCTCCCGGCGCAGGGTTTTCTCTTCGACCAGGGCGTCGATCAGTTCTTGGGCTTCGCGGGTCTGGCGGGCCAGCGCCTCGGACAGTTCGCGCAGTCGCCCGTCCAGACGTGCCTGGCTCTCTTTTACCGCGTCCTGCATCACGTTCAGGTGAGTGCGCAACTGGTCGCGCTGTTCGCGCCACTGGGGTAGCGCGTTGATATCGCGTTCCAGGGCGGGCATATCCGCATCCGTATAGCGCTCGTACTGGGTCTGCAGGTCGTTGAGGCGGCGCTGGGTCTGCTGCAAGTCGCTGACCACTTCGCTGTGCTGGTCGTTCAGCGCGTCCCGCGCCTCACCGTAGTCGCTTTCTCGCTGCTGAAATTCACGCTGATGGCGGGCAAGCTCAGCATCGACATCGGCCATTTGGCGCTCTGCCCGCTGGCGGTCGTCTTCAAGCTGGGGCTTGAGTTGCCATAGCGTGGCGTCAAGGTGGGCGAGTTCACGATCAATACCGGCAAGCCGGGCGAGAGAGGCCTGCAACGGCTCCAGGCGCATGGACTGGCGCATCTGGGCAATCCACTCCCGCGCCTTGGTGTTGCGAATCCGCGTTACCGGCAGCTCGACGCCATCCTCTTCGAAAATCGCCGCCAGCATGGTCTTGAGGGTGTCCATCTTGCCCTCTTTGGCATGTACCGCCGAGACC
Source organism: Vreelandella sp. H-I2 (assembly GCF_052959335.1). Lineage (NCBI taxonomy): Bacteria > Pseudomonadati > Pseudomonadota > Gammaproteobacteria > Oceanospirillales > Halomonadaceae > Vreelandella > Vreelandella sp. H-I2. The sequence continues at coordinate 706,244 of NZ_JBRAMC010000001.1, forward strand.
AGCTTTTCGATATGGCGGATACGCCGCTCGGGTTTGACCAGGCTAAACTGCGCCGCAATTTGGCGCAGCTTGAGGCCGTCACGGCTGTTGCCGTGCAATTGAGTAAAATCGTTTTGGATCACCGAGCGAAATTCAGAGGTAGCACCGAGTTTGGGCGACACCGGCGTACCGCTGCGCCGTAGGCCGCTGGCCCACTGGGTATAGTCCAGCGCGGCCACGCCCGCCTCGCTTTCCACCAAGTAATCTGCAGGTTGGTAAGGCGCGCCGACAAAGCGGTACTCGATCCCGCCCTCGGCTTTGCGGGTCAGCACCGCCTGGCAGATATTGCCCGCTTCGCGGCGGTACTCGTACACCAGGTAGCTATTGCGATGTGGCAGGTAAAACGCATCAAACTTCATGCGCGTTTTGGGCACGACCTTGTTGGGTAGCTCGCCGTAAAATACCGGCACCAACCGCTGTAGCGTGGTTTTACCGGAGGCGTTGGTGCCGCAAATATTGGTGTGACCGTCCACACTCAGTTCAACCACCCCTTCCAGGTGGCCGTGAATCATCACGATGCGTAGCAGGTGGGCCATGCCGTGTCCTTTCAATGACGATTTCAAGGGCGATCCGGATCGTTTTGCTGATCGCTGAAAGTGGCTAGTTTGCCACTCTTGCTAGACACAAGCCAAAGCGGCATTTTCTAGCGGCATTTGATGGTCTCAGTTTTGAACATTAGCTTTATGTTTCACCTGAAATTGACATTACAATGTCATTACATCAAGATTGCTATTAAGCCTTGAGCTCAGGAGTTGAAGCAATGAGCAAAGAAACAACGATGACTTTCCGCGTCGAGCCGGATCTTCGAGCCAGCTTCCGTGATGCGGCTGAGAGCGAACACCGTCCAGCCGCTCAGGTTTTACGCGAGCTGATGCGTGACTACGTTGATCAGACGCGTGTTCGTAAGCCGGCTATCAGCCCTGCCGAGCGTAAGCGACGGGAGGAAGCGGTGAACTATAGCCGTGCCTCGGTTGGTTTGGAGGGTTTGAAACTCAGCAAGGCCGATGAGCAGCATGCACAGCGGTTTATTAACGGAGAAATCGAGCTGGATGAGTTTATAAAAGTACGCAATGAATCAGTACAAGAGCGGTAAACCACTCACTCTGGAACAACGCCAAGCGCTTGAAGCGACGCATACATGGCAACGGATTGTTGGGCTACGCCTTGATCCTGTGCTTGGCAGCTTCGATGCAGCTCACCTGAAAGAAATTAATCGGCGCATTTTTCAAGATCTACCCAGCCTGGGCTTCGTTGAAGCCACGCCGGGCGAGTACCGACCGGCTGTTACCCCAGGGAAAGACTGGATTAAGATCCGTCACCTTTAAAGCATTGGGATAACGTCTCACGTTGCTTATTCTCCAATGGACAAAGCAGCGCAATTGCGGCTCAGCGAAGTATTAAAAGGAGTCACCCCAACCGAGCTATGCAACCTCAAAACAACCGAGTTCACTCGTCAACTAGCCGAAGCGTCGGGTTACACACTGGATTGGAGTCAGTTCGATAAGTCTCCAGCTGGTCGCGATGTTCTTTATATTGCTCGTGACCTTAGTGTGAATAAACTTGCTTTACCAAATATCCAAAACCTCGTCACGAAGCGCGACGTGATGCTGAGCATGGATCAACTAGAAGGCAACCGTGAGCTGCCTGACTTGCTTCGCGATGCTGTCCGGCCTTTTTAGCTGCCCCCGCGTCAGATAAACCGGCACGAAACTATTACGTGGTGCCCAACAACCCCTCAAAAAAACTCACAGCATTAGCTTCCAACCCTTCCAGGTAGTAGCCGCCTTCCTGCACTACCAGCGTGGGTAAGTTCAGGTTCGCTACCCGGCGGCCCAGCTCACCGAACCCCGCTGTTGAAACGGCGACCTTGGCTTGGGGGTCGCGCTCATAAATATCAAACCCTAGTGCCAGCACGATGGCGTCCGGTTCGAATAGGCGGATGGCCTGGCAGGCTTGTTCCAGGCGGTCAAAGAAAACCGACTCCTCTGAGCCGTGGGGCATCGGCAGGTTGAGATTATAGCCAAGCCCCGTGCCCTGCCCGCGCTCATCCTCAAAGCCGGTCACCGCCGGGTAGAAGTTGGTGGTATCGCCGTGGATCGAGATATACAGCACATCGTCGCGCTGGTAGAAAATCTCCTGAATGCCCTGACCGTGGTGCATGTCGGGATCGAGCACGACGATGCGCGGGTAGCGCGAGGTGAGATACTGCGCGGCAATAGCGGCATTATTGAGAAAGCAGAAGCCCCCGGCGGAATCGATGCCCGCGTGGTGGCCTGGTGGGCGCGATAACGCATAGGCAAATCGCTCCCCGGCTAATAAAGCCTCAGCCCCGGCGACCGCACTCTGTGCGGACCAGTAAGCCGACTGCCAAGTGTGCTGCCCCACCGGGGCGCTGCCGTCAGCCAGATAACGTCCAGCTTCCGCCAGAATGCCACGCAGGGCATTGGGCGAACGCACGAAGATGTTGGAGATCACTTCTTCACCCCAATCTTCACCAAGGACATGCCAGCGCCGGTGGGCGCTTTCAAGAAAGCGCAGATAGGGCAACGAGTGCACCGCCCTTAACGGTGCCACGCCATGATCCGCGGGCGATTGAATATCAAACCCTAACTGATTGGCCGCCGCCAGAAGGTGTTTGGCACGTTCCGGCACTTCCTGGGGCGTGCGCATCTTCCCGCGGGAGAAGTAGGTTTGCGGCTGATGCAGACACTGGTCAGCGTGGAAGAAGGTCTTCATCGGCACTATCTTCATCAGAACTATCTCCGGTTTCGCCTACACCCTTCACCACGAATTTACGGGCAACGCCTATGTGGTAATCAATCGCCTCACGACAAGCGTCTGTGCTGCCACTACCCAGCGCGTCGAGCAGCTTATAGTGGCTGGTGGCGATGGTGTCGGGGGCTTCATGGGTTTTAGTAATTAGCGTGATGCAGAGGCGCAGCTCATGAGTGAGGTCGTCGAAGGCGCGTAGCAGCCGCTCGTTGCCTGCGTAGTGCAACAGTAGCCGATGAAATTGCAAATCTTCCTCGATACGGCGGGTGCCATCGTCACCCGCTGCCGCCTCACAAAGTACGTCTACCTGCTGTTTCAAAGCACGTTGGGCTTCTGGGGTGTAGGTCTCGACCAGGCGCTGAATAGCGTGACGCTCCAGGCATAGCCGCAAATCAAAGACATCTTCGAGTTCAACGGCATTCAACGCGCGAACAAAGAAGCCACGGCGGGGTTTTGATATAAGTAAGCCACGACTTTCCAGCAAGCGTGCGGCCTCGCGAACGGGTGCACGGCTGACCCCTAAATCGCGTGAAAGCTGTACTTCAGAAAGCCGCTCACCGGGCAAAAAGTGTTGTTTAATAATTGCTTGGGTCAAATAGTCAGCCACCTGCTCGACGAGGTTCTGCTGCTGGATTAAGGGCCTGGGAGCCGCCGATGATAAGGCCATAAAAGTTACTCGTTGGAGATGACACGTTATTTCCAGTATGACGAAAAATACCTTTTTGTCGACGAACGATTGCCGACTGTCGACAGCTTTGCCGCATGCTGCTAAGTTCAAAATGCAAGGTTCAAAAAGGCCCCCCCCCAACAATCCACACAACGGGGCCTAACACGCCACGCCTCGCTCGCCTAACGACTACGTAAACCCATTACGTGCTAATAACCGAGGAGCAGGAAACATGAAAAAACCTTTAGCTTTGGCTATTTCCGCTGCAGCACTCGCTTTTACCTCAGCCGCCCTGGCCGATGACCCCAAAGAGGGCGGTGTGGTTAACACTATTGTTCAGCCGGAGCCGCCCGGTCTGGTATTGGGCATGATCCAAAACGCGCCCACCCGCACCGTGGCGGGAAATATTTATGAAGGCCTACTGCGCTACTCCACCGATCTTGAACCCATGCCACAGTTGGCAGAGTCGTGGGATGTCAGCGACGATGGCCGCACCTATACGTTCCACCTGCGCGACGACGTTACCTGGCACGATGGCGAGGCCTTCACCGCCGAAGACGTAGTGTTCTCTGCCGATGTCTTTCACCGTGAGTTGAACCCCAGTGCCCGCGCCGTGCTGCAGCATGTAGAGAGTATCGAAGCCACCGACGATCACACCGTGGTGTTTACCCTAAAGCAGCCTTTTGGTCCTTTCCTGCTCTCATTTGAAGCAGGCACGTTTACCATGGTGCCCGAACACCTATACGCGGGTACCGATTTCCGCAATAACGAACACAACGACAACCCCATTGGCACCGGCCCGTTCAAGTTCGACAACTGGGAACGCGGCACCGTCATCGAGCTGGTCAAGAACGAGGAGTATTACGAAGAAGGATTGCCCTATCTGGACGGCGTGAACTGGCACGTTATCCCTGACGGCGCTTCCCGTGCGGTGGCGTTTGAGAACGGCACCATTGACGTGCTTCCCAGCGGTACCGTCGAGAACTTCGATATTCCCCGCCTGGCTGAAATGGATAACGTGTGCATGACCGAAGAGGGCCACGAGTACTTCAGCCCCTTTGCCATGCTGTGGATGAACAACCGCGAAGGCCCCACCGCGGATAAACGCTTCCGCCAGGCGGTGATGTACGCCATGGATCGCGAGTTCGCCAAAAATGTTCTGTGGAACGGCCTGGGCAATGTCCCGCTTTCCGCCTTTGGCTCTAATGCGCGCTTCCAGAACGATGACCTGGAACCCTACGACTACAACCCGGACCGCGCCCGCGAACTGCTGGATGAAATGGGTTACGACGGTGAAGAGATCACCATTCTGCCGCTGCCCTACGGCGAAACCTGGACCCGCTGGGCCGAAGCCGTGCAGCAGAACCTGCGCGAAGTGGGTATTAACGTTGAAACCCAAGCCACCGATGTGGGCGGCTGGAACCAGCGCCTGGGCGACTGGGATTACGACCTGGCCTTTACCTATCTCTACCAGTACGGCGACCCGGCACTGGGTATTTCACGCACTTACCTTTCCGACAACATTGCCAAGGGCTCTCCCTGGAATAACGTGGAAGGCTACGAAAACGAGCGTGTCGACGAACTCTTCAACGAGGCCGCCACGGCCTATCCCGACGAAGAGCGCGAAAAGCTTTACCGCGAAGTACAGGAAATCCTGCATGAAGACGTACCCGTTGGCTGGCTGATGGAACTAGGCTTCCCCACCCTGTACCGCTGTGATGTGAAAAACCTGGTCACTTCCGGCGTGGGTGTCAACGACGGCTTTAAAGATGCCTGGCTAGACCGCTAAACCCAAGCCACCCAGGTAGCGCGAGCTACCTGGGTTTTCCAGCCATGTCTTGAAGGTATTAGCCAGGAAATTACTTATGGTTTACGCGCGCCTTATTCTGATGCGGCTGTTCAAGGCCGTCATTGTGCTGTTCTTGATCGTTATTTTTAACTTCCTGCTGATTCAGCTGGCCCCTGGCGATCCGGCTGCCATTCTGGCCGGTGAAGCGGGTGCCGCGGACCAGGAGTTCCTCAACCAGTTGCGCGAGCGCTTTGGGCTCGATCAGCCGATGTACGTGCAGCTGTGGCACTACATCTCCGGCATCGCCATGCTCGACTTTGGTTACTCCTACCGGTTGGGCGTTCCGGTGTTTGATCTGATTATGGATCGTTTGCCCGCCACCCTGCTGCTCACCGGCACCGCTTTCGTGCTTTCGCTGGTGCTGGGTATCGTGGCGGGCTCCATGGCCGCCGCGCGGGTCAAGAAGCCTTCCGGCTCGCTGATCATGGCGCTGGCGCTGGTGTTCTACGCCACGCCGCTGTTCTGGGTTGCACTGATGTCGGTGGTGGTATTTTCCGTCTACCTGGGCTGGCTGCCCGCCTACGGGCTGTACACCGTGGGGGCTGGCCACACGGGGTTTGCGTTGGTGCTTGATGTCGCCAAGCACTTAGTGCTCCCGGCGACCACGCTGGCGCTGTTCTTTATGGCGATTTACACCCGCATGACGCGCACGTCGATGCTGGATGCCGCTCAGCAGGATTACGTCAAAACCGCCCGCGCCAAAGGCCTAAAGCCCAGCATTATTCAGCGCCGCCATGTGCTGCGAAACGCCCTGCTGCCGATCATCACGTTAGCGGGCCTGCAGGCGGGGCAGATGGTCGGCGGGGCGATTCTCACTGAAACCGTGTTTGCCTGGCCTGGCATTGGGCGGCTGATGTTCGAAGCCCTTGAGCAGCGCGACTACAACCTGCTGCTGGGCATTTTCTTCTTCTCGGCGGCGTTGGTCATCGTCTTCAATATCATCACCGATTTGGTCTACAGCCTGGCTGATCCACGCATCAAGAAGGGGGCCGCATGAGCTTTTTCGCACGTTTCGCGCAAAACCGTGGCGCCCTCGTCGGGCTGATTATCCTGCTGCTGATTATCGCTATGGCCATACTTGCCCCGCTACTGTTTCCTGAATCGCCCTGGCGCATGGTGCAGCGGCCATTTTTACCGCCACTTTCGCAGGATGGTTTTCCCCTGGGCACCGACACCATGGGCCGCAACGTAGCCTCAGGCTTGATGCACGGAGCCTGGGTATCGCTGCTGATCGGGCTGGTATCCACCAGCGTGGCGCTATTGATCGGCGTGCCGCTGGGTGCCATTGCTGGCTACTACGGCGGCATCATCGATGATGTCTTGATGCGCTTTACCGAGTTCTTCCAGACCATTCCCAACTTCGCGCTGGCAATCGTACTGGTGGCGATTATGCAGCCGAGCATCACTTCGATTGTGCTGGCGATTGCGATTGTCAGTTGGCCGCCGGTGGCCCGCTTGGTGCGCGCCGAGTTTATGTCGCTGCGCAACCGCGAGTATGTGGAAGCCGCGCGCCTGGTCGGCCAATCCAACAGCACGATTATTCTGCGCCAGATTCTGCCCAATACGCTGTCGCCGATTATTGTGCTGGCATCGTTAATGGTGGCCACCGCGATTTTACTGGAGTCGGCGCTGTCGTTTCTGGGTTTGGGCGACCCTAACGTGATGTCCTGGGGCTATATGATCGGCGCGGCGCGCACGGTGATTCGCCAGGCGTGGTGGCTGAGCTTCTTCCCTGGCGTGGCGATTCTGCTCACCGTTTTGGCGTTAAACCTGGTGGGTGAAGGGTTAGACGATGCACTGAACCCCAAACTATCACGCGAGCGCTAGGAGCCTCTTATGTCCGCAACTACTGGGTCTGCAACAGAGAAACAAAGCGCTGACACCGTCCTCAGCATTCGCGATCTTAACATTGCGCTCCCCAAAGGGGCGGATCGCGCCCTGGCGGTGGAGGACGTTAGCTACGAGGTGAAGCGCGGCGAAATCATGTGCGTGGTAGGCGAGTCCGGCTCCGGCAAATCGATGGCCGCGAACGCCATAATGGGGCTGCTGCCCAAGGGCGTGAACGCCACCCAGGGCGAGATACTGTTCGAGGGGCAAGACTTGCTTGCCCTAACGGAAAAACAGCACCGCGCCCTGCGCGGGCTAAAAATCGGCATGATTTTCCAGGAGCCGATGACCGCCCTGAATCCGCTGATGCGGGTAGGTGCGCAGATTGCCGAGGTGTTCGAGGCCCACGGCCAGCTCACCCCCAAAGAACGCCAGACCCGCGCACTGGAGCTATTGATCGAAGTGGGAATCCCACAGCCGGAAAAGGCTATTCGCGCCTACCCCTTCGAGCTTTCCGGCGGCCAGCGCCAGCGGGTGATGATCGCCATGGCGCTGGCGCTGGAGCCTATTCTACTGATTGCCGACGAACCTACCACGGCGCTGGATGTGACGACCCAAGCACAGATTCTGGAGCTTATTCGCGATCTGCAACAGCGGCGCGGCATGTCGGTGATGTTTATCACCCACGACTTTGGCGTGGTGGCCGAAATCGCCAACCGCGTTTGTGTGATGCGTCACGGCAAGATCGTCGAGCTGGGGGACGCCAAGCCGGTGCTTGAGAAGCCTCAAGACGCCTATACCCAAGCACTGATTGCCGCGATTCCCAGCAATGCGGTGCCGCCCCACCGGGAGGCCAGCCAGGTCGCCCCGCTGCTGGAGATCAAGCAGCTCAATAAGGTCTTTCGCTCCCGGGGCGGCTGGCTGAAACCTGCCCGGGAAGTGCGTGCCCTTGAGGATGTTTCGCTCACGCTGGCCCGGGGGGAAACGGTGGGCATCGTAGGCGAATCCGGCTCGGGCAAATCCACCCTCGGGCGCTGTGTGGTGCGCCTTGAGCACCCCGATAGCGGCGAGCTGCTGCTGGATGGAGTGAATCTTTCCCAGCTCAAAGGCGATGCGCTGCGCCGGGAACGCCACCGGGTGCAGATGATATTCCAGGACCCTTACGCTTCGCTCAACCCTCGCACCAAAGTGGGTATGGCGATTGCCCAGGGGCCAATTGCCAACGGCACGCCCAAGGCCGCGGCGCTCAAGCAGGCAGGCGAACTGCTCGATATGGTGGGCTTGGGCGCCAGCGCCGTGGAGCGCTTTCCCCACGAGTTTTCCGGCGGCCAGCGTCAGCGTATCGGCATTGCCCGAGCACTAGCGCTCAATCCCGAGCTGATCGTGGCGGACGAGGCCGTCTCGGCGCTAGATGTATCGATTCAAGCCCAAGTGCTGGAGCTGCTGGAAGAGTTGAAACAGCGTCTTTCGCTTTCGCTACTGTTTATCACCCACGACCTGCGCGTCGCCGCGCATATCTGCGACCGCATTGTGGTGATGCAGCACGGACGCATTGTCGAGCAAGGCAGCGCCGAGCAAATTTTCCTTGCCCCGCGAGAGGCGTATACCCAAGACCTGCTTAAAGCAATTCCCGGCCGCGAAGCGCCCGTGGCGGCGACAGCGTAATTTATCGAATGGGCAAGACAAGATGGGCAAGACAAGATAGGAAAGACAAGCTAAGGAAAACAGATGCAAATAACCCTGGAGGCGCTGCGCGCCATTGTTGGCCCGGCCCATGTATTGACCGGCGACGATGTGCACAGCCGCCGCGTGGATTGGATGACCGGTGCGCCCTGCCAGGCAGGCGCCATTGTGCGCCCGGCGGATACCGAGCAGGTCGCCGCCGTGATGCAGGCTTGTCACGCCGTACAGCAGCCGGTGGTCACCCACGGCGGCTTAACCGGTCTGGTGCATGGCGCAGAAGCTAGCCCAGAGGAGTTAGTGATCTCTCTGGAGCGTATGAGCGCGATCGAGGAGATCGATCAGGTGGGCGGCACTCTCACCGTGCAGGCAGGCGCGCCGCTACAGCGGGTTCAGGAAGCTGCGAAAGAGGTCGGTCTGCAGTTCCCTCTGGACCTTGGCGCACGGGGCAGTTGCACCATCGGCGGCAATATCGCCACCAACGCCGGCGGCGTGCGGGTGATTCGCTACGGCATGATGCGCCAGCAGGTGTTGGGGCTAGAAGCCGTTATGGCCGATGGCCGCGTGGTCAGCTCCATGAACCACATGCTGAAAAACAACGCCGGTTTCGATCTCAAGCAGCTGTTTATCGGCAGCGAAGGCACCCTGGGCATTGTGACCCGCGCAGTGCTGCGTTTGCAGCCCCCCACGCCCAGCGAGCAAACGGCGCTGGTGGCCTGCCCTTCGTTTGAGGCGTTAACCGGGCTGCTCAGCCATATGGGCAAAGCACTCGGCGGCAGCCTCGGCGCGTTTGAGGTGATGTGGCAGAACCACTACCGGCTACTCACTGAAACCCTGAGCCGCCACACCCCGCCGATTGCCACCGAGCATCCCTTTTATGTGATCATTGATTCCCTGGGCAGCGACGCGGAGCGCAATGCCACTCAGTTCAGTGAAGCATTAGAGAGTGCGCTTGAGAGCGAGCTGATTGTCGATGCGGTGATTGCCCAGTCGACGACCCAGCGCGATGGGCTTTGGGCCATTCGTGAAGATATCGAGGGGCTGGTCAAGGGCCTTGCGCCGGTACTTACCTTCGATGTCAGTCTGCCGATTGCCGATATGCAGCGCTACACCGATGCCTTGGAAGCGCAGCTAACCCAGCGCTGGGCAGAGGCGCGCCTGGTGGTGTTTGGCCACCTGGGCGATGGCAACCTGCATATTTCCGTTAGCGTGGGAAGCGCTGAGGTCAAGGTGCGCCGTGAAGTGGAAGCGATGGTCTATCAACCGCTCGCGGCGTTAGGCGGCTCGGTCTCGGCCGAGCACGGCATTGGCCTGGAGAAGCGTCCCTGGCTAAGCACCTGCCGCTCCAGCGATGAAATCGCGCTGATGCAGTCGCTCAAGCAAGCGCTAGACCCGCTCAATCTATTGAATCCCGGTAAAGTACTTTAAATAAAAGTGCTTTAAATAAACGCGCTACGTTAATCATTAATACTGATTTGAAAATCGTTTTTAGGAATCGTTATGCCTTCTCAAAGCACGCCCCGCTATCCCAACCACTTACTGAGTGAAGGCCCTGTTAATCCGTTTCCGGGCATCAAGGTGCTGGAGCGTAAACTTGGCCGGGAGATCCCCCATCGGCTGGGCTCTAACGAAGGCCTGGATATGCCTCACCGTGCCCTGCGCGACCACTTTGGCGATGCCCTGGCCGAACACGTTTACTGCTACGGCGATTCCGAAGCGCTAGGGGTGCGCCAACGCTTAAGTGCGCAGCAGGGTATTGCACTGGAAACGATGCTGGTGGATGCCGGGGCTGACAGCTTGATTGCCCTGGCCCTGCGCACCACCTGCGAACCGGGCGAAACCGTGGTGAGCACTGCAGGCACCTACCCCACCTTGGGCTATTTTGCCAAAGGCCAGGGCTGCCGCCTGATTGAACCCAGCTATGTTGAGGCGCCCGGCGTGCTGGCCCCCGATCTGAAAGCGCTTATTGCAGCGGCGCATCAGGAAAACGCGCGGCTGGTGTATCTGGCCAATCCGGATAATCCAAGCGGTCACTTACATAGCGACAGCGCCATCCTCAAGCTGCGCGAGGCGCTGCCCGACTCCTGCTGGCTAATGTTAGACGAAGCCTATGGTGATTTCCGCGATGACGCGGGTAGCGAGTTCGCTGCCAAAGCCATACCGGGAGTGATTCGCCTGCGCACGCTTTCCAAGGCTCACGGCCTGGCGGGTCTGCGCATTGGCTACGCCATCGCCGCCCCTGAGGTACTGGCGATGATGATGAAGGTGCGCATTCACTACGCGGTATCGTCATTGACCCTGGCCGCCGCCGAAGTGGTGCTCGACCACCCTGAAGAGGTTCACCAGCACGTCGCCGATGTAAAAGCCCGCCGTGAGCAGTTGGCTGAGCACTTTCGCGCACTGGGTGCCGACGTACTGCCCAGCGCTACTAACTTTATCGGCATTCGCCTGCCCAGCGCCGAACTCGCCGCCGAGGTGCACCAGCAGTTGCTCGCCGAAGGTGTATTAGTCACTCGCCTGGCGCACCCAGAGCTTGCCAATGTGATCCGCATCACGGCGGTACAAGCAGCGCTGGCGCCGGGAAGGCTGGCAGCTCTCGAGCAGGCGATTAAGGCTTAAGCCGACGTTAACCAATGCCTGAACTCATCCAACTCACCCCGCACCGCCTGACGATACAAGCCCTGCAGTTGAGCCGTGACGCTGTCTTGGCTGATGGGTTCGTTAACAGGCGGCGCGCCAGCGCGACCGCCAATTCGGCGGCCATCCAGCTCGCGAAGAGGTAGTATTTCGGCGGCGGTGCCAGTTAAAAACGCCTCATCGGCGGTGTAGAGTTCATCGCGGGTAACCCGCCGTTCGCGCACTTCTATACCCAGCACTTTTTGCGCCAGCTGAATCACGCTATCCCGGGTTATGCCTTGCAGGCAGGAGGTCACTTCAGGGGTGTGCAGCACTCCATCGCGGAGCAAGAAGACGTTAGCCGCCGAGGCTTCAGCCACATAGCCCTCCGGGTCGAGCATGATGGTTTCATCAAACCCGGCTTTGATCGCCGTGTTCAGCGCCAGTATCGAGTTGACGTAGTGGCCATTGGTTTTCGCCCGGCAGAGACTGATATTAACGTGATGGCGCGCCCAGGAAGAGGTTAGCGCGCGCAAACCGTGGGTGGCAGCCTGGGGAGAAATGTAGGGGCCTAGATCCCATGCGGCGACCATCACGTGGGTCGTTAGCCCTTGGGCGCGCAGCCCCATGCCTTCCGCGCCAAAAAACACGGTAGGTTTCAGGTAGGCGTTGCTCAGGCCGTTTTTGGTCAGGCACTCGCGCTGGGCATCGATCAGCTCCGCTTCGCTAAACGGCAGCGGCATATCCAGCGAATGGGCGCTTTCTGCCAAGCGGCGGGTATGTTCAGCAGCACGAAATAGATGCGTGCCGCTAGGGCCAGCATAGGCGCGCACGCCCTCAAAACAGCCCATGCCGTAGTGCAGCGTGTGGGTGAAGACATGCACCTTGGCCTCGCGCCACTCCAACCATTCGCCGTCGTGCCAAATCCAGCCATCGCGATCATAAAGCGGTGTCATCGAGTTGTTTGCTCCCACTGTTGGCACCAGTCATCAATCAGCGTCTGCTGGTGCGGTTGCAGGGCCTGATAGCCCCAAGCGGCAATTTCATCGTTTTGCGGGTCTGGCACAGCAATGGCGCTACCCGCCAGAGACTGGATCACCGCGTGGCCGCAGAGCGGCACATAGCCTTCGGAGTAGCCACCTTCGTGAATAAACACCAGCTTGCCACCGCAGCAGCGCTCGGCCAGGGCTTTTAGCTGGGCGGTCATGGTGGCGAAGGCTTGGCTGTTGAGCAGCATTTTGCCTAAGGGATCTTTAGCGCAGGCGTCGTAACCGCAAGCCACCACGATCAGGTCAGGTTTGAACGCCTCAAGCACGGGCAACACCAGTTTTTCCATGGCGTACGCGTAGGCGCCCAGGCCGCAGCCCGGTGGCAACGGCAGGTTGAGATTGGCACCCAGGCCTGCGCCTTCGCCCTGCTCGTCAAAGCCACCGGTTTCCAGCGGGTAGTTGGCCGCTTGATGAAGAGAAACGGTCAACACATCGGGCTCGTTATAAAACGCTGCCTGCTGACCGTTGCCGTGGTGAACATCCCAATCGAGTATCGCCACGCGGTTAACCTGCCCCAAGGCTCGGGCACGCATCACCGCCACAGGAATATTGCCCAGCAGGCAAAACCCACGGCCCTGGTCGGCTTCGGCATGATGCCCCGGCGGGCGGCATAGGGCGTAGGCATTGCTCACCTCGCCCAGCGCCACAGCCTCAACGGCGGCAACAGCCAACCCTGCGGACTGCGTGGCCGCCGCCCAACTGCCGGGCATGTAAGGTGCGCAGTCGCCGCCGTTGCCACCGCGTGCTCGATCCCCTGCCTGGAGCTTGTCTAAATAGCGTGGCGTGTGAAAGCGCAGCAAGTCGTCAAGCGTCGCAGCAGGAGGCTTCACCACGTGAAGCTCGTCGATCAGCCCACTCACTTCGAGAATATTCTTCAGGCGCCGCTTACTTTCCGGGCTTTCCGAGGCGGCCTGGGGCTGCAAGAATTCGCCCGGTGCGGAGAACACACCTATTGCACCCTGGTCGTGCCAGAAGCAGCGCTCATGCCAGTAGAAACCAGTTCTGCTCATGCCGTAAAACCCTGCATAAACGCGGTTAGGTTGGCACTTAGATGTTCAGTGGGGTAACCGCCTTCTTGCACAATCACCATGGGCAGCGAAAGCGCCGCTAAACGCTTGCCCACCTCGATAAACGCCTCCGTTTCTACTTTGAGCCCCGCCAACGGATCATCTTTGTGGGCATCCAACCCCAGCGCTACCACCACGGCACCCGGCTCATAACGTTGCAGGTGATCAATGAGAACCGCCAGGGCATCGAGATAAACGTCGCCATCACTGCCCACCGGCAGGGGCAGATTAACGTTGGTTCCAACGCCTTCATCGCTACCCTCTTCCTCTGCACCGCCCCAGAAAAACGGGTAGAAGTCGCTAGGGTCAGCGTGCAGCGAGCCTGTCCAAACATCGCTACGATGATAGAAAATATCCTGGGTGCCGTTGCCGTGGTGCAGATCCACATCAATGATCGCGACGTTGCCGTAGCGTTCACGCAGCACGGTCGCCGCCAGCGCAGAATTGTTCAGCAGGCAAAAACCTCCGGCACGCTCCGGCCCGGCATGGTGACCCGGGGGGCGGCACAATGCGTAGGCCGTTGAGGCGCCATTAAGCACGTCTTCTGCGGCTGCTTCCGCCGTCGCTGCCGAGGCTAAAGCGCCCTGAAAGCTCGTCGCACTCAGCGGGCAGGCCATGTCGTGCAGGTGCCAGCCCGCTTGCCCAATGGGGTGGCGCGGGTAGTGGTGGCCGCCGCCGCAGGGGTGGATATTGGGTGCGACAAATTCCGCCGCGTTGGGCAGCGCCTGCCAGCGAGCGTAAATGGTGTCCAGGAACGTTAGGTAGCGCGGCGTATGAATCTGTTCCAGTCGCTTACGCAGCGTCGGCGAGTCGGCATCTTTAGGTGCGCTCAGGGACAGCCCTGAACGGGTAAGCCCCTGGGTCAGCAGCTCCGCGCGCACCGGGCCTTCCGGCGACGGCACAGGCTGGCCGCGCAGCAGGAAGGTCGGCGGCGCATGCAACGCCTGGTCAGGGTGATAAAAACACTTCATTGGTCGCAGTCCTTAGCTAGTCACAGCAGTGACGGAATCCAGGTAGAGAGCACCGGGAACGCCGCCAGCAATACAATCACCACCAGAAACGAGACGTAAAACGGCAGCGATGCCACGATTGCCCGTTCGTAGGGCACCTCGGCGATACGCGCGGCGGTCATCAGCGTCATCCCCACCGGCGGTGTCACGTTGGAGATATTGAGCACCACAATCATCAAGATAGCGAAGTGCAACGGGTCAAATCCTAGCTGAATCATCGCTGGCACCAGCACCGGCGCAATGACCACCAGGGCAGGCAGAACATCCATTACAGTACCGATCATCAAGAGTAGCAAACACACTAGCATCAACTGCAAAAAGGCAACATCGCTGAAGGTGGTGATGATACTGGCGGCATCCCTGGCGATACCCGAACGGGTAACGAACCAGCCCAATACTGCCGAGGTCGCCAGCAGGAAAAACACCACACCCGAAAAACGAACTGTGGTGACCAGCGCGTCCCAAATCTTTCGCCAGGTCAGGTTGCGGTAGAACACCACCCCAATCACGATGGCGTAAACCGCCGCAAAGCCCGAGGCTTCCGTGATCGTCGTGAGCCCCGAGAGAATGCCGCCAAGTATGATCAGCGGCACCACCAGCGCGGGCAGCGCCAGCACAAACGACATCACCGCCATCTTAAACGGCGTCGGCGCCTGTTTCGGGTAGTTGCGCTTCCAAGCCAAAAAGAAGCTGACGCCCAGCAGCGCCAGCGCCATCAGCAGGCCGGGAATAATGCCACCGGCAAACAGGTCAATGACCGAAATATCCCGTAGCAGCGTGGCGTAGACCACCATTACCACGCTGGGGGGAATGATCGGCCCGATGATCGATGAACAGGCGGTGACCGCCGCGGCGTATTCGGCATCATAACCCTGCTTTTTCATCTCGGGGATCATGATTTTGCCGATGGCGACGGTATCGGTGACCGCCGCGCCGGTGAGACCGGCAAAAAAAACCGAGACCGAGATATTCACGTGAGAAAGCGACCCGCGCACCCGGCCAAACAGCGCATTGTTGAACGCAATCAGTTTGTGGGTCAGCCCGCCCTGGTTCATTAGCTCAGCGGTGAAAATAAAGTAAGGCACGGCAATCAGCAGAAAGCCGGAGACGCCGGAGAATATGCGGTCGGCAATAATACCGAGCATGCGCTCGCCACCCATCGCAAAGCCGCCCGCTAGCCCCGACATGGCCATCACCACGGCCACCGGCGCACCGATAAAAAGCAGCACGATAAACGCAATAATCGCAGGGGTCATGAGCGGTGCTCCCGATCAGTGGTGTCGATGAGTTCGCCAATCATGTCCTGCTCATCGATGAAGTGTTCCAACAGGGCAAAGCCATGCACCAAGTGCAACAGAATGATGACGCCGCTAAGAGGCACCACGATAGCGGTCACCTTGCTGGGAATACGGATCTGATCGGAGACCATATAAACCTGGGTGGCACTGGTGAAGTAATCCCAGCCGTACCAGGTCAGCATCAGTGCAAACAAGCCAATCACCGCCAGGCAGAGCCCGGCCGCCACCTGCACCATCACGCGGGGCAAGCTGCGAACCAGCAGGGTCATGGCAACGTGTTCGCCGTAGCGCAGTGAAATCGTCATGGAAAGAAAGCCGATCCAGGGCAGAAACAGCCGCGCCAGCGAGTAGGTCCAGCTCAGCGCGCTACCGGTCATTAGCTTGTAGATAAACGCGGTGAACGAGATGCCCAGCATCGCCAGAATACAGCCCACACACACCACGATCGCCACCTGATTGACGAGGTCGCTCACGCGGCGCAAAGGAATTAAAACGCCCATAGTTTTTCCTCACGCTGGGGCCTCACATCGCCCCAGCGTATATCGTTCGCTAACCGTTATTGGCTCAGGTTCTTTTTGTCCTCAGCTTTTTTGACCCTACACTTATTGGCCCTGCATTTATTGGCCCAGCATTTATTGGCCATAGATGCGGTAGTCGTCTTTTGCCAACTGCTGGCCGACACGCTCAACTTCATCCAGCAGTCCTTGCACGCGGGCTTCGTCCATGCCGAAGTCATCGACGATCCACGCCTGCCAGGCGGGGCGCGCAATCTCAGCCATCCGCTCGCGCTCGGCGTCGGGCATCAGGTAGCACTCTTCAAAGCGCTCGCAGGACTCGACCCAGCTCGCAGTGGCCAAGGCGCCAGACATGCCGTGGCTCAGTTGAATGGCTTCCCGCGCGGAGCTAATCACCGCCTGCTGATGCTCTTCGGGTAGCGATTGGTACCAGGACTCACTGACCATCCAGGGCGCGCTGTTATACACATGGCCGGTGAGGGTGGTGTAGTCGGTGACCGCGTCGAAGTTGAAGGTGGTGTTGAGCACCGGCGCATTGAACTGGCCATCGGCCAGGCCGGTTTCCAACGCGGTGATCAGCTCGCCCCAGGGCAGCGGCGTAGCGGAAGCGCCTAGCGACCGCATAATCGCCACGTGGGCGGGGTTCTCTTCGGTGCGGATATTGAGGCCTTCTAAATCTTCGACGGTCTCGATCAAGCGCACGTTATTAGTGAAAGCGACAAAACCACCACCATCGTCGAAGGTGCCCAAATAACGCATATCGGCGGCTTCGACGGTGCCGGACATAAAGTCAGCGAACCATTCGCTGTCAAAGAAATTCCACGCCTGGCGCCAGTTGGTAAACAGGAAGGGTGCTGTGACGACTTGGTAGTCTTCGTAGAAGGAGGACATCGCCCCGGCGGACATAATGGTCGACTGTAGCGTACGGCCGCCCTGCACTTCCGAGCCGTTTTCCACTTCAGAACCTAGCTGGCCGCCACCAAAGATAGTCACTTCGAGATCCCCATCGGTGCGCGCTTCTACCAGATTCTTAAAGTGCACCAGCGCCGGATAGATTTCGTTATTGCTCATATCCTCGGGCAGCTGGGTGGCAATCACCATCTCATAGGATTGCGCTTGGGCATTAGCACTGGCAATGGCTAACGGAAGTGCCGCCAAGGCGGCGAAAAGTACAGATTTCTTAGCGTTCATAACACACCTCGTTTTGATTATTGGTCGGTCTTCGTTATGAGTGGCGGTGCTACCCATCGGGTAGCGATGTCGTTGTTGTTTTAGAAACCGTTTTAGAAACCGTTTTAGAAAGCGTCATGGCTGTTCGGGCAACGACTCCCATACTTCGATGGCGGCGGCCAAGTCTTCCAGCGAAGCGCCTACCGATTTGAATAGCGTGATAGCCTCTGGTGCCGAGCGCCCCGATTTAGCCCCACTGAGCACCTCGGCAAGCTCCGCCTGTATCTGGTCGAACTGGAACTCGCCCTCTTCAATGGCTTGCAGAATGTCGCCCGCTTCGCCTTTGGCACCGGCGTAGGTATCCACAAATACCTCTGAGCGGCGCAGACACAGCGCATCGGTTTCGCGCATCTGCGGCCGAAACGCGCCGATCAGATCCAGGTGAGTGCCCGGTGTCAGCCACTCGCCCCTGATCAGCGGCTGGGTAGAAAGCGTCACACAACTGACGATATCCGCCTCTGCCACGGCATCCGCCAGCTTTTCCACCACCTGGGTCTCAAAGCGTTCTGCGTACTCGTCGGCGATGGCGGCTGCTTTACTGGGATTACGCCCCCAGATCAGCACCCGCTTGATGGGGCGCACGCTGGCGTGAGCCTCGATCACCATGGGCGCCAACTTGCCGGTACCTACCACCAGCAGCGTTTCCGCGTTTTCATTGGCCAAGGCTTGGGCGGCCAGCGCGGAGGCCGCCGCCGTTCGGCGCCGAGTCAACTCGCTGCCATCGATACACGCCAACGGCTGACCGTGCTTACCTTCGCTGAGCAAATAAAGCCCAGAGATTGCCGGGATACCGTGGTCGGCGTTTTGCGGAAATACGTTGACCATTTTCACGCCGATATAGCCCGCCGCTTCCCAGGCGGGCATTAGCAGCATGGTAGCTTCGCCATCCGGCCGGTGCATCGCGTGGTGATGGCGGGGAGGAGACTCCACACCATTCACGAACGTCGTGTGTAGTCGCTTGATCAAGCCATCCCATGTCAGGTGGCGAGTGACCTCTTCGGCAGAAACAACCCGCATATCAGGCCTCCGGCAGCGCGGCTACCACCATAATCTCAACTTTCCATTCGGGCTTGGCGAGCTGGGCTTCAAGCGCGGCACGCACTGGCGGGCGACCGGGCACGACCCAGGCATCCCAGGCAGCGTTCATTTGGTCGAATTCCGCCATGCTGGTGACCCAGATTTGCGCTGAGATCAGGTGTTCTTTAGTGGTGCCTGCCTGGGCGAGCAGTTGATCGATACGCGCCAATACCTGTTCGGTCTGGCCACGCATATCGGCGGTGGCATCGGCAGGCACTTGGCCAGCGAGATAAACGGTACCGTTGTGAACCGCCACTTGGCTCATGCGTGCATTGCTATCTTGATAAGTAACGCTCATAGAGTCTCTCCTTCGAAGGTGTCCTTCAGAGACTAAAACGCCGTGCAGTAAATTACTTGCCCCAGACTCGGGCAAGTTTGCCCGTAAGTCATGCAGGGGTTGTCAGGAAGCGCCTAACGGGGTGCGATGCCTACCGATCCGAGGAAGGGGAAATGTCGAAATAGCGGCGGTAAGCGCGAGAAAAGCTGCCTTGATCGCGAAAGCCCACCAGCATGGCAATGTGCCCTAGGCTGAGTGCGCTGTGGCGGACGAGCGTGCGGGCGTGTTCAAGGCGCCTGCGCTGTACATAGGCCAGGGGCGTCACGCCGGTCAGTTCACGAAAACAAGTGTGAAAGTGGCCCGGGCTGAGCGCACACAGCGCGGCCAGCTGTTCCACACGGATTTCATCGGCCAGATGCTGATCCAACCAAGCATCCAGGCGGGCCAGATCAAGGCGTTCACTGATGCAATGCTGCCCCAACTGGCCAACCGCGGCGGGCGTGGCATCGTGCAGGTACATGGTCAGCGCACGCAGCAGCAGGATGGCAATTTCATTTTGCAGCGCGGGGCACTGTTCGAGCTGGTTCGCCAGTGCGTGGGTCAGCTGGTTTAACGCGGGCGGCACGCTGAAAAAGCGTGGCTTATCAAACAGCCGCTCGATCTCACTGCCCTTTTCAAGCGACGCCAAGTGCGCAACAGGAATATCCAACACCAAGGTGCGGTTACTGCCATCCCCTTGGTACTCATGATGGCGCGCCGAAGGAATCAAACAACCACGGCGAGCGGTGACCCGCTCCCCCTGGCCTTCCATCGAAAGCTCCGTCACGCCACAAGTGGCCAGAATCAATTGATGAAAGTCGTGGGTATGGGCCACCTGCTCTTGGGCTAAATTGCGGCTATGCAGCTCAAAAAAGGCCATGGTGGGATACCGTCTGTGCTGCGTCGAATACTATTCATTTCATTCACTATAAAACGCCTAGGCAACAAAAAGCGAGGAAGCGGCCAACTATGCGTTAACGCTCAATTGGGGACTGTTGTCATCCGCCAGTCACGGTTGCCGTTTAGGGTGACCATAAGCGGCCACCAGAGTCCTCATGATATGCCACCACTCCGACGCCAATCTAACCACAATACGCTCGACGAGTCAGAATTCGCGGCGCTCTCAAAAGCCCGTTCTCAAGCCCTGTCACAAGCCCTCTCTCAGCTAGCCAAGGGCAACGCCTTAGCCCAGCATCGTGAAGCAGGGCGTGAAGCGCGGCTGGCATCAGCATTAACGCGGTTCCACGCAACGGCGCCTACAACCGCGATGCCGCTGGGAGGCATAAAAGTACTCATGATTTCGGATGTCTACTTTCCCCGCGTCAATGGCGTGTCCACTTCCATCGCCAGTTTTCGCGGTGCCCTGGAACGTTTGGGCCACTCGGTCACGCTGATCTGTCCCGACTACCCGGTGGGCCAAGTGGACGAACCCGGCGTGCTGCGTATTCCTTCCCACCGCGTGCCCGGCGACCCTGAAGACCGCATGATGCGCTACCGTGATCTACTCGCCCTGGCGCCTACCTTGGCAGATGCGGCGTTCGATCTCATCCATGTGCATACGCCTTTTACCGCCCACTATGCCGGTGTAGCGCTGGGGCGTCGGCTTGAGCTACCGGTGGTAGCGACCTATCACACGCTTTTTGAGGAGTATATTCATCACTATATCCGCTGGCTTCCGCGACGCTGGCTGCGCTTTGCGGCACGCAGGCTTTCGGTGCACCAGTGCCAGCAGCTCGACGCCTTGGTCGCTCCTTCACGGGCAATGCAGCAAGCACTCGCCCACTACGGCGTGACGACGCCCATCACGGTCATTGCTACGGGTTTAGCGCTGGAGGCGTTCTGCCAGCCTCAAGATCAGCGCGACTTTCGGGCTCACTACGACCTGCCACAAGAAGCGCGGCTGCTGCTCTATGTCGGCCGCGCCGCCTTTGAGAAGAACATCAATTTCCTGATCGATATGCTGCCGCAGGTATTAGCCAAACACCCAACCACCCGGCTAATCATTACCGGCGAAGGCCCGGCCCACGATTCGCTCGTCAAACGCGTCCAAGAAATTGGCGTGGCAGACGCCGTGCTGTTCCTCGGCTATCTCGACCGCAACGGCCCACTGCAAGCCGCCTACCGCGCCGCCGACGTGTTCGTATTTGCATCACGCACGGAAACCCAAGGGCTGGTGCTGCTGGAAGCGATGGTCCTGGGCACGCCGGTGGTTTCCACCGCCATGATGGGCACGCTGGATGTACTAAAAGAGGGAGAAGGCTGCCTGGTCGCCGAGGATCGACATGACGACTTCGCCACTAAGGTCAATCGCTTGCTAAGCGATGAATCCCTGCGCCAACAGCTCGCCGAGCGCGCCCAAGTTTACGCTGCTAGTTGGCACGAGGATGCCAAGAGTGCAGAGCTTATTAGTCTTTATCGCCAGATTGCGGCGGAGCGTTTGGTTATGGTGAGAAAGTAAGTGCGGAAAACTGCGTTGACACGTTGTGGACACATTCAGGTATTTAGAGAGAGAAAAACACAAATCGCAGGCACAAAAAAAGGCGCCTAAGCGCCTGATTTTAAATATGGTGCCGGTGGCCAGACTCGAACTGGCACACCCGTAAAGGCGGCGGATTTTGAATCCGCTGCGTCTACCAATTCCGCCACACCGGCAATGGCTGCGCATTATACGTAAATGTCGAGGTAGGTCAATCACATTGACTGACTTTATGCAGCCAAAGCGCTATCCTATGCCGCTTGTTTGATCAACGCTAAGAGTTATACGCCATGCAGCGCGCGGATTTTCATTACGAGCTACCCGACGAATTAATTGCTCGCTACCCTTCTGAACAGCGTAGCGACTGCCGTTTGCTGTGCGTAGATGGCCAGAGCGGCGCGCTTGAGCACCGCCGTTTTCCTGATTTGCTTGAGCTTCTTGAGCCCGGCGACCTGTTGGTATTTAACGACACTCGCGTGATTCCGGCGCGCCTGCACGGCCATAAGGCCAGCGGCGGCAAGGTGGAAATGCTGCTGGAGCGCCCGCTGGATGCCCACCGCGGCTTGGCGCATATTCGCTCGAGTAAATCACCCAAGCCCGGCACGGAACTGATTTTCGAGGGTGATGTGCACGCCATTGTAGAAGGTCGCCGCGATGCGCTGTTCGAGCTGCGCTTTTTAGGCGATACGCCGATGATCGCGCTGCTCGAAAAACACGGCCATATGCCGCTGCCGCCGTACATTACCCGCGAAGACGAGCTCAGCGACCGTGAGCGCTACCAGACTGTATACGCCCGGCGTGACGGCGCCGTGGCCGCCCCCACGGCGGGGCTGCATTTTGATCAGCCGCTTCTGGATGCCCTTGCTGATAAAGGCATTAACCGCGCTTTTGTCACCCTGCACGTAGGCGCGGGCACTTTTCAGCCGGTGCGCGTCGACAACATCCTTGAACACCATATGCACAGCGAGTGGATTGAGGTCACGGAAGCCACCTGCCAGCAAGTCCGCGAAACATTGGCAGCGGGTAAGCGCGTGATCGCGGTGGGCACCACCAGCGTGCGCTGCCTGGAAAGCGCCTGCCAACAAAGCAGCGATGGACAGATCGCGCCTTATAGCGGCGATACCGATATTTTCATCTATCCCGGTTACCAGTGGCGCTGCGTGGATGCTTTAATTACCAACTTCCACTTGCCTGAATCGACCCTGTTGATGCTGGTCTCCTCCTTTGTGGGCTACGACACTATCATGCACGCCTACCAGCGGGCAGTAGCCGAGCGTTATGCGTTTTTCAGCTATGGTGATGCCATGCTACTGACCCGCTAGTGTTGACCCACTGACCCGGCACCTGTCGCGCTAAACGAACGAGCTTAACGAGTTACCTTACTTATGCGAAACGAATGCTTCATGCGCTTTGAGCGCCTGGCCGACGATGGCCGCGCCCGCCGTGGCCGCCTTCATTTTCCCCGTGGCACGGTGGAAACCCCGGCCTTTATGCCGGTGGGTACCTACGGCACGGTCAAAGGCATGACGCCGGATTCTGTTAAAGAGATCGGCGCTGAAATTATCCTGGGCAACACCTTTCACCTGTGGCTACGCCCTGGCACCGAAGTCATCGAAGCTCACGGTGACCTGCACGACTTTGCCCAGTGGGATAAACCGATCCTGACCGACTCCGGCGGCTTCCAGGTATTTTCCCTGGGCGAAACACGCAAGATCACCGAGCAGGGCGTGCACTTTCGCTCGCCGGTGGATGGCAGCAAAGTCTTTATGGGCCCGGAAGAGTCCATGGCGGTTCAGCGTTCGCTGGGTTCCGATGTGGTCATGATCTTTGACGAGTGCACGCCCTACCCGGCCACCTTTGACGAAGCCGAGAAATCCATGGAGTTATCGCTGCGCTGGGCCAAACGCTCTCGTGATGCCCACGGTGACTCGCCATCCGCGCTGTTTGGCATCATTCAGGGCGGCATGCACCCTGAGCTGCGCGAACGCTCGCTCAAAGGGCTGTTGGAAATCGGCTTTGATGGGCTGGCGATTGGCGGCCTCTCGGTGGGCGAACCTAAAGAAGAGATGATCAAGGTGCTCGACTACCTGCCCACCTGGATGCCCGATGAGAAGCCACGCTACTTAATGGGTGTTGGTAAACCCGAAGACCTGGTGGAAGGCGTTCGCCGCGGGGTGGATATGTTCGATTGCGTGATGCCCACCCGCAACGCGCGTAATGGCCACCTGTTCACCTCGGAAGGCACGGTCAAGATTCGTAATGCCAAGCACCGTTTCGACACTCGCCCGCTCGATGAAGAGTGCGATTGCCATACCTGCAAGAGTTTCTCGCGGGGCTATTTGCACCACCTGGACCGCTGCAATGAAATGCTTGGCTCAATGCTCAATACCATTCACAACCTACGCTACTACCAGCGTGTAATGGCTGATTTGCGCGCGGCAATTGAAGCGGGTACATTGACGACCTTTGTGGAAGGCTTCTATGCGCGGCGCGGCCTGCCGGTGCCTCCGCTAAGCCAGCCCTGACGAATTAATCGCCACGCGCCTTGGCGCGTGGTTTAAACTGTTTGACCACGATTTTAAACGTAAGCTTTTCTAACTCAGGAGTTCTCTGCAATGCTGGATTTCTTCATCTCACCAGCCCATGCCCAAGAAGCCGCCGCTGGCGGTGGTATTGCGCAAATCGTCATGCTGGTCGGCTTCGTGCTGATTTTCTACTTCCTGTTGTGGCGCCCGCAGGCCAAGCGTGCCAAGCAGCACAAGCAGTTGGTATCCAACCTGGACAAGGGCGATGAAATCGTCATTGGCGGTGGTCTGGTCGGTCGTATCACGAAGGTGAGCGACGAGTTCCTGACCATCGAGATCTCTGAAGGCACCGAAGTTAACGTGCAGAAGAACGCCGTTGCCGCCGTACTGCCTAAAGGCACCATCAAGTCCATCTAATCCTTGCAACACCCCTGCCGAGCTAGTGCCAGCCACCCCGGCAGGGGTGACATGGTATGAATGATGGTGAACTTTGCTATGCACGGCGAATCCGTGCACAGCATTCCGTTTGTAATTGAAGGCAGGGCTTGCATGCTCAACCGTTACCCCCTGTGGAAGTATCTGCTGATACTGGTCGTCCTGGTGGCTGGCCTTATCTACTCGCTTCCCAATCTATTTCCCGAAGATCCCGCTATTCAAATCAGCAGCGCCCAAGGCGACTCGCTGGATGAGCGTCAGATTGAGCGCGTTGAAACCGCGCTTAGCGAAAACGATATCGAAGTAAAAGCGTTCGAAGAAGAGAACGGTCAGTGGTTGGTTCGTCTGCGTCATGATGACGACCAACTCCCCGCACGCGACATCGCCGCTGACCTACTGGGCAATGATGCCACCGTGGCGTTAAACCTTGCCGAAGCAACACCCGAATGGCTACAGGCCTTCTCTGCCTCGCCCATGACGCTGGGCCTTGATTTGCGTGGTGGCGTGCACTTCCTGCTCGAAGTGGACATGGATGCCGCGCTGACCCAACGCCTGGAAGTCAACGGCAGCGCCATGCGTGAGCTACTGCGCAGTGAGCGTATCCGCTACCGCAATACGGAGGTGGAAGAGCGCTCGCTGTCGATCGATTTCGCCAGTGCAGAAGATCGTGATACGGCACGTAGCCTGATTAGCCGTGACTTCCCTGAATTTGAGTACAGCAGCGAAGGCGATGGCCGCGCCTCCACACTGGTCATGACGCTTAGCGATCAGTCGGTGAACGAAATTCAGGACTACGCGATCAACCAGAACTTGACCACCTTGCGCAACCGGGTCAACGAGCTGGGTGTTGCGGAGCCGATGGTTCAGCGCCAGGGCCCCAACCAGATCGTGGTAGAACTGCCCGGCATCCAAGACACCGTGGCCGCCAAGCGGATCGTGGGTGCCACCGCCAACCTGGAATTCCGCCTGGAAGCTCGCCCCGACACACCGGAAAACGAAACGGAAACCTTCGCCTTCCGCAATGAGCCCTCACGCACCGCTGAGCTAATGCGCGATGTGATCATTACCGGCGACAGTGTTTCCAGCGCCAGCAACAGCTTTGATGAAAACGGTCGCCCGCAGGTCAATATTGATCTGGACGGCACCGGTGGCACGCTAATGAATCGCGCCACTCGCACCAACATTGGCCGCAACATGGCGGTGCTCTTCATTGAGCACAAGAGCGAAGACACCGTGGTGACTGACCCCGAAACCGGCGAAGAAACCATCGAGCGCGAGCCCTACGTTGAACGCGGCCTGATCAGCTTGGCCACGATTCAAAGCGCGCTGGGCAACAGCTTCCGGATCACCGGACTGGACTCGCCGACGGAAGCCGCCGAGCTTGCCTTGCTGCTGCGTTCCGGCTCCCTTGCTGCGCCCATCTACTTCGTTCAAGAGCGCACCATTGGGCCAAGCCTGGGCGCTGAAAACATCGAGCGCGGGTTGCTCTCGGTGCAAATCGGCCTGCTGCTGGTCGTGCTGTTCATGCTAGTGCGTTACAAGGTATTTGGCGTGTTTGCCAACATCGCCCTGGCGCTGAACTTAACGCTGCTGGTCGCGGTGATGTCGATGCTGGGCGCCACGCTGACGCTGCCGGGTATTGCCGGTATCGTGCTGACGCTGGGTATGGCGGTGGATGCCAACGTGCTTATTTTTGAGCGCATACGTGAAGAAATACGTAATGGCCTGTCGGTTCAACAAGCCATTCAAGCTGGCTATGAGCGCGCCTTTACTTCCATCGTTGACGCCAATATCACCACGCTGTTGGTGGCCGTTATCCTATTCTCGATTGGCTCTGGCCCGGTGAAAGGGTTTGCCGTCACGCTCTCTATCGGCATTTTGACGTCGCTGTTCACCGCCTTAATGGTGACTCGCGCCATGGTCAACCTGGCCTATGGTAGTAAACCCGTCAAAAAGCTATGGATTTAAAAAGCATGGATTTAAACGTATGAAGCGGATCCTCGTGCTTAGCCCAGAACTTAAGAGGTGGTAATGAAACCCCTATCACACCTGCGAATCGACTTTATGGGGCGACGCAAACTCGCGTATATCGTCTCCGCACTGCTTTTGATCGTGTCGATTGGCGCCATCCTGTTCCAGCAGCTCAACCTGGGGCTGGATTTTACTGGCGGCACGCTGATTGAGGTGCGCTATGGCGCGGCGCCCTCACTCGATGCTATTCGCGTGTTGCTCGAAGAGAGCGGCTTCCAGGATGTCTCGGTACAAACCTTCGGCGCATCCACCGAAGTATTGATCCGCCTACAGCAGGCGTTTGATGCCGATGTGGGTGGCGAAGTCGTTAACCTACTGCGTGCCGACGGCGACACGGTCAACCTGGTACGCTCTGAGTTTGTGGGCTCCCAGGTAGGTGACCAGCTACGCGATCAGAGCGGCCTTGGCCTGCTGGTCGCACTCGGCGTGGTCATGGTTTATGTAGCGTTCCGCTTTCAGTACAAATTTGCGATTGGCGCACTGCTGGCGCTGCTGCACGACGTCGTGATCGTGGTCGGCGTTTTCGCTCTGTTCCAGCTCGATTTCGACCTCACGGTATTGGCGGCCATTCTGGCGGTGATCGGCTACTCGTTGAACGACACCATCGTGGTTTACGATCGCGTCCGCGAAGCTATCCGCACCTCGCGCATCGACGATATGCCGCAGATATTCAATGAAGCGATTAACGCTACGCTCTCGCGCACGTTGGCAACGTCGGGCACCACCGTACTGGTGCTGCTCGCGCTGCTGCTGTTGGGCGGCGATATGATTGAGAACTTCGCTATTGCGCTGCTGGTCGGCATCGTGGTGGGTACGTTCTCTTCCATCTATATTGCCGCAGCGCTATTGCTACCGCTGAAGCTGTCGCGGGAAGACTTGATTCCCACCAAGAAAGAACTCGACGAAGAAGAGGAAGAGCTGCCGTAAACAGCGCTTTCCAACCTATAAAAGCGCCTCTGCTGGTTTCCCGGCAGAGGCGTTTTTTTGTTCGCATACATTAGCTTATTTCATAATCATGGTGGCTACTTTTGCTTGGTCATGCGCCCAACGCTACCGAAGAGTGCCAGGCCGCCGAGCAATGCCGCACCCGCGATTACCCCCACCTGCCCCCTGTGGGTCGCCATCCACAGTTGGAGGCTATCGTCGTGGGCTTCACGATTGAAACGTCCACGAGCGCCCATATCGCCTTTAACCGGCTGCCAGAGATTGTCGGGAGCACTAGGGCTGCTGGGCTCGGCAGTCTGCTGCCCACTAACGGCGGTTCGCGCCAGGAAGCGGTCCATTAAGGCAGGCGCAAGCTTATTGCCGACAATAGTGGCTACCGAGGAGAGCCCCACATAAAGCTGGCGTCGCCGATGATGAGCGGCCCAATAAATGGCTTTTGCGCCGACTTCAGGCTGATAAACAGGTGCCATTGGCCGGGCGCGATAGGGTAGGTAACTCTTGCACCAGTCGAACTGCGGCGTATTGAGACCCGGCATTTCAACGAGGGTTACATGCACGTCACTGCCTTCATTCATCAATTCACACCGCAGCCCCTCGGTCATGCCTTTGATCGCATGCTTGGCTCCACAATAGGCCGTTTGTAACGGTATTGGACGATACGCCAACGCCGAACCGACCTGGACGATGGTGCCGCGGTTGCGAGCGCGCATACGCTTCAACGCCGACAAGGTGCCATGCACATAACCCAGGTAGGTCACCTCGGTAACTCGCCGAAACTCTTCTGCGCTCATCTCGTGCATCGGCGCAAAGACCGTGGTCATAGCGCTATTGACCCAAATATCGATCGGCCCCAGCTCCGCCTCAATCAGCTCGGCTGCCCGTTCGACCTGATCAGAGTCGGCGACATCCGCGCTCACAGTGACAACGCGGGCGCCCAGCGCTTCGACTTCACTTTTCACTGCCTCTAATCGGTTCTCGCTACGGGAGATCAACCCCAAGTGCGCCCCGTGACGGGCAAATTCACGAGCCGTGGCGCGGGCTACACCGGCGCCAGCGCCCGTAATGACCACCACTTCACGTGGGTTAGCGCTGCCCTGACGATTGTCCATAATCTACTGCCTCCAGTTATCTCTGTATCTTTATCATTTTGAATTAGTCTCACCGGCGGTGTCGGCTCACTCCCCATGCCAGCAGCCCTGCCATCACAACCAAGCCAGCTATGCTTGCGGCACGCTGGTTGGCTTTTCGCTGCGCTTGAGCACGCCGCCATTCGATAGCCTGTTCCGGTGGACCATTGATAATGTCTTGCGCGCTATCCATCGCCATGCGTAGCACCTCGGCAATATGTAATGCACGGCGCGGCGTGGCATGAGCGATCTGCTCACGGCAACTGAATCCATTGGTGATAATCAGAGTGCCCTCCTCAGCCTCGCGTACTCGTGGCAGCAAGACACGTTCACCCACAGCCATCGAAATAGCGTATTTATCATGTTCAAATCCGAAGGAACCGGATAGCCCGCAACAGCCCGAATCCAGCACTTCGTAATCTAGCCCCATTTGCTGCATCAGCGCCAACTCGGCATCCAGGTGCATGATGGCTTTGTGATGGCAGTGTCCATGCACCATCGCCTTCCGCGTCAATCGGGGTGGTTGATAACCTTCAGCGCGCTGAACCAGAAATTCACTGAGCATGAGGCTGTTATCGTGTAGCCGCTTGGCACGGGCGTCGTCGGGAAAGAGATTGATCAGCTCATCGCGGAAGACCGCTATGCACGAAGGCTCCAGACCGATAATCGGCATATTCATTTCAATCGCCGCAGCCAAGGTCGACATGACGTCTTGCAGGTAAGCCTTGGCATCATCGAGCATGCCGAAATCGTACAATGGCCGCCCGCAGCATAGTCCTTCAGGGGGAAGCACCACGCGATAGCCCGCCGCTTCGAGCACTTCGGTGGCGGCCTGGGCCGTCTCGGGATAAAAATGATTGCTGAACGTATCCGCCCATATCATCACCGGTGACGCCTGTTCATTGACTATCGGGCGCTTGGCGAACCAGGCTTTGAACGTTTCGGGTGCGTACAACGGCGCCTGCCGACGCTGGGGCATCGAAACCACGCGCTTGGTCAGGTTGCCTAACAGCGGTGCCCGGGTGACGAAGTTGGTGAACGCAGGCATTTTCGAGGCCAGGCGCGACCAACGATCGATAAAGCCGAAAGCGTAGTGGTTAAGCGGTCGCGGATGTGCTCCTTTCGCGAAGTA
This sequence comes from Vreelandella sp. H-I2, assembly GCF_052959335.1. Classification (NCBI taxonomy): domain Bacteria; kingdom Pseudomonadati; phylum Pseudomonadota; class Gammaproteobacteria; order Oceanospirillales; family Halomonadaceae; genus Vreelandella; species Vreelandella sp. H-I2. Next base: position 735,927 of record NZ_JBRAMC010000001.1, read on the forward strand.
ATGCGAGAGAAACTCGGACTTGTAGGTCGCCATATCCACATTGACAGGGCAGTCGCCCTTACAGCCCTTACAGGCCAGGCAAAGGTCGAGAGACTCATGCACTTCCTCGGATTGCCAGCCATCGGTGATTACCTCACCGTTCATCATCTCGAACAGCAGACGCGCACGGCCTCGAGTGCTGTGCTTCTCCTCATGCGTCACCATGTAGCTTGGGCACATCGTCCCGCTGTCGCTACGGCACTTGCCGACACCCACGCAGCGATACGCAACCCGTGAGAAGTTGCGCTTGTCGTCTGGAAACTGAAAGGTCGTTTCCACCGGCAAAGGGTGGTACTGAATCAGACGCAGGTTCTCGTCGAGGCGGTAGGGGTCGATAACCTTGCCGGGATTCATCTTCCATTGCGGATCCCAGATACGCTTGAACTCACGAAAGGCCTCGATCAGTTCCGGCCCGTACATTCTCTCGAGCAGTTCGCCACGCGCCTGGCCGTCACCGTGCTCCCCGGACAACGACCCGCCATAGGAGACCACCAGATCAGCGGCTTCCTGGGCAAAGTGACGATACGTTTCGATCCCTTCTTCGGACTGTAAATCGAAATTGACCCGCGAGTGGATACAACCCTGACCGAAATGCCCATAGATTGAGCCGACGTAGCCGTACTTTTTATAAAGCTGCTTGATATCACGTACGTAACTGCCAACTTTTTCGGGCGGCACCGCGGCGTCTTCCCAGCCAGGCCAATGCGGTTGTTGTTCGGGCGGCGGGAAAGCGGTCGCCCCCAAGCCGGCTTTGCGCACGGCCCAAACGCGGTTGGCGTACTCCTGGTCGTGAACAATCTGATAATCGCTGGGTGGGCTGTCTGTCTTTTGCAGGCGTTCGATCAATTGCCTGGCCTGGGCATCCGTGTCTTCGGCATTCGCGCCGCCAAACTCGATCATGAGAAAGGCATCGCCCTTGGGCATCTGCTCAAGCGTTTCCTCGTTCATGTGCTGGTCGGCTTCATGTTGGAAAAGCCGCTTGTCGATAGCTTCCAGGGCAATCGGTCCCGCTTCGATGATCAGAGGCACATGGTCGCCCGCCATCGCGACATTATCGAAGCCCACCACCATCAAGGTGCGATGCGCCACATTGTCGGTCAGTTTGAGGGTTGCCTGAAGCACCGTCATGCAGGTACCTTCACTGCCGCATAGCGCACTGGCTAAGTTAAAACCGCGCTCCGGCAGGAGGTCGTCGAGGTTGTAGCCCGACACCCGGCGTGGCATATGTCGGGTCTGGGGGTATTGCTTGCGAATTTGCTCACTATAGCGATCGCGTAGGTTGCGCAACCTGTCGAAAATTTCTCCCTGCCGACCGCCTGCAGCAATAATGCTCTCGATTTCGTCCTCACTGTAGCCATCCTTGAGCGTCATGCGCACCCCGTCATAGGTCAGGACCTCAAGCGAATGGACGTTATCGCAGGTACGCGGTCCATGCCCGTAGCACTGGGCCTGGACGGAATGAATCCCACAGGAATTGTTGCCTAGATTACCGCCGATGGTGCACCACTCATGCGTGGCCGGGTCAGGGGGAAAGACCAGGTTATAAGGCTCCAATGCTTCATTGACATCGTCATTGATCACCCCGCTCTGCACGGTAATCCGCTTGTTTTGGGGGTCGATATTAAGAATGCGATCCAGGTATTTCGAATGGTCCATCACCACGGCGTGATTGACCGTTTCTCCAGAGAGGCTGGTGCCACCGCCGCGCGAAAGGATGGGCACTCCATGGGCGTGGCAGATACGGTGTATCGCGATAACGTCATTCACCGAGCAGGGGATGGTGACGCCGATCGGCGGCTGACGATAGTTTGAAGCATCGTTGGCGTAAAGTGCCCGGCTACCGGCATCAAAGCGCACCTCGCCTTCTATCGCCTCGGCCAGTTGTTCCGCCAACTGACGGTATTGCTCGGTATCTTTCTGCACCGATATGCGTCTCGTCGTCAGATCGTTCACTGTTGCCTCCTTGCCTTCAGCCCGAGGCGCCGCGATTACTCCAAAGACAGCTTGAAGGTCTGCGCCTCCTGCCGTTTAAAGGTCAGCCCCAAGCCAGGCTGCGATAGATCCGGCGCCATGTTGCCGTTCTTATTTGGGTTGATTCGCCCCTCGAAAAGCATCGATTCGATACGTGCATGATCATGAAAATACTCCAGATGGCGTACCGCTGCTGTGCAGCAACCCGGGTGCATATGCAATGCCGGCGCGGTGTGGGTAGACAAGGCAATCTGGTGGGCATCGCAAAGTACCGCTACGTCGAGAAAACCACTGATTCCCGCGCAGCGGGTAAGGTCAGCCTGTAAGACGTCCACCGCCCCAGCCTCAAGCATGCGGCGAAAATATCCCAGATCGTAGCCATACTCCCCCGCGGCAATCTCGATACCTCCCGGCACCCGGTCTCGCAATAGTCGCAGGCCGGGCAGGTCGTCTGATGATACCGGCTCTTCGTACCAGCTCACGCCATACGCCGTGAACGCTTCGGCCATGGCCAGCGCCTGCTTGCGTGCATAGGCACCATTGGCATCGACATATAATTCAGCTGCCGGGCCAATTGCCTCACGCGCCAGACGAACACGGTCGATATCTCGCTCGGGCACCCGGCCGATCTTCATTTTTACGCGCGAGATGCCTGCCCCAACCCAATCACTTAACTGGTGCTGCAACTGCTCGGGCGAGTAGGACGTAAATCCGCCGCTGCCGTATACCGGCACTTCCGAGCGCACCGCACCTATTAACGCGACCAGCGGGATATCGAGCAACCGCGCCTTAAGGTCCCACATCGCCACATCAATTGCTGCAATCGCCATGGAACAAATGCCGGGGCGTCCCAGGTTACGAATGGCCTCGACCATTTTTAGCCAGCCGCCACGCACCGCCAAAGCATCATGCCCTTCGATAATGCCAGCGAGCTTGTCACGGATCAGCGTGGCGCAGGCCGGATGACCATAGGTATACCCCAAGCCACTCTGGCCGCCTGCATGCAGTTCGACCAATACCAGCGTAGTGGAATCCCATGTCAGGGTGCCGTCCGACTCCGGCCCATCGGTGGGCACCTGGTAGGCCGATACCTCAAGCGCTTCGATAGGAAATCGTTGCTTGAGCATTACGTCTCCCCTGGTTAATGCTTGCGCAACTGGGTTAATGCTTACGCACTTTGGGCACGAATTCTCGAGCGAACTGCTTAAACGACGCCTTGACGATGCCCAGCGCATCCGGATCACCACTCATCAGGGCCGACATATAAGCTTTCGCCTGTTCGGGCTTGATATGGGGCGGAATCGGCGGAATGTTGGGGTCGGTCATGACTTCCAGCACTACCGGCCGGTCGGCGCTCAAGGCTCGATCCCAAGCGCCCGCCAAGGCATCGGGTTCGCTAACCTTGATGCCCTTGAGCCCAATCAGCTCGGCATATTCGGCATAGGGAAAATCAGGCACATCCTGGGAGGCTTCGTATTTCGGGTCGCCCTCCATCACGCGCATTTCCCAGGTCACCTGATTGAGGTCCTGGTTGTTAAGCACCATGATGATCAAGCGTGGATCAGACCAGCGTTTCCAGTACTTGGCGATGGTCACTAGTTCGGCATTGCCATTCATTTGCATGGCGCCGTCGCCAACCAAGGCGATAGCGACTCTATCTGGATAGGCGAATTTGGCGGCAATGGCGTAGGGCACACCGTTACCCATGGTCGCCAAGCCACCGGAGAGCGAGGCCATCATGCCGCGCCGCAGCTTTAAATCACGCGCATACCAATTGGCCGCGGAGCCGGAGTCGCTAGTCAGGATGCAGTTGTCGGGTAACTTGGGCGAAAGCTCCCAGAAGACACGCTGAGGATTGACCGGGTCGGCATCGGCCATGGCGCGCTCTTCGAGCACGTCCCACCATTGGGCAATACTCTTTTCAATATGCTCGCGCCAGTCTCGGTCGGCCTTCTGTTTGAGATGCGGCAACAGCGCCTGCAGTGTCGTGGCGCTGTCACCGATGAGATTGACCTCCATGGGGTAGCGCATGCTTACCTGACGACCGTCAATATCGATCTGTACCCCACGCGCCTGGCCTTCTTCGGGCAAGAATTCCGAGTAGGGGAAACCCGAGCCGATCATCAACAAGGTGTCGCAGTTCGACATCATCTCCCAACTCGGGTTGGTGCCCAATAGGCCGATAGAACCGGTCACGAAGGGTAAATCGTCAGGCAGTGCGGCACGGCCGAGTAGCGCTTTGGCGACACCGGCACCGAGCTTTTCGGCTATCTGGATAACCTCGTCGGTTGCATTCAGCGCCCCGGCCCCGACCAGGATAGCCACTCGCTCACCTTCATTGAGTACGGCCGCCGCCCGCCTAAGATCCTCTTCATGTGGCACGATACGCGGTTTGGAATACCCCACGCCGGAATGAATGGTGCCGTGCGCATGGGGCGGCGTCTCGACCGCTGGCTGGGTTTGCAAGTCATTGGGAATGATGATCGCCGTCACGGTCCGCTCAGACAAAGCGATACGGATGGCCCGGTCGACCAGATGGCGGATTTGAGCCGGGCTGGTCGCCATGTGTACGAACTCGTGGGCGACATCCTTGAACAGCGACAGCAGATCTACCTCCTGCTGATATTCACCGCCCATGGCGGCACGCGCCTGTTGACCAACGATTGCCACTACCGGCTGATGATCCTTTTTGGCATCGTAGAGCCCATTAAGCAAATGGATCGCCCCAGGGCCAGAGGTGGCGGTACAGATACCCACCTCGCCGGTAAATTTTGCATGCGCACACGCCATGAAGGCGGCCATTTCTTCGTGCCGAGTCTGGATGAACTCAAACTGATCATCGGCTCGGTTTAACCCCCCCATGATGCCGTTACTGCCATCGCCGGGGTAACCATAAATACGCTTAACGCCCCACTCACCCAGTCGTTTGAGCAGGAAATCGCCCACCTGTTGTTCACTCATACCAAGCCTCCATGCCCATAGCCTTTCGCTTTGGCTAAGCTATTTATTAATGCAACATTATTCACGACAACTATTCACGACAACTAAAGGTATAGACCCTTAAAACAGAGATGGTCAATTCAGGTAATTGATTAAGTATGGCGTTAATTGCTACTCGGTTAAAAATTAATATTTATTTATTTAAATATAGAAAATTTATTTAATTCAGTTAGTTAATATAAGTTATGGAAATAGCGATTGCGGATTTCCCAATCTAAGCTTTAGGCAATACTTTTAAGCTTTAAACAACATTTCTTAAATCCAGGTGTTAGAGAAAAAGCTTCTTCGCCGAACAAGGACGCTACGTATGCAACGGTTATCAAGGATCGAGAATTACGGTTTTATTGGCAACATGCGCACAGCGGCAATCATGGACGCTGATGGTTCGATCGACTGGCTGTGCTTACCTCGGTTCGACTCAGATGCTTGTTGCGCCAAGTTGGTAGGCGAACCCGAAAATGGCTATTGGAAGTTATGGCCCACCGAAGAGGTTATTTCCCAAACCCGTCATTACCGTGGTGAAACCCTTGTCCTGGAGACAGTGGTGGAAACGGCATCGGGTAGCGCCTCCATTATTGATTTCATGCCTCTCTCGCGTGATGCCGATAGCATCATCGACGTGGTCCGTATCGTCGAAGGGCATAAGGGCACGGTGGAGATGCAAATGCACGCGATCTTTCGTTTCGGTTACGGTCATGTCGCCCCCTGGGTGCATCGACGCAAAAAAGGCATTACCGCCGTATCCGGCCCGGATAGCTTGCGTTTTGAAACAACCGTGGATCTGGAGACCAACGAGGATGATATAAGGGGCACGTTCACGGTTGAGGCCGGTGAACGTGTGCCTTTCGTACTCACTTGGTACCGCTCCTTTTGCGCCGAACCTTCCACCCGTGATGCAGAACAGGCATTGGAGGCTACCGAACAGTGGTGGCAAGAATGGAGCGCGCACTGCGATGTCAGCGATGAGTTTCGCGAACCGGTCGTTCGCTCGCTGATTACGCTCAAGGCACTTACCCATATCGAAACGGGCGGTATGGTCGGCGCAGCGACCACCTCTCTACCGGAGAAGACGGGAGGCCAACTCAACTGGGATTACCGCTATACCTGGCTGCGAGACGTCACTTTTACGCTGTACGCCCTGCTCTCGTCAGGTTACCGGGACGAAGCCTGTGCCTGGCGCGAATGGCTGCTGCGCTCGGTTGCTGGTGACCCTGCCAAACTTCAACCTGTTTATGGCTTGGCCGGAGAGCGTCGCCTTTATGAACACCGACTCGACTGGTTAACCGGTTTCAATGACAGCCGTCCGGTCCGTGTCGGTAACCGTGCCTACCTACAGCGGCAACTGGATATCTATGGCGAAGTGATGGATGGCCTGCATTTTAGTCGGGTTCATCATATCGAACCCAACGAGGACATCTGGAAAGTGCAGTGCCAATTGATTGATTTCCTTGAAAAGCATTGGCGAGAAAAAGGCATGAGCCTATGGGAGCTGCGTGGTCCGGCGCGGCATTATACGCACTCAAAAGTCATGGCCTGGGTTGCCGTTGACCGTGCCATCAAGGGCGTCGAGGAATTCGGTCTCGATGGCGACCTTGAGCACTGGCGTGCGCTACGAGAAGAGATCCACGCGGAAGTCTGCGAAAAAGGGTTCAACCAAGAGCTCAACTCTTTCGTTCAGTACTATGGCTCAGATACCTTGGATGCGTCACTGTTGTTGATTCCACAAGTTGGATTTCTACCGGCAAGTGACCCACGCATGCAGGGCACGATTGAAGCCATACAGGAAAACCTCGTCTATGAAGGGTTTGTGTACCGCTTCAAGAGCCCCCACAAGGAACAGCACCTTACCGAGGGAGAAGGTGCTTTCATCGTTTGCTGTTTTTGGTTGGTCGACGCTTTGATTCTGCTGGATCGCAGAGACGAGGCCTACGCGCTATTCGAAAAGCTGCTGAGCATCCGTAATGACCTGGGGCTGCTTGGCGAGGAATACGACCCCATTCGGCAATGTCAGCTCGGTAACTTTCCCCAGGCTTTCTCACACGTCGGCCTGATCAATAGCGCCCACAACCTCGGCTGTTGCGATAAAAAAGGCAGGAAAGGCCCGGCGGAAGAACGCGGTGAAGAATAGCCGGGCAAACGCTTAAAAAATCGGTAACGGCTAGGCAGCGCTGCTTAAAAGTGCGGCGTTAACTGCTTGATCAGCGCTTTATAAAGGCGCGGCCCAGCGGCCATTAGCTGGCCTTCTACTTTCACCGTGGGTTGGCCGTCTGGCGTCCCCATCAAGGCCCCCGCCTCTTTCAAGAATAGCGTGCCTACCTGCATATCCTGCTCTTCCAAGCCGAGCACAAAAGCGCTGTCCACGCGTCCGGTTGCCAATTCACACAGATCCAACAGACCACACCCCGTCGCTACCAGGGTTTCTACCTGCGGGGCAAGTTGCTGGGAAACGGTTAAATAGGCAGGCAGATGGCGAGTACGCAACCAGGCTTCCGGCAGGCCCATGGCCATGCGCGTGCCGCTAATGGCGGTAGGCTTGCTGACGCGCATGCGCTTATCGTTATGCTGGGCGCCGCGACCACGGCTGGCGATGTATTCGTCGTCGGCGAAGGGGCAGATAATGACCGCGTGTTCGGGACGACCTTTGATTAGACACACCACTGACAGTGCAAAGCCCTTACCGGCAACGGCTAAATTGGAATAACCGTGCATTGGTTCAATTTTCCAGACGATATCCGCGCCTTCGCCTTCACCTGCGCGGTGCGGAGTAAAGCGACCGGTAACACCGTGCTGTGGGTAACCGCGCTCCAACTGCTGAACAATCGTCGCTTCGGCCTTGCGCGCCGTTTCGTCGAGTAGGCGGTCAAGGTTAAATTCATCGTGAGCGTTTTCAATGCGCTCGCGTACACGTAGGAAATGTTCGACAGCGCTGCGTGCAGCACGCAGCGTAAATTGGACCATCGGATTCATGATCGGGCCTTGTGACAGTGATGTTAAAGAACGTGATGCTAGTGATAAAGCATAAACATAGGCGCAGGTGCCGCCTTTGGCGCGCAATTCTAGCAGACCCCTCTCGGGCATACCACCGAGTCATGCTAGACTTCGCGCTTTACCTATTAATGATTTCACCGAGCCTTATCATGCTTGAGCGCATTCGCATTGTTCTTATCGGCACCAGTCATCCTGGCAATATCGGCGGCGTAGCACGCGCCATGCACAACATGGGCTTGGCAGATTTAGCCCTGGTTGCCCCCCGGTGTGAGGTGATTACCCAGGACAGTATTTCCCGTGCATCGGGTGCTGATCATTTGCTTCACCAAGCCAATGTGCATGCCACGCTGGAAGACGCAGTGGCTGACTGCACCCTGGCCGTGGGCGCCAGTGCGCGCTCGCGTACCCTGCCGTGGCCGATGCTTTCACCCAGGGAATTAGCTGACCGACTACCCACCGAGTGTCAGCCTGCCGACTCCCGCGTGGCGCTCGTCTTTGGCCGCGAAGACAGCGGCCTGACCAATGCCGAGCTGCAGCGTTGCCATGCCCATGTGCATATTCCGACGAATGCCGATTTCAGCTCGCTCAATTTGGCCGCGGCGGTACAAGTACTCGCCTATGAGTGCCGCATGGCATGGCTTAGTCAGGCTCAGGCTGATACCCCTTCCGTTGCGCAGAGCGATGACGATAATCTGGCGACCCACGCCGAGCTTGAGCGTTACTTTGAACACTTAGAGCGCACCTTGATTGGCATTGACTTTCATGACCCGGCTCAACCACGTCAGCTAATGGCGAGACTGCGCCGGCTCTATCTGCGCGCCCGCCCTGAGCGGATGGAAATGAATATTTTGCGCGGCATTTTGTCAGCCACCGAGAAAGCCGCGAGCACCAAGCAACCCAAGCCATAATTTATTAGACTTGAAAAGCTAGCTTTGAAGCACTTGGCTTGAAGTACCTTATGCCTGCCCCCATTTCTCGGAGTCAGTTCAGATCGCCTCTTGCGATGCTCTTGCAGATGAGTGACTGCACCTCTACCGCCCAAGGATCACCTCATGTTTCAACGTCTACGTGAAGACATCAACAGCGTATTTGACCGCGACCCAGCCGCACGTAACTTTCTTGAGGTGCTGACCAACTACCCCGGCCTGCATGCCCTCCTGCTGCATCGCTGCGGCCACTGGCTTTGGAAGAAAAATCTCAAGTGGCTAGCGCGGACCCTGTCGACGTTTTCACGCTGGCTCACCGGCATTGAAATTCACCCCGGCGCCACCATCGGACGACGCTTTTTTATCGACCACGGTATGGGCGTGGTGATTGGTGAAACGGCCCACGTCGGCGATAACGTCACGCTTTATCAAGGCGTAACACTAGGCGGCACTAGTTGGAACAAAGGCAAGCGACACCCAACGCTGGGCGATGGTGTGATTGTCGGCGCAGGCGCCAAAATATTGGGCCCTTTCACCGTTGGCGCCGGCGCTAAAATCGGTTCTAACGCGGTCGTCACCAAAGAAGTGCCGCCGGGCGCCACCGTCGTCGGCATCCCAGGCAAGATCGTGAAGCGCGCCGACCCCGATGTGGAAGAGGCGCTGGATGTCGACCCGGCACGGCGCGAAGCCATCTGCCAGAAATTTGGCTTCGACGCTTATGGTGTCAGCCAGGACATGCCCGACCCGGTGGCCCGCTCCATGCAGGCCATGCTCGACCATATGCACGCCGTGGATGAGCGCATTGAGCGCATGTGTTCTACCCTGCGCAAGCTAGACGATAATTACCGCGACGGGCGGTTACCGGCGCTACGTGACGAAGATTTTGCTGACATTCTCGATGAGCACGATACCGGCTGCCCAGACGTCGACCAACGCTCTACAGCACCGACATCTGCTAAGTCATCCGCTGAATCATCGAATACGCCAGAAAATGAGCCAAAAGCGGAGCAAGAAACGCTGCCGCCGCGTAATGGTTGACCAAAGCACTCAGGTTTTCCCATAATGGCGACACATTTGCCGTTAGTGCGCTGAGCGTTCAGCGTCGAGGGGCTTGCCATGCGCTTGACCACCAAAGGCCGTTACGCCGTTACTGCCATGCTCGATTTAGCCCTGCATGCTCACAGCGGCCCGACCAGCCTAAGCGATATCTCCCAGCGCCAAGAGATATCGCTCTCCTATTTAGAGCAGCTTTTTGCTCGCCTGCGCCGTGCAGGCTTGGTCAACAGCGTACGCGGACCGGGCGGCGGCTATCTGCTTTCGCAGCCACCCGAGGCAATTAGCGTTTCCAAGGTGATTGACGCCGTCAATGAAAGCGTTGATGCCACCCGCTGCCAGGGGCTTTCAGACTGCCAACAAGGCGACACTTGTTTGACGCACCATTTATGGTGTGAGCTTTCCGTGCAGATACGCCATTTCCTTGACGATATGACGCTGGCACAACTGATGCTGCGTCCTGATGTCATACGCATTGCATCGCGACAAAAACAGCGTGCTGAGGCGGGTATTCTCGCCTCTTCACTCTGAGCCAGTTCATTCAAATCAATGCACCGATCAACCGCCGGAACGTAACGATGACCACTCCCACGCTGCCCATTTACCTGGATTACGCCGCCACTACGCCGGTGGATGCCCACGTGGTCGAGGTTATGCAGCGTTATCTAACGGTTGATCAACTGTTCGCCAACCCTGCTTCGCGCAGCCATATGCTGGGTTGGCAGGCAGAGCAAGTGATTGAGCAAGCGCGTCGCCAAGTAGCCGATGTCATTGGTGCCGATCCCAGGGAAATCGTCTGGACCAGCGGCGCGACCGAAGCAGACAACTTAGCGTTGATTGGCTTTATGCGCGCCAATCGCGAACGTGGTTTGCACTTGGTCACTTCCACCATTGAGCATAAAGCGGTGGTAGACACGGCCCAGGCGCTAGAAAAAGAGGGTTTTGAGGTGACGTGGCTCACGCCTGGGCGGGATGGCTGCATTCAGCCTGATCAGTTGCGTGCAGCCATGCGTGACGATACCGCACTTGTCTCAGTCATGGCCGTTAACAACGAGCTGGGCAGTATTAACGATATTGCCGCCCTCGCCGACGTTGCCCACGAGTTTGGTGCGGTCTTTCACACCGATGCCGCTCAGGCGGTAGGACGCATTCCCCTGGATGTGGTGGCCCAGCAGATTGACCTGATGTCGCTTTCTGGGCACAAAACCTACGGTCCCAAAGGCGTCGGGGCGCTATATGTGAAGCGCCACCCCGATATGCGTGTTGAAGCATTGATTCACGGCGGCGGCCACGAACGCGGCATGCGCTCAGGTACCCTGCCCACGCACCAAATTGCCGGTATGGGTGAAGCCTTTGCGCTGATACAGCAGCATTACGATGACGACAACGCCCATATTACCCGTTTGCAGCAGCGTTTTTTGCGCGGCCTTGAGGATGTGGAAGGTGTGTTTTCAAACACCCCGCTAGACGATGCTGAAAAACGTGCCGTCCCGAACATCCTCAACCTGGCGTTTGAAGGCGTCGACGGCGAATCGTTGCTGATGGCGCTTCGCGATGTCGCGGTCTCGACTGGCTCGGCGTGCAATTCAGCCAGCGTCGACCCCTCTTACGTACTGCTCGGCATCGGCACGCCGCGAGCCCTTGCGCTCTCGTCGCTACGCTTCAGCTTTGGTCGCTTCACCACCGAAGCCGAGATTGATCATGCGCTAACGCTCATTCGCCACGCGGTGAGCGGTTTACGTACACCGCCCCGTTAAGCGGCTGACTATTTTTAAGGAGGACGCCTCATGGCAACACTCAATATTACCCCGGCTGCCGCACAACAAATTCGTCACGTGCTCGATGAGCGCGGCCAAGGGCTTGGCCTGCGTGTTTCGGTCAAACCAAGCGGTTGTTCCGGCTATAGCTACGTGCTCGATTTTGCCGATACCGTTAGCAGCGATGAAGTACATTTTGAAGCCCACGGCGCCAGCGTCTATGTCGCTCCCGATGCCGTAGAGATGCTCAACGGCAGCGAAGTGGACTATGTGAGCGAAGGCCTGAACCGCTTTTTCCGCTTCAATAACCCGAATGTTAAAGACGAATGCGGCTGCGGCGAGAGCTTCACTGTCTAATCTTTGCTTGGCCAGGTTTCATCACCGGTATTCAACCCCCGGCTTAAGCGTTATAATCGCGCCCCTGGATACCTAACATCAGGCAGCGGGGCTTTCCCGTGCGCTGATAAACGCTAGCTGCTGAAACGCTATTAGCCGAATCATTTTCTAGGCCGCCCCGGCTTTCTGGGGCGGCAATTTTGCTTAACCCCCTTTTAAGGAGACCACTACCATGGCTACTGAACGCACTCTTTCTATCATCAAGCCTGATGCCGTTGCCAAAAATGCAATTGGTGACATCATCGCTCGCTTCGAGAAAGCCGGCCTGAAGGTTGTGGCCGCCAAGATGGTACATCTCTCTGAAGAGAAAGCTGGCGGCTTCTACGCTGAGCACAAAGAGCGCCCGTTCTTTAAAGACCTAGTCGGTTTCATGACGTCTGGCCCGGTGGTTGTGCAAGTACTGGAAGGTGAAGGCGCCATCGCTAAAAATCGTGACCTGATGGGCGCGACCAACCCGAAAGAAGCGGCTCCCGGCACTATTCGCGCTGATTTTGCGGAAACAATCGACGCGAACGCTGTCCATGGTTCTGATTCTCCGGAAAGCGCTGAGCGCGAAATTAACTACTTCTTTGGCAACGACGAAATCTGCCCGCGCTAAGCCTGTTAAGGTAGCGCCGCCGTATCAACTTTCGTTGCCGGCCATTTTGCGGGGGCCATGCCCCCGCCCCTTTCTATAACGCTGACCGCCATGACCACCACTGTAGCCCAACATACGCCCGCCCCCCGCCCCGGCGCCGACAGTACTGTAACTGATCGTTCTGACGCCGCCGCCCGCACACCTGCTGCAAAAGCGACGCCTGAGCGCCAAAACCTGCTTGGTATGTCCCGTGAGCAGATGGAAGCTTTCTTTTTGTCAATCGGCGAAAAGAAGTTCCGTGCTGCGCAGCTAATGAAGTGGATTCATCAAGAAGGCAGCGATGATTTTGCTGCCATGACAAATCTCTCCAAACCGTTGCGTGAAAAACTGGCGCAGGTGGCAGAAATTCGTGGCCCCGGCGTGGTTTATGAAGGCACCTCCAGCGACGGCACGCGCAAGTGGGTGCTAGAGGTAGAAGATGGCAGCTACGTAGAAACGGTATTGATTCCGGCCGAAAATGGTAAACGCCGAACACTGTGCGTCTCGTCACAGGTTGGCTGCTCGCTGGATTGCAGCTTTTGCTCCACCGGCAAGCAGGGGTTTCAGCGCAATTTAACCGCCGCTGAAATCATCGGCCAGGTCTGGGTCGCCCAGCGTAGCGTTGGACCACGCCGGGATACGGCGAATCGCCCGGTGACTAACGTCGTGATGATGGGCATGGGCGAGCCGTTGCTCAACTTCGATAACGTTGTACCTGCCATGAAGCTGATGCTTGACGACAACGGCTACGGACTGTCCAAGCGCCGTGTAACGCTGTCGACCTCTGGCGTGGTGCCGATGATCGACAAGCTCGGCGATGAAATGGACGTCAGCTTGGCGATTTCGCTGCACGCCTCGACCGACGAGCTGCGCAACGAGCTAGTGCCGATCAACCGCAAGTACAATATTCGTGCCCTGCTGGATGCGTGTCATCGCTATCTGGCCAAGTGCCCGGATAATCGTCAGGTCACCATCGAGTATACGCTGATCAAGGATGTTAACGATCAGCAGGAACACGCCGAGCAGCTCGCCGCACTGCTTAAAGAGCTACCGTGCAAGATCAACCTGATTCCGTTTAATCCGTTCCCCAATTCAGGGTACGAAAAGCCATCGCGTAACCAGGTCATGCGCTTTCAGCAGTGGCTCTACGATTTGGGCTACAACGCAACCGTTAGAACGACCCGTGGTGAAGATATTGACGCAGCCTGTGGCCAACTCGTTGGGCGCGTAAAAGACCGCACCAAGCGTAGTGCGCGTTATATCCAATCGGTACAACTTGATGCGGACTAACGTTATACGGACAGTTTGTGCGGTTGGTCTGTTGAGTCCAAAACAGGGCTTATCTTGACTTCCGCTTAGCACGGCGCTTTGATGGTCACGGTTTTTATGTAGCATCAGGTTAGTTGTAGGACGTTCACCACAAGAGGATTTACATGATCGCTCACCGCAGGCGCCAACACCCATTTCGGGTGACCATGCTAACCGTTCTTATCGGTAGCTTGTGGCTAGCCGGCTGTGCCTCGTCCAATACCCTGACACCGCAAGCCAACCCAGCGGCGGCAGATGCCTATACCCAGCTTGGCGTCGCCTATCTGGAACGCAACAATCTTCCCCGCGCACTCAATGCACTGGACCGGGCGCTTGAAATTGCCCCACGCCATGCAGAAGCACTGCAGGCATTGGCTCTGGTTTATCAACGCCAGGGCGAGAGCGCGCTTGCTAACGACTATTTTCAACAAGCGGTTAATGCCGAACCTGACTTTACCCGTGCCCGCAACAACTATGCGGCTTTTTTATTCGGACAAGGTGAGTTTACCGCCGCCTGCGAACAGTTAGAAACCGCATCAGAGGATGCCCAGTACGCCAACCGAGCCCAGCTATTCACTAATTTGGGGCAGTGTTACCTGGCGCTGGAAGAATTTGATAAAGCACGTGCTCGATTGGAGCGCGCGCAGAGTATTGATCCGCGTAATTCACGCGGCTATTTAATGTTAGCTGAACTCGAATATTCGCAGGGCAATTATTCTCAGGCCTGGGCGCCGCTGCAAACGTATTTACAGCTCGCCGAGCCCGACCAAGCAGCATTAAGAATGGCGGTCGATATCGCCCATTCACGCGGCGAGTATAATGTCGCCGCTGATTACCAGCGCCAGCTTGGCGATGAATGACGATTAATTGACGCCCTGATCACCGCTTATTTAATGAAGGATGCTCAGCCATGAGCGATACACAGTCACAAGAAAGCGTCATTGATAGCACCAGTACTAGCATTAACGCCTCCCCCGGCGAACTGCTTTCTCACCAGCGTGAGCAGCTCGGCATTCCCCTCGCCGATGCAGCCCGTGCACTAAATCTGCGCCCCGCTGTGGTGGGAGGGCTTGAGCAGGATGATTATCAAGAGATACCGGTCGCCGCTTATCGACGTGGCTATCTACGCGCCTACGCCAAATACTTGGGCATGGACGACCGGCTGGTACTTGAAGCCTACCAAGCTCACAATGGCAATATCGACACCGAACGCAAAGTTACACCGGTGTCGACTGCAAGGCCCCCTTCCCGTATTGGTGCTTGGTTGTTTAAGCTCGTTACCTTATTGGTTATTGTCGGCCTTATCGCAGTGACCGTTATGTGGTGGCAAAGCCGGGGGGGCAATGAACCGCCTGGCTTTGGCGCTGCTTCTACGGAAGAAACCGCTAACACCCCAGCGGAGCCAGCCGATGAACCGGCTGAAGCAGAGGAAGAAAGTGCTGCGGCTAGCTCAAGCTTCACAAGCGGCGACGAAAGCAGCACCCAGCCGAGTAATGCCACCAGTGTCACGCCTTCGCCGACAGCTTCGCAAGACCAAGCACCCAGTGCGCAAGATGACGCTGATGCAATCGAGGGGCTTAACGAGTCAATACTGGATAGCGATAACGGCACGTCCATTACTGCCGCGGGAAGCGATGAGTTAAGTAGCGCTGAATTGAGTGCTGAACAAAATAGTGCTGAGCAAAGTAGCCCTGAACAGAATAGCCCTGAGCAGAGCGGCGCGGATAGCGAGCAAACCGCTGCTGCCGAGCAGACCGCCAATGCCAATGTGCTTGAGCTGACGTTTAACGAACAGTCATGGACTGAAATTTTTGATGCCAGCAATCAACGTGTCTTCGTTGGTCTGCAAACGCCTGGCACCTCAACGACCGTCGAAGGCGAGCCCCCGTTTCGTTTAACCGTGGGTAATGCCACCGGCGTTGAGTTGCGCTATCAAGGTGAGGAAGTTGATCTTCCCGCCCGCGCAGGTGCCAACAATGTCGCCCGATTCACCTTGGGAGAGTGATCCGTCCTATGCACGCCCCTTCTCCGATAAAACGCCGCTTTTCCCGCCAGATCCAGGTCGGTAACGTTCCTGTAGGCGGTGACGCCCCCATTGCCGTGCAAAGCATGACCAACACCGACACACTGGATGTTGCCGCCACCGTGGCACAAATCCAGCAGTTGGAAAAAGCCGGTGCCGATATCGTGCGTGTCTCCGTGCCCGATATGGACGCTGCCGAAACCTTTGGTCAGATCAAAAAGCTCGTCAATGTACCGCTCGTTGCCGACATACATTTTGATTACAAAATAGCCCTACGTGTCGCCGAGCTAGGCGTCGACTGTCTGCGCATCAACCCAGGCAACATCGGTCGTGAAGACCGCGTACGCGCAGTGGTTAGTGCGGCCCGTGACCATGGCATTCCGATTCGCATTGGTGTCAATGCCGGCTCATTGGAAAAAGACCTACAGAAAAAGTATGGCGAGCCAACGCCTGCCGCGCTGGTGGAGTCCGCCATGCGCCATATCGATTATCTCGATCGTCTCGACTTCCCAGATTTCAAAGTCAGCGTCAAAGCCTCAGACGTGTTTATGGCGGTAGCCGCCTATCGCGACCTTGCCGCACGCATTGAGCAGCCGCTACACCTGGGCATCACCGAAGCGGGTGGGCTACGTTCAGGCACGGTGAAATCATCGATTGGCCTCGGCATGCTGCTGATGGATGGTATCGGCGACACGATCCGCGTATCGCTGGCCGCAGACCCGGTAGAAGAAATTAAAGTCGGCTTTGATATGCTGCGAAGTCTCAAGCTGCGCTCTAAAGGTATCAACTTTATTGCCTGCCCCAGCTGCTCGCGCCAGAACTTCGACGTCATTGGCACAATGAACCAGCTCGAAGAGCGGTTGGAAGACGTGATGACGCCGCTGAACGTCTCGGTGATTGGCTGCGTGGTCAACGGCCCCGGCGAAGCCAAAGAGACCGACATTGGCCTGACCGGCGGCAGCCCCGCCAACTTGGTGTATATCGATGGCAAGCCAGCGAGCAAGCTGCGCAATGACCATCTGGTAGACGACCTGGAGCAGCTGATTCGTGAAAAAGTACGCGAAAAACAGCAGCAGCAAGACGCTATGATTGCCCGCAGCGTTTAAGCGTTGGGGGTCGCTGCCAGCTTGGGCGGCCAGTGCCTGATGGCAGAATAAGGAGTTTTCTTTGAGCAAGTCCGCCGTTAAAAAGATTCAAGCCATTCGCGGAATGAACGATCTATTGCCCAGCGATAGCCCGCGCTGGCAGTTTTTTGAAGCCAAAGTTCGCCAGCTAATGCTGCGTTACGGTTTTAATGAAATCCGCACGCCTATCGTTGAGCAAACCGCGCTGTTTGCGCGCTCTATCGGCGAAGTCACCGATATCGTCGAAAAAGAGATGTACACCTTCGATGATCGCAACAACGAGAGTTTGACGCTACGTCCCGAGGGCACTGCAAGCTGCGTGCGCGCGGCAATGGAACACGGCCTGCTGTATAACCAAACGCAGCGGCTGTGGTACCAGGGCCCTATGTTTCGCTACGAGCGCCCGCAAAAAGGCCGCTACCGTCAGTTCCATCAAATTGGTATTGAGGCCTTCGGTTTTGATGGCCCCGATATCGACGCTGAGGTAATTCTGCTCTCAGCTCGTCTGTGGCAAGAACTGGGGCTGATGGAGCACGTTACCCTCGAGCTAAATTCGCTGGGTTCGTCTGAGGCGCGGGCGGCTTATCGAGACACGTTGGTGGCCTATTTCGAGCAACACCATGAAGTCCTTGATGAAGACTCCAAGCGCCGCCTAACCAGCAATCCGCTACGCATTCTCGATTCCAAGAATCCGGCCATGGCCGAGATGTTGGATGCTGCGCCGCAGTTGATGGATCATCTGGATGAAGAGTCCCGCGCGCATTTCGATCAGCTAACCGCGATGCTTGAAGCGGCGGGGATCGATTATGTGATCAACCCTCGCTTAGTGCGAGGGCTGGACTACTACTGCCGCACTGTCTTCGAGTGGACGACAACGGCACTGGGTAGTCAGGGCACCGTTTGCGCAGGCGGCCGCTATGATGGCTTGGTGGAACAGCTAGGCGGCAAATCGACCCCGGCGGTTGGCTTTGCGATGGGCATTGAGCGTTTGATCCTGCTGCTCGAAACCCTTGAGCTAATTCCTGATGAAGCCCTCGGCGGCTGCGATGTTTATGTGTTGCCGATGGATGATAACGCCACCATTACGGCTATCACCCTGGCTGAGCAGTTGCGTGGCGAACTACCTGAATTGCGTTTACAACTTCATTGTGGCGGCGGCAGTTTCAAAAGCCGGATGAAAAAAGCCGATAAAAGTGATGCTTCGATGGCCATCCTGCTCGGCGAAGATGAAATCGCACAGCAATCGGCAACGCTCAAATTTTTACGCGATGACCGCGAACAGCAAAATGTCCCTCAAGCAACATTAGGCCGCACGCTGCGCGGACTATTAGCCCCTGGTGCTTAGTAAGCGTCTATACGAGCCCAGATAGACAAGCTTAGACATACGAACATCACAACACGAACGTCGACAAACGAATTTAGCAGACTAGGAGCCCGCCCGTGGTGGAGCTGAGAAGCGAAGAAGAGCAGCTAGACGCGGTAAAGCGCTGGTGGAAAGAGAACGGCATGTCGTTGATTGCAGGCGCAGTCCTGGCGGCGGCGGGGGTGTTCGGCTGGAATGCTTGGCAGAACTACCAGCAAGGTCAGGCCGAAGCCGCCTCCATGCGCTATCAACAATTGGTCAGCATTAGCACGGGCAATGAGCTTAGTGACGAACAGTTGGCCACTGCGCGGGAACTGGTTAGCGACATTACCGACGAACATGGCGATACGCTCTACGCTGAACTCGCCCTGCTACTTGATGCACGCCTGGCGGTTCAACAAGGCAACTTGGAAGGTGCGCGTACCGCACTGGAAAACGCTGCCGAATCGTCGCGACGCTATGTGCAAAGCCTTGCATGGCTGCGCCTGGCCCGTATAGAACTCACCGACGGTAATCCTACACAGGCACATGCGCTGCTAGACGAGCCGATCAGCGACGCATTAGCAGCCCAGCGTGCGAACGTGCGGGGCGATGCGTTTGCCGCCCAAGGCGATACTGATGCGGCCCGCGATGCCTGGGAAACCGCCTTGGAAGTGTCTCAAACCCAAGACCAGCCGCTTTACGGCGTACAGTTCAAGCTTGACGATCTCGGCGCTGAGGAGGCGACACAATGACTTTAGGTATCCCAACGAAACAGCTGATACGGGTAAGCTTAGGCGCACTGACGCTGGCTCTATTGGCCGGTTGTGCCAGCAAAGGCGAGTCGGCCTATTCGCCTAAAGAATTGCGCAGCTTCGACGAGACCTCTTCACTAGACACTCAGTGGGATCGCAAGGTGGGTGAAGGCCTGGGTCACGCTCGCTACCCTATTGCACCAGCACGTGAAGGTGACACCGTATTTGCAGCGGGCGTTGAAGGCGTGGTGATGGCCATGAATGCTGATAGTGGCGACGTTGAGTGGAAAATCGATCTGGATACGACTATCTCCAGCGCGCTCACCGCAGTTGCAGGCCAGGTTTACCTAGCCACTGGTAACGGCGAAGTGATCGCATTGGATCAACGTGACGGCAGCGAAGAATGGCGCTCACGGGTTTCCAGCGAAGTGCTTGCCGCGCCCCAGGCCAACCAGCAACTGTTGGTCGTGCAAAGTGTCGATGGCCGTGTGACTGCCTTGGATCGTGCCAGCGGCGAAGAGCGTTGGGTATACACCAGTTCGCAGCCGTCACTCACCCTGCGCGGCACCGGCACGCCGATGGTCATTGACCCGGTCAGCTTTGTCGGCCTAGCCAATGGCCGCCTGGCCACGCTGGATAACCGTAGCGGCCAGCCGCTATGGGAAATGCAGGTTGCCACACCGCGCGGACGTAGCGAAGTAGAGCGCTTGGTTGATCTTTCCGGCCAGCCGATCATTAGCCCTGATGGCCGTCTGTTTGTGACCAGCTATAACGGCCGTGTGGTAGCGCTGGAAGCGACCCAAGGCGACGTGCTTTGGGAAGCGGATCTCTCCAGCCGCCATACCCCGATTCTGGTCGGCGACTTCCTGTTCGTTGTCACCGATGACAGCCAGGTTGTTGCACTGGATGCCAACAATGGCCGCGAAATTTGGCGTAATGACGAACTTCAAGACCGTTGGTTAACGGCACCCGCCTTTGCCGATGGCCGTTTAGTCTTCGGCGATTTTGAAGGTTATGTTCACCTGATCGACGCTCGCGAAGGCGATATCGTGGGTCGCACTCGCGTGCATAGCTCGGGCATCACCGTACGCCCGGTCACTGACGGCAGCACCATTCATGTCCAGGCCAACAATGGTCGCCTGGAAACCCTGGAAGTAACTCCATGACACCCGTCATTGCTTTAGTCGGTCGACCCAATGTGGGCAAATCGACGTTGTTTAACCGCCTAACGCGCTCGCGTGACGCCCTGGTGGCCGACTTTCCTGGCCTCACCCGCGATCGTAAGTACGGCAACGGCATGCTGGGCGATAAGGTCTATACCGTGATCGATACCGGCGGTATCAGCGGTGACGAAGAGGGCATCGACGCGGCCATGGCTGAGCAGTCTCTCGCTGCCATTGATGAAGCCGATATTGTGCTGTTTATGGTCGACGCACGCGCCGGCCTCATCGCCGCAGACCAGGCGATTGCGAACCACCTACGCGTTAATCAGAAAAAGACCTGGCTGGTGGTGAATAAAACCGACGGGCTGGAAGAACATTCGGCGATGGGCGATTTTTGGTCGCTGGGGTTAGGCGACCCCTGGCCGATTGCTGCCGCCCACGGACGCAACGTTTCTACCCTGATGGATGTAGTGCTCGAACCGTTTCCCGAACGTGATGCCAGCATCCCTGCCGACACCGGTAGCAAAGGCATTCGCATCGGCGTGATTGGTCGCCCCAATGTGGGCAAATCGACCCTCGTTAATCGCCTGCTGGGTGAAGATCGGGTGGTGGTCTTTGATGAAGCAGGCACGACGCGCGATGCCATTGAGATTCCCTTTGAGCGACGCGGCAAGCCCTATGTGCTGATTGATACCGCGGGTATCCGGCGCCGCAAGAACGTGCGCGAAATCGCCGAAAAATTTTCCATTATCAAAACCCTGGATGCGATTAAAGAGTCGCATGTAGTGATCATGGTACTGGATGGTTCCAGCGGCTTGGTGGAGCAGGATCTGCACCTGCTCGACTACGTGCTGACCACAGGGCGCGCGCTGGTGCTTGCGGTCAATAAGTGGGATGGGCTGGAGACCGAAGCCAAAGACAAGATGCGCACCGAGGTTAAGCGCCGCCTGGGCTTTGCAGATTACGCCGAGCTGCACTTTATCTCTGCTTTGCATGGTACCGCGGTAGGCGATCTCTACCCGTCGATTGACCGCGCCTTTGATGCGGCCAACGCACACTGGTCGACTAACCGCCTCACCACGCTGCTGCAGGATGCGGTCAGCCAAAACCCGCCTCCCATGGTACACGGGCGGCGGATTAAACTACGCATGGCCCACCAGGGCGGCAGCAATCCACCGATTATTGTCGTCCACGGCAATCAAACCGAAGCGCTGCCAGAAGCCTACCGTCGCTATCTGACCAATACGTTCCGTAAAGTATTAAAAGTGCGCGGCACACCGATACGTTTTGAGTTCCGCTCAGGCAGTAACCCGTTCGATAACATGGCGGGTGCCAGCGATAAAGAGAAGGCTAAAAAGCGCGAGCTTAACCGCACCAAAGAGGCGCGCAAGAGCCGTCGCTAAGTCGCACATCACGTTTTCTTCTTTTACGCCCGTTTGCAACGTCAGACGGGCGTTTTTGTAAGCGACCTAACGAGCTTCATTAGCGATTAATTTTTCTTGACAGTGGGTGGTTTCGGCACTCAAATAGCGGCGTTTTAACGGTCCTACCACACTTTTCCTACCAAATATTAACACCACGTTTGCCCTACTGCTGTGCTACCTGTGCACGCCGTAGGGGGAGATATCTTATGCTTTATGCTGCTCGCCGCTGGCTAATCCTACTGGGCGTTGCCAGTCTGTTAACTGGCTGCCTCGCCCTACCCCAAACCGGCCTATTTGCTTTTCGCTTAGCCGTTACCTCCCTGGGCATTGAAGATGTGCGAATCGGCCCTTACAGCGTTAACGCTGGCTTGGATACTAGCGATTTAACCAGCCTGATTGCTTCCAGCCTAGGCGCAGGCAGCCTGCCTGTGCAGGCCACTATTGCCATGGGTTTGGGGCTGCCCGCAGGCATGCCACCGGTAGAGATGTCAGGTTTTCGCTGGTCACTGGATATGCCCGGCGTTGACCCTGTGCAGGGGCATTATAAGCAGGACGTTACGCTAACCTCCGGCAACGATGCCAACTTACGCTTACCCGTCGCCTTCGACGTGCTGACCACCGGCCCCCAACGCATGACGCCGATGCTGGAGCTTGCCAGCCAGCTAGCAACGCAGGGCGAACTGCCGGCCGGTAGTGAGCTGGCCATTACCCCTGGAGATCTACGTGGCTTGGGCATGAAACTCCCATCTGGGCTACTGACGCCCAAGATTCGCCTAAACGTAGGCGCTGACGGGCAGTTAGTTCCGCAGCACTAAGGGCTACTCAGGTCAGCATCCATGTCATCCTCCAGGTGGGTTATGATGGGGGATTGATTTACTGCTACCAGCGGTTATCTTGTGTGCAGGAAAACCATTCGTCTATAAGGAAACCATCTCATGCGCTGGCTTCGTCCCCTCGCTGTTACTGCTCTATGTGCTTCTATCGCCGCTTGTACTACCTCGCCCACCGGGCGCTCACAGCTGTTGCTGCTCTCAGACAGCGAGCTGAATCAGATGGGCCGTCAGGCGTTCACTCAATACCAGCAGGAACTTCCCAGCGCTGGTCAGGCTAGTCAGCGCTATGTCCAGTGCATTGCGGATGCCATCGTGGCGGAACTTCCCGCCGAGCAGCAGCAGTTAGACTGGCAAATCCGCGTATTTGAATCCGAGCAGCCCAACGCGTTCGCGCTTCCCGGCGGCTATATGGGTGTGAATACCGGCATGCTGGATATTGCCACTAACCAAGACCAGCTCGCCTCGGTCATAGGCCACGAGATTGGTCACGTACTGGCGAACCATGCCAATGAGCGCGCCTCTACCGAAAGTGCCACCTCACTTGGCCTATCGGTAATTTCCAGCACCTCCGGCATGCAGTCCGCCGGTGGCCAGCAGCTGATGGGGGTGCTTGGCATGGGCGCGCAGTACGGTATCGTCCTACCCTTCTCGCGCGCCCATGAGAGCGAAGCCGATGTGATTGGGCTGGATCTGATGGCACAAGCTGGCTTCAATCCCCGTGAGAGCGTCACCCTATGGGAAAATATGCAGGCAGCGACAGGCGGCGGTGCACCCCCCGAGTGGATGTCGACCCACCCTGGTCAAGGCCAACGCATTCAAGGCCTGCAGGGCAATATGGATCAAGCGCTTGCCCTGTATGAGCAGGCTCGCAGCAATGGTCATACCCCCAACTGCCCACGCCCGTAAGGCTCACGTTGTGGTCTGACGGCGTCAGGCTCTTGAGGTTTAAATGATTAAATTAGGGTTACTATTGCTGGTGCTGCCGCTGTTTGTGCTGATGGGCGTTTATTTCTGGGAGTTGAACGATGTGCGCGCCTGTCAATTGGATGGCGGATATTGGGATTATGTCGCGCATGTTTGTAGGGACACGCCACAGCCGTTTGTTTCTTGGCTGGAGCGCTCACCGCTACTCGTCAATGGCGGCATGCTGCTCTCGGTGGTTGGCCTAGCAATGTGCATGGTGGGGTTATACGTAAAACGCGCTAATTGAAGCGTTTTTAGTATCTGTATCATGACAGCGGGGTCGGATAAGTCATCCGACCCCGCTTTCTTTTGCGGCGTTATTGAGTTCGCTTATTGATAATTAAGCGATTGGCGTAATATTTCGCGCACAGGAGCTGTTTCCGGACGCACGTTGCGCCATAGGAAAAACGACTCAGCGGCTTGCTCTACCAACATGCCTAAGCCATCAAGCAGCTTCGCGCCACGTGGTCCCGCCCATTGTAAGAACACCGTCGGTTCGGCCCCGTACATCATGTCGTAAGCCCAGGCATGCGGCGGAAATACTGTGTCTGGTAGGGGCAGCAGCTCCCCGGCGAGACTGGCGCTAGTGCCGTTAATTACTACATCAAAAGTACCGTTCAGGGCATCAAAACCGCCGCCACTAATCCGCCCCAGATCGGCAAAATCACTGACCAACTGCTCGGCTTTGGCAGCGGTACGGTTCACCACGACGATTTCGCTTGGCTGTTCGGTAAGCAGGGGTTCCAAAATGCCCCGTACGGCCCCGCCCGCTCCCACGACTAAAAGTCGTTTTCCGGCTAACGCAACACGGTGATAGGTCAAATCGCGTACTAGGCCTACCCCATCGGTGTTATCGCCATAGGTACGTCCATTGCCACCCAGAATCAGCGTATTCACCGCGCCCGCCCGGCGAGCACGATGGCTCAGAGTATCGCACAGCGCCAAAGCGTCTCCTTTGAATGGCACGGTGACGTTGGCACCGCGTCCGCCCGCATCGACAAACGCACGCCATGCATCCGCAAAGCCATCCAACGGCGTCTCTTCGGCGGTGTACTCAAACGCCTGCTGGGTTTGGTGGGCAAACTCAGCGTGGATCAGCGGCGACTTGGAGTGATTGATCGGGTTGCCAAACACACAGTAACGATCGGTCATAGCGCTTCTCCGCTAATGCTTAACGTTGCATCGCCAGCGGCTTCATCGAGCCATTCACGAGGTTGTAAGAAATCCTGCAAACGCGCTTCAGCGCTACCAGGCATCGGCTCGAAGGCATACTCCCAGCGCGCGAGTGGCGGCATCGACATCAAGATAGATTCGGTGCGTCCACCGCTCTGCAGGCCAAACAGCGTGCCGCGGTCCCATACCAGATTAAATTCGACGTAGCGGCCACGGCGATAGAGCTGAAAATCGCGTTCTTGATTGTTCCACGCATCATTCTTGCGGCGCTTAACGATGGGCAAATAAGCGTCTAGAAAACTGTCGCCCACCGCACGCTGAAAGGCAAAACATTCTGCAAAGCTACCTTCGTTCAAATCGTCGAAAAACAGCCCACCCACACCGCGCGTTTCATCGCGGTGCTTAAGGTAGAAGTACTCGTCGCACCAGGCTTTATAACGCGGGTAAACCTCATCACCAAACGGATCACAGGCGGCTTTTGCTACACGGTGCCAGTGCACTACATCTTCCATCACAGGGTAAAATGGCGTTAAGTCAAAACCGCCGCCAAACCACCAGACCGGCGGCTCGCCAGCTTTCTCAGCAATAAAAAAGCGAACATTGCCATGGCTGGTGGGCACATGCGGATTCTCCGGGTGCAATACCCAGGAAACACCCACCGCGTGGAAGCTGCGCCCGGTCAGTTCTGGGCGCGCGGCAGTGGCCGAAGGCGGCAGTTGGGCGCCATAGACGTGGGAAAAGTTGACGCCGCCTTTTTCAAACACCCCACCATTGGTCATTACTCGCGAGCGACCGCCGCCGCCTTCTTCACGCTCCCAGCTATCCTCTTGGAACCGAGCAGCGCCATCCGCCTCGGTCAATCCAGCGCAAAGCCGTTCCTGTAGATCAAGAAGGTAGTGTTTAACGTCATCGAGGTGCTCGTGGGCCACGGTAACTCCTGGGTGGTGAATAGTGAATGAGAGTAGTAAGTGGTGGGCAGTAAGTGGTGAATAGTTAATTAATGGCGCACTGCTTAAGGTCGCATGATTTTGCCAGTGGCTAAATCTCTAATGGTGCTAGGTTTGGCATTGCCGCCAAGGTCGCCTTTCACCACATAGGCCACTTCATCGCCAAAGATTTTAGTGATCTCAGTGGCGCTCATAGCCGGTGGCTCCCCCGAACGGTTGGCTGAGGTCGACACCAGCGGGCCACCAAACGCTTCGCATAGGGCTTTCATCAGCGGATGGTCGGTCACTCGCAGCGCCACGCGCTCATGGGCACCTCGTACCAGACCATGGCTGCGTCCATTGTCAGGCACTAACCACGTGTTAGGACCCGGCCAACTGGCAGCCAAAGGCGCATGCATCGCGAGCGGAAGTTGGCTCAACCAGGGTAGGAACTGCTCGATACTGGCGGCAACGAGAATGACCCCTTTTGCTGGGTCGCGTTCTTTTATGCGCATTAAGTGGGCTAGGGCTTCATCGTTTTCGGGGTCACAGCTCAGCCCCCAAACCGCTTCGGTAGGGCAGGCAATCACTCCCCCGGCACGCAGCGCGCGAATCGCAGGGGCTAGATCAGTCGCCAAACTCATGGTCTCTCCTTACGGCAACATGCCTTTAATGGTTTTATCCTATCATGGCCGCGGCAGCCGCACCCAGCCTCCCGCCTGCTGGCTGACCCAACCGTCTAACTCAAGCATCAGTAGCCGCTGCTGGCAGTCGCTGACCGTCACGCCGGTGGCATGCACCAATAGGTCAATAGGCGTCGGCGTGGCCGACAGAGACGCTAACAAGTCATCAGGCAGGGTTTCGGGAAGCGACTCGGGAAGTGGCTCTTGATTAGAAGGTCTTTCTACACCGGCCGATACACCTTGCTTCGCGTCGTCATCGGGCGGAATAAATGCCTCTGCCCAGTGGCCGAGGTCAGCGATGATATCGTCGACACCACAGGCCAGATGAGCACTTCCCTGGCGTAATAGTGCTAAGCATCCACGTGCTTGCACATTGTGCAGTGAACCGGGCAGTACAAACAGTTCGCGATTTTGCTCTAGCGTGAGCCGCGCACTCACCAGCGAGCCGCTTTTTTCGGTGGCTTCAACCACCAGTGTGCCGAGTGAAAGACCGGTAACAATTCTATTCCGCCGCGGAAAAAACGCTGGGCGGGCCACAGTGCCAGGCGGATGCTCCGATAATACTAGGCCACCGGGCAGGCGACTAAGCTGTTCGTGAAGGTCACGGTGGGAGGCGGGGTAGATCACATCCACGCCGCAACCCAGTACGGCAATAGTGCTTCCACCGGCATTCAGGGCTGCGCGTTGGGCAACACCGTCAATCCCCAATGCCATACCGCTGACCACACACCAGCCGCGGCGGGCCAGGTCGCGCGCAAACGCTTGCGCGTTATGTGTGCCCTCGCCTGTCGGGCGGCGGGTGCCCACCATAGCAAGCTTGGGGCCTTCCAGTGCGCCAAGATCCCCCTGCGCCCAGAGTACTACCGGCGGGTCGGGTAATTCATTGAGCAGTGCAGGCCAAGCGGGGTGGTCACGATGCAGTATGTGCCGACTTGGGGCGCTCTGCTGCCATGCCAAGGTCTCATCAATAACGTTTTGCAGCGGGCTGCGTGCGGGGTGCTCAAGCCATAGGCGCAATTCGCTGGCCGCACGGCTAGGCAGTGCGGCCAACCAACCTGCCGGCCACTGTGGTTGGCGGGCCAACAACTGCGCGATACGCAGTGCCCCCATACCCGGCAGCGCATTGACCACCAGCCACTCATGGGCGTCCATATATCCTCCTTATAAACCCATTTTTTGCCGCCCGCTAGTCAGCCGATGACATCACCTGGTCACCCACTTCCAACACGTGCGATGCCTGCATCACCAAGGCGTAACTGACGTGATCATAGGGTTTAAACACCATCACAAAGCCCGCTTCAGTGTTGGGCAGTTGAACCAACTCCTGAGTACGAGGATCGTTGATCAACTCCCCTTGCTGTTTCACTTGCAGCACATGGCCCGGCTGCAAGCCATCCAGAGTGCCACGATCGAGCGTAACGATCTGAAAGCGCCCAATAAAGCGCACGCCACCCGGTACGGCAATAATCCGCCCTTCTATAGCACTTAACGGTGCACGGGGTATTAATTCTGTGCTCAGCTCGTGGTCTTCCAGCGGCAATACGATATCGTTAACGCGCACTTCCTGGTGAGAACTCTCTACCTCAAGCTGAACAATATCGCCTTCACTACTAACATGCCGAGCAGCGCCCACTTTGATTAATTCGTTACCAAGCGGTGTGCCTTCCAGCGTTTGATAGGCCTCCGATTGCCGGTAGATGCCCAACTGGCCATGACGCGGCACGTCACCTCGTGCGTAAAGCTGATCCCCCGCACCACTAATCAAGCGACGATCATCTCCCGCGATGACATAAGCCAACGCTTGCAACGCCTCGGCGTTGTCGACCACACGGTGTTCGCGTAGAAAGGCCCGCGCTATCTCCATAGGGATCGGCTCAACCGCTTCCCCATGCGGCAAGGTGCGCACCTGTGGCGAGAGTTTCACCACGTTTTGCTCTCGCTCCCACGCAGTTGCATCAGCGCTTACCAGCATGACGATAGTCAGCAGTAATGCGCCAAAACCGTCACGATAGGCGTGTTGTTTAGCCGCCATCCTGCTTTCCCC
The DNA here is from genome assembly GCF_052959335.1 of Vreelandella sp. H-I2. Classification (NCBI taxonomy): domain Bacteria; kingdom Pseudomonadati; phylum Pseudomonadota; class Gammaproteobacteria; order Oceanospirillales; family Halomonadaceae; genus Vreelandella; species Vreelandella sp. H-I2. The sequence goes on from NZ_JBRAMC010000001.1 coordinate 764,434, forward strand.
TATTCGCTGATTAAATACGATGAATAAATGCGCTGTTAAAGATGCTCATTGAAGACAGCCCCTATCGGGCGCCCATGCCCAGAAACGTTGACAGCATGATATAGTGACCCATCATAAAGTACCTAGGTTAGAAGACGCTCGTCACTGCCTAGCTTGACTTAATTTAGACTCAGCATAACGGTGATTGTAACGCCATGGCCAAACTTCCTATTCTTGAATTCCCCGATGAGCGCCTGCGCACCAAGGCAGCTGCGGTGGAAACCGTCGATGATGAAGTGCGTAAACTCGTCGACGATATGCTGGAGACCATGTATGACGCCCGTGGTATCGGTCTAGCGGCAACGCAGATTGATGTTCATCGGCGTGTTGTCGTCATGGATGTTAGCGATGATAACTCCCAGCCGCTGGTGCTCATCAATCCACGTTACACCCCGGTTGGCGACGAAAAAGAGCCGCTTTCAGAAGGCTGTCTGTCGATTCCCGAGTACTACGCCGAAGTGCCACGCTATCTTAAAGTGCAGCTCAATGCGTTGGACCGTAATGGCGATGCCTACGAGCTAGAGGCAGATGGCCTGCTGGCACACTGTATTCAACATGAGTACGACCACCTTGAAGGCGTGCTATTTGTTGATTATTTATCGCCGCTTAAGCGTGACCGTATCCGCAAGAAGATGCAAAAACGCCATAAGCAGAGCCAGGACGCTTAGCCCGCTTTCCTACTTACATGTCAGATACGTCAGGTAGCCCTCAACTTATGTCACGATTGCGCGTTGTTTTTGCCGGCACGCCTGAATTCGCCGCTTCTAGTCTTGCAACGCTGCTGCAAAGCCAGCATGAGGTGGTCGCGGTTTATACTCAGCCCGACCGCCCCGCCGGGCGCGGTCGCAAACTTTCGCCCAGCCCGGTCAAACAGCTGGCTTTAGAGCACGGCCTGCCTGTTTATCAGCCCCAGACGCTAAAAGCGCCTGCTGAGCAAGCCGAACTGGCCGCACTCAATGCCGATATTATGGTCGTCGTCGCCTATGGGCTGCTGCTCCCCCAGGCCGTGTTAGACATACCACGACTAGGCTGTGTGAACGTGCATGCTTCGCTGTTGCCCCGTTGGCGCGGCGCTGCCCCCATTCAGCGAGCGATTGAAGCGGGTGATAGCGTCTCGGGCGTCACCATCATGCAGATGGATGCTGGCTTGGATACCGGTGCGATGCTCTCAGAAGTACGAACGCCGATTACGCCACGTACTACCGGTGGTGATTTGCATGACCGACTCGCCATTCAAGGCGCCAATGCGCTGATCAATACGCTGGATGCGCTGACCACTGATTCCGCCCATGCGACACCTCAACCTGATGAAGGCGTCACCTATGCCGCCAAGCTCAGCAAGGCGGAAGCCGAGCTCGACTTTCATCAACCTGCGCAGCAACTTGCCAACAAAATTCGCGCCTTCAATCCCTGGCCAGTTGCCTGGTGCGCGCTAGGCGAAGATCGTCTGCGACTGCTAATGGCTAGCGTGGAAGAAGGCGAGCACACGACGCCTAACGCGCCTGGTACCTTGCTCGACCATGGCGACGATCACCTGCGGATTGCCTGCGGCACCGATGGCCGCGAGGTACTTTGTGTGACCAGCGCGCAGCTGCCCGGCGGTAAAGCCATGGCTGTGCGTGACTTACTGAATGCGCGTCACGCGCGCCTTGCCACGGGCACTCAACTTGGCGCTTGTCTTGACACTCGTCTTGGTGCTCGTCTTGAAAATTCTGCAGCTCAGGTCAGCGAAGGAGACACACCATGAGCCAAAAACGCCCCCCTCAAAGCGGCGGTAGTGGCCAGGAAGTACGCGCCGCCGCTGCGCGCGCGTTGGCCCCCGTGCTCAGCGACCAAGGCTCACTGGCAGGGTTGGATGAACATAGCGTAGTTGCCCGTGACCGCGGGCTGCTAAAAGAGCTCTGCTTTGGCACCTGCCGCCGTTTACCCCGCCTGGAAGCCTTAGCGGGTGTGCTGCTCAAGCAACCGTTTAAAAAGCGCGATAGCGATGTGCAGGCACTGCTCTTGGTGGGTATTTACCAACTTCTTTATATGCGCATCCCCGCCCATGCGGCGGTCGGTGAAACGGCGGGTGCTGCCCGACTCCTGGGCAAAGAGTGGGCCACTCGCGTACTCAATGGCTGCCTGCGACGTCTACAGCGCGAATCCGAGTCACTTCAGGCTCAGGTAGATAAGGATGAGAGCGTGGCGTTAGAGCATCCGCCATGGCTACTCAACGCGTTACGCCAGGCATGGCCCGAACAGTGGCGCGCTATTATTGAAGCCAATAATCATCCTGGTCCGATGACATTAAGGGTCAATCAGCGCTACAACGACCGTGAAGCCTACCTGTCGTTGCTGACCGAACAGGGATTGGATGGCCACTTGTGCCCTCACGCCCCCGACGCCATCACCTTGGAAACACCCTGCGATGTCACGGTGCTGCCCGGCTTTGAAGAGGGCCATGTCAGCGTTCAAGATGAGGCAGCACAGCTATCGGCAGTGCTGCTGGGCCCCGTACTTGCACCACGGCCAGGCGCGCACGTATTGGATGCTTGCTGCGCGCCTGGCGGTAAAACCGCCCATTTACTCGAGCAGTTTGATATTAATCTTACCGCGATTGATAGCGATAACCAGCGCCTGGCGCGGGTGGAAGATACCCTTAGCAGGTTAGGCGTTGAAGCGGTGCTCGAACACGCCGATGCAACCGAACGCGACTGGTGGAGCGGCACACCGTTCGACGCCATTTTGCTCGATGCACCTTGCTCGGGTACCGGCGTCATTCGGCGCCACCCTGATATCAAAAAACTACGTCGTAAAGACGATATCCGCCCGCTCGCCAAGCTTCAGCGTCAGTTATTAGATAACCTGTGGCCGATGCTGCGCGAAGGCGGCACCCTGCTCTACGCCACCTGCTCGGTGCTGCCGGAAGAAAACGGTGAACAGATTGAGGCGTTTCTTGCCCGCACCCCAGACGCACACATCACGACGCCTAACGACGTTGCCTGGGGTATAAACAGCGGTGCGGGACGCCAGCTGTTTCCAGCGCAAAACAGTCACGATGGCTTTTTTTATGCCAGACTAGAGAAGCGGTCTGTCTAGGCACTAGCTGATGCCTTGGCAGTGAATTTATGACGAAGAAGGAGACACTATGAGTCATCACACTTATAAACACGTAGAACTGACCGGTTCCTCCGAGAAGGGTATTGAAGAAGCAGTACAGAACGCATTAGCCAAAGCATCCCAGACTATCCAGCACATGCGCTGGGTGGAAGTGGTCGACACGCGCGGTCATATTGAAGATGGCCAAGTTGCGCACTGGCAGGTCACTGTCAAAGTTGGCTTCACGTTAGAGTAATCCTCACCTGCTTTTTGGCGGTGGCTGGTTTACACTGGCCGCCGTCTTTATTGCAGCGCATGATAGACGTTCCTGACCGACCGATTACGTCTTGAACGTCAGGACAGAGTCTTAAGGCCTCCTTCCGGTCTTACCGACATCGCGCTGGCGCTTTTAATGGAACCGATGCTTAGCAATGAAAATCATCATTCTCGGCGCCGGCCAGGTCGGCGGCACCCTGGCAGAACACCTCGCCCGCGAGGAAAACGACATTACTGTCGTTGATACTGACGCCAAAAAACTGCGTGACCTACACACCAAACTCGATATCCGTACCGTGACCGGGGCGGGTTCTTACCCCATTGTGCTGCGCCAGGCAGGCTGCGAAGACGCCGATATGTTGATCGCCGTCACCAACAGCGACGAGATCAATATGATCGCCTGTCAGGTCGCCCACACGCTGTTTCGGACCCCGACCAAAATTGCCCGCGTGCGCGCCACGGCGTACCTAACCCGCAAAGGGCTGTTCGCCCACGAAGCGATTCCTATTGATGTATTGATCAGCCCCGAGCAGGTGGTCACCGACCACGTGCGCCGTTTGATCGAACACCCCGGTGCCTTGCAGGTATTGGAGTTTGCTGGGGGATTGGTGCAACTGGTAGCGGTAAAAGCATTTTATGGCGGCCCGCTGGTGGGCCAGGATTTGGCTTTTCTACGTCGCCATATGCCCAACGTGGATACCCGCGTGGCGGCTATTTACCGCCGCAGCAGGCCCATTATTCCCCGCGGCGATACGGTCATCGAGGCTGACGACGAAGTGTTTTTCCTCGCTGCCCGTCGGGATATTCGTGCGGTAATGAGTGAACTGCGCCGGGTCGAGCGGGACTTTCGCCGGGTGGTGATTGCCGGGGGCGGCAATATCGGTGAGCGGTTGGCGGAACATCTGGAGCATAGCCACCAGGTCAAGATCATCGAGCATAACCTGGAGCGCTGCACCACGCTGTCCGAGCGGTTGGACCGCACCGTGGTGCTCCACGGCAGCGCCACCAGCAAACGTCTGTTGGAAGAAGAGAATATCGAAGAGTGCGATATTTTTTGCGCGCTGACCAACGACGACGAGGTCAATATTATGTCGTCACTGCTGGCCAAGCGGTTAGGCGCCAAGAAGGTGCTGACGCTAATCAACAACGCCGCTTACGTCGATTTGGTACAAGGCGGTGAAATCGATATCGCCATCTCGCCCCAGCAGGCCACTATCGGCAGCCTACTCACCCACGTGCGCCGCGGTGACATCGTTAACGTCCACTCGCTGCGCCGGGGCGCTGCCGAAGCCATTGAAGCCATCGCCCACGGCGACAAGCAGTCCTCCAAAGTGGTGGGGCGCACCATTGGCGAGATCGATCTCCCCGAAGGCACCACCATCGGCGCCATTGTGCGCGGCAAAGAGGTCATCATCGCCCACGGCAACGTGAGGGTAGAGAGTGGCGACCATGTGATTCTGTTTGTGATCGACAAGCGTCGCATCCGCGATGTCGAGCGACTGTTCCAAGTCGGTCTTACGTTCTTTTGATAACCCCCGAACCCCTGCCACCGGCAGTTAATAACAGGAGCATGCGACAACCATGAGTCTGCGGGTTATTTTGCGCATTTTGGGGCTGCTGCTGATGCTTTTCAGCCTGACCATGCTCCCCCCAACGCTGATCTCTCTCTGGTTTCGCGATGGCGTCTGGAGTGCTTACATCAGCGGCATCGCTATTTCGGTGGCGACCGGGCTGCTGCTCTACCTACCCAATCGACGTTCGCAAAAAGAACTGCGTATCCGCGATGGTTTTATTATTGCCGCCATGTTCTGGACGGTGCTGGCGCTGTTTGGCTCGCTGCCTCTGATGCTCTTCGGTGAAAGCTCGCTGGGAATTACCGATGCCGTCTTTGAGTCGTTTTCCGGCCTGACCACCACTGGCGCCACCGTGATTACCGGTATCGACTTTCTACCCGAGTCCATTCTCTACTACCGTCAGCAGCTCCAGTGGCTGGGCGGGATGGGTATTGTCGTGTTGGCGGTCGCCATTTTGCCCACCCTGGGGGTCGGCGGCATGGCGCTTTATCGCACCGAGATACCCGGCCCTCTCAAAGACTCAAAGCTTACGCCACGCATCACCGAAACCGCCAAAGCACTCTGGTATATCTACGCCACGCTTACTTTCGCCTGTATGGTGGCTTATATGTTGGCGGGCATGAGCTGGTTTGATGCGTTAAGCCATAGTTTTTCAACGGTGGCTATCGGCGGTTTCTCCACTTACGACGCCAGTATTGGCTACTTTGATAGCGCCACGATTGAACTCATCTGTGTCACTTTCATGCTGATTTCAGCATTCAGTTTTAGCCTTCATTTTATCGCTTGGCGTGAAAAAAGCCTGGTGCACTATTTCCTCGACCCCGAAGCGCGCTTTTTGATGCTATTTCTGCTCGCCTTGGCCACGGTGACAGTGATTTCGCTGTGGTTAACCGACACCTACGATACCCTGCGCGGTTTACGACACGGGGTTTTCCAGGTCGTTTCGGTCGCCACCACAGCGGGCTTTAGTGTCGCCGACTTCTCCCTGTGGCCAGGGGCCCTGCCCTTTTTGCTGTTTGTTGCCGCTTTTGTGGGTGGCTGCTCCGGGTCGACCGGCGGCGGTATGAAAGTCATACGGATTATTTTGATTCTTAAGCAGGGAATGCGTGAAATCATGCGACTGATCCACCCCAACGCCGTCATTGCGGTCAAAGTGGGCAAAGTCAGCGTTCCCGATAGTATTGCCCAAGCGGTATGGGGGTTCTTTTCAGTTTATGTGCTGCTGTTCTTTTTAATGCTGGTGGGCGTGATGGCGACCGGGGTGGATCAGGTAACCGCGTGGTCCACGGTTGGGTCAGCGCTCAACAACCTAGGCCCAGCGCTGGGAGAAGCCAGCACCCATTATGGTGACATGCCCACTCTAGCGAAATGGATTTTGGTCCTCGCCATGCTGCTCGGTCGCCTGGAAATTTTTACGGTACTCGTGCTGTTCACACCCGCTTTCTGGCGGCGATAAACAGAACATTGCAGACCACTTATTGATTTTGAGAGCCCTCAATGTCCCACGAAGAAACATCTCACGAAGAAACGTCTCACCAAAAGACGGAGCCGATGGCCGAAACGCCGAGCGCGTTACCGACGACCAGCGGGCCATTAAAAACGTTCACTGTCGGCGAAACCCACTACACCCTGCTGGGCACAGCCCATGTGTCGGCGGAAAGCGCAGAGGATGTGCGTAAACTGATAGATAGCGGTGCCTTTGATGCAGTAGCCATTGAGCTCTGCGACGCTCGTCACCACAGCATGTCCAACCCCGACGCCATGGGCGAACAGGATCTGTTCCAGGTATTTAAAGAAGGCAAAGCGGGCATGGTGGCGGCGAGCCTGGCGCTCGGCGCGTTTCAACAGCGGATCGCCGATCAATCCGGCATTCAACCGGGGGCTGAAATGCGTGCCGCCGTAGAGGAAGCCAGTCGGCGGCAACTACCGCTGTTGCTAGTCGACCGCGATGTAGGCGTGACGCTGAAACGCATCTACAGCAACGTGCCGTGGTGGCAGCGCTTCTCGCTTTTTTCAGGCCTGATAGGTAGTGTGCTTTCCCGCCAGGATGTTTCCAAAGAGGATATCGAAAAGCTCAAAGAGGGCGATATGCTGGAAGCAACCTTCAGTGAGTTTGCCGCCGAATCGGAAGCACTTTATACCCCACTGATTCGCGAGCGCGATCGCTATATGGCTCTCCGTTTAGCCGAAGAGGCGCCGCCGGGACGCTACCAGCACGTACTGGTGGTGATCGGTGCGGGCCACCTAAAAGGCACCGGCGAACACTTGGAAGCACCGCTGCCCGCCGACCCTAAAGTAGAGCGCGAATCGCTGGAAGCCACGCCGCCGCCGTCCAAGCTCTGGAAAGCGATGCCGTGGCTGATTACAGCGCTCGTGCTCACTGGCTTTGCAATTGGTTTCTCGCGTAATACCGACCTTGGCTGGCAGCTGGTACTTGAGTGGTTCTTGATTAACGGTATTCTTTCGGGTGGGGCGACGATTATCGCGTTGGCGCATCCTGTGACAGTGGTTGCCACCTTCTTTGCCGCTCCACTAACGTCGCTAAACCCCACCATCGGCGCTGGTTTTGTGGCCGCGGGAGTTGAGCTTTATATGCGCAAACCCAAAGTGCGCGATTTTTCATCGCTGCGCCACGATGTCACGCAGCTAAAAGGCTGGTGGCAAAATCGCGTATCCCGCACTTTGTTAGTGTTTATTCTTGCCACGCTAGGCTCTGCTGTGGGCACCTGGGTAGCTGGGTTCAGAATCGCTGGCGCGCTGTTTGGCGGCTAGGCGTCGCATCGTTGCAGTAGGCGGGTCGATTTTATGATGCAATCGGCTCGCCGCGTAGCTATCGTTAAACACCTCAAAATAATTATCCAACACATCCGCAGCAACCGTATCCCCGCCCTGACGCAGCAGCTCTATAGCTACTTCTGCAGTACATAAATGCGCTTTTGACGCCGGCTTGCGCAACCGATAGCGGGTTTCCCGCTCGGTGCGCAGTGGCAGCACCGGTAACGCATCAAGGTAAGGGCTTTTGCGGAACATACGCCGCGCCTGACGCCAGGTGCCGTCCAAAATGATAAACACCGGAATACGCGCCTCATGCTTTACGGCGTGCACCACCTCTATATCCACCACACGATCTGCGTAATCGGGCTGATCATCGGGGAAGATCACAAAGGGCGCATAGCGCGGGTCTCCCAACAGCGCAGCCAATTGAGCATCCGGCGCCGTGCGGTACCAGGTAAATACCTGCGTGGTCGGCAGCACATCGCGAATCAAGCGCCCGGTATTAGTCGGTTTGTAATGCTCCAACGGATGCGTCAATAACCATACCTGGGCGACACTTTCCGCCTTCACTTGATACGGGCACAAGCAGTTCAGTATAGGAAGCTGACAGTTATCGCAGCGCGTGACAAAACTGCCACGCGCTTTGAATTCGCGCCGCGGAAGTAACGGATGCTCGGCGGCACCATCTCCAGAAGAGCGGTCTTTAACAGAACGGTCTTTAACAGAGCTATCAAAGGCAGACATCCGCGCTCCATAGGGTTGGCTAACCAAGAGAAGAAAGGGCGCAGAGTATAAATGAGTGCGCCGTCTTTTGACGAATGTTTCCAACGCCACTGTAAACCCAAAAAAACTTCCACGTTGACACCTAAAGTGCAACGCCGCTAAAGTCTCGGCACTGCCTCGTCAACTATTAAAGTTAAGAAGGTTTACATCATGACCGTGCCCCGCGAGCAATTTCACGAACAGCGCCAGCAACAAGGCTTTCAGCAGCGCCACGACTGGACGCTAGACGAGATCAATGCGCTTTTCGCGCTGCCGTTCAACGATCTGCTGTTCAAAGCCCAGCAAGTTCACCGCGCCCATTTTGATGCTAACGCGGTACAAATCTCCACCCTGCTGTCGATTAAAACCGGCGCCTGCCCAGAGGACTGCAAGTATTGCCCTCAGTCGGGCCACTACAACACCCAGCTGGAAAAAGAGAAGCTGCTGGAAATCGAAAAAGTCGTCGAGCAAGCCAGGGCCGCCAAAGAAGCAGGCGCCAGCCGTTTTTGCATGGGCGCGGCGTGGCGCAGCCCGCGTGACAAGGATTTACTGCTGGTCGAAGAGATGGTGCGTCAGGTGAAAGCGGTGGGCCTGGAAACCTGTATGACGCTGGGAATGGTGGACGGCGAACAAGCCAGTAGATTGGCCACAGCGGGGCTCGATTACTACAACCATAACCTGGATACCTCACCGGATTACTACGGTGAGATCATCACCACTCGCACCTATAGCGACCGCTTGGAAACGCTCTCCAACGTGCGCGCTGCGGGCATGAAAGTGTGCTCTGGGGGCATTCTTGGCATGGGCGAAGATGCTCAGGATCGAAGTGCCCTGCTTCAACAACTGGCCAAACTGACCCCGCACCCTGAATCCGTACCGATCAACATGCTGGTCAAAGTCCCCGGTACACCGCTCGAAAACGTCGAAGACCTAGACCCCATCGAATTCATCCGTGCCATCGCCGTGGCCCGTATCATGATGCCGCAAAGCCACGTGCGACTTTCCGCTGGCCGCGAGCAAATGAGCGAATCAACCCAGGCTCTGGCGTTTTTGGCGGGCGCCAACTCAATCTTTTACGGCGATAAGCTGCTAACCACAGGTAACCCTCAGGCAGATCGTGACCGCGCCCTGTTTGCCAAGCTGGGCCTGCACCCTGAGAAGCGCGAAACCTGCGAAAGCGAAGCTACCCAAGCGGCACGCCTTGCCCAACAGGCACAGCAGCAGGTGCACGCCGAAAGAGTTGCCGAGCTGGCGGTAGACGCCAGTGTCTGACGCGTGGCAACAGCGCTTGGCAGATGCCCGCGCTAATAGCCAACAAACACAGCGCTGGCGGACTCGGCAGGTAGCCAAAAGCAACACCCTTGACTTTGCCGGTAACGACTACCTGGGTCTTTCCCAGGACCCCCGCGTATGCGAGGCCCAGGCGGCGGGCGCTCACCGTTACGGTGCGGGTGCTGGCGCTTCGCATTTGGTCAGTGGCCATCTGGAGGTTCACGACGCCTTGGAAGAAGCATTAGCGCGCTGGACAGGCCGTGAACGCGCGCTGCTGTTCTCCACCGGCTATATGGCCAATATCGGCGTGCTGCAAGCGTTGGCGGATCGCCATACGGCTATTTTCCAGGATCGACTCAACCACGCCTCGCTCATCGATGGCGCGCCCCTTAGTGGTGCCCGCTCGCGGCGCTTTCATCACCGTGATACAGACGACCTGGAAAGCCTGCTTTCGCGCAGTGAGTCCACTCATAAACTCGTCGTCAGCGATGGCGTGTTTAGCATGGATGGCGATATCGCTGACATCGAAACCTTAGTCACCGCCGCGCGACGCCACAATGCCTGGTTAATGGTCGATGATGCCCATGGCATAGGCGTGCTTGGCGACAACGGCAGCGGCTGCGTGGGCAGCAATTGGGGCAGCGTTGACGTGCCGATTTTAGTCGGCACATTGGGCAAAGCGTTAGGCACCGCTGGGGCCTTTGTGGCCGGAGATGCCGAGTTAATCGATCATCTGACTCAGTTTTCGCGCAGCTATGTGTATACCACCGCCCAGCCACCGGCAATTGCTGCCGCTACGCTAAAAGCGCTGGCGATCGTTCAGGAAGAACCTGAACACCGCACTCGACTCAACGCCAACATCGCTTACTTTCGCCGAGAGGCGCTGGGCTTAGGGCTGCCGCTTAGCACCTCGGCAACGCCCATCCAGCCGCTAATATTAGGCGATGAAGCACGCACTCTGGGCTGGGCGATGCGGCTACAACAGCAGGGCCTACTCGTCGGCGCCATTCGTCCGCCCACAGTGCCTAATGGCAAAGCAAGGCTGCGTATCACGTTAAGTGCTCGTCACACCTGCAGCAACATTGACCATTTGCTGGAAAGTTTAAAGCGCTGCCAGCGCGAGGAGGCAACGTGCCTCGTCAACGCTTAGTGCTGCTTTCAGGCTGGGGAGTCGGCCAGCGTATTTGGCAGCCGCTTGAGGCGCACTGGCCCACCTGCCTAGCTGCCCAGACGGTAGAGTGGCCCGGCTACGGCGATACGCCGCCGCTTGCGGCCGACGCGACGCTGCAAGAGCTGGCAGACGCCATGGCGGAGCCGTTAGCCAGCGATGGGGTCTGGGTCGGCTGGTCACTGGGCGGGCTACTGGCGACAGCGCTACTGGCGCATCTGCCCCCTCCGCGCGGACTGATTCTACTCGGGGCCAGCGATGCTTTCTGCGTCAAGGGGCAGACCAGCGCCCATGGGGGCGTCACTCGCGCCGAGCTGAACGCCTTCCAACACGCCTTTCAGCGCGACCCCGCCGCGACCTGGCAGCACTTCTTGCGCTGGCAGGCACAAGGTGAGCCCAGCCCTCGGCAGGCTTACCGGCAACTGCGTGATCGGCTGGGCGATATGCCGCCTGCCGATAACACCACGCTCACGATGGGCCTGCAGTGGTTAGCGTCGCTTGATAATCGCTCACGCTTAGCAGCGCCGCCTTGCCCGGTTGTGCGTCTTATTGGCGAACATGATCCACTAATCGCCCCTACCCAGCGCAGCAATAGCGTAACCCTAAGCGATGTCGGCCACTGCCCCATGCTCTCACAACCCCAGACACTCGCCGCTGAAATTGCCCGTTATGTCGCCCCAATGACTAACGCCAACACGGCGGTTTTATGAGTGATCTAACGCTGAAAAGCGAAGCTAACTGGCAGGCGCGAGTCGCCCACGCTTTCTCCCGGGCCGCTCCTCGCTACGATGCACTCGCCACGGCCCAGCGCCAGATAGGTCAACGGCTTTGGAATGCGCTACCACCGGTTGCTCGCTACGTGTTGGATATAGGCTGCGGCACCGGCTTCTGGACACAGCGGTTGGCTAAACGTTACCCACGCGCTCAGATCACCGGGTTAGATTTAGCGCCCGGCATGTTGGAACAGGCGCGCCAGCACCACGGTGAAAGCATTTATTGGCAACCGGGCGACGCTGCGGCCCTGCCGTTTGGTAAGCATGCATTTGATCTGGTGTTTTCCAACTTGGCAGTCCAATGGTGTCGCGATATTGGCGCGGTGATGGAGGAGCTTTACCGGGTTCTCTCTCCTGGAGGGCAGGCGCATATCACCACGCTGCTGCCCGGCACTCTGGAGGAGATCGCCTTTGCCTGGCAGCGCCCCGAGGCGCTGCTGCAAACGCCTGTTCGCGCCAGCGTCGGGAAGGCCATAGGTGAAAGCGGCTTAACCATCGCCCGCCAGGCGGCCACCGTTGAGCGCTTTTATTACCCTGATTTGAAGGCGGTGATGGCATCTATCAAAGGTGTCGGCGCCCAGATTGCCCGGCCACAGGCCAGTCTTAGCCGAAATGACATCGCCGCCGCACAAGCGCGATTTGAACAACTCCGCCAGCCGGAAGGCCTACCCGTGAGCTATCACTGCTTAACGCTGCAATTGGAAAAATCGCTATGAACGTCTGGTTTGTAACGGGCACCGATACCGATGCGGGTAAAACCCTGGTGACCAGCGCGCTACTATATGCCGCCCGCCAACAGCAGTTGAGCACGCTGGGCTTAAAACCCATCGCGTCCGGCAGCGAGCGTACTTCACAAGGACTACGCAATGGTGATGCGCTTGCCCTGCAACAGCAGAGCAAGCCTCCGGTGAACTACGCCACGGTTAACCCCATCACCTTTGAGCCCGCGATTGCGCCCCATTTAGCCGCGCTGGAAGCCGGCCAACCACTTAAGGTTGGTTCCCTCTCCCGCTTGTTGCACGACACACTTAGCCAAACACCCAGAGATATCACCCTGATTGAAGGCGCCGGTGGTTGGCGCGTGCCGTTAAACGACCAGGAAGACTTTGCCGACCTGGCGAAGGCGCTTGAACTGCCGGTAATCCTGGTCGTTGGCTTAAAGCTGGGCTGCTTAAATCATGCCTGCTTAACCGCCGAAGCCATTCGCGCCGACGGCCTGGTGATGGCAGGCTGGGCGGGCAGTGTGGTTGACCCCGCCTTTGCCGCCGACGCTGATCGTTTTGAGGCCAATATTGCCCATCTAAACGCCAAACTGGCAGCCCCCTGCTTGGGCATTATTCCGCACCTTGATCGCCCCAACGCCATCACTGCCGCACGCTATCTCTCCCTGGAGCCGTTATGAAAACGTCTGTTTGGCATCCTTATGCACATTTAAAAACCCAGACACCCGCGCCTAAGGTAGTGGGCGGTGACGGCGCGCACTTTGTACTAGAAAGCGGAGAACGCCTGCTGGATGCCACTTGTTCCTGGTGGTGCATGATCCACGGCTACGGCCACCCGCGCTTAGTGTCGGCTATTCGCGAACAGGCGGGCGAGCTTTGCCATGTCATGCTCGGCGGTTTAACGCATGAACCCGCCGACCGGTTGGCCCGTGAACTGGTACGCATTACCCCAGCCGGGCTGAACCACGTCTTCTATTCGGATAGCGGCTCGGTGGGCATGGAAGTGGCGATGAAAATGGCCCTCCAGTACCAGGTACTCACCGGCCACCCCGGCAAGCAAAAGATGCTCTCCCTGATGAAGGCCTACCACGGCGACACCACCGGCTGCATGGCGGTATGCGACCCGGAAGAGGGCATGCACAGTTTGTTCGCCAGCCTGTTACCCCAACACTATTTTGCTCCAGCCCCCACGGCGCCTTTCGACGCCACGGCTGAACAAGTCGAGTGGGACCTTAGTGCGCTGCGTAGCGTACTTGAGCGTCACCATGATGAGATCGCCGCGCTTCTAATGGAACCGCTGCTACAAGCCGCTGGCGGGCTCAACATGACCTCGCCCGCCTATATTACTGGCGCCAGGGAACTGTGCGATGAGTTTGGCGTGCTGTTGATTTTCGATGAGGTAGCCACCGGCTTTGGCCGCACCGGCAAACTGTTTGCCGCCGACCACGCAGGCGTCACACCGGATATTATGGTGCTCTCTAAAGGCCTGACCGGCGGCTATTTGGGTCACGCTGCAACGCTCGCCACGGATCGCGTCCATAACGCCTTTATCGGCGACACTCCCCAGCACGCTTTTATGCACGGGCCTACCTTTATGGGCAACCCGTTGGCCTGTCGCGTGGCGTTGGAGAGTCTGCGCGTCTTCGAGGAAGAGAATTACCTGGGAAAGATTGCCACGCTCAGCCAGCAGTTGCAGCGAGAGCTACTCGAAGACCAGGCGCTGAACGCCCACCCTGCCGTGGCCGACGTTCGCGTACTTGGTGCTACCGCTGTGATCGAAGCGCACTCCGCTGAAGCGTTAACGGGTATAGGCGACTTCGCCCGCGAGCGCGGCGTTTGGCTGCGCCCCATTGGGCGCTGGCTGTATACCATGCCTGCCTACATCACCTCTGAAGCGGAAATCACGCAGATTACCCATGTAATGAAGGCATGGTTTCTTGAGTAACAATAGGCTCAGGAAAGCCGCAGGTTACCCTGCTGCTTCCAGCGATTGACCAGCGCCGGAACGCCCTCCCCAGCGGTGGTATTAATGGCCAACACGCCTGGCGGGCTGAGCATATCCGCTTCCGGGTCGACCAATGCGCAGGGGGTATCATAGTCGATATAGGATAACAGCGAAGCGGCGGGCATGACGGCCAGTGACGTACCGACGACCAGTAGAAAATCCGCATGACTCACCAGTTCGCAGGCCTCTGCAAACAGCGGCACCGATTCGCCAAACCAGACCACATCAGGGCGAAGCTGGCTGCCTTTATCGCAGATATTACCTAACTCGATACCGCCTTTAGGCAGCGGGTAGCGCATACGTTCATCTACCGATGAGCGGGCTTTTAAAATCTCACCGTGTAGATGTAATACATTACGCGAACCTGCCCGCTCATGAAGATCATCAATATTCTGAGTAATGATGTTAACGGTAAATCCCGCCTGCTCCAGGCTTGCCAGCGCTTTATGGGCAGCGTTGGGTTTAGCACGGCGGATCTGCTCGCGGCGCTGATTATAAAAATCCAATACTTGCTGGGGATTACGTTTCCACGCCTGAGGAGTAGCAACCTCCTCGACCGGGTGGTTTTCCCATAGGCCGTCGCTGGCGCGAAAGGTTTTAATCCCGCTCTCCGCGCTAATCCCCGAGCCGGTAAACACCACCAAATGCGGGCTTACTGCCATGATGACCTCATCGTTTCTGTTTCACTTCACCTTAAACAGAAGCCTAATATACTAGCTGCCCGATGTTGCCCGCAAAACGCTGCTTATTGCGGTAAGGGTAAACATCGATGACACGGCCATCGACAATCGCCTGCTGCAGTTGCAACCAGTACTCCGGGTCGAATAGTTCGGGGTGCTGGGCCATGAACATATCGCGCAGCGCCTTATTGGCGAACATGAAAGGGCCAAACTCCTCCGGAAAAATATCATTAGGGCCAATGGATAACGTATCGCCCCCCTGGAAGTCATTGCCGTGGGATTTAGGTATATGCCTGAAACGGCATTCGGTGAGGTAACAGACTTCATCGTAGTCGTAGAAGATCACGCGGCCATGGCGAGTAACGCCGAAATTCTTCAGCAGCATATCGCCGGGGAAAATATTCGCCGCGGCCATCTGCTTAATGGCGTTACCGTAATCCTTAAGCACCGTCTCCTGCTCTTTATCGCTGCACTGCTCCAGGTAGATATTCAAGGGGGTCATCATGCGTTCGGTATAGCAGTGCTTGATGATGACCTTGTCGTCTCTCAGTATCACCGTGGAAGGCGCTACCTCAAGCAGATGTTCCAGGCACTCCGGCGCGAAGTGGTCCTGGCGGACAATAAAATTAGAGAACTCCTGGGTGTCGGCCATCCGTCCCACCCGATCGTGACGCTTTACTAGCCGATACTTTTCGCGCACTACGGCATGAGTAACGTCTTTGGCCGGATCGAATTTATCTTTTATGATTTTAAATACGGTGCGAAAGCTAGGCAGTACAAACACCGCCATCACCATGCCGCGCACGCCTGGGGCGATAATAAACTGATCCTCGCGCTTGGCCACTTGACGATTCAATGCTCTGAAAAACTCGGTTTTGCCATGCTTGAAAAACCCAATGGCAGCGTAGAGCTCCCCTTCGGGTTTGTGCGGCATTAATTGCTGCAGGTAATCGACAAACTCCCTGGGCACCGCCACTTCGACCTGAAAATAGGCGCGGGTAAAAGAGAAAATAATCGACACCTCATCGGTTTCGATCAGTACCGTGTCCAGATGAAGGCAGGGATCGGCATCGGCTTGGTCACCATAGCCTTCACCATGAAGCACCGGCAGCACCAGAGGTACCTGCTCGCCACCTCCCGTAATTCGACCGACGAGATAAGCGCCTTTATTGCGATAAAAAACGCTCTTTAGCAGCTCTATTTCAATGTCATCAGCGTTCAAAATCGTCGCGGGTAAGTGGTGCTGTAAGAAGGTGGCGCCGAGGCTTGTATCCCGGCCTATATCTGCAAAGCGATTATCGAACGGGGCATCCATAAGCGCCCACTTGAGCGCGGCCTGCCAGTCGCCATTGACCCTGTGCCGTCGACACAGCTCGATCCCCGAGTGGTGAGCGGCATCCTCCCGCGAGCTATACACGAACATCCAGTCGTTGCGGATATGGCGGTGGTGGAAAATGGCACAGAACAGTGAATTAAAGAAGGTTTCAGCGAGCTCATAATCGAGCCGGTGGCTGATCAGCTCGGCGTAGTGGTTACGCGCCTCGCGCCAGCACTCGCAGTGGGATACCACCTCGGGATCGAAAGTGCGCTTTAGGCGCCCCAGGGTAGTATCGATTTTCTCCTTATAGAGATTGATCCGCTCCGCGGATGCCTGCTGCGTTTCGCGCCAAGCCGCCTCATGGAAACGACGGCTGGCATCGGCAGTGATCTCTTTAAAACGTGCACGGTACTCATCAAAACCGTGCAGAATTGTCGTCGCTAAGCGGTACGCAGGTGAGTGCTTCACGGGCCAGACTCCTGATCATTTTTACCAGCTTCGCGTAACGGGAAACTACATGCGAGGCGACCTTGGTGGGGAGCCTAGCAAGTCAATGGACGCTCTCAATACACTTGACCCGTAAACAGAAAGCCCCAGCAGTGCGATCAGCAATCAAGAAACCGATTTGATAAATGTCGTTTGGCGTTATAGCAGGGGCATCGCTCAGCACTGTGCCACGACGCACCGCTTCAAAAGCATCCCATGAAAAGTGCAGTGTTTCCCAGTGGTCTTGAGGTGGTGTGAATTTTACCCGGTAAGCAGACGCATCACCCAAGGAGCTACTTTTCAAGCGCAGTTGATAGGTACGCCCATCACCCTGCACCGTCAACGCGATGCCCTGGGCATCCGCGAGCGTTGGCTCGAAACCGTTAGGCTCACGGCGAACGGAGGCAAAGCCTCCGCCATTTTCCAGCGACACCTCGCCATGAAACCGTCCTTCATCGTCGGCAACGCTAAACCCGCTCTGGGACACACCACCCATTACACCGTCATCGACGGAATACCAGCGCCGCTGTTCATTAGGATTATCAAAGGTCAGCGTCATAAGGCCACCTCGCAACGGTTAATGGATAAGAAAAAGCCCCTGGCGTCTTACCGCCAGGGGCTTCACAGTAGCCTAATCGTTGGTTCGCTTACAGCTTAGCGGCGGCAGCCGGTGCGGGTTCGCTATCGTCTAGCTCCTCAGGAGAAGCGGAAACAAGCGCAAACTCTTCCTCAGCAGTTTTCGCGACAAGGTGATGCTTGCTGTAAAAGAAGAAGTAGGCAGCACCAACAATAAACAGCACGATGGTGTAGTTGAAGGCACGCGGGTCGAAGGCGTATACCCCAGTCAGCGCGACCAGGGAAAGCACCAGTGCAATCCCTGAAGTGACGACACCACCAGGGGTTTTATATGGGCGCGGTAGGTCGGGCTGTTTTACCCGCAGTAAAATATGGCTGAGTGCCATAAGCGCGTAAGAAATGGTCGCCCCCACCACGGCCATTCCCAGCATCAGGTCGCCTTCCCCACTGAGTGAAACCAAAAAACCAAACACGCCGGGTACGATCAACGCCAAATAGGGTACTTTGCGCCCGCTGGTGAGCGATAGCTGCTTAGGCAGATAGCCCGCCCGGGAGAGCGCAAACACCAACCGACTATAGCCATAAATAATCGAAAAGAAGGACGCAATTAGTCCCGCCAGGCCCAACACGTTCACCACGGTCGCCAGGGTCGGATTGCCTGCTGCGTTCAACGCATCCACCAGCGGTACGCCGCTTTGGCCGATCATTTCAGCGCCCGCGGCACCGGCCAGCAGCACCACGACCAGCAGCGCGGTGAACAACAAAAACAGCACCGCCGCGATAATGCCTTTGGGCATATCACGGGCAGGGTCTTTGGCCTCCTCCGCTGCCAGCGGTACACCTTCCACCGCCAGAAAAAGCCACATACCAAACGGCAGCGCCGCCCAAACACCGTACCAGCCAAAGGGCATAAAGGTGCTCGCACCCACCGCATCGGTGGCAGCAATATCGAACAGGTTGGCAGCATCAAAATCACCGATTAGCGCCACCGCGGTTGCCAGAATGGCGAACACCGCCAGGCCACTAATCACCATCATGACTTTTAGCGCCTCCCCCACGCCCGCTAGGTGGATGCCAATAAACACGGCGTAGAAAATCAGGTATACCAGCGGGCCGTTAATGCCTAGCAACGACTCCACGGCGGCGCCGATAAAAATCACAATCGCCGCGGGGGCCAAGGCGTACTCAATTAGCACCGCCAGCCCGGTTAAGTAACCCCCGGCAGGCCCCATGGCTTGGCGGGCAAAGCTGTAGCCACCGCCCGCCGCAGGAATCGCCGCTGACATTTCGGCAAGCGATAACACCAGCGCCAAATACATCAACGCCATCAAACAGGCGGCAATCGCAAAGCCGCCCCAGCCCGCTTCGGCGATACCGAAGTTCCAACCGGCAAAGTCGCCGGAAATCACGTAGGAAACCCCAAGCCCCGCCAACAATATCCAGCCCGCGGTGCCTTTGCGCAGCTGACGTTTCGCCAGGTACGACGCCTGATCAATCGATGGTTGTGTCATCGTTTTGCCCTTTCAGTGTGGAACGAAATCGTCTTCAGCGGCGTGCTGTTGTTTACCAACGTTGTTCCATGTTGTTGTGTATATGTTGTAATTGGGGTGCTGCTCTTTCGGTGTGCACGTTCGTTAATCAGCGACCAGAAAGTTTCGCGTCGAGCTTGGTGCGCCTGATGCCGAGTCACCTTCCAGCACATCGTCTTCGCTGCGGTCTTTTAATTTAACGCCCGACAATTTGAGCTGACGGGCCTCTTTTAAGAGCAGAAAGAAGCGTCTAGCCGCTTCCTCGACCTGCAACCCAGCCGGTCGAACATTGGAAATGCAGTTGCGTCGGTCGTCCCTTAGCCCCGGCTTAGGCGCCCAGGTCATGTAAAGCCCCAAGCTGTCCGGCGAACTGAGCCCGGGTCGTTCACCAATCATCACCAGTACCGCATCGGCATTGAGCAGTGCGCCAATTTCATCGCCAATCGCGACCCGCCCTTGCTCGACGATCGTTAACGGCGCTAGCTGCCAATCCGCGGCATCGCCGCACAGCTGTTGATAAAGCGCGCGAAGAAATGGGGCACTATTCTGCTGGACAGCCAACGCCGAAAGCCCATCGACTACCACTACCGCCAAATCAAAGCGCTGCTGAGAAGCGGTGGCTTGCTTCAGGTGCTCACGCAGGTGTTCACGGCTATCGTCGTTAAGGCGACGGCCATAGTCGGGCCTTTGCAAGTACATGGCGCGATCTTGGGCGTGGCTGTGCAGGCACAGCGGCACCTTAGACAAATTGAGAGCTTGGGTCAGCTCGGTGGAGAGCGCTTTTACATCCAGCGGGCAGTGGACCGCATCCTGTGCTTGGGCGTGGGCCAACTGAAACGCCAGCAGCTTGCTGGTCGGTAGGCTGACGCCTGCACGCCCCAAGCCAATTCGCGCATCGGTAAAGGCATTCAGACGCTCCCAGGGGTTTTCCACCACGACGGGGGACGATGGATCATGTGCCATGACGCGGCTCCTTGGGCAGGTGGCGCAGGCTGTTGGCAAAGGCGGCGGGAAGCTTGTCGTTGAGCCGGTGGGTGCTGACATCGTGGAAAATCTGCATCTCTTCGAGCCAGCGTTCAAACTCCGGCGCTGCCTTCAGCCCCAGCACCCGCCGCGCATACAGCGCATCGTGGAAAGAGGTGGTCTGGTAATTGAGCATGATGTCGTCAGAGCCGGGGATGCCCATGATAAAGTTGCAGCCTGCCACGCCGAGCAGCGTGAGCAGATTATCCATGTCATTTTGATCGGCTTCGGCGTGGTTGGTGTAGCAGACATCGCAGCCCATGGGCACGCCTAACAGCTTGCCGCAGAAGTGGTCTTCAAGGCCCGCACGGGTGATCTCCTTACCATCGAATAGGTACTCGGGGCCGATAAAGCCCACCACGGTATTGACCAGCAGCGGATTGAACTTGCGCGCCACTGCATAGGCGCGGGCTTCGCAGGTTTGCTGATCGAGCCCGTGATGCGCGTCGGCGGAGAGCGAGCTACCCTGGCCGGTTTCGAAATACATGACATTGCGGCCTACGGTGCCACGATTGAGCGACTGCGCGGCCGCTTCGGCCTCGGCGAGGGTGCTCAAGTCAAAACCGAAACTGCGATTAGTGGCCTCGGTGCCGCCGATCGACTGAAACACCAGATCGACCGGCGCACCCTGTTCAATCGCCTCCAAAGTATTGGTGACATGGGTGAGCACGCAGGACTGGGTGGGGATTTGATACTTATGAATCACCTCATCCATCAGGCGCATCAGCTTGACGCTCTGGGCAACGTTATCGGTGGCGGGGTTAATGCCAATCACCGCATCGCCACTGCCGTAGAGCAAACCGTCGAGAATGCTCGCGGCAATGCCGGTCACATCATCGGTGGGGTGGTTGGGCTGAAGCCGAGTAGAAAGCCTTCCCGGCAAACCAATGGTATTGCGAAAGGCGGTGGTGACCCGGCACTTTTTAGCGACCAGTATCAAATCCTGATTGCGCATCAGCTTGCTGACGGCAGCGGCCATTTCGGGGGTAATCCCCGCTTTCACCTCCGTTAATACGTCACTCGTCGCGTGATCGGAGAGTAGCCAGTTACGAAAGTCGCCGACGGTCAGGTGGCGAATGGGAGCGAAGGCGTCGGCATCATGGTCATCCATAATCAGCCGAGTGATCTCATCTTCCTCGTAAGGGATCAACGCCTCGTTCAAAAAGGTGGTGAGTGGAAGTTCGGCCAACACCATTTGCGCGACCACGCGCTCTTCTGCACTCTCTGCCATCACGCCAGCCAAACGGTCGCCAGACCGGGGCGGCGTGGCTTTGGCCATCAACTCCTCCAAGCTTGCGAAGCGGTAGCTGTGGCTACCCACCGTGGTGTGATAGGTCTGCGCCATGGGCTTTCCTTTGTCATTACTACTACTTTAAATCGCGCTGACTGCACGTTGAGGTACAAAACTTGCTTGTTTCCACCATAGCGCTATCCCTTAAGAGGGAGTATCAAGTTTTGGCAAACTCGTTGAAATTTCTTATATCTAAATAAATACAATCGGTTAACACATCAACCAAAGAATATTTAACAATAATAACGCCCTGAGGAGAGCTTTATGTCCACGCTCGCTAGCCCATTTGCACCAAAAAGATACACTCAGGAAGCATTTGATGCCGATGAGCATGCACAGAACTTAACCCGGTGGCAGCAGGAGTACGACCAGCTCAGCCCAGGGAGCTTCTATGGTCGCCTTGATGAAGTGGCGTTAGAAACCATGCAGGTGTTTAAGGAGCACACTGGGCAAGCGCTACGCCAGCAGTGCCGAGTATGGCCGGACTCGCTGTGGATCGGTATTCCCGCCAACCAGCAAAGTTCACGCATCAATGGTCAAGCACTCACCGCTGGCGAGGTAATGTGCCGCCCCGGCGGGCAGGATTTTGAACTGGTAACACCGGGCGCTTTCGACATCTACGGGCTGGTGATCCAGTTACCCGCGTTGTCAGCAGCAGCCGAGCGACAGGGAATCAGCTTGGATACCCACTGGCACTTTATGCCGCGGCGAAAAGTTGCTCACGAAACGCTTTATGCCGTGTCGTTTCTTATCGAGCGGCTACTCGCTAGCCAGACCCTGGCGATTGCCAGCCATATCCATCAAGACATTCTTTTGATGGCGCTATTGGAGCTATTGCAGGTCGAGCAGCCCAACGTTGTGCTGCCCCCTAGCTACGCCCATCGCAAGGAAGTGGTCGATCGCGTCAAACGCTACGTGGATGAACATTTGGACGGACCCGTGACAATGGATGAACTTTGCCAGCTTACTCACGTTAGCCGCCGCACGCTGCAGTACAGCTTTACGGCTATTTTAGGCATTAGTCCGCTGCAGTTTTTACGTTTAACGCGGCTCAATCGTGTGCGCCGGGCGCTGCGGGCGGCGTCGCCACCGCAATCGGTTACGGAAATAGCCACCTATTGGGGGTTCTGGCACTTGGGGCAGTTCGCCCATGACTATAAGCAGCAATTCGGCGAGTGCCCGTCGCAAACGCTCAATGTGCCAGCATGATTAAGCGCGAGCGTCGTTAAACAAAACAGCAAACTTAGCTAAACGTAGGCAAGTATTTAGATTCACGCCCTGGCAGACCCAAGCCGAACCAACTGTGATGCGCCCTGCTGTCGACCCATACGCGGTAATGCAGTTGCGACATCATCACCGGATCATCCAGAAAGTCCAACCGCTCTCGTGAGTTCATCCCCGCGGGCCCCTCCGCTACAGCGCGAGCAACCCGCTCGTCACGACGCTGGCGAATGGGTTCAACATCGTTATGGCGTGATGTTCCTAAGGCCGTTGCCAAGGCATTAGGCACGGGGTCTACCACCACTTGGGCAAACGAGGGGGCTGACATTGCTGTGTTCATCCGGGTGAGCAAGTTCACCATGCGCCGTAGCACGCGGGGCGGTTGCGTTTCTTCGGGAATCCGGAAAAGCCGCTTTTGAAAGCAGAACCGGCCTAACGAGACGCGGCTCGACAGTGCCGATACCGGAATCGATAGCATTAGCGCAACGACGATGGGCGAGAGCCACCAAAGAAAGGTGGGCTCCATCACGTAAACACCCGTCGCCCACACAGTTCCTAATAAGGTTTGGCTCCAATGGGTGCGGATGGCATCTCCCCACGTAGTGTCGCTGTTCTCACGCGAAGGAGAGCGCCATTGAACCGCCCAGCCCATTAATGACGTCAGCACAAAGCGGGTGTGAAACAGCATTCTCACTGGCGCTAATAGCATCGAAAAGAGCGACTCAAGCACCATGCTCGCCAATACCTTGAGCGGCCCGCCAAAGTGGCGGCTACCCTTTATCCACACCAGCAATACGCTTAGCAACTTAGGTAAGAACAGCAGTAATGCCGTCACGCCGAACAAGCCCACCGCTAAAGTTGGGTTCCATTGCGGCCAAACAGGAAACAACATCCCCGGCTCAGGAAAATAGTCGGGCGTGCTAAAGGTATGCACGGCTAAAAGGGCCGTAGAAAGAACTAAGAAAAGACACCATAGCGGTGCTGAAAGATAGGACATTAAACCGGTCAGGAAAACGGCACGGTGTACCGGATGAATACCTTGCGAGAAAAACAGCCGGAAGTTCATCAAATTTCCGTGACACCAGCGCCTGTCGCGATTGAGTTCATCCAGCAAGTTAGGTGGCATTTCTTCATAGCTGCCTTCCAACTGGTAGGCAATCCATACTCCCCAACCAGCGCGCCGCATCAGCGCCGCCTCGACAAAGTCATGGGATAAAATCTCCCCCGACATTGAGCCCTTACCGGGAAGTGGCGCGAGTATGCAGTGCTGCATAAAGGGGGCGAGCCGAATAATCGCGTTATGACCCCAATAGTGCGACTCGCCTAATTGCCAAAAATGTAACCCCGCGGTAAACAGCGGCCCGTAAACCCGCGTCGCAAACTGCTGCATACGCGCGTAAAGGTTGAGACGCCCGGAAGCGCGTGGTGCCGTTTGGATAATGCCCACCCTGGTATGCACTTCCATCATTTGCACCAGGCGGGTAAGACATTGACCGCTCATGACACTATCGGCATCCAACACCACCATATAGCGATAGCGCGCGCCCCAGCGTCGGCAAAAATCGTCAAGGTTACCGCTCTTACGTTTGACTCGGCGCTGTCGACGGCGATAGAAGACCTGCCCGAAAGCGCCCAGGTCACGGCACATCCCCAGCCAGGCATAGGTTTCCTGGATAGCAATATCGGGATCAGACGTATCGCTCAGAATGAAAATATCGAAATGCTGATCATTACCCGTGCTGCGCAATGACTCCAGGGTGGCGCGCACCCCGGCAAACACTCTGGCCACGTCTTCGTTACAGATAGGCACCAACAGCGCTGTGCGTGCCTCATCATCAATCGGCTCATCACCCACTTCGCTATCAATGGCATAGCGGTCATGGCTGCGTAATAGCTGGAAAAACCCCATCAATGCGGTCCAAAACCCGGCGGACACCCAGGCGAACAGCAGCACGAACAGCGACAGAATAGTGATTTCAAGCCACTGCATGCCCTGGCCGGGGAGTACCGTACGCATCTGATTGGCAGCGATGATACTTTGACCGAAAATCAGCACCAGCAAAATCCAACGACGCCTCGTGGCGACCCACTTCCAGGACGCGGAGGGCGACTCTCTTTTGCGCCGTCGAAAATCACCGTTAGCCCAGCGCTGAAAGCGCCGACCCATATTGACGAAAGGATTGGTCGACCACTGCTGGGGTGCCAATGGCGTTCGTTGCATCGGCGGTGCTGTGCGCAAACGCGTAATACCGGACGTATCCGTTGACAGCACATCTGGCGGGGCTAGCGGCGGCTCGGCATAGGCCAGCGCCAAGCGTCGACCCACTGACAGCGCTGCAGGATCCTTATTGCCTTCACTGTCTGTTTCGTTATCCCCACCCAATGCAGCATGCAGCGAAGCTATGTCGTGTTGATCAAGATCACCAACCAGTAACTTGTAACGCTCTTTCCGATCCTGGGTCTGCAATGCCAATCGCTCTAAATAAAAATCCGTTGGCGTTGGCTGTGCTGAAGTCATAACATCAGCCATTAGCGGGCAACCGGTAGTACCACGTTTCCGACATTTGCTTGCCATCGAGCATTAACTTGGCCCTGATATCCAAAGGCTGATTGCCGTTACTGCGCCTCACGTTGACAAACACACGCCAACCGTTGGTCGCTGGGTTATGAACAACACGGCTAGCGGCTAATTCGCCATTATCGCCCACGCTTGCCTCAACACTCATGTTCGCATCGCTGCCGATACCGGAAAGCGAGGGTCCTATAAAATCGAGGACGAAGGCGAGGGTCCCGTCGGGCTCACGCACTAGGTCGTCGCGAATCACCTCTCCGCGTGAACGGCGAGTTTCTTCAACCCACGCAAGCTGAGGATCAAGGTGACGGCTTTCATCGGTTGTGAACGTAATGCGGTAATCGAATGCCAGCGGTGTTCCCGGCTCATGTGCTTCATCAGCCAGCCACATCGAGACGATGTTGTCGTTAGTCTCGTTGTCTGTGGGGATCTGAATCAACTCGACGCTACCGGGTCCCCATTCGTTGAGTGGTTCAACCCAGGCGCTTGGACGCAGATCATAACGTGAGTTGATATCCTGATAGTCACTAAAATTGTGACCACGTTGCATAAGACCATAACCGCGTAACTGAGGCGTTGCTTGCCTATTCATCATCAATCTGGACGGATTGGCTAGCGGGCGCCATGACCAACCATTTTGCGCATCATTGATTAATAGGCCATTAGAGTCATGGATTGCCGGGATATAGTGTTGGGTCGAAGAGGGCTGCTCTGGGCCATAAAAGTACATGCTGGTTAGCGGAGCTATCCCCAATTTCTCGACAGACCGACGTAAATATAGGCGCGATTGTACGTCTACCAGGGTGTCTTCTCCGGGACGTAGTACGAAGCGGTAGGCACCGGTCACGCTAGGCGAGTCAAGCAGGGCGAAAATCGTCAAGTATTGGCTTTCTGGGCTAGGTTCGATGATCCACATTTCTGTAAAGTGTGGGAACTCTTCGCCCGAAGATAGTCCTGTATCAACGGCCAGCCCGCGTCCTGAAAGACCATAAACCTGTCCTCTGCCAATCGCACGAAAATAGCTGGCTCCCAGAAAGACCATCATCTCATCTTTCCGCTCATCATCATTGAGTGCATGGTTAATCCTAACCCCGGCAATACCAACGCCGTCACTATTCTTAACGTCGTCGGAGATATTTAAATCACCGTAAGTAAAGTCATCAGGGTTGTAGGCAAAGCCGTGAACCTCGCCCTCCTGATCAATACTGTTTAGTTGGATGGCACTGTCATAATGCATGCCTTCAGGGATAAAGCTCAGGGTGAAAGGTACGTCGTTACCGCTCCACACGTCCCGATCTCGCTTGTATTGTATTTGCCCATACTCCGCATAGCTGAGTTCGCGCAGCTCATTGGGCAATGACGTTTCTGGGGCACGGTAGCCCTGCTGGGCAAGCTCTTCTGCCCTTCTTGCAACGTCTTCGAAGTCAAAAGCAAAAGCCTCGACAGGGATGCTTCCAACCAATAGGCTGCCTAGAGCAGCTATTGAAAAAAAACCTTTGCAGCTTGAAAATTTACTTAGCGGGATCGATCCACTCATTTAGCGTCATGCTCCTATCCAATCCTTTGACTGAATTCAAGTTCGCTTTTTTGCCGAATCAACATACGATAGAGTCCATTCGATCAGCTAAATGCGTCCTTACGCTATTGCTCGTCATTGTTTAGATACATACCATGCGCGTATGTAAAGATGAAATTACATTTTAGGTATAGCATGAGTCTAGACTAATTAGCACCCCTGACTGACCGGGCTTTTTGAAAGGACTGAGGGGGAAATGAGAACTTGTTCAGCATGTTGAGCCGCGTGGAGAGGCACCATATCAAGCGTGTGGTCTATACAAGCAGCCGTTCGGAGAGGGGCATTCTCCCCCTTAATACAAAAACTATGGCCTGAGCCAACGCTGAACAAACTGCTCGGCGGCCAGTGGCCGGTCAAAGTAGTAGCCTTGTCCCTGAGTGCAGCCCATAGCCAGTAGTGCGCCAATTTGATCTTGGTTTTCAATCCCTTCCGCAATGGTCTCAAGGCCCAGCGTGTTTGCCATGGCAATAATCGTCGCCACAATTACACGGTCGTTGTCGCTGGTGAGCATATCGCGGACGAAGGAAATATCAATTTTAATTTTGTCGGCGGCGAAGCGCTTCAAATAAGCAAGCGAAGAATACCCGGTGCCGAAATCGTCAATAGAAAGGCCTAAGCCTTGATGCTTAAAGACTTCGGTCATGGCAATCGCCTTTTCAGGATTGTCCATAATGCCGCTTTCGGTAATTTCCAAACTAAGTTGCGAGGGCTCAATGCTGAAATTAGCACAGCTATCGAGTAGGTTGGCGACCAAGTCTTCTTCATCAAACTGTTGGGCAGCAATATTGATCGCTAGCTGGCCCGGCATTGAATAGCCCTGCTCCCGCCACTGCGCCAGCTGTCGACAAGCTTCTTCAATCACCCAGTAACCAAGCGCAACGATCATGCCGCGCTCTTCGGCAATAGGAATGAACTTGCCGGGCGAAACATCGCCAAGTTCCTCGTCGTGCCACCGGCAAAGGGCTTCAGCGCCAATCAGAAGACCGCTGCTTAAATCTACCTGGGGCTGAAAGTGTAGGCTCAACTGCTTTTCTGCAATCGCAGACGCTAGGCGCTTGGCAATAAACAACTGTTCAGCAATGACCTGCCCCATCCAGGGCTCAAATACACACGCAGCAAGCTTTTGCCGTTTAGCTTGGTACATTGCAATATCAGCATATTTCAATAATTCTAATGGGGTTGCCGCATGCTGGGGATAGAGCGAGACACCAATGCCCACTGAAACTTCGAAGGAGTGCTGTTCGACAATAAGAGGACGTACGATGCTGTCGCACAGCCGCTGAGCCGTGGCTAACGCGCCACTCACTTCCATCCCAGGGCAAACAACGACAAACTCATCGCCCCCTAAGCGGGCCAAGAATTCCCCCCTGCCGAGTGAGCTAGCAAAACTTCTTGCAACGGCCTTAAGGACTAAGTCGCCCAGGTCGTGCCCAGCGGTATCGTTAATCTCTTTGAAGTGGTTAAGATCTAACAGCAATAGCGCTAGTCTGGTGGTGTTTGCAGTGG
This sequence comes from Vreelandella sp. H-I2, assembly GCF_052959335.1. Lineage (NCBI taxonomy): Bacteria > Pseudomonadati > Pseudomonadota > Gammaproteobacteria > Oceanospirillales > Halomonadaceae > Vreelandella > Vreelandella sp. H-I2. Next base: position 792,659 of record NZ_JBRAMC010000001.1, read on the forward strand.
CAAATTCGCGCTCCAGATAGCGCATAAAAGCGGCGCGGTTGGGCAATTGAGTGCCAGGATCACAAAAGGCTAATTGGCGTATTCGTACTTCATCGTGCTGGCGCTCAAGTTCAGAGGCTGCACGCGCCGCAAACAGCTGCAGTACGTTACGCACAATATCCACATCGTTCAGTGGCTTTTTAAACATAACGCCAATAAGGCCCATCGGCTGGCCGTGACTGTTATCTAGCCGACGCCCAACATAGCCGTTCACCCAATTCAGTGCACCATTGCTCTCCCTAGGCAGCATGATGGCAGCACCCTCATGTACAACGCACTCCTGCTCAACCATTACCTTATGGCAGGGAACACCGGGGAGATAGTAGGCAAAATTATCCTGAAGTTGGCCATTTACATACAACGTTATGGTATGCGCAATATCAGTATTTTGCTCATCTAACAGCGCAATAAACCCCACCTCTGCAAACAAAGCCTCGGCCATATGCATGGTTAATTGATGTAGAAACGCTTCACCATTTTCAGCCGAAACCGCCGTCGCTACGTTAATAACAGCGTGTTGAAAGCGTTGCTGTTCATGAATGGTATTAACCAATACTTTGTTGTGACGACCAATGCGCTGCAGCTCTCTTTTTTTATATAACAGCCGCTCGCGCGTTTGGCTTTCGGCCAACTGACGTGATAGTTCTGAGCCTGCCAGCGCGGAAGCAATGCGTAATACGTCATCGGCGTATAGAGGAAGCACCAAGGGCGAGGAGTGCATCAACGCGATAACGCCTAAAAAGCCACCATCAGGGGCGGTGATAGCGATACCTAAATAACTCTCAACACACATTGCCGCTAGTTGCTTATCGTTTGGGAACTGCTGGCGAACCTGGGAGTGAACAAAAAACTTTGCAAGGTGGGTAACTTGTTGGCAAGGCGTGGCTTCCACAAAATAAGGCGCCCTTTCATTGAAGGCTTCCTGTGACCACATCGCCAGCGTAGTCGCTATTTCCTGGTGGCTATCGACGTGCTCTACCGTGACATAGTCAACTTTGAGCACATCTGCCAAAGTCCTCACTAGATGGTGAAAAAAACCTTCTTCACTGACATAGGACAGCTTATCCGCTAACTGGTGAAAAACTTCTGGTGCAGTAGTAGGAGGCATGCTATTAAACGCCTTCGGATTTAGTCGTGCCAGAACACAAGCTATTTTCTAGCGCGTTTTGAACAACATTTTTGAAAACACCGATCCCTACCCACTGCATAAAACATTCCCAGTCATTAATTAGACTTCAAAAACCGTGCATAGGAAAAAGCTCACTACATACTCAAAAATTAGCTTTTTCATTCTTTGCTAACAACATTCCAGTTAAAAAACTCACTTTCATTATCGATAAAGGTTTTAGCTTGCTATTTTTGCGCTGCATTTATTCATTGTTTTTTCAAATTAAGCATTTCATCTTTTTCCCTTAAAAAGCCTCAAACTTACATCTATACAACTAGGCCGTTTTATATTTACCGAACACTCAATTAAATTAATTTATCACCTTTCACTAGCTTTTAGGGAGTAACCAGATGAAACAAAAAGTTACCTTTAACACCCAAATCAACCTTAGAGGATGATATTCAACCCAAACAGTCCTTCATGTCAATAGGTCGTTCCTCAACCATCTAGGTCTAATGGAGGACGTTGTGAATAAAACTGAACAGAAACGGTTAGCAGGCAGTATTGGCCGAGCCATTGCCAAACAGCGGGTTCGTAGCAAAATGACCCAAGAAGAAGTGGCTGAGCGCTTAGGAGTTGGCAATGAAGCCGTTTCGCGTATAGAACGCGGGCGAGTAATACCCAACATCGTACGTCTTATTGAGCTTGCTGAGATTTTTAATTGCGAAGCAGCTGAGTTGCTTGGACAAGCAAGTTTTCACGTTGATGATCAATCAAGCAGAATGAAACAACTTCTCGCGCCTTTAAACCAAGAGGATCGAAAGCTCATCATTGACACGGTGGAAACCCTAACCATACGCCTGCAAAAAGGTTAACTTATTAAACCATGACCATGCACCATTAACATGATAAAGCTAAGCTAAAAAAACAACAGCTATGCCAACACTAATCCAGGCGATTATCATTAAAACCTTACATTTAAAATTCATTTATTGTAGCTATAACCTATTTAACAGGGCTGAAATAACAATACTCTACCGCACGCGATTGCAAATAAAAGAAAAATGTACTCGAGCTCGTTAGCACGCTCTCTTGGTTGGATTACCGCTTTCATGCTATAGATAGTCGGACCCTGACGTTCAGCAACCGCAGCGTTGCGCTGCATAGAGGCGTTATGTTCAACACTACTGCGTGGAACCGCCTTCGCTATACCGCTTATGCCCCTTTCTATGATGCGATCGCTGCCCGCGCCTTCCGTAGACCACGACGTATTGCGCTTGGTCAAGTGGATTGGGAGCCTGGCATGCGCGTACTACTGGTGGGTGCCGGAACGGGGTTAGACTTGCCTTTTCTGCCTTGTGATATCGAATTGCACGCCACCGATATCGCCCCGGCGATGGTTAAACGCATAGCCAAAAGAGCTGAAACGCTGCGCCGCGATGTTGAATGCTGCGTTATGGACGCTGAAGAGCTTGACTACCCCGACGAGCACTTTGACGCTGTCATCATGCACTTGATCATTGCGGTCATGCCTAATCCACAGAAAGGACTCACCGAGGCACATCGTGTGCTAAAACCCGGCGGCCAATTGTGTGTGTTGGATAAGTTCCAGCCGGATGCACACCCTGCGGGGGCGGGTCGACGTTTTCTGAACCAACTCACCTCAGCGCTCGCGACCGATATTACCCGTCAAGCACAGCCACTGCTGACTGACGCTGGTTTTTTGATCCGCCATGATGAGCCGGTGCTGATGAATAGCCTGTTCCGTGCACTCCTAGCCGCCAAGCCCTCGCCATCTAATCGTTAAGCGTGTGACTTTTTACCGCTGGGCAAAGACTAGCGGTTGCTAAGTAAACTAACTAAGCTGGCTCACTATTTTACCGATACCACTCGGATTCAGCGAATGACAGCCCGTCCCTCTACCCGTACCGGCAAACTGCTTTTTACCCTGCTTAGCCGCCTGCACTTGTATATTGGTCTTTTTATTGGCCCTTTTATCCTCATCGCTGCGCTGTCGGGAATAGCCTATCTACTTAGCCCGCCACTTGAAGAGTGGCTCTATCACGATACGCTTTACGGGGTTACCGAGGGTGAGCCACACCCCCTGGCTGCGCAAATTGCCGCTGCTCAACGCTATCTTGACGATCCGCTGTTACCGAGTGCAGTGCGCCCCGCGCCAGCACTCGGCGACACTACCCGGCTGATGTATAGCGATCCAAGCTTAGGTCCTTCTGAGCACCGGGGGATATTTGTGGACCCGATTACACTGCAAGTAACTGGCGACACGACCGTTTATGGCACCAGCGGTATTTTACCGCTACGCACAGCGATTGATCACTTTCACCGCCAGTGGTTAATGGGTGATATAGGCCGCCTTTATAGTGAACTAGCCGCCTCATGGCTTTGGCTTGCCGCGTTAGGTGGCGTAGTGCTATGGGCTTGGCGGCAGCGCACGTTGAAAACGCTTTCTGGTGCTCACGCCATACGCCGACGCCACGCAACGTTAGGATTGATATTGGCGCTGGGGCTGCTGTTTTTTTCGGCAACGGGGCTGACATGGTCCAAGTGGGCAGGCGGTAATATTGCTGAACTGCGCCACCTCTGGGGCTGGGGCACCCCTAGCGTCTCAACAGCGCTTATCGATGCCGACAACCAAGCTCATGATGAACATGCAGAACATCACGGCCATACATTCTCTGTTTCAGCCCTCATGGCGGTTATGCCCAATGACTTTGATCGTGCACTAAAGGCTGCACGAGCAGCGGGACTATCGGCCAATCGTCTTCAACTCACGCCACCAATGAGTGAAAACCAAGCGTGGCGAGTAGCGGAAATCGATCGGCGCTGGCCTACCCAGGTGGACCAGGTCGCGCTGCATCCGCGCACCATGGCCGTCATCAATCAAACTGATTTCGATACCTTCCCACTAGCCGCCAAGTTCACCCGCTGGGGAATTGACCTGCACATGGGAGTCCTGTTTGGTCTCGCTAATCAAGCAGTACTCGCTTTGATCGCTGCCGGGCTTGTCACGCTGATAGGGTGGGGTTATGTAATGGCTTGGCGGCGACTACGCACCGTAAATGGTCAACGCTTTCCTACGATGACTGAGCCCTGGCTGATGCTCCCGCTCACGGCCAAAATAAGCGTGCTATTCTTCGTTATCGCGCTGGGCGTGGCGCTACCAGTGCTGGGTGTAAGCTTGGCGGTTTTCATCGTGATTGATGCGCTGCGCTGGTTTTCTCTCGCAGATACATAACGAAACCTGCCGTCCTTTAAACAAGCCTATCTCTCAACAGACTTTATTGTTATATTATTACATAACATAAACGAGTTAAGAGGCATGCTAGCAATGACTGCGTTTTCTCCCCTACCCGTCACCGTGCTCTCGGGTTTCCTGGGCGCAGGTAAAACTACCGTGCTCAATCATATTCTCGCCAACCGTGAAGGCCGTCGGGTGGCGGTGATCGTGAACGATATGAGCGAAGTGAATATCGACGCCGCCCTGGTTCGCGGCGGTCCAGGCGAATCGACGCTGGATAGCGATGTGGCCCTTAACCGCTCTGAAGAGCGCTTGGTAGAAATGAGCAACGGCTGCATTTGCTGCACCTTGCGCGAGGACTTACTGATCGAAGTCAGCCAGTTGGCCCGGGAAGGCAAGTTCGATTACTTAGTGATTGAGTCCACCGGCATTTCCGAGCCGCTGCCTGTCGCAGAAACATTCACCTTTGAAGACGAAAATGGCCAGAGCCTCTCTCGTGTCGCTCGGTTGGATACCTTAGTGACCGTTGTGGATGGCGCCAATTTTCTTGACCAGTACCGCGAAGCGCAAAGCTTGACGGAAACGGGCGAAAGCTTGGGTGAAGACGATGAGCGCAACGTCGCCGATCTACTGGTCGATCAAATCGAGTTTTGCGATGTGCTGCTGATCAGTAAGACCGACTTAATCAGTGAAAAAGAGCTGGAGGCTTTAAAAGCTATACTGCGTTCACTTAACCCCGACGCGGAACTAGTACCTATTACCCAAGGCGGCGTCCCGCTCAAAAAGGTGCTGGATACCGGCAAGTTCAATTTTGAGCGCGCCCAGTTGGCGCCTGGCTGGCTTAAAGAAATGCGCGGCGAGCATGTCCCTGAAACCGAAGAGTACGGGATTGGCAGTTTTGCCTATCACGCCCGTCGGCCTTTCCATCCGCATAAATTTCACGATCTACTTAACCAGGAGTGGTTTGGTAAAGGCCTGCTACGCTCGAAGGGCTTTTTCTGGCTCGCGACCCGCCCACAAGCTGCCGGTCAGTGGAGCCAGGCAGGCGGCATCGCCCATCACGGCCCCGCAGGTGTGTTCTGGAAAGCCATTCCCGAAGAGCATTGGCCAACCGATCCCGAAACACGCCAATTTATTATGGAGAAGTGGCAGGAGCCGTTTGGCGATATGCGCCAGGAGCTGGTGTTTATCGGTCAAAACCTCGATCAAGCCAGAATGTGCGAAGCGCTGGATAATTGCCTGCTGATCGAGGACGAACTGCTGGAAGGTATGGAGGCGTGGAAACAACTACCCGACCCGTTCCCTGCTTGGGAGTGAGGATTGACTAGCCCTTATGCGTTGAACTCACTGCGGGATATCTTTTCATCCCTGCAGTGAGCTCCTACTGAGCAACGCAATGACCAAGAAACACAGCTAATGCCGTCCCCGCCCGGTAGTTAAAACATTAGGCTCGGTAGAAAAGTCGATATAGCGGGCACAAAGGCGAGTAGTAACAAACAGGCAATCAAAGCCAGCAAGAACGGCACTACCATACGAGATAACTGACCAATTGAAACGCCGGAAATACTACAGGTAGCAAAAAGGGTAATGCCCACCGGGGGCGTCGCCATGCCAATGGCCAAAGCCACCACGGTGATAACACCAAAATGCACCATATCAATACCTAATTGCTGGGCGATGGGTGTAAATATGGGCACTACTAACAAGATGATCGCGCCTGTTTCCATAAACGTTCCAAGTATTAAATACAACAGGATCATCAGCAAAAGAATGAGATAAACGTTCGTTGATAGCCCAAGGATTGCACTAGAGGCCATCTGCGGAACCTGCTCAATAATCATGATCCATCCAAAAGGGCTTGCTACAGCGATAAGAAGCACAATCATTGCCGAGTTTAAAGACGCTTTATAAAAAACCGGAACGAGGTCTCTCCAGTGAAGCTCCTTGTAAATGAACATGCTGACAAATAAGCCGTATACCACCGCAATACCGGCTGATTCCGTGGGGGTAAAGGCCCCCGACATGATGCCGCCAAGGATGATAACTGGCATCAAAATACCCCAAAAAGCATGCAGTAACTTCTGCCATCGCTGCTGCCAGCTCTGCTTTTTTTCTGCTGGGTAACCTAGCTGATGGGAACGTAAAATGCTGATAGCGATTAACGCGATGGCCAACAGCGCGCCAGGTAAAATTCCAGCAATGAATAATTTCCCGATAGACACATCGGCCACGATTCCAAAAAGAATAAAAGTAATACTGGGTGGGATAACGACCCCTAAGCACGACGCTGAGGCGACGACAGCCGAGGCGTAGGAGACTGAATAACCACGTTTCACCATTTCAGGAATGGTGAGCTCTCCTACTGCGGCGGCTGTGCCGGGAGCAGAGCCGGAAATCGAAGCGAAGAAGGTACAAGCCATGACCGAAACCGCTGCGAGTCCTCCTTTGAAATGCCCCACCAAAGCGCTGGCTAGCTCAACAATTCTTTTGGATATTCCTCCTCGCTCCATAATCGCCCCAGCCATCATGAAAAGAGGAATTGCCAGCAGTGGAAATGAATTAATACCGGCTACCATGCGTTGCGGTAGCATTTCTATCGGCATCATTCCACTGGCCACCAGGCTCGCTAATGCTGCAATACCCATTGCAAAGCCGATAGGTATATTGATCATAAAGCAGATCACAAGAAAAGTGAGGAGAACCGTTAGCATGTCATAACCTCTAAAAGATTATTTTAAGTATTTTTTATATTAATAATTTCGATAAAACTGTAGAAAAATATTAAACAAGCCATGACGGGAATCGACATGTAGATCCAACTCATGGGCACACCCAGCGCTGGTGACGTTTGGGCACTTGTGGCTATAACCACTTTCCATCCGTAGTAAATGAGATAACCAGAAAATGCCATAATGGCGAGATACCCCACTACTTCTACGACCCGTTGCACTTTCTGGTTAAACAGTTCAACCAAGATGCTAATACCGATATGGGATTTTTCGCGTACTCCCATGGCAACACCAAGAAAGCTACTCCAGATAAAGGTGAAGCGTATCGCTTCTTCACTCCAAGAGCTGGATTGGTTGAAACCATAACGCATTATGACCTGGTAGAATGTCAGCATAGCGATGGTAATCATCATGGCAACGAGGCTGATCTTAATTAGCCTATCCAAGTGGCGCACTAAAGAAAGTTGTTTCTTATTAATCACCACTGCCCCCTTTCATTATAATAATTGTGAGAAAGCAGCGCCGGAGCATTAAACTTTTCGCTCCGGCGCAGTGGTTCACTCGGTTTCCATAATGGCTCTAATTAGCGCTTCTCCCCGTGAAGCATCACCGCTACCCAGCGTGGCATAGAAGCTTGGGTAGATTTCTTCAAACGCGGCCTCGATAAAAGCGTCTTTTTCTACATCGTTAATCTGCATCCCGTTTTCTTCGAGAACACTACGCATCTTTAATTCATATTCAACGAGAGAGTCCCGCTGGATATTGCTGGCCTCTACCGCCGCTTGGGCAAGGATTTCTTGATGCTCTTCATCAAGCGTTTGCCACCAGCTTTCAGCAGCAATGTACTGGCGGGGGTAATAGAAGTGTTCGCTAAGTGAAAGGTAATCTTGAACTTCATAGAAGCGCTGACTATAAATCAGGTTCATTGGGTTCTCCTGGCCGTCGACAACGCCTTGCTGTAAGGCAGTGTAGAGTTCGCCAAAAGACATAGGCACAGCTGAGGCGCCAAACGCGTTTATGGTATTGATCATTACTTCACTTTCCATAACGCGGATTTTGAGATCCTCAAGGTCTTCCATAGAATGGATAGGCCGCTGGTCATTAGTGAAGTACCTAAATCCTCCATCATTGTATGCCAAGTGGCGAATCCCTACGTCTGTGTACTTTTCCTGTACGGCCTGGCCAATTTCGCCATCTAATACCTTATGGGCATGATCAATATTGCGAAAGATAAAAGGAAGGTCCCACAGCATGGCTTCTGGTACGAAACCGCCCATAGGGCCGTTTTCAACGTCTGCCATTTCAATAGTGCCTAATTGGATACCTTCAACGATTGTACGGGCATCCCCTAACTGGCCAGCGGGGTAAATTTGCACGCTGATATCACCATTAGAACGTTCTTCCACCATTTCTTTAAACGCCTGAACACCAACGTTTTGTGGATCTTCTGGGTTGGTATTACCGTTATGGGCCATTTTGATGTTGATAGTAGATTGAGAGAATGCGGTTAGCGGCAGTACTGCACAGATGGCACTGATGGCTATCACATGCATAACGACATTGTTTTTTATTTTAGTTTTCATCTTTTTATCCTTCTTTTAGCTTTTGTTATTTGGGTTATTGACGGGATTATTGGGAGTGCCGGAAGTGAGCGTTCTGGCGATTTCCTGAGAGGCTTTCTTTCTAAGTTCTGATACAGAGTCTTGAGATAAAAAAGCGGTATGAGGCGTAATAATGACATTATCAAGCTGGGATAGCTTAGGTACAGCACGCGGTGGTTCTTGTTCGAGTACGTCCAGGGCAGCCCCGGCAAGACTCCCTTCTAGGATAGCGTTGTAAAGATCGTTTTCTTCGATAAGGCCTCCTCGGGCAGTGTTAATCACAAAAGCGGTTTTCTTCACCTTCGCTAACGATGCTTTATTGATGATATGCTTTGTCTTTTCTGTTAGCGGTAGATGTAATGATAGGAAATCGACCTCACTGAGGAATACATCGAAGTTGGTTATATTTTCAATTTGGAATTTGGCAAGGCTTTTGGGTGAACTATAGGGATCAAAGCCGATTACCTTCAAGCCAAATGGCTTTGCGCGTGCCGCTACCTGCTGTCCAATAGCGCCGCACCCCAATAACCCTAGCGTTTTACCTTTAAGCTGAGGTACATGTTTACCTTGATTAGCGTCCCAAACGCCTTTTACAACTTGATTATGTAAATAACAGGTTTTCCTGGCTAATGCCAAGAGCATGCTAAACGTATGATCTGCCACTTCATCCTGGCAATAATCAGGAACATTGGCGACAATGATACCTTTTTTTGTGGCGGCCTCTACATCGATGTTGTTATAACCGATCCCAGCTTTAACAATGATTTTGCAACGCTCAAGGCTATCAATCACCTGAGCAGTTACGTTTGCATAAACGACAAGGAGTGCGTCCGCTGTCTTGCCTAGCTCGCTAAGTGTCTCGGCATCGCTAGAGGGGCTTAATTTAAAGTCGACACCTCCCTGGCTAAACACGCCTTGCTCTATCGAAGTATCAGGGAAAATGGTATCTGTCATAAGAACTGATAGTCTCACGTTACAACCTCTCTTATCATTATTATAGTGACGGAGGATTACTTCTCCATTTGACAAGCAATCTCATTTAGTTAAATTATTCAAGCAACTATTCTATTCGCAGTGTGTTAGTTAGAGCGCCAATACCATCGATTGTTACCGACATCACATCACCCGCATTAACGGGCCCCACCCCGTGGGGAGTGCCGGTGAGAATGACATCTCCAGGGAGGAGCGTCATGCAGTGGGATATATAGCTCACCACCTCGTCCACACCGAATATAAACATGTTTATGTTAGAGCTTTGGCGTACTTCACCATTAACAGTTAGCTGAATGTTTGCATCATTTTTATTTATTTCTTTTACTATACCTGGACCTAGAGGACAAAAAGTATCGAAAGATTTACCCCGAGTCCATTGCTTATCGCTTAGCTGAATTTCTCTAGCGGTAAAGTCATTAGCACAGGTATAACCAAAAATATAATTGCCCGCTTCATTTGGAGAAATATTTTTAGCTTTCTTACCAACAACGATAGCTAATTCAGCTTCATAATCCAGTCGACCTGTGTTGGCAGGCGCTACGATATCATCCTCATTCCCGATGACGGTGGTAGGCGGTTTTAGGAATAATAATGGCGCTTTGGGAAGCTCCTCCTTCATTTCATTCGCATGGTCCAAATAGTTAAGCCCTACGCAGATCACCTTCGTTGGTTGGCATGGAGCCAGCAGCCTTACCGACGATACAGGAATTGTTTCTTTACTAAACTCATGGTTCTCAAACATGCCACCAATAATTTTTATGATTTCACCATTTTCTAAAAACCCACAGAAAACTTTATTATTATCGCGATACCTTACATACATTTTTCATACTCCTTTTTTTATTATTTCTCTATTAACTAAATGGTTTAATCTTTCCTGTACATCCAGCAGATGGAGTTGCATTTCCCGCTCTGCCAAATTAGCATTATTTTGTTTTAGAGCCTCCAGTATTTTACCGTGAAACTTGATGGATTCTTTCATTACCGGCTTATCGTACCCCACGCTTTTCTGGGCACGGAAAACCAGTGTAATAATAGAATTATATAAGCTTGCTAATACACGACTTTGGGAGGCTTTTGCAATTTGCTGGTGAAAAGCAATATCCGCTAATACATAGTCATCGTTATTGTCTTCCGCTTCCGCTTGCACCATAAGCTTTAATTGCTGGGCCATAATATTTAAGTCATTATCTTCGATTCGCTTTGCTGCCAAACCGACCATGGTTAGTTCTAAAAACATGCGCGCTTCTGTCACGTCTTCATAGCTGCAATCATTTAATAGAATCTTTAAGGAAAGCGTTTCTTCCAAAATTGAAGAAAAATTAGTCGTAATGACAGTGCCGGCATTTGTCCGGTTTAATAAGCCCTGCAGAGAAAGAATTTTTAATCCCTCACGCACCGAGGCTCGACTCACACCAAATTGTTCGCAAAGATCTCTCTCATTGGGGATGCGATCACCTTCTTTGAGCTCACCACTGACGATCATCGACTTTATTTTTGCGACAACATCGTCACTCAAGCTTTTCTTTTCAAGGGGCTCAATTTTCATCAGTTCTTTGCTCTTCATTGCTTGCCAGCATGGACTCATCATCTGATGGTCAGACCACGGTTTTATTAAAATTAGCTACCTAGCTTTAGCGTGTCAAGTATTTATTCGGGAACCAAACCGATCTTTTAATAGGGCGCTAGCTTCTCGCCTGCTTCTTAATGTGTTTCAGAACACACCATGATTGAAAAAATCATCGTATAAAAAAACCTCCTGCTCGTTGATAACACAGGAGGTCATTGCTCACGGTACAGAGCGGTTACTGCAGCATACTGGGCAACCAAGTAGCGAGACCCGGGAACACTATCAACACGGCGACCAGTAACATCGAACAGAGAATGTAGGGAATCGCGGCTGAGTAGATTTCGCTCATAGTGGTACCGGCGGGAGCTACCCCTTTCATTACGAATAGCAACAGACCAAGGGGTGGCGTGGAGAAGCTGATTTCCAGTGCCAGCAAAACGACGATACCGAACCATACCAAATCAAAGCCAAGTGCCTGCGCCAGCGGAAAGAAGATCGGCACGGTAAGCATCATAATGGAGATCTGCTCCATAAAGGTTCCTAGCACCAACAGCACCGCAAACATCGCCAGCAGCATTAGGATCGGGGAGAGATCAAAGCTGGTAGCCCAGCCAATTAACCCACCCGATGCACCGGAGAAACCGAGCAACTGACTGAACGTGGCCGAACCAAACACAATCAAATAAGCCATCAAGGTGACTTTCAGTGCCCCGGTGACGGAAAGCTTGAACGCTTCCCAGGTCATGCAGCGGAAGATAAACGCCAGAATAATCACGCCTAGCGCGCCAAAGGCAGCGGCTTCTGACGGCGTAGCAAAACCAATCAGCATGAGCGCCACGATAATGACCATGATACTCAGCATGGGCAGGATATCCGTCACTATTAATTTTAGCTTGGCTTTCAGCGGTACCGGTTCAAGCTCATAGTTTGGTGCAGCTAACGGATCCAACTTAGTTTGAATAAAAATGGTGACAATATAGAAGCCTGCCAACGTCAGCCCCGGTAGAATGCCGGCAATCAGTAGGGCGCCGATATCTACCTTTGCCAATGTCGCCAGCAGCACCGCCAGCGCGGAAGGCGGAATAATAATCGCCAAACCGCCGGTACCCAGAATCGGACCAATGGCCATTTTCTTCTTATAGCCCCGGCGCTCCATTTCCGGTACCAGCAAGGATCCCATCAGCGCGGTGGAGCCCATGGAAGAACCGCTCAAAGTGGAGAATGCTGTACCGCCTACCACCGTCACGTAAGACAATCGCCCCGGCACTTTGCCCATCAATTGGTCGACGGCATTGAACATTTTCATGCCCAAACCCGTGCGGAAAAACAGTTCACCCATCAGCAAAAAAAGCGGTATGGGCACCAAGTTAAAGCTAGAGAGCGCACCAAAGCCGTTATTGAGCATTTGTAGAATGCCCGTTTGCCCTCCCATAAAGTGCCACGCGCCAATGACATTGGCGGCTAAAAAAGCCAAGGCAATCGGCGTACCAATCGCCATAAAAAACAGAATTAGCGAGAGTAAAAAGGCGAGCGCAAAATACCATTCCATTATTCTTTAATCCCCGCTTCGCCACTGTGAAGAATTTCATGGCCGACGACAAAGCGACCAAACTCAATCGCCATCAACGTAAAGCTGATGGGAAATACAATGGTCAGTATCCATTTCGGTACGAAGAAAGCCCGAACGTCATAATCGGTGCGTTCAATATTGAGCAACACCAAATCCAGCCCCTTCCACGCCAAAACACCGCACACCACTACACACAGTAATGAAACGCCTCGACTAAGAATATTGAGCACGGGCAGCGGTAGTACGGAGGTCAACAGCTCAATGTGCACGTGCCCCTTGTGACGCACCAACCAGGGCGCACCCAAAAGCGTGAGGTAGAACATGGCGTACTCAGTGGAGAGAAAGAACCATGCCGACGGTTGGAGCCCCAAGTTGCGAATGACCACTGAGAGCACCACTGCCACCATCAACCAGACCAGCATGATAGCGGCCAGCAAAGCCATGCCATTGAGCAGCAGCAAATAGCCGCGTTGTGCGTAGCGCATAAAAAGTCCTGAGAATTAGCCACACTAAGGGGGCGCTCGATCACTCGGCGCCCCGTCGTTGCTATAGATCGTTGAATTTTTCGATCAATGTATCGTAGTGCTCAAGACCCATTGGATGGCGCTCCATCTGACTACGCATCCTTTCCCAGGTGGCATCACGGGCCGCCTCGGAGAAGCGCTGAGCGGCTTCGCCTTCCAGCGTGATTACCTGCATCCCATCAGCCTCAAGCTGCGCCTGCTGCTCTTTGGCTAATTCAGCCAATTTCTCGGCGCTTTCACGCTCATGCTCAATAGCAACTTCTTGCAGAATTTGCTGCGACTCTTCGCTGAGCTGGTTCCATTTATTCAGATTGACGATCACACCCATATCGGTAGAGAAGAACGCAGGGTCTACACGATAATTCAGGAAGCGATCCCAGTTGAGATCTTTCAAGCCAATTTGGGTCCAGCCGGTGGCATTGACCACACTGCGCTCAAGAGCGGCATAAACATCCGTGGTCGGCAGGCTGATCGGCTGGGCGCCCAGGTAGTCCTGGAAGAAGGCGTCATACACCGGGTTACTGCGCAGGCGCAGGCCCGACACACTCAGGTTGCCGTCGGCATCAACGGTGGGTTCCTCAATAGTGTAGAAGTTATAGCTAACGCCACTATCGAACCAACCCAAGTAGTAAGTGCCCATCTTTTCCTGATGGATCTGGTTGAGCAGGTCGATACCGCCATTTTCGCGGGCGTAAATGGCGTTGGTGTTAGACGCCACCATGGCATCGCGCTCCGGCACGGTGCCAGCGTAAAAGCTTGCCGCGGTGTAAGCCATGTCTACGACGCCGTTACGCACTGCATCGGGCTGCTCGGAAAGTCCGATCACTTCAGGGCCGCCACGCACGTTGATCTGCACCACCCCTTCACCACGTTCGTTCACCTTGTCGACGAACTCCAGAAAGCTCTGGGTATAGATCAACGAGGGCGGAAACGCGTGCACAGCGTTGATTTCATCAAGCGCCAGCGCCTGCGTTGTGGCTAAGGCGGTGAGCATGCCCACGGTAAGGGTTACTTTTTTCATTCGTTAGTCTCCTGCACGAAAGTAGTTTGCGTTATCGCGTTTATTGTTGCTGTTTCGTTTTATAAGTCATTCTTGTAAACGACTGCTGCAAGCGTGCTTACTGTTGTTATGGATAGAGGTGGGTTTAACGTCTAGCACACTGCCCCACTATCCTTTTCCTATAAGGGCGCTTACTGGCGGCTGCGCCGCCACCCAGGGAAACTGCTCGGCGTAGCGTGCTGCGAAAGCGGTAATGGTGTCGGCGTGTTGGCGCGTCATATCAATATCATCCCAGCCATTGAGCAATTTGGTTCGCCACACGGGGCTAATCATAAAGCTGACCTCTACCTCAGCGACCCTGATAATCTGCTGCTCAAGATTGACGTATATGGCAGCAGGCGAGTCGTCAAGCGCTGCCAGCAAGCGCTCAGCGTCATCCTCTTCCACGACCGCTGGCAGCAGGCCATTATTAACGGCGTTGGAGGCAAAAATATCGCCGAAACTCGGTGCCACTACGCAGCGAAAACCGTAATCGACCAGGGCATAGACCGCCGCTTCACGGGAGGAACCGGCGCCAAAGTTGCGGCGACTGACCATCACTTCAGCGTTCTCCCCGCTGGGGCGATGCAGAATAAAATCAGGATTGGCCCTGCCCTGTTCATCATGACGAACGTCATAGAGTAGAAACTGGCCATAGCCTACGCTACGCGGCTCTTTCATAAAGCGCGCAGGAATAAGCTGATCGGTGTCCACATTAGCGGCAGCAAGAGCAACCCCCAAGGTCTCCAGAACAGTGATCGGTTGCATCAATGAGCTCCTGACTCATGAACGGGGGAGTCGGTGCTGACAGAGTGCGAGCGCACATCCGCCAACCGACCCTGTAGTGCCGCAGCGGCCACCATGGCGGGCGACATCAAATGAGTGCGTGCGCCTGGCCCTTGGCGGCCTTTGAAGTTGCGGTTGGTGGTGGAAGCACAGCGTTCGCCGCTCGCCACCAAATCACCGTTCATGCCCACGCACATGGAGCAGCCCGAGTGACGCCACTCAAGCCCCGCATCGATAAAGATGCGGTCCAGCCCTTCGGCCTCGGCCTGGGTTTTCACCAGCGTAGAGCCGGGCGAGACCATGCCGGGCACGCGGCTTTTATGGCCAGCCAGCACCGCAGCGGCAGCACGCAGATCTTCGATACGCGCGTTGGTGCAGGAGCCAATAAATACCCGATCAATGGTGATATCGGTGAGCTTTTGGCCAGGCATTAGCCCCATATAGGCCAGGCTATCCCGCGCCTGGCGCGCTTTCGCCGGGTCGCTCAACTGGTCGGGATCAGGCACGGCACGATCAATCGGCAGTGCCTCTTCCGGCGAGACGCCCCAGGTAACCGTCGGCGCAATTTCATCGGCATGCAGCGTTACTTCCAAGTCAAAGCTGGCATCCGGGTCGCTGTGCAACGTGGCCCAGTAAGCGCAGGCTTGTTCGAAGGCGTCGCCTTTCGGGCTCCAGGGGCGCTCTCGCAAATAGTCGAAGGTGGTTTGATCCGGCGCAATCATGCCGCAGCGGCCACCGCCTTCGATGGAGAGATTGCATAGGGTCAAACGCGCTTCCATGGAGAGCGAGCGAATCGCCTCACCAGCGTACTCAATGGCGTAACCACGTGCACCATCCGCACCCAAACGGGCAATCCAGGTGAGCGCGACATCCTTGGCGGTGATGCCTTCAGCCAACTGGCCCTCAACGGTGATACGCATCACTTTAGGCTTGCTTTGCCACAATGTTTGCGTGGCCAGCACGTGGGCGACTTCGGAAGCACCAATGCCAAAAGCAATGCTGCCAAAGGCGCCGTGGGTGGCCGTGTGACTATCGCCACATACCATGACGGCACCTGGCTGCGTCAGCCCCTGTTCCGGTCCTAAAACATGCACAATGCCCTGGCGTGGGTCGTCCAGGCCAAATAGCGTTACCCCATGTTGCTGGGTATTGTGGCTCAGTTGCTCGATCATTGAGCGCACCTTGGGGTCGCCAACGCCTGCTAGGTCACGGGCGAGCGTCGGTACGTAGTGGTCCGCGATCCCGAAGGTCAGGTCGGGCCTTGCCACCGGCAACTGGCGTTCAGCGAGTTTATTGAAGGCGTGAAAGGAGCCTTCATGGACAAAGTGGCGGTCAACCCACAGCAGGCTCTGACCGCTATCACTGCGGTGAACCTCATGGGCGCGCCAAACTTTATCAAACAGCGTTGTCGGGGTACTCATGGTCTTCGCTCGTTGCCTCGGCCTTCGTTAGACTTGTCATCACCACCCCAATACAACTAGCGCAATTTAACAACACAGGTCAAATGTATTTTTTACAATTTTAAATCTGTATTAAATTTAATACATTAAAAAATAGATCCTCATGTTACCCTTCTTTCCCGCTGACAGGCATTCCTCCTACCTTCGGCTCCCAATAGCGAGAGTTATCATCGCCGTTTCGTTCCAAGTCGATCTGGAAGCGATAACGATCCGGACGGTAGAGCGCATCGAGATGCTCCACCCCGCGCCCTTGCTCGTCATACACCACACGAGTGAGCGAAATCAGCGGTGAGCCAACGGCCACCTCCAACGCTTCCGCAACCTCATGGCTGGCAAGCGTCGCGGAAATAGATTGGGAGGCATGGTCTACCTTTACCCCACTGCGCTCCAGCAGTACGAATAACGGCGTGTTGGCTAAATCCATCTCGTTGTAGTGCAACGCGATGGATTCAGGCACGTGCGTTACCAGATGCGAGAATGGCTTATCATCGACCATTCGTACCCGCACTGAACGCTGCACTCTGCCACCCTGCGCCATGCCCAACTGCTCGCGGATCATTTCCGGCGGCAGTACATAAGCGAACTCCAGTAGCCGCACCTGGGAGGCCTGGCTCATCTTGACCATATTAGGCATCAGGTTAGACACGCTGGCGGTCATCACCGTGGCATCCAAAGGTTGCGTCAGCACTACGGTGCCCACTCCCGCCTTGCGTGCCACCAACCCCGTCGTCTGCAGCGCTTCCATGGCGCGGCGCACGGTCACCCGAGACACACCGTGCTGCTCCGCAAGCTTGTTTTCCCCCGGCAGTTTACTGCCGGGAGGTAGCCGCCCGCTCAAGATGGCGTCTTTCAACAGCAGGTAAATCCGGTGTGATTTGGTGCCACCCACCGCAGAGGGTTGTGCCTCATTCATCCATGCCTCTCCTCAGGACGTTATTCAAAAAAATTCATATCAGGCTTGACGCAGGGATAATAATAGACATAAAAATGTATTACATATAATACATATCAATAGCCAGTAAATAACACAATTAATGCCGCAAGAAAGTCATTATTACAGAATCAGCGCCCCTAAGTATCGCTCACTACAATGCCGCCAGTGAGCCACTGGCATAAGAGAATCGACGATGTCTGATGCAGAAAACCGCAACGTAGAGCAGGTACGCGCTTTTTTAAGCGCCATGGAAGCCCGCGATCTAGCCAGTGCCGAGCGCTGTCTTGCGGCCAATGTGGTGATGCAGTTCCCCGGTGCACTCCCCATGCAGCATCTCAGCGAGGTCGTTGAATGGGCCCAAACCCGCTATCGCCGAGTAAGCAAAACCCTTTATGCGATAGATCTCTGCCACCACCCAAGTCATGACACTTCCCCCACCTTCGACGTGGTGGTCTGCCATGGCGAACTGGCGGTGGGATGGTTGGATGGCAGCGCAACCACCGGCGTGCGCTTTATTGACCGTTTTGAATTAACCGATGGCCTGATTACCCGCCAGGACGTTTGGAATGACCTGGCGCTTGCCGCTAGAGCAAACAGCTACTGCTAACGCTTAACGCTTAACGTACCTTTCGCTTACCTTACAATGACGAGATAGTTATGACACGCCAACAGCACGCTACACACCAACCCGCCCAGCTTAAACAGCAGTTGCACGACAGCCCCATCGTGGTAGCTCCAGGCGTATTTGACGCACTCGGCGCGTCCCTTGCCGAGCAGGCGGGCTTTGATACGGTCTACCTTTCCGGTGCCAGCCTTGCCTACACCCAACTCGGGCGGCCAGACATTGGCCTTCTCAGCATTACCGAAATTTGCACCGCGATGTCGCATATTCGCGAACGCACCAACCTTTCCGTGGTGGTGGATTGCGACACCGGCTTTGGCAATGCCATGAACGTGATGCGCAGCGTACGTCTGCTGGAGCGTTCAGGCGCCAACGCCATTCAATTGGAAGACCAAACCTACCCCAAGCGCTGCGGCCACCTGCGCGGTAAAACATTGGTTTCCAAAAGCGAAATGGTCGGCAAATTGCATGCTGCCCTGGATGCTCGTGAAAGCGATAGCACGCTGATTATTGGCCGTACCGATGCACTCGGCGTGGAGGGCACCGACAACGCCATCGAGCGTGCCCAAGCCTATTATGAAGCGGGCGTGGATATGCTGTTTATCGAAGGTATCCGTAGCGACGAAGATATCAGCAAGATCATGACTCAGTTCAAAGGTAAGGTGCCGATCATGGCCAATATGGTCGAGGGGGGAGACACACCCCTGCAGAGCGCTCAGGCGCTAGAAGCGCTGGGCTTCTCGCTGGTGATTTTCCCTGGCGCCTTGGTGCGGGCGATTACCCACATGGCCAGTCGCTTCTTTGCCACGCTGAAACAGGACGGCACCACCGACGCCTTCCGTGACCAGATGCTCGACTTCAAACAGCTCAATGAATACCTAGGCACCCAGGCGATGCTGGAGCTTGGCGAGCAGTACGACAATCGCTAACGCTCGCTTCTCGACTCTTGCCAATCATTTATAAATAAGCAAATTCAGGAGACAACCATGCAGACCACTGATAAAACGGCAAAAGAGATTTTTAACGACGTCATGGCCAACCCTCAGCGTGTGCCCTTTGGCTTTGGCAACAAAGCGGTGCTGGTGAACGTCGACCCGCAAAAGGCCTACACCCGTACCGATCTCTTTAAAACCGCCTACGAAACCGACCCCAAGCAGTTGGCGTACACCAACCAGCTGGCCCGCGGCTTTCGGGAGAAAGGCTGGCCGGTGGTCTGGACCCATGTCGCTTTTTTGGACTCCGCCGAAGACGCCGGGGTTTGGGGTACCCGAACCGATACGCCTGACTCGCTGCAAAATATCAAGTATGGCTCTGAGCGCGCCGAGTTCGACGAGCGCTGCGAGATCGACCGTAGCCGCGATGTGATCTACACCAAGCGTATGCCTTCGGCTTTTTTTGAAACGCCGCTCCAGTCGCTGCTGGTGTGGCATCAAGTCGACACGGTGATCATTACCGGTGGCTCTACTTCGGGCTGTATTCGCGCTACCGCCGTGGAAAGCCTGTCACGTGGCTACCGTACTATCGTCCCGATGGAGTGCGTCTCCGATAAACACGAAAGCTACCACTACGCCAACCTGACCGACCTGCACCTCAAATACGCCGATGTCATGCCCGTTGCTGACGTGCTGGCGTGGCTTGAAGGCGATGTATAAGGCGAGGAGCCAGCGATGAAAGAGTCTCTCGGCGTTTACGACTACTGGGCCTACGACCAGCGCCCCAAGATCACCTGGCCCGGTGGGGCAAAGGTGGCCTTCTGGGTCGCACCCAATATCGAGTATTACGAACTCGACCCGCCGCAGAACCCGAGCCGCAAGCCGTGGCCGCACCCGCACCCGTCGGTGCCCGGCTACAGCATTCGCGATTACGGCAATCGGGTGGGCCACCAACGCCAAATGGCTCTGTTGGATAAGTACGGCATTCGTGGCTCGATATCACTCTCCGTGGCGCTCTGCGAGCACCACCCGGAAATTATCCAGATGTGCAAAGAGCGTGACTGGGAGTTCTTCAGCCACGGCATTTACAACACCCGCTACACCTACGGTTTGAATGAAGCCCAGGAGCGGGCGATGATCCGCGACAGTATGGAAACCATTCATCGCCATACTGGCCAGGCCTGTGCGGGTTATCTGGCGCCTGCGCTATCACACTCGGAGCGCACCCTGGATCTATTTGCCGAAGTAGGTGAAGAGCTATTCGGCGAGCGGGGCGGGCTTTATACCTGCGACCTGTTCCATGACGACCAACCGACGCCTATTAGCGTCCGCTCAGGAAAGCGGTTTATCTCCATGCCCTACTCACTGGAGATGAATGACACCATCGTCTACGCGGTGAATAAAGTAGAGCCGCGCCAGTACGCCACCATGCTCAAGCGCCACTTTGACCGCCTGTATTTAGAGGGCGCGGAGTCCGGCACCGTGATGTGCATTCCCACTCACAACTACCAGGTGAGCTGCCCGCACCGCATCAAGGCGTTTGAAGAGGCATTGGAGTACATCACTGGGCACCCGGATGTATGGGTCGCCACCGGGCGCGAGATCGCCGACTACTACATGACCCACTATTACGATGCCGCTCTCGACAGCATGGCGGCCCAGTCCGCCACTGCAGGCAAACAGGGGTAACGCTATGGCGCTTAATGATGACTATCTCGACTACCCTTTACGCCGCCAAGGCTATGACCATGAACGCTATGCGTGGTCGATGCTGAGTGAACGTACACCGGTCACCTGGCCCGAGGGTAAAACCCTGGCGGTGTGGATCAATATTTCGCTGCAGTTCTACCCGCTCAACCAGCGCGGCGAGCCCTTCAAGGTGCCCAACGGCATGACCATGCCCTACCCGGATCTGCGCCACTTCTCGCTGCGGGATTACGGTAACCGGGTGGGTATTTATCGCGTACTCAAAGCGCTGGCGGCGTACAACATCACGCCTACATTTGCGATCAACGCCCAACTGGCGGAGCAGACGCCCTATTTGGTGCAGCGCTTGAAAGAGCACGGCGGTGAATTTATCGCCCATGGCTGGAACATGGATCACCTGCACTACGGCGGCCAGCCGATCGAAGAAGAGGCCGAGCTGGTCAAACGCTCAGTGGACACGCTGCGGCGAGTGACCGGCCAACCCGTGCGCGGCTGGCTAAGCCCCGCCAAGCATCAGAGCTTTAACACCCCCGACCTGTTGGCGGAAAACGGCATTGCGTACTGCGCCGACTGGGTGAACGACGACATGCCTTATGCTTGTGAAACCAAGACAGGCAGTTTGACTATGCTGCCGCTGGCCACTGAGATCGAAGACCAGTTCGTCATGAGTCAAAACCTACACTCGGAAGATGCCTGGGTGATGCAGGTAACAGACGCCTTTGATTTTCTGCTCGAAGAGTCCCGGGAACAGGGCGGGCGGCTGTTTGCGTTAAATCTGCACCCCTGGCTGGTGGGTCAGCCCCACCGCATTGCCTGCTTGGAAGAAGTGCTAGCGCATATCAGTGGTCACTCTGAGGTGTGGCAGGCCCCAGCGGGTGAGATTTTGGATGCCTTCCACCAAGCTGCGGAGCAGGCGTAATGGCGATCATTTCCTACACACACGACAGTTTTGATGCTCACCTGCCGCTGCTGATCATCGGTGCGGGGGCCTGCGGGCTGGTAGCGGCCCTGGCCGCCCAGGAAGCGGGCGTTGAGCTTGCCGTTTTAGAGCGCGACGCCCTGCCTCGTGGCAGCACGGCGATGTCGTCGGGCTTTATTCCCGCGGCCAATACGCGCTTTCAGCATGCGTTGGGCGTCACCGACTCTGCCGAAGCCATGGCGGAGGATATTCAGAAGAAAAACGGCTTTGAGGCAGACCCGGCCATTGTCGAGCTGCTGGCCAGCCAATCCGGCCAAACCATCGAGTGGCTGGCGGACCAGCACGGCGTGCCTTTTGAGCTCGTCGAGGGCTTTCTCTACCCCGGCCACCGCTATCTGCGTATGCACGCCACGCCACGGCGCACCGGAGAAGAGCTGATGGGCGCGCTGCTCAATGCTGCCGAAGCGGCGGGCATTGATATTCTTACCCAGGCATGGGTAGTGGATTTGCACGTTGACGACACGCAGCGAGTGCGCGGCGTCACGCTCGAGCGCCCGGACGGCAGCCGCGAAAGCATTGGCTGCGACGCGCTGATTCTGGCCTGCAACGGTTATGGCGGCAACCCCGAGCTGGTAGAGCGTTACCTGCCAACGTTGAAACACGCACTCTATTACGGCCACGAGGGGAACCAGGGTGATGCCTTGCTGTGGGGCCAGGAAATGGGCGCGAGCACCAAGGATTTGGGGGCCTGCCAGGGCCATGGCTCGCTGGCGACGCCCCACCAAACGCTGATCAGTTGGGCACTGATGATGCAAGGGGGCATCCAGGCCAATATCAAGGGCGAGCGCTTTTCCAACGAGCACGGCGGCTACTCCGAGCAGGCGGCCAAGGTGCTGGCGCAGCCCGAGCAAGTGGCCTGGAATCTTTATGACGCCCGCATTCACGAGTCTGCTCAGGCATTTGAGGATTACCGCAACGCCCAGGAGAGTGGCGCGGTACGCAGCTTTACAAGCCTTGAAGAGATGGCGGTTGGCTTAAGCCTGCCGCTAACGGCGCTGCAGGCGATGCTAACGGAGATGAAAAAGCATGCCGAAGAGCAAACGGCGGATACGTTTGGCCGCCGCTTTGAGCCCACCAACCTGCTGAAGCCGCCCTACTATGCCATTCGCGTCACCGGTGCGCTGTTTCACACCCAGGGTGGTCTAGAGGTTAATTGCAAGGCTCGCGTGCTCAGCACCCAGGGCCAAGCGATGCCCAACCTATTTGCCGCAGGCGGCGCTGCACGCGGCGTTTCCGGCTCCAACGACAGTGGCTACCTTTCCGGCAACGGGTTGCTGAGTGCCGTAGTGCTGGGGGCGGTGGCAGGAAGAAGCGCCGCTGAGTTACTGCGTTAATTTTTTAAATTCAGAAGCTAAGCTCGGCGGTGCTGGCCTAGCCTCCAGGCCTTAGCAGCTCTGACCTAACACCCAAGCATTGCCCCCGCTGGCTGACACACATATGAACAGAGAGACTGAGGCCTCTCTCTAAAATGGTAAGCTATTAACTTCACTATGCACCTATTAACTTTATGTCTTTACAATTTTCATTAGTTTTACTGGCCATATATCGCAATACCGCAGCGACCACTATGTTTAACGAAATACATGGTTTGGTCGGCAGCGTTCATAAGCTCTCGGCTATCGGCAAAGCCGCCGTCGTGCAGACAAGCAATACCAATAGAAACGGTGATATGGATGGGCTGATTTTCCACATAGGCAATAGGTTGTTCAGCCAGTTTCTGTAAGATTTGTTTTACTAACTGCTGAGCAGAATGGGCGTCTTCATTAGGCATTATGATCATGAATTCTTCCCCCCCGAAACGTCCGGCGAGGTCACTATCCCGAACAAGCTCTCTGATGAGTTTTCCAAAGTTTTCCAGTATCACGTCGCCCACCAAGTGTCCATATTGATCATTGACCGTTTTAAAATGGTCTAAATCAATAAACGCTACCGAGAGATTTCGTCCCTCTTCACGGCAATGGGTAAAGTGTTCACTCAATTGTTCTTCCAACCACCCACGGTTAGCCAGCCCTGTTAATGGATCAATACGACTGCAGACTTCTAACTCGTCTTGACGCTTAAGCAGGTTTGCTAGTTCTGATTGTTGTTGCTCTAAGCGCGCATTCAACGCCAATGTTTGTTGAAACAAAAGGTGTTGCGCTTCAGCCATGAGAGCGTCGCTATCAAGGTTTTTTGGGGCTGTGATTTCGAGTACGTCTGCTAATGAGGGAAGCTGTGTTTCAATCGTCGATAGCAGCTCGGCAAGCACGATATGCTGAGCTTCTGCGTGATTTTTTAGCTTGCGCATTAAGCTGACCAATGAATGCGCGGGGGAAGGGGCAAGCCAAGCATCGGCGATAAGCCCTGAAATGCGCACACAGAATAAGTCTATTGGGGCGAAAGTAAAATCAGAATGACTGGTACTAATCGCTTCGGCAAGATGGGTGGGGACGCCCCATTTTGCTGCTAACCAAGCACCTACTGTTGCGTGATCGCAGCCAAACTGCAGTTGCTCTGAATGGATAAGCTCGGAGTGATGCGTTGGTAGCGGCTCATATATAGCTTCGACATCTTCTGGATAAAGCGCTTTTAGAGCCAATACACCAATGTCTTGCAGCAGTGCTGCAGTGAATACAAACCCCGCTTGCCCAGGACATAATTGCTCTGCCAGATAACGCGCCGCAATAGCAGCAATTAAAGAACGGCTCCATACCCGCTGCAGGTAGGCGGCTTGGTCTTTCAGCTTGAATAAATTAAAACTTAGCGTGGTGGCTAAGGTGGTGTCTAGGCCAACACGTGCCACAGCTTCGCGGCAAGTATGGATGGTCGGTGCGCGCCGAGCGTAATAAGCGCTGTTAGCCAGCGCCAATAAGCGCATGGTTAAGATAGGATCTGTTTGAATGGCTTCCGCATAGGCCTTTACGTTTGCATTTGGAGAACGGGCTACATCAAGTACTTTAATGGCGGCGGACGGCAGTGTGGGTAGATTGAAGCAGTCATTAAGCCCTTCGCGTATAAAGTCGGGCAAGTTTGCGCTCAAGCTGAGCTGTTGGCTGTTGTCAGTTGGTTGAATAGCTAGCATTTCGATTCCCTTCACGAGGTATGGCTCCGAGCGTTAGCACCCTGGCGCCCCACCCTTTGGTTATTCTCTGGCTAGGAAGGTACGGCAAGTCTTACACTTAGTCTAAGCCTAAAACACTTTTTTATGGACTAGATTTTTTAATCTTGCGGGCTCTTTGCCACGCCGTCCTCGATTGTGACGGGAGGAAAGCTGATGATACCCCCTACGGCGCTACTCGACTAATCGGGGTGTTGTCACATAGCCAGGGCCATGACCTTACTCTCCAAGCATTGCCTCCGCCCACTGGCGCACCTCTGGGTAGGCGCGCTGCTCAAAGACGGCGAAGCCGTGCAGACTTCGCGCTTTGAGCGGAGTAAAGATCGGCATGGTTAAACCGCATAGAAAGTGCGCGAGTCGCTGGGCATTGGGCGGTTGGCCAAGCTGTTTGATATGGCGCTCCATCAGCGGCGTGGCGTAGCGCTGAAATTCGGCCGCCGTCAGCGGTGGCTCAGGGGACGCTTCCGGCAATCGCACGGGGTGGCCGTAACACACCGAACAGTGCCCACAGCGGCCCGGCTCGGTATCGGGAAGCGCATCAAACATGCTATTACCAAAAGAGCCATCACCAAAGTGCTCAGCCAGCCGTCGCGTCAGGCAAGTTTCTGATTCAAACAGCGCTAGCATAGACTGCAGCCGATCAATCTCAATGCGCTCCCGCATCAAGCAATCGTCGTATAACTGGCTCGCTAGCGTTTCAACGGCAAAGTCCGGCTGGCGAATCTCATACACGTCGGTCATCCGCTTGCCTTCCAGGGTTAACCAGCCTTTGTTCTGAAAGTACTCAAGCGCCGTGATGGCCCGAGCGCGGGAGGCATCAATCTGTTGTGTCTGCCCTGCCTTGTTCAAGCGCTCAAAATCCACCGTACCCCAGGTGCGAGCGATAGGGATATTATCGACAATAAGATGAACAAAGGCCGCCCGCTCGCCTTCAAAACGATTTACCAACTCACTCGGCTTAATGTGGTAGCGCAGCCGGTACTCGGCTAGAAATGCAAAGCGCGGTGCGATAATGCCATGCATCTCCAACCGCACTAGCAGCGTCTTTAGCGGCAGCGGGCGAATATTGGTATCTCGGGAAAGCGTATTAAGCAGCACCTCCCACTGATGGTCCGGCGTTTTACCTGCCGCTGCGATCTCTTCTAGCAAGTGAACGATACCGCCGAACTCGGGGGTATCGCCGTAAACGAAATTTTCCAGTACGCGCAAACCATCTTGTCCGGCCATGGTCAGGCAGGTAGAAGGCTGACCATCGCGTCCCGCCCGGCCAATCTCCTGGCTGTAGTTCTCGATGGATTTAGGCAGATCATAATGCACCACATTGCGAATATCGCCCTTATCGATGCCCATGCCAAAGGCAATAGTTGCCACAATGCAGGGTGACTCTCCGCCCATAAACTGGCGCTGAATCTCATCCCGCCGCTGTGCATCCAACCCTGCGTGGTAGGCCTGGGCGTTGATTACCTGAGCGGCGAGCGTGCGAGCTACCTGCTCTGCCGTCTGTTGCAGGGTGACGTAAATAATCGTCGGCGCTTCGCTACCCGGCTGCATCTGCGGCTTCAGCCAGTTAATCAGCTGCTGCTGGCGATCCTTCATGGCAGGCGCCACCAGCAGTTCTAAATTGGAGCGGTAAAAGCCGGTGGTGATGACGTTCTCCGGCGCAATGGCAAACTTTTCACCCATATCGGCGATCACCGCGGGGGTCGCCGTAGCGGTAAGCAGTAGCACCTGAGGGATGGCAAACTCGCGCTGGTAGTCGGGTAGTTTGAGGTAGTCAGGGCGAAAGTTATGCCCCCATTCAGACAAACAGTGGGCTTCATCCACCACTAAAAGCGATATCTGAACCTGACGTAGAAAGTGGCGAAAACGCTCGTTTTTGAGCCTCTCCACCGACACCATGAGGATTTTTAGCTCGCCACTTTTGGCGCGCTCCATCACATCCCGGATGGTGTCGCGATCCTGAGTGGAATCAATGCTGGCCGCGGCTACGCCGTGGCGGGTCAGAAACGCGAGTTGATCCTGCATCAACGCCAGCAGCGGTGACACCACCAGGGTTAAGTGCGGCAAATGCAGCGCCGGGAGCTGATAGCACAAGGATTTTCCCGCGCCGGTGGCAAAAATCGCCGCCGTGGAGTGCCCCTCCAACACCCGAGACACCACCGCCTGCTGGCCACCGCGAAAGTCATCAAAACCGAATACTGCTTTCAGCGTTTGCTGGGGTGATGAGGGGGACATGAGCAATCCTTGTTAACGAAACTCAGGCTTAAAACGCTTTCTCCAGCGCAAAGCGCGGCTGGGTGTGGCCCTCTCTCGTCACTGTTTCAGTGAACATCGCTAGCGGCCGTACCCAGAGGCCGTACTCACCATAAAGGGCGCGATAGACCACTACATGCTCTTCGCTTTCGCTGTGTTGGGCAGTGCCGAGCACTTCGTAGAGATTACCTTTGTAATGGCGATAAATACCGGGAATAGGGGCGGTCATTGGCTCTCCTCTTAAGTGCCGTTTTTGGCGGTTGGCTGGTTAGCTTTTTTAGCAAGGCGTTCAAGCACTTTTGAGGCAGCCACAAAGCCAAAGGTGCCGGTCAAAAAGGTAGCCGCACCAAAGCCCGAAGCACAGTCCAGGCGAGTAGCATCACCGGTACCGGGCTTTTGCAGGCATACCTCTCCATCCCCGCTTGGGTAAACCAACTGCTCGTCGGAGTAGACGCATTCCACCGAGAAGCGCCGTTTGGGGTTGCGGGAAAAACCGTAATCACGACGCAGCCGCGAGCGCACTTTGGAGAGCAGCGGGTCGTGCTCCGTACGGGTTAAATCCGCCACTTGAATGCGCGTCGGGTCGGTTTGTCCGCCCGCCGCGCCGGTGACGGTAATCGGTATTTTGTGCCGCTTACACCAGGCAATCAGCGCGGCTTTGGCGATCACGCTGTCAATGGCATCCACCACATGGTCGGCGTCCTCGGGGATACGCTCGGCCAGGTTGGTTGGCGTGACGAAGGCGGTATCCGCAACAATCTCAATTTCGGGGGCGATCAGACGGCAGCGCTCGGCGAGCACCTCCACCTTGGGCTGGCCAATAGTGCCATCCAGCGCATGGAGCTGACGATTGATGTTGGAAACACA
The DNA here is from genome assembly GCF_052959335.1 of Vreelandella sp. H-I2. Taxonomy (NCBI): domain Bacteria; kingdom Pseudomonadati; phylum Pseudomonadota; class Gammaproteobacteria; order Oceanospirillales; family Halomonadaceae; genus Vreelandella; species Vreelandella sp. H-I2. The sequence continues at coordinate 820,728 of NZ_JBRAMC010000001.1, forward strand.
CACATCGTCCAGATCGATCAGCGTGAGTTTGCCAAGGCCCGAGCGAGCCAGCGCCTCTACCGTCCAACTACCCACGCCGCCTACCCCGACTACGACTACATGGGCATGGCGAAACGCCGTGGCAGCGCGCTGGCCGTACAGGCGGCGAATACCGCCAAAGCGAAAATCATAGTCGCTAGAAACATAGTCGCTAGAAACATAGTCGCTAGAAACATAGTCGCTAGAAACACGGTCGTTAGAAACTGAGGCGGTAGCAAGCGAGGTTGAGGGCTCGTTCAATGACATAAAACAGACTCACAATGCTTGGAGGGCTGAAGGCGTGGTATGGGGTGGCGTGCGCACGCTATCCAGCGGTAAGTGCCCCGCCCAACCAAGATGATTAAACAGCGCGATCATGGTGTCGTCCAAGGCGCAGCTTAATTGTACACGCTTGTCCAGCACAGGATGATCAAAGGCCAAATGGGTCGCTGCCAACAGTAAGCGTGGCGCCCCCATCTGCTCGGCAAAAAAGCGGTTGTGAACACTTTTACCGTGCTTGGCATCGCCAATAATTGGGTAACCGCGCCGCGACAGATGACGGCGAATCTGGTGGCGCCGCCCGGTAAGCGGCCGCGCTTCCACCAACGAATAGCGCGCCACCGGATAGCGGTCCACCTGTACAGGCAGCTCTACGCTATCCAGGCGGCGAACATCAGTCATCGCGGGCATGGCAGGCATTTCAGCCTTGGGGCGCGTGCCGTCTTCTTCCCGAAGAGGGTAATCCAACCGCTCGCTTTCCGGCGCTTTACCGCGCACCACCGCCAAGTAGCGTTTCTCTACCTGTCTCTCACTGAACACCTCGCTAAGCAGGCCAGCGACTGTTGAGGAAAGCGCGAATACAATCACTCCCGACGTAGGCCTATCCAGCCGATGAACGGGATAGACCCGCTTACCTAACTGATCTCGCAGCCGCTGGAGCAAAAATTCGGTTTCGCCACGCGCCAATGCCGAGCGATGCACCAGAAGCCCTGATGGCTTATGCACCGCAACGAGATGCTCATCCTGATAGAGGATGTTGAGTGGCGTCATAACACTCCCTGGTAAAAGCTGGCGACAAAAAAACGTCGTTCATTATAAAAACAGCCCGCTATTGTCGCGGCTGGGCAGTGAGATGTCATCCACTGGGTAAGTTGGCAGAGTGGCGCAGTGGCAACTACCTTAAATGAGCAACGCTGCTACGGCGTTTCCATGGATCAGGAAGGAGAGATCGATATGCGCTATACAATCCCCGTTACTGCGATGGCTGCCTCGCTGCTGTTCGCCGCTTCATCGGCGCACGCCAATGACACGCTTGATGTAGAGATGCATAAAGTTAGCGCCGAGGGAGTTGAAGAATCCATTGGTACCGTTTCACTTGAGCAGACGGATCATGGTTTGCTGCTGACACCCTCGCTCAGTGACATGAATCCCGGCGTTTACGGTTTTCACGTACACCAAAATGCCAGCTGTGAACCTGCAGAAGACGACAACGGTGAAATGACCGCTGCGCTGTCTGCGGGCGGCCACTACGACCCTGAAGATACCGGCACCCACCAAGGCCCATATGGGGATGGCCATCTAGGGGATCTTCCCGTGCTAACCGTCAATGAAGATGGCGAAGCTAACCTACCTGTTTTGGCACCGCGCCTGAGCATGGACGATATGCCGGGTCGTGCGCTAATGATTCATGAAGGCGGCGATACCTACGAAGATGAACCACACCTTGGCGGTGGTGGCCCTCGTATGGCTTGCGGCGTAGTGGAGTCGTAAATCAGCCGCCGTTGTTAGCAGCCAGCACGGGCAGCCATTGGGCTGCCCGTGCTGGCTGTGACCAACTAAAGTCTAACTGTGATTTCATAGCGCTTATCTGTACATTCGCCCTGGCTAAAGAAGCACCTGCTTGCTAATTAATGGCATGTACGCCCATCCCCTTTACTGCTCTAGGTACCTTAGATGATCACCTTTATCGTATCGATCCTGCTGTTAATAGCGGGCTACTTTACCTATGGGAAGTTTGTTGAGCGCGTGTTTGTGACTGACCGCAAACGACGCACACCCGCATTCACCATGCGCGACGACATCGACTATGTGCCGATGAATACAACGCGCAACTCACTTATTCAATTATTAAATATTGCCGGTGTGGGACCTATCTTCGGGCCCATTTTAGGCGCGCTTTACGGTCCAGTGGCATTTATCTGGATCGTGATTGGCTGCATTTTTGCCGGTGCCGTGCACGATTACCTGACTGGCATGATCTCGATCCGCAACCACGGTGCTCACTTGCCACAACTGGCCGGTAAGTTTCTGGGTAAAGCGATGAAGCACGTCGTCAATGGCTTCGCGATTCTGCTGCTTCTGCTGGTCGGTACGGTCTTTGTTACCTCTCCCGCGGCGCTGTTGGCCAATATGACCTCGCTGTCATTAACGCTGATCATCGTCGCTATCTTTATTTATTACTTGATTGCCACCCTGCTGCCGATTGATAAGGTCATTGGCCGTATCTACCCCTATTTTGGCGCCCTGCTGCTGTTCAGCGCGGCGGGTATCGGTATCGGCTTGATCACCACGGGCGCTCCAATTCCCGAGCTCTCGTTCCAGAACATGCACCCTGACGCCGCACCGATTTTCCCGCTGCTGTTTTTAACCATCTCCTGCGGCGCGCTTTCCGGTTTTCACGCCACCCAAACGCCGATTATTTCGCGCACCACTCAAAACGAAACCAATGGTCGCAAAATTTTCTACGGCATGATGATCACCGAAGGCATTATTGCGATGATCTGGGCGGCCGCCGCCATGAGCCTGTTCTATGGCGACCAGTCGCTTTCCGATGTGCTGGCGGCCGGTGGCCCTGCTGCGGTGGTAAGCGAAGTTTCTACCACCATGCTCGGCGCTATAGGCGGCACCCTGGCGGTACTCGGTGTTATTGTGCTGCCGATCACCTCTGGCGATACCGCTTTCCGCAGCGCGCGGATGATCATCGCCGATTACATTAAGATCGATCAAAAGCCGATTATGAAGCGCGTCATGGTCGCTCTACCGCTATTTGTGGTGTCTTACGCGTTAACGCACATGGACTTCACACTGCTGTGGCGCTACTTCTCCTGGGCGAACCAAACCACCGCCGTGATCGCGCTGTGGGTAGGCACCATGTACCTGGTGCTGTCGCGTAAGCCTCACTGGATTACCTCGATCCCAGCCACCTTTATGACCATGGCCACGTTTACCTACTTAGCCTACGCGCCGATCGGTTTTGGTCTACCGCTACAGCTAAGCTATGTGGTAGCCGCGCTAGGTACGCTTCTTTGCATTGCGCTGTTTATGAAGCGTGTCCGTCGCCTAAGCCGGGCAACTTTTGCCGTTGATGAGCCGGCGGTACCAAGCCAGTTTGTGGACAGCGGTGAGGCGATTGCCGCTAAATAGTTAGGCGCTCCATAACGTTACCGCCACACTCTCTTCACAGGACGCTCTTCACAAGACACTCTCCACACAAGAGCCACGCCACAAAAAAGGGCACACATCAGCCACATAACCGTGTTTGATGCGTGCCCTCGCTTTTTCTCCTATCTCTTTTATCCTACCTTTATTCTCCTAATTCTCGTATGTATTGCTTCCATACTGCTGCGGTATAGAGTGATACAGGCAGGGAACTACTCCAGTGGTATCGACCAGAAGTAGGTCTCGCCGGAACTATCGTCCACGCCATCGTTGTCGCTGACCAGCCAGGCGTTGCCATTATTGTTGATCGCCATTCCTTCAATCTTGTCCACCACAAAGCCGTTGTAGCTGGCCAGGTCGGGGATCAGGTCGCGCACTAGCTGTTTCTCGACCACCGGCAGCTCACCGCCCAGCGGGGTGGGTTGCAGGCCGTCGAGGGCAACGCGAGTCACTTGCTTAACCTTAGCCTCGGCGCCGATCTGGTTGTCGCGCTCGATCAGATACAGCCAATCGCCATGGGCAGTGATTTCGGAGAGACCGATCCAACCCTTTTCTACGCTATCCAGCGGGTAATGAACAGCGCCCCACTCACCGCTGTCGATATCAAAACGCAGCAGCTTGACCATGCCTTCGGGGTCATCCTTCCAAGGGCGTTGCACCGTCAGCCACAGTTGATCATCAATGCGCGTGACGCCTTCTAATCCCCACTTCAATGCCTGTTGAGCGAGCGCCTCGGGCAGTGCAATTCCTTGGATAATCTCGCCGTCGGAACCCACATGATAAAGGGTGTTGGCAAGGCCTTTGTCGTTACCTTCGGAAGCGACCCAGAAGCCACCTTCACCATCGGTAGTAATGCCTTCCATATCCAGCCCTAGCGCAGGCTCACCGTTGCGGGTCACGTCCAGTGCTGCCGTAATCCGCGCCGGGGAGGCTGAGGGGTCGATGGTAAAGATGCGCGGCTGGGCGCTGTAGAAGCTGTCGTTGACCGCGTAGAGCATGTCATCAGCGGCGACCAAACCGGAAAGTGCGCCCCAGCCGATCAGTTCATCAGCGCCCGCCGAGGTCAGGGTGGGATAGACCGCTGGCGCATCCTGGTATTGATAAATCATGACATGGGCGCGGGGGCCGCCGTCTTCGCCCAGATCCCCTTCATTGGCGGTGGCTAACAGGGCACGGCTGGGAATCGCCACGGCGCCTTCGGGAGACAGGCCCGAGGGCAGTAGCTGGGTGAGCTGCGGTTCGGCCAGGTTGCTAACGTCATAAACGCCCACCAGCGAGCCGCGCTCGGAAAGCAGGAAGACATAGGGCGTACCTTCGAACACCGCAAACTCCATCCCCTCCGGCTCGCTGCCTTTGGCATCCGAACGCTTATCGGGGTAGTGACCCGCTTCAATCACCGCGCGCTCGAATGAAGTACCTGACTCGTATACCACCTCGCCACGCTTGTTGAAGATCGTCCAGCCGCGCGCACCGCCATCCATATCGCCTTCGTTGGCAATGGCAAAATGATCGTTGTCGATCCACTGCAGCGCATCCGGCTCGCGCAGACGCTCGGCTTGCTGCTCGTTGAAGATCAGTGCACCGTCATCGCTGGCGTCAATGCCGTCCAGGTCGACAGTCCCGGCGCTGAAATCCGCCACCACCTTTCCGGCGTAGTCGAGCACCACCAGGTGGTTGTTCTCCTGCACGGTCACGACGGTCTCACCCAGGGTGTTGATATCGACAAACTCCGGCTCGGGATCCTCGGGGGCGATCTCGGCGAGCCCGGTTACGTCGGCGTAGAGCAGGCTGTCACAGTTAACCAGCCCTTCCGCATTGATCTTCACCAGTGCCACGGAACCGCCGGGCATCTGCGGTACACGTCCATCGCCCGCCTCTTCGTCGCGTTCGTTCTCAATGGCGACAGCGACAAAGCGCCCACCGGGGGCCGCAGCGGAAGCTACACTATCGGGCTGTCCGTCCAGCGGGCAGGAGGCGAGTATCTCGCCACTGGCTAAATCGACCGTGCGCAGTTCCCCGGAAGGTTCGCTGTAGGAAACCGATGTATTCACTCCGACATAGGCCATATTGCCGAGCACCGATACGGCCGTAGGCTCGCCGTCCATAACGATATTACCCAGCGGTTGCGGATTAGCCGGGTCGCTGATATCGATGCGCCCAATCACGCCCAGCGGGCTATCGGTATACACCAGCGTCATGCCATCACCGGAGGCAGCAATGATTTCAGGCGCGGTCTCGCGTGTACGATCCTCGCCCTCGGCCATGTTATCGGGAACCGCGAAACTGGCGATGCGGTTGAAATGTTTATCTGCCGCGCCTGCCGCTTGCGTGGCGGCCAGCACAGCAGCCAGCGCCAACAGGGTTGGTCTGCGTTTGAGTATCATGATGGAGTTAATCCCTTGCGTAAGCTTAAGAAACGACTAATTAAGTTATTAAACTTGCTATGCCCGATTAACTATCCAACACCATAACGATGTCAGGCTTATGACACTCACTGGCTAAGTTAGCACCGTTGGCTATCGGCACACCTCAGCGCTAAACCCAGGTTGCCGCGAAGATGGGTAAGTAGTGAAGGAACACATAGGGGAAAAGGGAAGCGGGAAAATCGATAGGTTAAAGGGGACTTTAGAACGAAAGCAGCCAGTCAGTTAGCCCTGACTGGCTGCTTTTTAGCTAGTTTTGGTTGCTAGCTTACTTCTATACATACGCGCGATAGCGTTTTACTCTTCGCCAGCCATCTGCATTTGGCGCTGCAGGTAGTTCTGAATACCTACCTGTTCGATCAGTTTCAGCTCAGTTTCGATGTGGTCGATATGACCTTCTTCATCGGCGAGCAGATCACGGAGCATATCGCGGGTAACGTAATCTTTGACGCTTTCGCAATAAGTAATGGCTTCGATGTAGTCATTACGGCCATCGTGCTCAATTTTAAGATCGCTCTCGAGCATCTCTTTTACATTTTCGCCAATGTATAGTTTGCCGAGGTCTTGCAGGTTGGGCACGCCCTCCAAAAACAGAATACGCTCGATGATTTTATCAGCGTGCTGCATCTCTTCGATGGACTCATCGTATTCCCATTTGGCTAGCGCTTTCAGGCCCCAATCTTTATACATTTTAGCATGTAAGAAATACTGATTAATCGCGACCAATTCGTTGCCAAGCGCCTTATTCAGATGCTCGAGGACTTTAATATCACCTTTCATGACGTCACCTTTTCTACTGTAATGCCGATGTTTAAGCCAATGTTTGAGCTGGCCTTTAAATAATGCGATCAAGCAGTTACGTTATTGAAGAAGCATAGACGCACATAGCTATACTCCCAGCTTTCCTGAGAGTATAGATAAAGTGTTTAAAAGTTCAAGCAAATCATATATTTGCTAACGATAACCCTAACAATAGTGATTCGCGTCACACGGCGTAAGCGAGACCCATATCGGCTTCTTGGCGTGCTTCCTGGACGGCGTCGCGGGTGATAGATTTAGCATAGCACGCGCACTTGCCGCACTGCGTTGCACAGCCGGTTGCTTCGCGTACTTCCCGCCAGCTGCGCGCTCCGTCGCTAACGTGCTGGCGAATCTGATGATCGGTTACTCCCTTGCACACACAAACGTACATGGCGACACCTCATAAAAGTCATGAGATGAATGTAAATGATTCGCATACATCTTTTCAAGTAGAAATCGCTGCTTTTTGATAGCTATTCGTCTTAACAGACACGAGAAGCACGATAACTTGTTGGCGCAACAATGTTTTTACAATGCATTTGTCACCACGCCAGTAGGAATTATTTTTTCGGCAACACCACCGTTTGCGTGTTCGATGCAATATCCGGCCAGCTGCGCCTTTCGGGGTCGAATAGCACCCACCAGTAACCCAAACCAAACGCCAACAGCGATAGCCACGCTACGCCACAGCGGATAAGGCACTGCTTTACACTCAGCGAATAGCCACCCACCGTTTGCACCCGCAGCCGCCACGCCTGCATGCCGAGTGTCATACCACCCCGGGTCCAGGAGTAAACAAAAAACAGGGTGACAAAAAACACCAGCATGAGACGCAGGCTCCAAATATCGCCGGACGTAGTGCCAACCTCTTCGGGCTGTTGGCCAAGCACATAGCGGAAAAAAATCATATGCGCGACGGTCACCGCGATCCAAATTGCGGTGACTAAGAAGCCGTCATACAGCATGGCCCCTAAGCGGCGTCCAAGGCCCGCTGGCCATACGCTATCCAACTGAGTAAAGCGTCGTGTTCCCATCGTTTTTCTGGGCTCCTGGTTGGCCGTTGGTTGTTTTAGATAATCATCGTCCGTAATAGCTCGCCGTTGCGGCATTATCCATTGCGACGTAGAAAGTAGATCCCTACCCCCGCACACGCCAACGTCGGTACAAGGACAGCCCAGACGGGGGAAAAGCCAAAAATCGTCGAGGCTGGCGCCAGCAAATCTTGTACGTACTTAAAGGTCAACCCGGTGATAACGCCGTAAAACACGCGGGTACCCGCCGCCACGGTACGCAGTGGGCCAAATACAAAGGAGGCGGCAATCAATACCAGCGAACCCATGGTGAGGGGCATCAGCATCTTCTGCCAAAAATACAGCAGCGCCCGATCATTCTGCAGACCCTGCCTTTCGAGAAACTGGGCATAGGCCCAAAGCTCACTAGGCGCCTGACTCTCAATATCACGCAACAAGCGCTCTAGCTGGGTGGGCGTAAACGCGGTATCCCAGCCCATGCTCGCCGACTGGTCAGATTCAGTGTGATCGTCGAAAATACGCGTGGTAGCGACATTTTCCAAATGCCAGGCATCACCATCCCAAAGCGCCCGCTGGGCATAGGTGGCTTCAACTAACTGACGTTCATCAAAACGATAACGGGTTAAATCAAGCACAACGTTATCTGCACGAATCGCCCCAAAACGGTAGACACTATCGCCCTCAATTTGCCAGCCGCTGCGGCTGGTCAGCATGGCGCCTTTACCCTGTAGTTTTTCTAACCGCCACGCCTCGGCATACTGCTCGGTACGCGGGCTGACATACTCGGCCACTAACAGCACCACGACCACGACCACCAGCACCGGCTTCATCACACCCCATACAATGCGCGCCAGCGAGCGCCCTGCACCACGCATAACGGTAAGCTCATTGCTCGAAGCCATACTACCCAAACCAATCAGCGCCCCAATCAATACCGCCACCGGCGCATATTGGTAAAAACGCCAAGGGGTGCGCATTAGCAGATAAAGCAGCGCATCAAAGGCGGTATAACCAACCTGCACATCGCCTAAGTCATCGATATAGGCAATAGTAATATCCAAGCCCAGCAGCACGAACTGAACGACGACAATGGCTGCTAACACGTTGCGGGCGATATAACGATCGAGACGGTCAGCTATTGTTAGTATACGTAGCATTAACGCATCCCCTTGCGTTGCGAGTGCCACAGCAGTAGCAGACCCAGCCCTAAAAACAATCCATGTACCGGCCATACGCCAAGCGCGGTGGACCAAGTACTACTGCCAATCGCATCGACCACTGCAAGCAGCAGGCTGAGATACGCAACGTATACAAATACCGCGGGTAACAATTTGCCAAAGCGCCCTTGGCGAGGATTAACCCGGGCAAGCGGCTGCGCTATTAAGGCCAGCACGAATACCATTAATGGCAGGCCCGCACGCCACTGCCATTGGGCCTGGGCACGTGGACTTGGGTCACTCCATAACGCGGATGTGGTCGCATACTCCAATGAATCAAGCTCCTGCCGGTCGCGGTTCAGTCCTAAACGCAGCGTATAGCGCTCAAAAGTAAGCCGTTCGGCATTTTGCTCGCCTGGGGTCACCCCGTAACGCTCGCCATCATCTAACACGAGAAAGCGGCTGCCGGTTTTCAGCCGAGTTTCTTGATAACCCGATGCCGCCCGGGTTACGTAGTCATGAGATCCTTCATCGCCCTGCTGGTTCTGCTCGTGCACCAGCACATTTTGCATTTCTGTACCGTCGCTGGAGAAGCTACCGATGTAAGCGGTACGACCACCGCCAAACTCCTGAAAGCGCCCCGGTGCCAGTACGGAAACATCCAGGCGGCTACGCTGCTCTTCCAATGCGGTTTCGGTTTGCAGCGCCCCATAGGGCGTCAGCCACATACTGCAGACACCTACCAGTACCGCCACGACGCTTGCGGGCAGCAGAGTTACTTTCAATAGCCGCGTAGGACTCATCCCGCAAGCAACCATCACGGTAATTTCGCTGTTCATATAAAGCTGCCCGTAGGCCAGCAGGATGCCAAGAAAAAACGACAGCGGTAAAATTAGCTCCATAAAGCCAGGCAGGTGAAACATCATCAGACTGCCTAACATAGCGACAGGGATATCACCTTCCGCCGCGTCCGAAAAATAGCGGATAAAACGGCTGCCCATGATCACCAACAACAAAATGCCAGCGACCGCCGACATGGTGAGTAACACTTCGCGAGTTAGATACCGAAATAAAATCAACGCGCTCTCCGGTTAGTCGTACAGGATGCCATGCAATAAGTGGATGGCTTGGGTACACTAATCAAACTATCCTCAGTCCCTTTTCAAAATCAAAAGCACTGGGGCATTATCCTGAATCCCTCGATGCTTGTCTTGTTGGAGACGTCATGGAATTTTCCGTTCAGACTGCTAACCCGGCCAAAACCGAAACGGCCTGCCTCTTGGTTCCGGTTTTCAAAGGTAGCGAACTCTTGCCCACCGTTGCCAAACTGGACGACGCAAGCGAGCGCCTGATTGGTCAATTGTTGGAACGCGGCGACTTTGATGCTGCGCTTGGCAACGTACAAATGGTCCCCTTTGCGCCAGGCTTAGGTGCAGAGCGTATTTTACTGATTGGCTTGGGTGAGCGCGAAAAATGCCAGGAAGCAGCCTTTATCAAAGCGCTGGATGCCGCCATGGCAGCGCTGGTAAAACTGCCCATCGACGAAGCCAGTGTGGTATTTGGCGATGTTCCGCTCGCGGACCGCGACCCGGCCTGGAAAGCGCGTAAGGTGATGGAGGCTGCTGAGCGGGCCATTTATCGATTTGATCAGTTCAAATCCTCGCCGGCCCCGGCTTTAAGCTTGGCCAAGCTAACATTATTTATCAGCGACACCGATGCGGTTCCCCAGGTCAAACAGGGCGCCCTGGTGGGCAACGCGATTGGCCAAGGCATCAATTACACCCGCACCCTGGGCAACCTGCCTGCCAACATCTGCACCCCTCGCTATCTTGCCGAACAGGCAGAGCAGTTGGGGCGCGACTCGAAAGGCGCACTTGAGGTCGATATTCTCGACGAAGAAGCGCTGGAAGCCCTGGGCGCGGGCTCGCTGCTTTCCGTTGGCCGCGGCAGCAAGGAGCCGACACGCCTGATCGTCATGAAGTATCAGGGCGCCGACAATGCTGAAGAAGCGCCCCACGTGCTGATCGGTAAAGGCATCACCTTTGATACCGGCGGTATTTCGCTCAAACCCGGCGAAGGCATGGACGAAATGAAATTCGATATGTGCGGTGCTGCCAGCGTATTCGGCACTGTCAAAGCCGTACTGTCGATCAAGCCGAAGCTCAATCTGGTATTTATCGTTGCCGCTGCGGAAAACATGCCCGACGGCCATGCCACCAAGCCCGGTGATATCATCAAGACGCTTAAAGGCTTGACCGTTGAAGTGCTTAACACCGATGCAGAAGGCCGCTTGGTATTGTGCGATGCGCTGACCTATGCCGAGCGCTTCACCCCTGCCAGCGTAGTCGATATCGCCACCCTCACCGGTGCTGCAATTATTGCTCTGGGCCACCATGCCACCGGCCTGCTTTCCAATGATGATGACTTGGCTCTCGACCTATTAGACGCGGGCGAAGGAGCTTGGGATCGCGCTTGGCATCTCCCGCTGTGGGATGAGTATCAGGAGCAGTTGGACTCTAATTTTGCCGACTTGGCAAATATTGGCGGTCGCCCGGCAGGCACGATCACGGCGGCATGTTTCCTATCGCGCTTTGCTGATCACTTCCCTTGGGCGCATCTGGATATCGCCGGTACCGCCTGGCACTCCGGCAAGCAGAAAGGCGCCACCGGACGCCCCGTTGGGCTATTAACCCAGTACCTGCTTGATCGTGAAACAGACGCCCAAGTAGAAAATAGCGACGCCTAACATCACAATTCGTCATCATGATCGGCGCTCAACGGTTGCCTTTCAGTGCGGCAACCGTTAAACCTGAATATATCAAGGTACAGCGAGCTTAAACTCGCTGAATCTTTAGCGTTTCGTCAATAACACCCAACCGCCCCTCTTACAGGGCCGGTTCAAGCGGAGAGTAACAGCCGTGCCCACTGCCAGCTTCGAAACCAGTTTTGAAACCCTGCCATCCAATCAGCCGATGGCCGATGAGATTCGCGACAACATTCTTAAAAATCCCGGTTTTGGTCGCTACTTTACCGATCATATGGCGCATATCCGCTGGACCGGCGACGCCGCTTGGCACGGCCATCAAGTGCGCCCCTACGGCCCGTTGACCCTTGACCCTGCCGCCTCTGTACTGCACTACGGCCAGGAAATTTTCGAGGGTATTAAAGCCTACCGCCATGCCGACGGCTCTATCTGGACGTTTCGCCCCGAGAAAAATGCCGAACGCTTCCGCCGCAGCGCCCGTCGTTTGGCGCTGCCGGAGCTTTCCGATGAAGACTTCATTGGCTCGCTAAAAGCGCTGCTGGCCCAGGATCATAGTTGGGTGCCTACCCCAGCCAACGCGTCTGATGAGTGCAGCCTTTACCTGCGTCCGTTCATGATCGCCTCGGAAGCCTTTTTGGGTGTGCGTCCATCGCAGGAAGTCGATTACTACGTGATCGCCTCCCCGGCGGCGGCCTACTTCAAAGGCGGCGTCGCGCCGGTATCGATCTGGCTATCTTCAAACTACAAGCGTGCTGCTGCAGGCGGTACCGGCTTTGCCAAATGTGGCGGAAACTACGCCGCTTCATTAGCGGCACAAAAAGAGGCCGAGGCTCACCAGTGTGGTCAGGTCGCCTTCCTTGATGCTGCTGAAAACAAGTGGGTCGAAGAACTCGGCGGTATGAACCTGTTTTTCGTCTTCAACGATGGCCGATTAGTGACGCCGCGCCTAACGGACACCATTCTGGAAGGCGTGACGCGCAATTCAGTACTCACGCTGGCTAAAGATGAAGGCCTCACGCCCGAAGAGCGCCCCATCAGTATTGATGAGTGGCGTGAAGGCGCAGCGTCCGGCGAGATCACCGAAGTTTTTGCCTGCGGCACCGCAGCGGTCATCACCCCGGTGGGCGAGCTGGTCACTGAGAACGAGCGTATTCGTCTCGCAGCAAGTGACGCCAATAACAACAGCAATGAGATCGCCATGCGCATCCGTACCAAACTACTCGACCTGCAATATGGCCGCAGTGAAGATAAGTACGGCTGGCTAACCCAGCTGGTTTAAGCTGCTTTAGCGTTAACGCTACCCACTCAATGCCGCCGCAACGTTTGCGTCGGCGCTGTTTATCAGCAGCACCCTTATCCGCAATCGCTGGAGCCGCCGATGGCGCGCATTGATTTCTATATTTTGCCCGATACCACGCTGGAAGCGCGCTTACAGTTTGCTTGCAAGCTTGCCGAAACCATCTGGCGCAAAGGCTATCGCTTGCATCTTCACTGCGAGGATAAAGCCCTCGCCGAGCAAGCCGACGCAGCGCTATGGAATTTTCGCCCGGACGCTTATTTACCCCACGCCCTGGAAGATAGCGAAATGGCCGCCAGCGTACCGATCACGCTAGGCTGGCAGCAGTTGCCAATCCCCGCGGAAGAGACCGCACTACTCAATTTGCACCCCGACATTCCCGACGGCGTGGAGCACTACGCGCGTATTGCCGAGATCATCAATCAACACCAACAAGTGTTGGTTGCCAAACGCGCCTGTTGGCAGCGCTATAAAGAAATGGGTTATGAAGTAGTGCCGCACAAGCTCGGTTAATAATGCTAACTCAGCGGAAGAGACTTGATATGCCTACATCACCGCTTACCCGCTACCCCTTAGCCGTCATTGTCACTGCCCAACTGTTCGGCACCTCGCTGTGGTTTAGCGTTAACGGCGTTGGCTTGGCGCTGCAGGAGGCCGTGGGCCTTAGTGAAAGCGATTTGGGCCTATTAACCATCGCCGTGCAGGCCGGGTTTATTAGCGGTACGATGCTGATTGCCACCACCGGCCTTGCCGACCGCGTCCGTGCCAGCCACCTGTTTGCGCTATCTGCCGTGCTCGGCGCACTGATCAATGCCGCCTTTATCAGCGTGGCTGAAAGCGTAACGCTGGCGGCAGTGGCACGCTTTACAACTGGGCTCTGCCTGGCGGGCATCTATCCGTTGGGCATGAAGCTGGTGGTGAGTTGGACGCCCAGTCACGCTGGGGCGGCATTGGGCTGGCTGGTGGGTATGCTAACGCTAGGCATTGCCTCGCCACATCTGCTGCGCGGCTTAACACTGAACCTGCCCTGGCAGTGGCCGCTGCTGTTGGCCTCATTGTTGGCGCTGGTCGCCGCTCTGATGATTTTCAAACTGGGTGTTGGCCCGCACCTTCCGGCGACGGCCAAGAGTGGGCGCCCCTGGGCCGGGTTAGCCGCTTTCAAACAACCCCGCTTTCGCGCCGCCGCGCTGGGTTATTTCGGCCATTGTTGGGAGCTATATGCACTGTGGGCGCTGTTGCCGTTTTTGGTTGCCCGTGAGCTTGAGCGCTTGGGTGCTTCAAACAGCGCCCAGCCGTGGCTGAGCTTTTTGGTGATTGCGTTAGGTTTACCCGGCTGCGTACTCGCGGGCAAATTTAGCCGCCGCATAGGCAGCGATCGAGTGGCCTGCGTGGCGTTAGCTACTTCGGGTGCACTGTGTTTGGTTTATCCTCTTTTGGGCAGCGCCTCGCCTTGGTTGTTATTGGCGCTACTAGGTGTATGGGGCGTCAGCGTGATTGCCGATTCCGCCCAATTTTCAGCGCTGGCCAGCGCCACAGCACCGCCAGAGCGGTTAGGCGCGGCGCTGGCGATGATGAACGCGATTGGCTTTGGCTTGACCATTCCCTCCATCGCCCTGGTCACCGCGCTGTGGTCGAGCCAGTCATTGGCGGTGATCTGGTGGCTGCTGCCCGGCCCCATTCTCGGACTACTCGCCATGCGCGGGTTCTCTGCCCATGCCATAACGATCAGTAATCAAGGGTGAGTAGCACCTGACGGCTACGCCGCTCACGCGGTATACTCTTGCGCTATACCTTTTTATCTTTTGCACATTTCTCGCCAGCCGTGAGCCAACTCCCCATGGAAAAGACCTACCAACCCGAACAGATCGAAACCCGCTGGTACGAGCGCTGGGAAGCCGACAACCGTTTCGCCCCCACCGGCCAGGGCACGCCTTTTTCGATCATGATTCCACCGCCCAATGTGACCGGCAGCCTGCACATGGGCCATGCGTTCCAGGACACCATTATGGATACCCTGACGCGCTGGAAGCGGATGCAGGGTAACAACACCCTGTGGCAGGTAGGCACCGACCACGCCGGTATCGCCACCCAAATGCTGGTAGAGCGTAAAATCGCCGCTGAAGAGGGCAAAACTCGCCATGACCTCGGCCGTGACGCATTTATCGATAAGGTCTGGGAGTGGAAGCACGAATCCGGCGGTCATATTACTCGCCAGCTACGCCGTATGGGCGCCAGCGTCGACTGGTCTCGCGAACGCTTCACCATGGACGACGGCTTCTACAAAGCAGTTCAAGAAGTATTCGTGCGTCTGCACGAAGAAAAGCTGATTTATCGTGGCAAGCGTTTGGTCAACTGGGACCCGACACTGCACACCGCCATTTCTGACTTAGAAGTGGAAAACAAAGAACAGCAGGGCAGCTTCTGGCACTTCCGCTACCCGCTGGCGGACGGCGTTAAAACCGACGACGGCAAGGATTACCTGGTGGTCGCCACGACTCGCCCGGAAACCCTGCTGGGCGATACCGGTGTGGCGGTGAATCCCGAAGACGCGCGCTACGCGTCGCTGGTCGGCAAGTTTATCGAGCTGCCGCTGGTCGGTCGGCGCATCCCGGTAGTCGCCGACGAGCATGCCGACATGGAGAAAGGCTCGGGTTGTGTGAAGATCACCCCCGCCCACGACTTCAACGACTACGAAGTCGGAAAGCGCCAGAACCACCTGCTGATCAACGTCTTCTCCAAAGACGCAGCGATCCTTGAACAGGCAGAGATATTCGATCTCAAAGGCCAGCCCCAGCCGGACGAAGACCCAAGTCTGCCCGCCAAATACGCAGGTCTTGACCGCTTTGAAGCGCGTAAGCAGATCGTGGCAGATATGGATGCCCTGGGCCTGCTGGAGCAGGTAGAAGCCATTAACAACACCCTGCCTTTTGGTGACCGCTCCGGTGATGTCATTGAGCCGCTACTCACCGACCAATGGTTTGTAGCCGTGGAATCCCTCGCCAAGCCCGCCATTGAAGCGGTGGAAAACGGCAATATTCAGTTTGTGCCCAAGAACTACGAAAACATGTACTTTGCCTGGATGCGCGACCTGCAGGACTGGTGTATCTCGCGCCAGCTGTGGTGGGGCCACCGCATTCCGGCGTGGTACGACACCGAAGGCAATGTCTACGTTGCCCGTAGTGAAGAGGAAGCCCGCGAGAAGCACGCGCTCGATCCCGAGTTGGTGCTTACCCAGGACGAAGACGTACTCGACACTTGGTTCAGCTCGGGTCTATGGACGTTTGGCACATTAGGCTGGCCTGAGAAAACGCTGGAACTGGAGACCTTCCATCCCTCCAGCGTGCTGGTGACCGGCTTTGACATCATCTTTTTCTGGGTTGCCCGGATGATCATGATGACGCTGAAGTTCACCGGAGAAGTCCCGTTCAAAACCGTCTATGTACATGGGTTGGTACGCGATGGCCAAGGCCAGAAAATGTCCAAATCCAAGGGCAACGTTCTCGACCCCATCGACCTAATCGACGGCATTACCCTGGATGAGCTACTCGAAAAACGCACCGGCAATATGATGCAGCCGAAACAGGCCAAAGCAATTGCCAAAGCCACTCGGGACGAGTTTAAAGACGGCATTGAAGCCCACGGCACCGATGCACTGCGCTTTACCTTTCTCTCCCAAGCGACCACCGGACGCGATATCAAGTTTGATATGAACCGCCTGGATGGCTACCGCAATTTTTGCAATAAGCTGTGGAACGCCTCGCGCTACGTGCTACTGAACGCCGAAGGCGAAGATTGCGGTACCAGCGGTGAAGAGGTTGAGCTTTCTCTAGCTGATCGCTGGATTATCTCGCAGTTACAGAAAACCGAAGCCCAAGTCACCAAAGCAATGGATGAGTATCGCTTCGATCATGCTTCACAGGCGCTATATGAGTTTGTCTGGAACGAGTATTGCGACTGGTATTTGGAGCTTTCCAAGCCGGTACTTTGGGACGAGAATGCCAGTGCCGAAGCTAAGCGTGGAACGCGCCGCACACTGGTGCGAGTTCTGGAAATGACCCTGCGCCTTGCTCACCCGATGATGCCCTATATCACCGAAGAGATCTGGCAGCGTGTCGCGCCACTATCGGGCGCTTATATGGGCAAGGATGCATCGATCATGCATCAAGCTTGGCCGGAAACCGACGAGAGTAAAGTCGACCATCAGGCTAGCCTGGACATCGAGTGGCTAAAAGGGGTCATCATCGCTGTTCGTAACATCCGCGCTGAGATGAACATCTCGCCCGGCAAACTGCTCGACGTACTGCTGACCAAAGGCAGGCCCGAGGATGCCGAGCGCCTGGAGAGCAACCGACATTTTCTATCCAAATTGGCCAAGTTGGAAAGCGTGACCTGGCTTGAAAACCCCAACGATGCGCCGCTTTCCGCCACGCAATTAGTGGGCGATATGGAAGTGCTGGTCCCGATGGCGGACTTGATCGATAAAGACGCAGAGCTGGCACGCCTCAACAAAGAGATAGAAAAGCAGGACAAGCTCATCGGGGGCATTGAGAGAAAACTCGGTAACGACGGTTTTATCGCCAAAGCCCCCGTAGCAGTCGTCGAAAAAGAGCGCAGCAAGCTGGTCGAATTCCAAGCCACCAAGCTGCTATTGGAAGAGCAGCGAGCCAAGATTGAGGCGCTGTAAGTAAGCTCAAATGATAACTTACAGCTAAAGAAGGCGGTGCTGAACAGTACCGCCGATTAACGAAAGTTATAAATGCTGTTGGGTTAGAGGTTTATGCGCTAATTAGTTAGCCTGCCACTGGACGCCCGTGCCTCCTTGACTATGTTGAAAGTGATGTCGGTTAACGCTTCGTTTAACCGGCGTTTTAATCACTTGGCATATTAAGGAGGATAGCCATGCGTTTCATTTCGACTCGTGTACACGGGATGGTCGATTACGCGATGGGCCTGCTACTCATCGTGGCGCCTTTCCTTTTCGGCTTCGCCACAGGAGGTGCTGCTCAGTGGGTACCGATCATTCTAGGTGTGGTAATGCTAGCCTCAGCCATCATGACGAAATATGAGCTTGGGCTTATGCACCTGATTCCCATGCCATTACACCTCACTATGGATCTGATTAGCGGTATTTTACTACTGGTTTCTCCTTGGCTATTCGGCTTCGCAGATATTATATACCTGCCCCATGTCATCCTCGGTATTCTTGAGATCGGCGCCAGTCTCACCACGGAAAAGCAACCGAGAAACGTGGCGGCTTCAACGAACCGCGGCTGACGACCAGCGGACTGATGATTCCAGGCATTGCCCAATTCGTCTTGGAATGCTTGTTTCATTACCGCCCGTTAGCTTACGCGCCCGCTGCTCGATGCAGTGGGCGCTTTTCGTTAAGCGAATCCCCTCAAGCTGTTCGATAGGTATTTCTAGCTCCTTGTGTTATCTCTTAACCACTTTTTCTTACGAAACGTGTAAGGTTGGTATAAGAACAGCCACTAAGTGGCATCGCCGAGCCAACAACAACACGGATTGTTCTATGCCGACACCTACTGAGGCGCGATTAGAAGCGCTGACGACCGAACTTAAACGGGCCGGGATTGCGTACCGTGAGCTTTCGCCGATGGCGGATACCGGTCTAGCCCACGATCATGTATGGGTTCATCGCCACAATGGCGATGACTGGGTGGCGCGCCTGCCGAAGCAGAGTCAGATGAACCTGCCACCGGAAGAGAACCTTGCCTATCAGGCTGCCTGTTATGAGCGCTCCAGCCCTGGCGGGCACACGCCTAAACTTTATGACATCCTGCCACCAAGCGAAGCGCTACCTCGTGGTGGGCTACTGGTAGAAGCTATCCGTGGACGCCTGGCAAAGCTGCCGGAAGACCTGGACGCCATCGCGGATGCCCTGGCCAGCTTACACAGTCAATCGCTGCCTAATGCCGCGGCGCGGCCACCACTGCTTGCCCCTGAGAACCCTTGGCTGGCGATGGTGAATGAAGTGCGCCAGCAGGCTAACTGGTTAGCCGATGCTCAGTTGGCGAGTAAAATTACTCAGCGTATCAAGCAGGAACTCGATCTGCTCCCGACCCGCTTAAGCGACGCTACGCCTACCCTGATAAGTTTTGATACCCACCCTGGCAACTTTTTAATCCGCGAAGACGGCCGCGCAGTGCTGGTGGATTTAGAGAAGTGCCGCTATGGTCTGCCGGGTATCGATCTTGCCCACACGTCGCTCTACACCTCGACCACCTGGGATCTCAATAGCCAGGCCGTGCTGTCGCTGGGGGAAGTGGTTAATTTTTACCGCCGCTGGCAAGCCGCCATGGAAAAGTCGCCCGATACCGACACCCTTGTCGCCTGCCGCCGGGCTACTTGGCTATGGTCGCTGACCTGGAGCGCTAAGTGGCGCGCCCAGCATTTAAACGCCAAAGATAGCCATCAGCGCGGTGAAGACTGGTCGGCAGAGCTCACCGACCCAGCGGTGATAGACCACGTACGCAACCGCGTTGAGCACTACCTCTCACTGCCGATTATTGATCACGTTCACAGTGAATTGCAGTGCTTGCAGGCCTCCCTATAACGTTCTTATTTCCCTAACGATGAGGTATGCGATGCCGAATAAACGCAACTCCCTGAGCGCTACAATTGCCGTAGCGACGCTGGCTTTCTCTTTACCGGCAATGGCAAACCTTGATCCCAGTGATTGGAAGGGAATGCTCGCGGAAGCCGAAGGCGAAACCGTTTACTGGAATGCCTGGGGTGGCGACACGCGAACCAACCGCTACATTGATTGGGTAGCGCAGCAAATGCAGGCACAGTACGGCGTCGATGTGGAGCATGTGAAGCTTGACGACACCGGCAGCGCGGTAGCGCGGGTGCTGGCGGAAAAACAGGCCGGTAACCACGACGACGGCAGCATTGACCTGATTTGGATCAACGGTGAAAACTTCGCCGCCATGCGCGAAAGCGACCTACTCTATGGCCCCTTCGCCGAGGCTTTGCCCAATTTTGCGCTCACCAACGCCGATGATAATCCCGAGGTCGTTACCGACTTTACCCTGCCCACCGAAGGCTACGAATCACCGTGGGGAAAGGCGCAGATCACTTTCTATTTCGACAGTGCCCACCTCGAATCACCGCCCCAGGATATGCAGGCACTGCTCACCTGGGCTCGAGCCAATCCCGGCCAGTTTAGCTACCCGCGCATTCCCGACTTCACCGGCAGCACCTTTTTGAAGCAGGCGCTGATTGAGCTTACCGAGCAGGATGAGGCACTTTATCAGCCTGTGTCAGAGAGCGATTTCGAGGCGGTAACCGCGCCACTGTGGTCATACCTGGATGCGCTACATCCACACCTGTGGCGCGGCGGGCGCTCCTTCCCCGATTCAGGGCCCAACCTGCGCACGCTGATGAGTGATGGCGAGCTGAGTCTGGCGTTTTCGTTCTACCCCACCGAAGCCGCAGTGGCGGTCATGGAGTATGAACTGCCCGACAGCGTGCGTAGCTACGTGCTGAAAGGCGGCACGCTGGGTAACGTCCACTTTGTGGCGATTCCCTACAATTCACCCCGTAAAGCCGGTGCCATGGTGCTCGCCAATTTTCTTCTTTCGCCGCAAGCCCAGGCCGAAAAGCAGTCACTGGCGATGTGGGGCGACCGCAGCGTGCTGGATATCGATCAGCTCGACGCTGCTGATCAGGCGCGCTTCCAACAGGGGGAACGCCACCCGTCAGAGCTACCGGCCGACGCGCTCTCGAACACTTTGCCCGAACCCCACCCCAGCTGGATGACCGCTCTACAAGAGGCATGGCTTGAGCGTTACGGCGTTAACTAACGATGTTACGACTGGCCCCGGCGCTGGTTATTGCTCTGCTAGTACTCCCCGTTGGGGCGGGTTTACTGATGGTAGTGCTGCCGGCATTTGGCTACCTGCCCGCGCTGGGCGGCCTCGACGTTAGTTTTGCCCCTTGGCAAATGCTGTTCGCCCAGCCAGGGCTTGGTCGTTCGGTCGCCATCAGCTTTTCCAGCGGGCTGGTTAGCACTGCCATTGCACTGGTTATCGTGGTGCTATTTCTGGCCGCCAGCCGCGGTACTTGGTTAGACCGCGGCATTCGACGGCTGGTGTCACCGCTGCTTGCCATCCCCCATGCCGCTATCGCGTTTGGATTGGCCTTTTTAATTGCCCCTTCGGGTCTAGTGGCGCGGTTGATCTCACCATCACTAACCGGGTGGGAACGCCCCCCGGATGCGCTGATCGTCAACGATCCGTGGGGGCTCTCCCTGATGGCTGGGCTGGTGTTGAAAGAAGTCCCGTTTCTACTGCTGATGAGCCTGGCGGCGCTACCACAACTGGCCCCAGAAAAGCGTCTGATGCTGGCGCGGTCGCTGGGCTATGCGCCGACGATTGCCTGGCTAAAAACCGTGCTGCCTTCGCTCTACCCGCTGATTCGCCTGCCAGTGTATGCGGTGATCGCTTACGCCACCTCGGTGGTCGACATGGCGATGATTCTCGGCCCCACGCTGCCGCCTACGGTGAGCGTGTCGATTTTAAGCTGGTTTAACGACCCGGATATCAACCGTCGCTTTATGGCCTCGGCTGCTGCGGTGCTGCAACTGGGGGTAACGCTAGCGGCGCTGTTATGCTGGTGGCTGCTGGAACAGTTTATCCTCACGCTAACGCAAAGCTGGCTAACTAACGGTAACCGTCATCGGGGTGAAGTCGCCCTACGCATGGCTGGCCGCTCAGCGTTACTGGTTTCAAGTGGAATTGCCTTGGCCGCCCTGATCGGGCTGGGGCTGTTTTCAGTGGCCGGTTTTTGGCGTTTTCCTGATCTGCTGCCACAAATGTTTACCCTTGACCACTGGCAGCGAAGTGGCGACATGCTGATCACGCCGCTGGTTAATACCGCCCTGATTGGGCTTGTCGCCTCGGCCCTTGCCACGGCGCTGGTACTGGCGACACTGGAAAACGAGCACCGCCAGCACCTAAAGCCCAAGCGCGCCCTGTGGCTGCTTTATCTACCGCTGCTAGTGCCGCAGATCGCCTTTCTGTTTGGCCTGGTGGTGGCAGCGGAAAGCCTGAACATCCGCCCTCAGCTAAGCTTAGTGATCGTCGGCCACCTACTGTTTGTGCTGCCTTATGTCTACCTGTCGCTTTCCGAGGCGTACCGGCGCTTGGACCCACGCTGGCTGCAGGTAGCACGCTCACTGGGTGTTTCGCGTAGCGCTACTTTTTGGCGGGTTCGTTTACCGTTACTGCTCGCACCGGTGTTAACGGCATTTGCTGTGGGCTTGGCGATCAGTATTGGCCAATACTTGCCTACCCAGCTGCTGGGTGCCGGGCGTGTAACGACCGTCACGACCGAGGCAGTGGCACTGGCGTCGGGGAGTAACCGACGCTTAATTGGAGTATGGGCGCTTGTGCAAGCGCTCCTGCCACTGATTGGCTTTATGCTTGCCCTGGCACTCCCCCGTTTGCTGGGTGTCGGGCGCCGTGAACTTTCGACGTAAAGGTATGACCGTGACTGCTACGACTAACGCGCCGCTACGCCTTGAGCAGATTTCCATCGCCCTCGCAGGCCGCGAGCTGTTGGCGGTGGATGCTACGATTGCTCCCGGTGAGGTGCTAACGGTCATGGGTCCTTCCGGGTCTGGGAAATCAACGTTGTTAGCCTATATTGCCGGTTTTCTCGGCCGAGAGTTTAGCGTCAGTGGCGGCGTGTGGTTAGGCGAACGCAACCTGCTAAGCCTCCCTGCTGAAAAGCGCGGTATCGGCCTATTATTTCAAGACCCACTGCTATTTCCCCATCTAAGCGTGGGTGGCAATTTGCGCTTTGGGCTGCCTCGCCATATCAAAAACAAGCGTCAACAGGTCAGCCATGCCCTTGAACAGGTAGGCCTAGCGGGCTTTGAAGAGCGTGACCCGGCCACGCTTTCCGGCGGCCAGAAGGCACGGGTAGCCCTGATGCGACTGCTGCTTTCCAAGCCTCAGGCAGTGCTGTTGGATGAGCCGTTTTCAAAGCTGGACACGGCACTGCGTAAAGAAATGCGCTCGCTGGTATTTAATCAACTGCACGATGCCGGCCTGCCAGCCCTGCTGGTCACTCACGACCACGCAGATGCGGACGCGGCGGGAGGGTTTGTGATTGAACTCGGCTGAACGCTATCCACGTCTTAGCATCGTAATACCGGTGCTTAATGAAGCGCCTACACTGGCAATCCATTTAATGGCGCTACAAACGCTGCGTGCCCAGGGTGTCGAAGTGATCGTGGTGGATGGCGGGAGTGGTGATGACAGCGTACGTAGTGCGAAACCGCTGACGGACCGCGTGCTTAGCAGCACTCCCGGCCGAGGCGTGCAGATGAACCTAGGGGCTCGGCATGCCAGTGCACCGGCCCTACTGTTTCTACACGCGGATACCCACTTGCCCACGGGCGCCGTCGAGCAGTTGCTCCACGCGCTTAACACGCACGACTGGGGCCGTTTCGATATCCAGCTCACCGGTCGCAGCCGCTGGCTCCCGGTGGTCAGTAGAATGATCAATCAGCGCTCACGGCTCACCGGCATTGCGACCGGTGACCAGGGTATCTTTGTGCGTGCCAACACGTTTCAGGCCGTTGGCGGTTTTCCCGAGCAGCCGCTGATGGAGGATATCGAACTCACTAAACGACTCAAGCGGATCTCTCCACCCGCCTGCCTGGCAGCGAAAGTGATAAGCTCGGGAAGGCGCTGGGATCAACACGGTGCTTGGAAAACGATCCGCTTGATGTGGTGGCTGCGCTATCGCTACTGGCGCGGCGTCAGCGCAACCCAACTTGCCAAGGAGTATCGTGATGCCCGCTGAAACGCTGGCCAACCGCCCGGCGCTGCCGCACCTCCATCTGCTGGCCAAGGCCCCGCTAGCCGGGCAGGCGAAAACGCGCCTGGCCCCGTTGCTGGGTAATCAAGGCGCCGCCAACGCCCATGCAGAACTGCTGCGCCACTGTGTCGCCAATGCTTGCCAGGCGCTACCGGCCGAAAACGTCACGCTATGGACAGCGCTTGACCATGCGCACCCTTTATTCATCGAACTTCACGAGCAGTTTGGCTTGACGTTAAAGCGTCAGCCCAATGGCGACTTAGGCGCACGCGTACGTCACGCATTGAACCATACGCCTGGGCCCGCCATAGTGATGGGCAGCGACTGCCCGAGCATTACTAGCGCACTCATCACCGCTTGCGCGCAGCAACTAACCCGCCATGAAGTGGTCATTCTGCCTGCTGAGGATGGTGGCTACGGATTGATCGGCACCCAGCGCGACTATCCGGACCTTTTTGAAGGCATTCCCTGGGGTAGTCATCAGGTGCTGAACGCAACCCGCCAGCGTATCGAAACGCTTGGCCTTCGCGCCGTTTACCCGACCATCATTTGGGATGTGGATCGGCCCGAAGATTGGCAACGCTGGAAAGGGGTAGCAGCTTCGCTGTAAGGAAACGGCACGACTGCCCACTGAGTTAGCAACGTTCACTCTGTTTATCCCCTGCCGCCGGAGCTTACCGTGACCCGACAACGTTTACTGATCGCAACGCTACTGGTCATTGCCATTGGCGTGTTCTTTGTCAGTGGTGCCCATCAGTGGTTCACGCTGGATACCCTCAAGGCTTACCAGAGCGACTTTCAAGCAGCCTTCGAGCAGCACCCATGGCAGGTGGCGGGCATCTTTTTTGCTATTTACGTGTTCATGACTGCCCTGTCGCTGCCTGGGGCAACGCTGCTGACACTGCTGGGCGGCGCTCTATTCGGCCTTGGCTGGGGGCTGCTGATTATCTCTTTTGCCAGCACGCTAGGCGCCACGCTTGCTTTTTTACTCTCCCGCTTTCTGTTCCGCAACCCCATTGAAAAACGTTTTCCGCGCCCGTTTGAGGCGGTTAATCGCGGCGTAGAACGCGACGGCGCTCTTTACCTCTTCACCCTGCGTTTAGTGCCGGTGTTTCCGTTCTTTATGATCAATCTGGTGATGGGCCTCACCCGGATTAGAACGTTCACCTTTTACTGGGTCAGTCAGGTTGCCATGCTCCCCGGTACCGCTATCTATGTGAATGCTGGCGGTCAGTTGGGGGAGTTGGAAAGCCTAAGAGGTATCCTTTCACCAACGCTCATCGCATCGTTTTTATTGCTGGCCATCTTCCCCTGGATTGCCCGTCGCATTGTGCTACTGGTCAAGAGGCGCAAGGCTTATCGGGGATTTACACGCCCATCGCACTTTGACTACGACATTGTCGTGATCGGCGGCGGCTCAGCGGGGCTAGTCACCAGCTATATCGCCAGCGCGGTGAACGCCAAGGTAGCACTAGTGGAGAAACACATGATGGGCGGCGACTGCCTGAATACCGGCTGTGTACCCTCCAAAGCGTTGATACGCGCTGCCCGCGCCGCCCATGAGATTCGTAATGCGCCTCGGTTCGGGGTAACGGCGAGTGAACCCAAGGTCGATTTTGCCCAAGTAATGGGCCACGTTCAGCAAGCCATCAGCGACATCGAACCCCACGACAGCGTTGAGCGCTATCGAAGCCTGGGTGTTGAGGTGTACCAGGAGCACGCCTCGCTTACCTCTCCCTGGGAGATCCGGGTCGGCGATAAAACCCTGACTACTCGTCATGTGGTGCTGGCCACCGGTGCCCGGCCACGGATACCGCCCCTACCGGGTATTGAAGGTGCGCCCGTTTTAACCTCAGAGACTCTTTGGTCACTCACTGATCTGCCTAAACGTCTGGTGGTACTGGGCGGTGGGGCCATAGGCTGCGAGCTAAGCCAGAGCTTTGCCCGCTTGGGCAGTCAAGTCACGCTGATTGAGGGGGTTTCTCAACTACTGGGACGCGAGGATAGGGAAGTCGGTGAGCTGGTCGAAAATACTTTGATTGAAGAAGGTGTCACGGTAATGACCGACGCCGAGGCGCTGGAAGTGCTTAACGACGAGGCAGGCTATCATCTGGTGGTGAAGCATCACGGCGAACGTAAGCTGCTTCCTTTTGACTACCTGCTGGTGAGCGCAGGCCGCCAAGCCAATCTAAAAGGCTTGGGCCTAGACGCGTTGGGAATTACAACTACCCAGGCGGGCACATTGGAACTTAACGAACGCCTACAAACCCGCTTCCCCAATATCTGGGCCTGCGGTGATGTGGCCGGGCCGTATCAGCTCACCCACGCCGCGGCCCATCAGGCCTGGCATGCAGCGGTCAATGCGCTGTTTGGTGAACTGAAGAGCTTTGCGGTGGACTACCGCTTTATGCCTGCCGTCACTTACGTGCAGCCTGAAGTCGCGCGGGTCGGGCTGAACGAAAAAGAAGCTAAGGCAAAAAACGTAGCGTATGAGGTCACCCGCTACAGCATGAGCGAAAGCGACCGCGCCATTGCCGAAGGCGCTACCCAGGGCTTTATCAAAGTGCTCACCGTGCCCGGCAAGGACAAAATTCTTGGCGCAACGATCATGGCGGAAAATGCCGGCGAGTGGCTGGGCGAATTCACCATCGCCATGAAACACGGCCTGGGGCTCAACAAGCTACTGGGCACCATTCACCCTTACCCAACGCTTGGCGAGGCAGCCAAGGCCGCTGCAGGCGTATGGAAAAACGCTCACAAGCCTGAAACGGTGCTGGCGATATTGAAGCGTTACTTCAATTGGCGCCGAGGTAGGGATAAGTGAAATTACTGCTTATAGGCGCAGGGCATACTCATGCCTTTGTACTGGAAGCCTTTGCCAAGCAGCCTGATCCAAGCGTCGAGATCACTGTTGTTAGCGATAGCCCTTTCGCGGCTTATTCGGGCAGCGTGCCAGCATGGCTAGCGGGTGAATGTACGCTACGAGAAACACAGATTGATGTGAAGGCACTCTGCCAGCGAGCCAAGGCTCGATTGATTCTTTCCCCCGCTAGCGCTATCAACTTACAGGCGCGTTATGTGGAGTTGTCAGATGGTGAACGCATTAATTTTGACGTAGCCTCGTTCAATATCGGCTCAACGCTAACACTACCCCAGCAGCATGGAAAGCAACTCCCCAAGTTACTCGCCATGCGTCCGTTAAGTTCGCTCCATCAGCGTTGGCAGGCGCTGCAAGAGGATGTTAGCTGTCTACCCAGTGGTGGCATCCAACGCATTGTAAGCGTTGGCGGGGGAGCTGCAGGTTGTGAAACGTTGATGAGTGTATTGGCGCAGTTGCGCCATCTACGTCCAGATATTACCTGGCAAGGCGTGCTGATCAGCGCATCCAAAACACTACTGCCCGGCGCCGGTAGGCTGCCCCGCTGGTTAACGGCGCGGGCACTGAAGCGTGCGGGTATTAGCGTACACTCAGGCGTACGGGGCAACGCCTTGGTAGCGGGCGGAATAAGCACCACAGAAGAAGGGCGAATAAAGGCCGATATCGTGCTCTGGGCGACCGGCGCCGTAGGCCAGCCGTGGCTAAAAAGCACTGCTCTGCCACTGAATGAGAAGGGCTTTATCCGCGTTAACGCATCGCTTGAGGTCGTTGGCCAGCCAGGAATCTTTGCCGCCGGCGACTGCGCGGCCTTTACCCCATCGCTACCCAGCGCAGGCGTTTATGCGGTACGCATGGGGCCCCTTCTGGCGGATAATCTGCGTGCCGCTTGCCACCGCAAAGCGCTAACCGCATGGAAGCCACCCCGCCGCGTGCTGGCCCTGATTGGAACCGGTGATGGCCACGCTATCGCCAGCCGGGGGGTAATCGGTTTTGCAGGCAAGTGGGTGTGGCAATGGAAGAAGCGGATTGATGCGCGCTTTATCGCCCGCTTCAACCCGCCTTTTAAAGACTAAATGGCTGGATTAATTGCCTTCGCGCCAGCCACCCAAAACCCGACTATCCGGGCCAAAAAAGACCAACCGATCGTGATCGATCAAATAACGATAGGCGTTTTCCATCATATCCGTAACGCGCTTGGCATCGCCCATTTGCGGACACGCCATACGCGTAGTAGCCAACTCGCTAAACTCGATGCGCTGATTTTCGCCTAGCGTTACTCCACCGGTAAAACGGTTGCAGCCATCATGGCCGCTGACGCTACCATCACGAGATATCTGGAAAAATGGTGTTTCCGGCATAGAGAGCCGTTCATCAGTGCCCACCAAAAGCAGGTTCCAGCGCTGCTCAACAATAGCGCCCGAAAGCGAGGAGCCACTTGGCCCTTGTGGGGATGTGCTTGGCCCTGAAGTGCTGCTACAAGCACTTAACAGTAGCGCAGCCGAAGCAAGCAGTGGCAGTAAACGCCAACCTTTCATGGTGATATTTCCTTCTATCATAGTTACCAGCTACCGCTGTTTTCCATGGAGGCCCAGGGCTCTTGCGGCGCCAGGGCGTCGCCCTTCTGCAACAGCTCTACGGAAATGCCATCGGGTGATTTTACAAACGCCATATGGCCATCGCGGGGCGGACGATTAATCGTAACGCCATTCTCCTGAAAGTGCTGGCAAAGTGCGTAGATATCATCCACACGGTAAGCCAGATGGCCGAAATTACGTCCGCCCGAGTACTCTTCAGGATCCCAGTTATAGGTCAGTTCAAGCTCGGGGGCCGTCAGCCGCTCTGAACGCGTCTCGTCCGCTGGCGCAGCTAGGAATACCAGCGTAAAACGGCCTTTCTCATTGTCTTTGCGGCGGATTTCTTTAAGCCCCAGCAGGTCGCAATAAAAACGCAGCGAAGCGTCTAGGTCACTGACACGCACCATGGTATGTAGATATTGCATATTGACTCCTGAGAAAACGTTCTTAGCCATATTTTACAAAAACGTGACAGCGCCCACAAAGCATCGCGACACTGTACAATTAAGTCATACCGTTTATCTTAGCTGGGTTTACCCGTCGGAGAAACCTATGGATTCAGTGACACAAGCCGCGCTTGGCGCAGCTATTGGCGGTGCTGTTCTAGGCCGGCGACTAGGACGTAAGGCCATCCTGATTGGCGCAGTGCTGGGCACTCTACCGGACCTTGATGTGGCATTAGATTACGGCGATGCCGTGGCCAATGTCACCGAGCATCGCGGGTTTAGCCATTCGCTGTTTGTGCTAACAGGATTAGCGACCCTGCTGGCGCTTCTGTGCGTCCGTTTTGCTCCAACAAAAAATATTAGCCTGCCGCACTGGTGGTACTTCTTTACGCTTATTCTGGTCACCCATCCTCTGCTTGATGCGCTGACCACGTACGGTACCCAACTGTTTTGGCCACTCAACGTAGTACCTGCGGCGTGGCCGATTATTTTTATTATCGACCCCCTTTACACCCTTCCCTTGCTGTTCGCGGTGGGAGTTGGCCTCGTATCTCTGCGAGTTAGAAAAGCCTGCACTTGGGGATTGGCGATCACCTGTGTTTACTTAGCCATGGCAGCTGGGGCAAAGTTAATGGTTGAGCAGCGGCTTGCCCCTGTCCTGGCGGAGCAGGGGTTGGAAGATGCTCCCCTGCTGATACAGCCAACACCTTTTAATACAGTGCTATGGCGCGCCACGGTTGTGGATGGTGATCATTATTATGAAAGCTTGATTAGTGTGTTTGACGGCGACAGTCAACCGCGTCTCGAGTCGCTGGTTCGTAACGCGGCATTAGAAGAACCCATCCTGGCCAGTCTGCAAGGACAGCGCTTAGCGTGGTTTGCGGGTCCTTTCCTGCGCTATGAAGTGCGTTGGCTAAACGGTAAAGAGACGCTGATGGCCACCGATATCCGACTCGGCTTCCCAGGGTTTCATCCGTTTAGCTTCACACTAGCAACACGAGAGGATGAGCGCTGGGTACCGCTAGCTGTGAGCGAGCAGGTGCAAAGCTCACGCAGCATTCATATGACAACGCTATCGCGGCTTGCCGCTCGTGCCGCTGGCAATACCTCAGCCCTGTGTGCCAGCGAGTTTGTAGAGCAACACTGGCGGGCTGAGCATATTGGCTATCGTTGCTGAGCTAACGTACTAGGGAGCGATACCTTGGCCACAGCCACTGTACTGTTCGCCATTATAGGTTAGCGTGACCCGCGCAGGAAAAGGCTTGCCGCTCATGCTGTCAAAGCAGGCACCAGCTTCGATACGTACACGAAAAAATGGCGTCACGTCGGCATTTTCAAGCACTACTCGCCCTGCTTCATTATCCATCACACTCACCATATAGGGTTGTTGCACACCCTCTTCCCCATAGTTGAGTTCCATCGTTAGTGTTGGCGTCTCATTTGCCAAGGTAACTGACCAGCCCGGCTCATTGCCGCGGCCAAAGAACATCACGCCGGGTCGCTCAGTACGGGTTAACGCATCACGATGCTCGGCCAATGTGCATTGCAACTGGCCTCGCGGCGTCTCGACGAGCGCCTTCTCACCCCGGTTCCAAAAGCTAATTTCGCCGTCTTGATAGCGAGCGCCGCTGGCCACTACCGCTTGGGGCAACCGCCATGCGCCGTGCAACGACCAAAGACGTAGATCATTGGCGTTGGTAGCGGTCACCAAATGCTGCCGAGCAGGCTCACAATGCCAAGCGTCAAAGCGTTGCGCAGAACCGGGGAAAAGCGACGATGGAAAAAAGGGGGCTCGGTTATCCTGCGTGGCTTGATTGGCAGCAGACGTTTCTGCGGAAGGCGTCGCCGCACACCCTCCGATGACGACCATCATCCCCGCTGTGACGACGGCTCCACCCCATGCTTTTAATACCTTCATACACCACGCTCCCTTTATGTCTATTTCTTTTGCTGTCTGTATGGCTTATCCGCGCTTGAATGCCTGCAGATCATTCGTATCGATACTCTGTACCTGCGGGGACAACCCCAGCTCTTCACGTTTGATTTTAATCTGCATCTTTTCAGCTAGCCGCTCAGAGTCGTCGTCTGTGGTACGGCCATTAAGCTCTGCCAACTGCGCCATGCCCTGATGATAGAAAGTAAGCAGATCTAGCGCTGTACGGTTATTTTCTTCCACCGCTTTGCGTAGTTGAGAAAGATAGCCGCTGACTTGCGACAAGTGATGTTTGAGCTGCCAGACATAGCGCACCTCGGTCATCCACGGGCGCTCACGTAGCACGGCAAACAGCGCACTGGTGGCCAGCAGGCCAAGAAGCACCCCTAACGCATTTAGCCAGAAGCTGCTGCCAAAAGTGGACGTTAAAAGCATTGAAAACAGAAGGCCAAAAATCATCAGTTGCCCCGCCATGGCAAAACTGATCATGCGGGCTTTGCGGCGGTAGGTCTCGGGGTCGTGATGTTCTAAGGTAAATACCATGGCCAGCCTCACTGTTTCTGCAAACGCTCTATGATACGGGGCTGGCCAGGGCAAACAAGTAATAGTGTAAGTGAGGGCTTAACTTAAACGCTCCGCGGCCGTTTTTAACAGATGTTCGGTGGTTTCCCAGCCGACACACGCATCGGTGACCGAAACACCGTAGCGTAGTGCACCGGGTTTCAGGGGCTGCTTACCTTCAAAGAGATGACTTTCCAGCATCAGTGCCACCAAGTTGGCTTCCCCCGCCTGACGCTGAGCTAATACATCCAGCATTACTTCACTCTGGCGGCGATGGTCTTTACGCGCATTGGCATGACTGCAATCTACCATCAGCCGAGGATTTTGCCCGGCATGACGCAGCGCGGCGGTAGCCGCCCGAACATGTTGCGCCTGGTAATTGGGCTCACCATGACCTCCCCGCAGCACCACATGGGTGTGAGGATTACCCACGGTTTGCTGAACCACCGGACAGCCTTGAAAATCTACCGTGAAACGTTGGTGTGGGTGAGCGGCGGCGCTCATGGCATCAATAGCAACCTGAACATCGCCGCTAGTCGCATTTTTAAACCCCACCGCAGCAGCGAGATCACTGGCAAGCTCACGGTGCAACTGCGACTCGGTCGTGCGGGCACCGATCGCTACCCAACTCAGTAAGTCATCTAAATAGGGTGCCAGCATCGGTTGCAAAAGCTCGGTGGCTACCGGCAGGCCGCGCGCAGCCACGTCGAGCATCAGCTCACGAGAGAGGGTCAAACCGCGGGGCATATCACCGCGACCATCCAATCCAGGGTCATAGGCCAACCCTTTCCAGCCCACGGTGGTCCGCGGCTTTTCAATGTAAACACGCATGACGGGTAAAATCTGTTCACTCACCTCATCACTCAGCGCGGCCAAGCGGTCAGCGTACTCAAGCGCTGCGTCGGGGTCGTGCACAGAGCAGGGACCTACAACGACCAATAGCCGGTCATCATGGCCGCTTAAAATTTGCTGCACGGCGTGGCGCTGGCGGGCAATTTGCTCACTTAACGGGGCATTTAGCGAAATACGCTGACGCAGCTCAGCTGGCGTAGGCAGCCTTTTGGTTGTGGTTTCAAAAGGGCCTGTAGACGAAAGTTGCGAAGTAACGTGGGTAGCGTTGATTAGGGGGTTACTTACAACGGAACTGATGAACGCATTCATGATTAATTCTCCGTAATCGTATGACTTCGTGTGTCTACGTGACCACCCAGGCACACACGATCGGAGGTGGCAGCTAGCACCGATCGCGCATCGCTAAATCGCCAGCCATAGCCATAACCCACAAAGCCGATAGCGAAAGCGTTAGTCAGTGCGCGATAAATCATGATGTAGCTCCTTGATGAAATAACAATGATAAATAAGCCCTAAAACGCCAAAAGCCCCGGCGGGGTTACCGACCGGGGCTTTTGTGCTTGCGGCAGGCAACCGAGTAGTGTGCCTGCTGGCGCGACATTAGGCGTCGGCCAAGGGCACACCGTGGCTAAACCAATACCAATAAGAGACTGCGCGGCCCCGATCTATACATACATCCACACATACGCCATCAGCCATATCTGGCTGTGGTTTCATTGTGCATGGCGTGATAAGTCGCTGCATGTCTCTATTCCGTTAGTTCCGCTGATAAAGGCTAGCCCGAAAGTCTCGTCCGCTAAGGCTGCTGCTGTGGCGCTTTAATTTATCCTGCCTGCAAGCGTTGCAAATGGCAACACTTAACCGACAAATGCTTGTATCCAGCCAATCGTGGCAGGCAACGCTGCCATGCCAACCAGCACAACCACGCCTAGAAAAATGGATAGAAAGCCAGATTCGTCTTTATAGTCTTCGTCGTGATGGGCCATATTAGCCTCCTTTTATAACGGTGCTATTTATAACGCTGCTGCGCCAAAGCGCTATGCCAAAGCAGTATTAAAGTTCAGGGGCAATATATTAGTTAGCTCGCGGTGCGTAAGCAAACACATCCGAAAACACCCGTTCCAATTTCGCACCTTTATCTTCAAGTACGTCCAGGCAGGCGTACACCATGCCGGGTGAACCCGAAATATAAACGTCGTGGGTATCCGGGGTAATCTCAGCAGCTTTTAAGACGTGGTCAATGCGCCCCTGATGATGGCTAATCCGTTCGCCCACTGCCAACGGTTCTTCTAATGGTAGCTCTGTCACTGCATTGAACGAGACGTTAGCGTGGGTTTGCGCCCAGTGGCTGGCCAACTGTTCCAAATAAAGATCACGATGCTCTCGCGCTGCCCACCATAGCGAAATTTCCCGCTCTGGCTGCTCGTGGAGCACCGCTTCAGTGATCGCTTTCATCTGTGAAAAGCCTGTGCCTGCAGCTATTAGCATTAACGGCCGATCGCTTTGACGGTCAAGCATGCATTCACCACCCGGCAAACGTAGCGTAAGCTGGCTTGCTACCTGGAGCAGTTCACGCAGCCGCGCAGAGTTGTCACGCTCTGGCCAGTGCTGGATATGCAGTTCAATAAGACCATCACCACGATCGAAGCTAGCAATTGAAAACGGCACCCATGTTGTATCGTCTAACTTAAGTTCTAAATATTGCCCCGGCTCATGCTGCATGGCTTCTGCACGCCCTGCCAGCGTTACACCAAACACATCGGCGTTTAAGTTCTCAACCTCGGTGACTTGGCAAGTCAACGTCCTTGCACTCATGAAAGCCTCTTTTTGCAAATTCGATCAGCGATGCGCCCCATGATCAACTACCGTGGCGAGAGGGCGGCAATTCAAGGCCTATACCCAATGCTTCCCAGCGTTCATCTACTCGCGCTTTAACGGCCTCATCCATAACAATGGGAGTACCCCATTCGCGGTCGGTTTCTCCCGGCCACTTATTGGTAGCGTCTAACCCCATTTTCGAGCCTAAGCCTGAGACCGGCGAAGCGAAATCGAGATAATCAATCGGCGTATTTTCGACCATCACGGTGTCCCGTGCAGGGTCCATCCGTGTGGTGATCGCCCAGATGACATCTTCCCAGTTGCGTGCATCCACGTCGTCATCCAACACAATCACAAACTTGGTATACATAAACTGACGCAGGAAACTCCAGACCCCCATCATCACGCGCTTGGCATGACCAGGGTACTGTTTCTTCATAGTGACCACCGCCATCCGGTAAGAACAGCCTTCCGGTGGCAAGTAAAAGTCAACGATTTCGGGAAACTGCTTGCGCAGGATGGGCACAAACACTTCATTCAGCGCCACGCCCAGAATCGCCGGCTCATCAGGTGGGCGCCCCGTGTACGTGGAATGGTAAATTGCATCGCGGCGCATGGTCATTCGGGTAACAGTAAATACCGGAAAGTGGTCAACCTCATTGTAGTAACCGGTGTGATCACCAAAGGGGCCTTCCGCGGCGATATCATCGGGGTAGATAAAGCCTTCGAGGATAATTTCGCTCGACGCGGGCACATCAAGGTCTGCGTGGCCGCATTTTACTAGTTCAGTGCGCGAGCCGCGCAGTAGCCCGGCAAAGGCATACTCCGAGAGCGTATCCGGTACGGGAGTAACCGCACCCAAGATCGTCGCTGGGTCAGCGCCGAGTGCCACCGCAACGGGAAAGGGCTCGCCAGGATGGGCTTTCTGAAATTCCAGGAAATCCAATGCCCCACCACGATGAGAAAGCCAGCGCATGATCAGGCGGTTCTTAGCAATTTTTTGCTGACGGTAGATGCCTAGGTTCTGGCGTGCCTTGAGCGGTCCTTTGGTAATTACCAATGGCCAGGTGACCAGCGGCCCCGCATCGCCAGGCCAGCAATGCTGAATCGGCAGCAGGCCGAGATCAACCTCGTCACCTTCATACACCACTTCTTGCACCGGTGCATGCTTGACGTTTTTCGGGCTCATGCTGAGCACTTGCTTGAAGATCGGCAGCTTGCCCCAGGCATCTTTCAAGCCTTTGGGTGGGTCAGGCTCTTTGAGAAAAGCCAGCAACTTACCCACTTCTCTGAGCGCATCTACCGAGTCCTGCCCCATGCCCAGCGCCACCCGCTTGGGGGTGCCAAACAGGTTACCGAGCAGCGGCATGTCGTGGCCTTTGACGTTTTCAAACAATAACGCCGGACCACCGGCACGTAGCGTGCGGTCACAAATTTCAGTGATTTCCAGATAAGGGTCGACTTCGATATGGATACGCTTGAGTTCACCCTGCGCTTCAAGCGCCGCGATGAACTCGCGTAAGTCTTTGTACTTCAAGGCACGCTCCCTGACTGGCGATGCGCCGCTCTACCCGTTTTGATCAACGTTAGCGGCGCTTCATCGCTTCAAAGAATTCAAGATTGGTCTTGGTATCTTTTAGACGGTCAATCAGAAATTCAGTAGCGGCGGTGTCTTCCATGGGGTTGAGCAGCTTACGCAGAATCCACATGCGCTGCATTTCATCCTCAGAGGCCAGCAGGTCTTCACGACGGGTGCCGCTGCGGCGAATATTGATCGCCGGGAAAACGCGACGCTCAGCCAGCTTGCGGTCCAGGTGAGCTTCCATGTTGCCGGTACCCTTGAACTCTTCGAAGATGACTTCGTCCATCTTGGAGCCGGTATCGACCAGCGCCGTGGCGATAATCGTCAGGCTGCCGCCCTCTTCGATGTTACGCGCCGCACCAAAGAAGCGTTTCGGCTTCTCCAGGGCGTGGGCATCGACACCACCAGTGAGTACTTTGCCGGAGCTAGGTACCACGGTGTTGTAGGCACGCGCTAAGCGAGTAATGGAGTCGAGCAGGATGACCACGTCTTTCTTGTGCTCAACCAAGCGCTTGGCTTTCTCGATGACCATTTCGGCTACTTGTACGTGACGCGCCGGCGGCTCATCGAAGGTCGATGCCACCACTTCGCCACGCACAGTACGTGACATTTCGGTCACTTCCTCAGGGCGCTCATCAATCAGCAGAACGATCAGATGACACTCTGGGTTGTTGCGCGTGATGGAGGTCGCGATATTTTGCAACATCAGCGTTTTACCCGCCTTGGGCGGCGATACCAACAAACCACGTTGGCCTTTACCGATCGGCGCGGTTAGATCGATGATCCGCGCAGTCAGGTCTTCTGTGGAGCCGTTGCCGATCTCCATGCGCATACGGTCGTCTGGGAACAGCGGCGTCAAGTTCTCAAACAAGATCTTGTGCTTGGCATTTTCCGGGCGGTCAAAGTTGATTTGACTGACCTTCAGCAGGGCGAAATAGCGCTCACCCTCCTTCGGCGGACGGATTTTGCCTGAAATGGAATCGCCTTTACGCAGATTAAAACGGCGGATCTGCGAGGGCGAAATGTAAATATCGTCCGGGCCGGCGAGATAGGAGCTGTCAGCGCTGCGCAGGAAGCCAAAGCCATCCTGAAGAATTTCCAGCACACCGTCGCCGTAGATATCCTCGCCACTTTTGGCGTGTTTTTTGAGGATGGCGAAAATGATGTCCTGCTTGCGCGAACGGGCCAAGTTATCAATACCCATTTCACGGGCGATATCGAGGAGCTCGGGAACGGTTTTTTGCTTGAGTTCAGTGAGATTCATCGGTGTGTTAGAAAGTTGCTCATGGAAGCTGGGCGCCAGGCGCCGGGAGTAAGACAGGAGGCGTGAAAGTGACGCCGTGTGATGCGTTCAGACCCCACTAAAGGCACGCGCTCGAAAATGAAAGGAACTTGGTTGAACTTAACGGATAACACCTTGCTTGTCATCATTAAGGCTCAACTCGAGGGTGCTAACACTTGCTTAATCTGGTTCACACAGAAGAGTGCCTGAACCAGTGGGCTATCTGACGACTTGGAATTCTGGCTGACGCTAACGGGATAAACAGTAAGTAACGTCTGGGGCGACCAAGGTGCCGTACTTGAACGACGTATGCAAGATGATTTATCTAACTAATGGCTCACCTAAACAACGACGTGCTTTCGAACACACTAACTAACCAGGTCAGATCAGGCCAGTTGTTCGATGGTAGTCAAGCGCCGCGACAAACGCAAGCCTTTGGCAATTGACAATAGATAAAGGTCGCCGCAACCTTGGCACAGCCAACACGAAGGAAAGCTTATGCACAAGGATATTTCACCTCCCATTCCCGGCTCTGCCGCTGAGACAGATAACAGTGCACCGCAGCGCCTAGCCGCTATTGACCTGGGTTCCAACAGCTTTCACCTACTGGTGGCCAACTATCAACATGAACGCCTCCAAGTGGTGGCCCGCTTAGGTGAAAAAGTGCAGCTCGCTGCTGGCTTAGACGATGACGGCCTGCTCAGCGAAGAGTCGATACAGCGCGCGTTGGACTGCCTGGGCCGCTTCGCGCCGTTTTTAAACGATATTACTGATGCCAATTTGCGCATTGTCGGTACTAACGCGCTGCGCGATGCCGATAATAGCCAAGCGTTTATCGAGCGCGCCGAGGCACAATTAGGTCACGCCATCGAAATCATTGCCGGCCGCGAAGAAGCGCGGCTGATTTATTTAGGTGCCGCCCACGCGCTGGCCGAAACTGGCCGCCGCTTGATCGTCGATATTGGCGGGGGCTCGACCGAATTTATCATCGGCGAAGCCTTTGAACCCAAGGCGTTGGAAAGCCTACGCATGGGCTGCGTGACTTTCTCTCGACGCTTCTTCCCCGACGGCGAATTAAACGAAAAACGCATGCGCCGCGCCGAGCTAGCCGCCCTTTCGGAGCTGGCCAACATTCAGCGCCCTTACCAGCGTTTAGGCTGGGATGACCCGGTTGGCTCAAGCGGCACGATCAAGGCCGCCGCCAGCGTGCTGCATGCTTATGGCGATACGCACAATGAGGGGGTTATCACACGTGGCGGCTTGAAGAAACTGCGCGAGCGCCTGCTAAAGTGCAAACAATTGGATAAAGTCGAGCTGGATGGCCTCAAAGCCGATCGCGCCAAAGTCTTCCCTGCGGGCGTTGCCATTCTCGGAGCGATTTTTGAAGCGTTTGATTTAACCCAAATGCGCTTCGCCGACGGCGCTCTGCGTGAAGGCGTACTTTACGACATGGCCGGGCGCAACAGCGCGGAGGATTCGCGCTCGAAAAGCTTGGAATCACTGAAGCGCACCTACGACGTTGATACCCGCCAAGGGCTCAATGTCGCCGATACCGCCGAGCGTTTGTTTAATCAGGTACGCCATGCCTGGTCGCTAAACCTTGATCAAGGCCGCTATTTACAGTGGGCCAGCCACGTGCACGAAATCGGTTTGGCGATCTCCCACAGTCAGTTCCACCGTCACGGCGCCTATCTGCTGGAGCACTCGGATCTAGCGGGTTTTTCACGCCCTGAACAGCGCCAGCTGGCGTTTTTAGTGCGCGCACACCGGCGTAAATTTCCACTCAAGGAGTGGCAGGCCCTGCCGGAAGCGCAACAAGAGACTACCCAGAAGCTCGCCCGGCTGCTGCGTTTAGCCGTTTTGCTCAACCATTCCCGCCCGGAAAGCGCGCCCTCGCTACCGGAAATAAGCGCTGACAGCGATAGCTTGACGATCACGCTGCCTGCCAGCGATGAACCCACCCTACTGAGTACCGACCTGGAGCAGGAGCAGGCGTTTATGGAAGCCGCCGGTTTTAAGCTAATCGTTAAGCAGGCAAAGTCAGACGGGTAAAGCGAACGCCCTCTGCCTGCCATAGCAGCTGAGCAGGGGGGCAAATCACCCCGATACACGCCTCACCCTGCATGATAACCACCAGCCGTTCTCGCTCCCAGGGCGGCATATCCGCCTCTTGTAGCAACCGCTTGAGATCGCGCCTTCCTCGCTTGGGCAGTTGAATAACCTCGCCGCCCTGACGCCAGGTCACCCTTACTAATGGGGAGTGCGGCTGAGGTAATACCACTTGCCAACCTAGCGGCCCGATGGGCGTCTCCAGCGGCGTTTGTCCATCCCAGCTAGACTCCCAAGCCGGTAGCGGCTCATACGGCACCATCAAATAGAGCCGCTGACGCCATAGGCGCGCCTGGGCGCCCGGCCACTCAACGCACACCTCGGCATCCGCCTTGGCATTCAATTGATTCAGCAGGCTCTCTAAACGCTTCTGGGGCGGTGTTGGCAGGCCTAGCTGTTGGCAAAACGTGCGCACCAGCAGCCGCTGACGGGGGTGGGAACACTCGCCTAACGCGACAGCATCGATGTAATGACCATCGACCAGTAAACGTTGCAGCTCTTCATGAGCGTATTCGCGCAGCAACACATCTGCTTCGCCAGCATGGGCAGCGCTGTTCGCTAGCACGCGATCTGCCTCAGGCCAGCGCTCGCGCATCGCAGGCAGCACCCGGTGACGCAGGCGATTGCGGTCAAGGCTTATATCGCTATTGGTTGGATCTTCACACCAGGTCACGGCGAGTGAATGCGCGGTTTCCTCTAGCGCTGGCCGGCGCACCGTTAGCCAGGGGCGCATCAGGGTAATACCCTGAGCGTCGCGTCGATAGGGCATGCTCGCTAGCCCACGCACCCCGCTGCCGCGCAGGGCGGCAAGCAGGAAGGTTTCCGCCTGGTCGTCTTGGTGCTGGGCCAGCCAGAGCGTATCCCCCGTGGGAATGGTCGCAAAAAAAGCCTCATAGCGGGCATTTCGCGCGGCGCCTTCGATGCCTTCGCCTTGCGTATCTACCGCCACATTGACCACTGATAGCGGCACGTTCAAACGCACACACATATCTCGGCAGTGCGCTTCAAACGCCTGCGCTGCCGCCTGTAGGCCGTGGTTAATGTGGATGGCCCGCAAAGGGCTACCTGCTTGTTCGCAGGCCTGTGCGGCTAACGCGAGCAGCAGACAGGAGTCCAAACCACCCGAGAGTGCCACCCAAATAGAGCGCCCCGGCGGGATTTCCGCCAGGGCGTCATTGAGCAAGTTTTGAAGCGTATTAAGCGGCTGGGGCGCCATAGCTCATCAGACGTTGATAGCGACGTTCCAACAGTGCGTCGGTGTCC
Source organism: Vreelandella sp. H-I2 (assembly GCF_052959335.1). NCBI lineage: Bacteria > Pseudomonadati > Pseudomonadota > Gammaproteobacteria > Oceanospirillales > Halomonadaceae > Vreelandella > Vreelandella sp. H-I2. The sequence goes on from NZ_JBRAMC010000001.1 coordinate 860,806, forward strand.
ATCGCCTGCAGACGCTCCAAGCTGGCGGTCAAAGCCTCTTTGACCCGTTCAGCGGTGGTTAGCGGGTGGCGGTGGGAGCCACCGAGCGGCTCTTTGATCAGCGAATCGACAAAGCCCAGCTCTTTCAGTCGCTCGGCGGTAATGCCCATGGCCTGAGCGGCATCGGAGGCTTTTTCAGCGCTTTTCCATAAAATCGATGCGCAGCCCTCCGGTGAAATCACCGAGTAGGTGGAGTACTGCAGCATTTGCAGCTCGTCGCATACCCCAATCGCCAATGCACCGCCGGAGCCACCTTCGCCCACCACGGTGGAGATAATCGGCGTTTTCAGCCGCGACATGACGGCGAGGTTATAGGCGATGGCCTCTGACTGACCGCGCTCTTCCGCGTCGATACCGGGGTAAGCGCCCGGCGTGTCAATAAACGTCACGATGGGCATTTTAAAGCGCTCAGCCATTTCCATCAGGCGGCACGCTTTGCGATAGCCTTCTGGGCGCGGCATACCAAAGTTGCGGCGCACTTTCTCTTTTACATCGCGGCCTTTTTGATGGCCAATCACCATCACCGGCGCATCGTTTAACCGCGCAATGCCACCCACCAGCGCGGCATCATCGGCGAAGTTGCGATCACCGTGCAACTCGTCAAAGTCGGTAAAAATGTGTTCGAGGTAGTCCAGCGTGTAGGGCCGCTGGGGGTGCCGTGATAGCTGAGAAACCTGCCAGGGAGTCAAATCCTTGAAGATCGATTCCGTCAGCTTGCGGCTCTTCTCTTCCAGCCGAGCAATCTCGTCGGAAAGGTTGACTTGGCTATCGGAGCTGACTAACCGCAGCTCCTCAATTTTTGCCTGAAGTTCGGCAATCGGCTGTTCAAAATCGAGATAATTAGGATTCATCGGCTCTGCCTGTAAGCTGCCTGTCAAAAACAAGCCTGATCAAAATAAGTATTATCGCACCCTGACCCTGCCACGCAAGGTGAGTGCCCTTCTGTCACACTTTATCGATAGCGTAACTGTACGCCTGTCTGGCCCTGGACATCCCGCAGCGCCAGCAGTAAGTCATCGCTCGGTGCGACTTTCCACTCATCGGCGAGTTCCAGCCAAGCCACTGCGGCCGGGTGGCGGTACTGCAGGCGCACCGGCAAGCCCTCTTGATCGCGATAAGGCGTTAGGCTGTCGCGCAGTGTTTCAATTAAGCGACCATTGATCTGCCCCGCGTCCAGCGCTAGTTCCACCGCCTGGCCGTAGCGAATACGCGCCGTCACCATCGGCGTGACGTCTTTACCACGTAGGCGCAGGCCACCAGAGAATTCATCGCTGGAGACCTCGCCCTCAACGATGAGTACCTGGTCAGCCTCAATCTGACCGCGCAGCTGTTCGAATAGCTCCCCAAACAGCGAAGCTTCAATACGTCCGGTGCGATCATCCAGAGTGATAAACGCCATAGTATCACCACGCTTGGACTTCATGGTGCGTACGCCGACCACTAGTCCAGCAACGCGCTGGGGGTCACGAGAAGGTTTTAAATCGCTGATCCGCGTGGAGACAAAGCGCTTTAACTCCCGCTCGTACTCATCAATCGGATGCCCCGTCAGGTAAAGCCCCAGGGTATCTTTCTCCCCTGAGAGCCGTTCGCGATCAGTCCACTCACGGGCGTTGATGTATTCGGCGTAAACGTTGCTGTCACCGTCACTTTCATCCGCCGCGGCGAACGCATCACCAAACATGTCGAGCATGCCCAGATTCTGATTGGCGTGGTTTTGGGCAGCGGCTTTTAGCGCGTCCTCCATCGCTGCGAACAGTACCGCACGATTGGGGCCTAAAGTATCCAGCGCACCGGAGCGAATCAGCGCCTCCAGGGTGCGTTTATTCATCCGTTTGGGATCAATGCGGCGGCAGAAATCAAAGATATCTTTGAAAGGGCCATCTGCCTCGCGGGCTTCGACAATGGCGCCAATGGGGCCTTCGCCCACGCCGCGAATGGCGCCTAGCCCGTAGACCACACGTGCATCGGTATCGACGGTGAACTTGTAGCCACCGACGTTGACGTTCGGCGGGGTCACGGTGAGCCGGAGGTTGCGGCACTCCTCGATCAGCGGTACCACTTTATCCAGGTTGTCCATTTCCGTGGACATGACCGCGGCCATAAAGGGCCCCGGATAGTGGGCTTTCAGCCACGCGGTTTGGTAAGACACCAGCGCGTAGGCAGCCGAGTGAGACTTGTTAAAGCCGTAACCGGCGAATTTCTCTACCAGGTCAAAGATGTTACCGGCCAGGTCTTTATCGATACCGTTGGCGGCGCACCCTTCCATAAAGCCGTCGCGCTGCTTGGCCATCTCTTCAGGCTTTTTCTTACCCATGGCCCGTCGCAGCATATCGGCCTGGCCGAGGCTGTAGCCTGCCATTACCTGAGCGATCTGCATGACCTGCTCTTGGTAGAGAATGATGCCGTAGGTGGGTGCCAAGACAGGTTTCAATAGCTCGTGCTGGTAATCGGGGTGTGGATAAGAGACTTCAGCCCGGCCGTGCTTACGGTTGATAAAGTCATCGACCATGCCCGACTGCAGTGGGCCGGGGCGGAACAAAGCTACCAGGGCGATCATGTCGTCCAAGGAGTCGGGCAACAGGCGCTTGATCAGTTCCTTCATGCCGCGGGATTCAAGCTGGAACACCGCCGTGGTTTCGGCGCGCTTGAGCATCTCGAAGGTCGGCGCATCGTCCAGCGGGATGCTATCAATGTTGAGCGGATCCTGGCCGTTAACGCTGCGCACCTTGTCGACCATCTCTAGTGCCCAGTCGATAATCGTCAGCGTCCTCAAGCCCAGAAAGTCGAACTTGACCAGCCCGGCCTCTTCAATATCGTTTTTATCGAACTGGACCACCAAGCCAGAGCCATCTTCATCGCAGAGCAGCGGTGAGAAATCAGTCAGTTTGGTGGGGGCGATGACCACGCCACCGGCGTGTTTACCTGTACCCCGGGTGGTGCCCTCAAGCTTGAGTGCCATCTCCCAGATCTCTTCGGCCTCTTCGTCGTTGCCGATAAACTCTTTGAGCGCGGGTTCCTGCTCAATCGCCTTGGCCAGGGTCATGCCCACTTCAAAGGGAATCAGCTTGGAGAGCTTGTCGCCCAGCGAATAGGGGCGCCCTTGAGCGCGGGCGACATCACGCACAACAGCCTTGGCCGCCATGGTGCCAAAAGTGACAATCTGGGAGACCGCATTACGCCCGTAGCGCTCGGCGACGTACTCGATCACTTTATCGCGTTTCTCCATGCAGAAGTCGACGTCAAAGTCGGGCATGGAAACACGTTCGGGGTTAAGAAAGCGTTCGAACAGCAGGTCGTAGCCAATCGGATCCAGATCGGTGATCTTTTGCGCGTAGGCCACCAGCGAACCAGCACCGGAACCACGCCCCGGGCCTACCGGCACGCTGTTATCCTTGGCCCACTGGATGAAGTCCATCACGATCAGGAAGTAGCCAGGGAACCCCATCTGGATAATAACGTTGAGCTCGAACTCCAACCGGTCGCGGTAGCGCTGGTCGATCGCCTGGTACTCTTCGCTGTCACGAGGATAGCGTTCAGCGGGAAACAGAAAGTCGAGGCGATCCGTCAAGCCATCGTGGGAGACCTTGCGAAAGAACTCATCCTGGGTCATCCCTTCGGGAATGCCGAACTCGGGCAGGAAAATCTCGCCCAGGCGCACGTCCACGCTGCAGCGCTCGGCGATCATCACGCTGTTTTCCAGCGCTTCGGGAATATCGGCAAACAGCGCCGCCATCTCGTCGGGGCTTTTTAAGTACTGCTCTTCGGTGTAGCGACGTTCACGGCGCGGGTCGTCCAGCGCCTTGCCCTCACCGATGGCGACGCGGGTCTCATGAGCCCAGTAATCGTCGCGCTCAAGAAAGCGCACGTCATTGGTCGCCACCACTGGGGTACCTGTCTCAATGGCCAGCTTGACGCTGGCGTGAACGCAGGCTTCTTCCAGCGGGCGCCCAGTGCGAACCAACTCTAGATAAAAGCGCTCGGGAAATGCCGCCTGCCACTCTTCGAGCAGCACTCGGGCATCCTGTGCGTGATCAGATAGCAAGTGGCGGCCAATCTCACCCTCCCGGGCGCCGGAAAGCGCAATCAGTCCTTCGCTCTGTTCCAGCACCCACTGCTTATCGAGAATGGCCCGCCCCTGGCGCTGGCCATGGGTCCAGCCTTTCGAGATCAACTCAGTAAGATTGCGATAACCAACGTCGTTCATGGCCAGCAGTGTCAGCCGGTAAGGGTGGGACTCGTCATGGGGATTCTGCAGCCATAAGTCGCTGCCAATAATGGGTTTTAAGCCCGCCCCTTGGGCGGCTTTGTAGAACTTCACCAGGCCGAACAGGTTGGTTTCATCGGTCAAGGCCAACGCTGGCATCGCCCGTTCAGCCGTGGTGCTGACCAGCGACTTTAGCTTAACCAGGCCATCGACCAGGGAGTATTCACTGTGCAAACGTAAATGAACGAACGGAAGTGTCATGGGACTCTCAACAAAACGCTAGGCAAACTAGGTGAAGAAAAAATACGTCAAAGCAGCGTCAGTTGACGCTGCACAGGCGCGAAGCTACGACGATGTTCGGCCAGTGGCCCGTGAGCTGCAAGCGCCGTCAAATGCTCTTTGGTCGGGTAGCCTTTATGACGCGCAAAACCATACTCAGGATAGCACTCATCCAAGACGACCATCTGCGCGTCGCGAGCGACCTTGGCCAAAATCGATGCCGCGGCAATGGCACAGTGGCGTGAATCGCCCTTCACCACTGCCTGGCCAGGCAGCAGATGGCCAGGTAACTTGTTGCCATCCACGAGTAGATATTCCGCCGCCGGTGCCAGCGCATCGATGGCTCGACGCATAGCTAAGTGGGTGGCGTGGTAAATATTCAACGCATCCACTTCGGCAGCGCTGGCTTCTGCCACGGCAAAGGCTAACGCCCGCTCGCGAATTTGTGTATCAAGCGCTTCACGCCTGCGCGCCGTCAACTTTTTAGAGTCGGTAAGACCGTCAATCGGCTGAGCGGGGTCGAGAATCACCGCCGCGGCCACCACGCTGCCGATCAGCGGCCCTCGACCTACTTCATCCACTCCTGCCAGCCGCTCGCCGCTATAGGCAATTTCGAGCAGCGGGAAATCCTTGTGCTCGATCAACCAATGCTCAATGGCCATCAACAGTCTCCAGGGGCTGACCTGCGGCCAAAAGGCTAATCGCCTCGGCGGCGCGTCGGCTGGCGTTGCGCTGGAGGGTGGCGTGCATCTCGGCAAAACGCGCTTCCAGGGCATGGCGGCTATCTTCGTCCGCCAGCATGGCGCTGAGCTGATCGGCAATCGCCTCCGGCGAGGCAGCGTCCTGTATCAGTTCAGGCACCAGCGTCTCCTGGGCAATCAAATTGGGCAACGACACCCATTGGGTTTTGACCATCCGCTTGGCCAGCCAGTGGGTCATCGGCGCCATTTTATAAGCCACTAGCATGGTGCGGTGGCACAGCATGGCTTCAAGCGCAGCCGTGCCAGAGGCCAGCAGTACCATATCACTCGCCACCATGGCTTCGCGGGCCTGACCGTCCAGTAGTTCAGTACGCTCCGCCAGCATGGGGTAGTTAGTCAGCAGTGCGCTGATTTCCCGGCGGCGATCAGCGGTGGCCGCAGGAATCACTACCTGCAGCGCAGAGTGGCGCTGACAGAGCAGCTCAGCGGCCGCAAGAAAGGTGTCGCCCAGAAAACGAATTTCATTAGCCCGGGAGCCCGGCAGCAGCGCCAACACCTGACTGTCCGGCGACAGTTCCAGCGCTTGGCGGGTGGCAACACGGTCATTCTCCAGCGGCATTTCGTCGGCCAGGGGATGGCCCACAAAGGCGACGGGCACCCGATGTTCGCGATAGAAGGCGGCTTCAAAAGGGAGCAGTGTGAGCATGCCATCCACCGATTTAGCGATGCCTTTTACCCGCCCCTGGCGCCAGGCCCAGACGGAAGGACTCACGTAGTGGGCGGTGGTAATGCCCGCTTCGCGGAGCTGACGTTCCAAGCCTAAATTGAAGTCAGGCGCATCAATGCCGAGCATAATATCCGGCTGCCAAGCCAACACTTCGGCTTTCAGGATACGCCGCACACGGATCAGTTCAGGAAGGTGCTTAAGCACTTCCACCAGCCCCATTACCGCCAGCGTTTCGAGGGGAAAGCGGCTTTTCATGCCTTCGGCCTGCATACGCGGCCCGCCGATACCACGAAACTCGATGCTTGGATGGCGTGCTTTGAGTTCACGCATCAGTCCAGCGCCAAGAATATCGCCGGAGAGCTCTCCAGCCACGAGGTAGACGCGTTGCAAAGTCATAAGAGCGCTAGCATGGGTTAGCGGGTAATGCCGCGGGTCGAACGCTCAATGGAAGCTGCAAAATGTTCGACTTCGGGTAAATGAAAGCGACTACGCATCTCAGCCAGCGCCTGCTCGGTCGTTAGCCCTTGACGATAAACCATCTTATAGGCAGCGGTTAAGGCACTAATCGCCTCGCGGCTAAAACCACGCCGCTTTAAGCCCACTAGATTGAGACCTCGCGCCTCGGCAGGGTTGCCATTAATCATAATGTAAGCGGGAGTATCTTTGGTGATAATCGAGCCACCACCCGCCATGGCGTGATCACCAAAATGGCAGAACTGATGCACTGCCGCCAAGCCCCCGAGAATGACATAATCACCAATGGTCACATGGCCTGCCAGGGTGACTTGGTTGGCCAGAATACAGTCGCTACCAATCACGCAGTCGTGACCAACGTGGACATAGGCCATAAACAGATTGCGCGAACCAACCGTGGTTTCGCCGCGATCCTGGATAGTGCCACGATGAATCGTAGCGCCTTCACGAATGACGTTATCGTCGCCCATGACTAACCGCGTCGGCTCGCCTGCGTATTTTTTGTCCTGGCAGTCTTCGCCAACGGATGCAAACTGAAAAATACGCGTCCGTTCACCTAATGTGGTGGGGCCTTTCACCACCACATGCGGGCCAATCACCGAACCAGCGCCAATACTGACATCTGGGCCGATGATGCTAAAAGGGCCTACCTCAACATCGTCAGCAAGACACGCCGTCGGGTCGACCAGTGCAGTAGGATGTATCAAGCCACCTTCCTCTCGGCACAAATAATTTCCGCTTCGCAGGCCAACTCACCATCAACCTTGGCGCGGCAGGCAAATTTCCAGATTCCCCGTTTCCCTTTAATAACGTCAGCTTCTAGCGTGAGCTTGTCACCCGGCATCACCGGTCGCTTAAAACGGACGTTATCACTGCCGACCAGATAATAGACGTAGCCATCAGCAGGTAGTTTATTGACCGTTTTAAAACCAAGAATGCCACATACTTGGGCGAGTGCTTCGAGCACTAACACACCTGGCATAATCGGATGATGGGGAAAATGGCCATTGAAGAACGGTTCATTAATGCTGACATTCTTGTACGCAACGATGGATTCGCCAGTGGTCAATTGCGTTACTCGATCCACCAATAAAAAGGGGTAACGGTGGGGCAAGTATTCGCGAATCTCATTAATATCCATAACCATCGTAGCGACCTCTAAAATGACAAAAAACCTGGAACTCATAAAGAGAGTCAGGCAAATACCAGCACGCAGACTGGCTAAAAGGCTGTAGATTATACCTCACTACTGCCTAGTTTTACGCCAGCAGTAGGCACTCCATTCAGCTGTTATCTACTATTCGCACTAATCGCGCTGCTTTTTTTCCAACCTCGCTAGACGTTTAGCGATGTCATCTAGCTGTTTAAAGCGGACTGCATTTTTACGCCACTGGGTATTGGCCATAGCACCGGTACCGGAGGAGTAAACCCCAGGTTCATGAATCGAGTTTGTTACCAAACTCATTCCTGTCACTTGAACACCATCGCAGATAGTCAGATGGCCAGCTAAACCAACCCCCCCGCCTAGCATACAATGCCTGCCAACTTTGGTAGAGCCCGCAATACCCACACATCCCGCTAACGCGCTGTGGTCGCCAATGATGACGTTATGAGCAATTTGCACCTGACTATCAATTTTGACGTCATCGCCAATCACGGTATCACCCAAGGCGCCACGATCAATGCTCGAACAGCTCCCCACTTCAACGTCATCTCCCAGCACGACACCACCCAACTGGGCAATTTTATGCCAGCCTGCGCCGTCATGGGCAAAACCAAAACCATCACCACCGATAACGCAGCCGCTTTGCAATATTCCCCGTTTACCAATCACCACGCCGTGGCACAGAGTAACATTGGCATGTAAACGCGTTGCTTCGCCGATGGTGCAGTCAGCCCCGACAACGCTGCCGGCCCCGATCACCACTCGGTCCTCCAGCACCACACCTGATTCAACCACGGCATGCGCTTGAATGGAGACATCTGCGCCTACCTGCACATCATCAGCGACAACCGCAGTCGGGTGAATACCCACCACGTCGCGAGCGGGTAACGGATCAAACAGCTGCGATAGTTTGGCGTAGCCTAAATAAGGGTTTTCGATCTCAAGGCGCGGTACCGGGCAGTGCTTGCCATGCTCAGGGTGCAGTAATACTGCCGCGGCCTTAGTCGATGCCAAATCTTTCAGATAGGCGCGATTGGCCAGAAAAGCCACTTGATCCGGCTGCGCTTCTTTTAGCGTTGCCAAACCACGTATTGGCTGTTGAGCATTGCTGCTAACGGCAATACCCAAGTGGCGCGCAATGTCTGCAAGGGTAAGGTGATAAGAAGCGTGCGTCATGGGGACCCAGGAAACTTTGGTGTGGCAGGGCCACACCAATCATCGTTTAAAATTAGTTCAAGGTATTAAAGATCTCAGTAACCTCATCGGTCACATTGGGCAGATCAACCCCTGAATGCAGTACGCCCTGGGGCTCGACCAGCACATCAATGCCGTGGCGTTCCAGCACCTCTGCGACGGCTTGTTCCAGTTTCGGTTCAGCACCCTCCAGAAACTGCTGTTCAGAGCGTTGCTGTGCCTGCATGACTTCCTGGCGCAGCTGTTCAAAACGGCTGCCTTTTTGCTGTAATTCACTCATCAGCGATTCGCGCTGAGACTGCGCCATCGTTTCGCCTTCGTTCTGCAGGCGCTGCTGGAGCTGCTGGAGCTCATTCCCCAAGCTCTGGGCTTCACGCTGTTGATTGCCGATTTGCCCTTCAAGACTACTCAGTGACTCTTGCGCAGATTGAGTATTCATCAATGCCGCTCGCCAGTCCAACACTGCTACTTCCGCGGCGTGAGCAGGCAAAATCATCGCGCCCAACAGGCATACAATCGCTGTCAGTTTACGCATCATGTTAACTCCTTAGATTACGCTAGGCGCGCCACCATGGTACGCGGTCTAGCAAAATTAGAACGACTGCCCTTAGAACGATTGTCCTAATGAGAACTGGAAGAACTGTGTATCGTCACCGCTCTCATCGTTTAACGGTTCCGCGACACTAAAGGTCAGCGGGCCCACGGGTGTCAGCCATGAGAGGCCAATACCGGCACTGTAGCGCAAATCGCCTAGATCAACGCCGGAGTTGCACTGCTGACGCCCTGCATCTTCTGCAAGCACATCGTAGCAAGAGGTCAGGAAGGTATTACCGCCATCCAGGAATAGCGATGTTTGCAGCGCGCGCTGATCTTCAATAAAGGGCAGCGGGAAAATGATCTCGGCGCTACCTTCTACTGAAACGTTACCGCCCAGGGTGCGGTCACGACCACCTTCTGTTGCTGGCGTGGTGCGCTGCCCAAGCGTATTCGAGGTGAAGCCACGCACCGAGCCTAGACCGCCCGCGTAGAAGTTTTCATAGAAGGGGTAGGGATCGTTGCCGCCCAGCGTATCGGCATAGCCGACGTTGCCGGTAAATTTGAACGCCCAGGACTCGTCATCGTTAATCGGGAAGAGCTGTTGAGCTCGCGCGCGCAGCTTGTAGTACTCCGCATCACTACCCGGCACACCGGTTTCCAGCGACAAGCGCTGATAGCTACCATCGGTCGGCATGATACCTCTGTTGAGGTTATTGCGCGTCCAACTGGCGGTTAGTTTTAAACTTTGCGCATTTTCACCCTGGTCATCGACGTAACGGCGAATTTCCGAGGCTGTGTCAGAGTAGGTTTTCACCGTCAGGTCTTCAATGCTGGCACCAAAATTGAGGCGAGACAGCTCGCTGACAGGGTAACCGAAGTTGATACCGGCACCGTAGGCGTCCGTGGAGTATGTCGAAATATCCGAATCGGCATAGTCAGTTTCGCGATAAAACAGATTATAACCACGCGAAATCCCGTCCAGTGTCCAGTAGGGATCGGTAAAACCAAAGTTAACGCTGGTGAAGGTATCGCTGCGCTGAGCCCCTACATTGACCCGGTTACCCGTACCCAAAAAGTTATTTTGTGACAAGCCGACGCCGTAAATAACCCCGGCACTCTGGGAGAAACCAACGCTGGCAGAGACCGACCCTGAGGGCTGCTCTTCAACATTATAAGTCACGTCAAGTAAATCCGGCTCACCAGGTACAGGCTGGGTATCCACTTCTACTTGGCTAAAAAAGCCCAGGCGCTCAAGGCGCTGACGCGATTGTGTAATGGCTTCGGTAGAAGCGGGTGCGCCCTCCAACTGAATCATTTCACGCCGCAGCACTTCATCCTGGGTAGTCGTATTACCGTAGAACTCGATACGACGCACGTAGGCGCGTTCACCGGGATTGACGGCAATCACCAGATCGACCGTTTCACCGTCCCCTGCCATTTCAGGCACGCCTTGAATATCAGCAAAGGCGAAGCCTTCGGCACCCAAACGCTGGCGCAGGGCCTCGGTGGAGGCATTCACATCGCCGCGGGAGAAAATCTCTCCCTCTTTAACGGTGAGTAACTGGCGAGCTTCGTTTTCACTGATCTGTAGATCACCCGCGAAACGAATATCACCCACCCGGTACTGGGCGCCTTCATCGACGTTCAGAGTAATAAAGATTTCGGACTTTTCAGGGCCAATCGACACTTGAGTAGAGGTGACATCGAAGTTGACGTAGCCACGATCCAAGTAGAACGAACGCAGCCGCTCAATGTCACCGGACAGTGCTTCACGGGAATACTCATCGCTAGAGAACCAGCCGAAAATGCGCCCGGGCCGATCATTTAGCTCAAATACCTCACGCAGCGTTTCGTCATCAAAAGCCTCGTTGCCGACAATATTGATCTGCCGAATCTTGGCGACTTCGCCTTCATTGATATTGATATTGACCTGTACTCGGCCTTCATCAACTTCTTCAACTTCGGTATCAATACTGGCGCTGTAGCGCCCTTGAGACTGGTAGACACCTTCCAGCTCGCGCTGAATCTCCTCGAGCGTAGAAAGCTCCAGCACCTGGCCTTCAGAGAGACCTGATTCGCGCAAGCCATTGCGCAGGTCTTCTTCAGATATCTGGTCGTTACCGCTAATCTGTAACCGCGCAATGGTTGGTCGCTCAACAACTTGAATAATGAGTACATCTCCCTCGCGTGCCAGAGAGACATCGTCAAATAGCCCAGTGGCAAACAAGTCACGGGCAGCGGCAGCCAGCTGCGCTTCGCTGACGCGCTCATTGGCACTCACAGGGAATGCATTGAAGACCGAGGCGGCGGAAACCCGCTGCAGTCCTTCCACTCGAATGTCAGAAACATCAAAGGATTGTGCTTGAGCGCCGCTAGCGCCCATCAGCAAGAGTGCCGCCATTCCAAGGGTCTTGATTTTCATGCAGTCAATTCGCTCGCGTTGGTCTGCCTATTATTCCAGAAAGGCACCATATACATTTGTGCAGGCAGATGACAAGGCATCCTGCGCGCTACACGCGTCATTACCACAGGCGCATCAGATCAAAATAGAGGGCCATCAACATCAGGGTGCCGACCATGGCAAGCCCAATGCGTAACCCTACGGCTTGGGTTTTTTCAGATACTGGTCGTCCACGCACGACCTCCATAAAATAATAAAGCAAGTGACCACCATCGAGCACGGGTATAGGCAGTAAGTTAAGCACCCCAAGGCTGATGGAAAGATACGCTAGAAAGCCGACAAACGCTTCCATTCCTGCACGGGCTGAATCGCCTGAGACCTGCGCAATGGTAATTGGCCCCGACAGGTTGGAGGGCGAAATAAGCCCAACCAACATCTTTCGAATAGCGTCGATAGTGAGTAGCGTCATCTCACCGGTGCGCGAAAGCGCCTGGCCTACCGCTTCGATAGGGCCGTAACGGATTTCACGCTGGAATTCTGCTGGCCACTCGACCTGCTCAGCGCCTGCACCGATATAACCAATTTCAACCCCGGTTTCCAAGCGGTTACGCCCAGGCGTTAAATTAACGGTTTCCTGCTCGCCATCACGCTCGTAGGTGAGTTGCAGTGTTTCGCCAGGACTACCGCGCACGATATTGACGAAGTGCATCCAATCATCCACTGGTTCGCCATTAACCGCCACCATCCTATCGCCAGCTTCTAGGCCTGCCTGTTCTGCGGCCTCCCCGCTCACGACTTGGCCTAAGATAGCCGGGAATTCCGGCTGCCATGGGGTAATACCGAGCGTTTGTAATGGCTGTGGCGGGTCTTGGCGAACCAAATAATCATTGACGGGCAACCCATAGCGCTGCGCGTCACTCGCGCCTTCAGGGCGGGCGTCGATATCCAACTCACCACTGAAGCCAATAATCGACACCAGCTTGAGGTTAACATCTTCCCACGAGCGCATCTCATCGCCCTGAATGGCGACAATTTCATGACCTTCGACAAGCCCTGCCTCCGCGGCGGGAGAGTCAGGCGCAACACTGCCTACCATCGGCGAAACCACCGTGGTACCGGCGACAAACAACGCCCAGTAGGCAAAAATCGCTAGCAAAAAATTGGCGACAGGCCCCGCGGCCACTATTGCAATGCGCTGCCAAACGGTCTTGCGGTTAAATGCCTGATCGAGCTGGCCTTCTGGCACAGGCGCCTCGCGCTCGTCCAACATCTTGACATAGCCGCCCAGCGGAATCGCCGCTATCGCATATTCTGTGCCTTGCCGGTCCACCCGCGACCACAGCGGCTTGCCAAACCCCACCGAAAAACGCAGCACTTTGACACCGCAGCGCCTAGCCACCCAAAAGTGCCCAAACTCATGGAAGGTCACTAACAAGCCCAGCACTACAATGACCGCTAAAATATTTTGTATCAGGCCCACTCCACTGTACTCCTTAACGCCCCGCTTTTACGACCAGCCCAGCGAATGCTTAAGCGGACCATCGTTTTACCAGTTCCAGCGACTGATGCCGCGCCCATTGATCGGTAGCTAAAACGCTTTCAAGGCTGTCGACACGACCTTCATAAGGCCGCGACAGGACTTCGGCCACCAGTTGCCCAATGGCTGTAAAGCCGAGCTGACGTTGGAGAAAAGCTTCAACAGCCACTTCATTGGCCGCGTTTAACACAACAGGTGCCATCTCCCCCTCCTGCATTGCTGCACGAGCAAGCCCCAAACAGGGGAAGCGGGCTTCATCAGGAGGTTCAAAATCGAGCCGTGCCACTTGGAAAAGATCCAGCGTTTCGACCCCGGCGTCAATTCGTTCAGGCCACGCTAGCCCATAGGCAATAGGGGTACGCATATCAGGATTACCTAACTGCGCAATCACCGAGCCATCGTGATACGCCGCCATGGAATGAATCACGCTTTGCGGGTGCACCACTACTTGTATCTGCTCAGGTGTTGCATCGAATAGCCAGCACGCTTCAATCAGCTCTAATCCTTTGTTCATCAGCGTGGCGCTATCCACTGAGATTTTACGCCCCATTGACCAGTTAGGATGAGCGCAAGCCTGTTCGGGAGTGACATTATTGATGTCAGCCTGGCTCCAAGTACGGAACGGCCCCCCAGAAGCCGTTAGTAGCAGTTGAGATATGCCGTGACGTGCCAAGCCACCACGATGCTCCGTAGGTAGACACTGATAGATGGCATTATGTTCGGAATCAATTGGTAATAGCGTTGCGCCCGCGCGCGTAACAGCATCCATAAACAGTGCGCCGCTCATTACCAGGGCCTCTTTATTGGCTAATAGCACGCGCTTTCCCGCCTCAGCGGCTGCCAGCGCAGGCAGTAAGCCCGCGGCGCCCACAATTGCCGCCATCACACAGTCTACGCTAGCGTCTCGAGCAACCTCGCAAAGTGCCTCTTGCCCTACGCTCACCTCGGTGGATTGGCCAGCACGCTTAAGCTCATGGCGCAACCAAACGGCATCGGCCTCCTCATTCAACACAGCGACAGCGGGTCGATGCGCCAAACACTGAGCAAGCAGCGATTCTTTCGAGGTGTGCGCGGTCAAGGCATGGACACAATAGCGGTCGGGGTGACGACTAATCACATCCAGCGTGCTTGTGCCGATAGAGCCTGTCGATCCGAGCACCGTCACGCGTTGCTTATTAGTGAGTTGGCTCATAGTGGCGGCACCCGAGCAAACACCTCAACCAGGACTTCCACATAAAACAGTGCAAACAGCGGAATCGCCGCCGTCAGGCTATCAATGCGATCCAGCACCCCGCCGTGGCCGGGGAGCAACTGGCTCGAATCTTTGATATTGCGATGGCGCTTGAGCATGCTTTCCAGCAGATCCCCTAGCACAGAGGCCAAGGTGACGACGGCGGTGATGAGTATCAGGGTAATGCCGCCAGCTAGGCCCAGCGGCAACCACAGTGCAAAGAGCATGGCCAAGATAGTGGTCGCAACTAGGCCACCAAACACGCCCTCCCATGATTTGCCAGGACTTACGTGGGGCGCCAATTTGCGCTTACCCCAATTACGTCCCACAAAGTAGGCGCCTATATCCGCGCACCAGACCAACAGCAGCACAAACAACAGCCAAGCCACACCAATATCACGCAGAACGTTAAAGCCCACCCAGCAGGGCAACAGCACCCATAGGCCCATCGCCAACCGCCGTCCAGTGGCCTGCCACTGGCCACCTGCTGCAGGGTAGCGGGTTACCCAGTAGAGATTCACCAGCCAGCCAGCGGCGGAGAGCCAAAGCGGCCATATCGATGTGGCCGCCCCGGTCAGCCACATGATCAGCATTAGCGCCGCCATCACGGCCACTAGCTGGGCACGCTGCGCCGTAACGGAAACGCCCGCCAGATTGGCCCACTCCCAGGTAGCAAGTAGCACCATCAACGCCGTAAATAGCGCGAAAGCGCCGCCGTCTAAACCAAACAGGCCAACCAGCACCAGGGGTGCTAGCCAGGCTGCGGTGATAATCCGCTGTTTAAGCACCCTGCGCCTCTATTTGTTCATCCGTCATGCCAAAGCGACGACGGCGCTGACAGAAGTCGTTTAATGCCGCATCAAACGCATCCGCACCGAAATCCGGCCATAGCAACGGGGAAAAGTGCAGTTCCGCATAGGCCAACTGCCAAAGCATAAAATTGGACAGCCGCTGCTCACCACTGGTACGTATACACAAATCTACAGGTGGCACATCATTCATACCCATGGCGGTATCAAAGCACGCCTCGTCAATCTCTGAAGGTGCTAATTCGCCGGCCGCCACCTGCTCCGCTAACGTGCGCGCCGCACGGGCAATCTCCCACTGTCCACCATAATTGGCGGCAATGACAAGGTGCATACCTGTATTGTGGGCAGTTAACGCTTCAGCACGCTGAATATGCTTTTGAATCGCGTGGGAAAAGCCGCGCTGTTCGCCAATAATCGAGAGACGAACATTACGCTCATTGAGCTTTTTGACTTCCCGTTTCAGCGCCATCAAAAACAGCTCCATCAATGCATTGACTTCCGCCGCTGGGCGTTTCCAGTTTTCACTAGAGAAAGCAAACAGGCTCAGCGTTTGCACATCGCGCTCGGCAGCTCGCTGAATTACCGCGCGAACGGTTTCGACGCCTGCACGGTGTCCGCGCACTCCCGAAAGCCCACGTGCGCGCGCCCAGCGGTTATTACCATCCATAATGATGGCAACGTGCGACGGCGGCGCCTCCCCTGTATGAGAAGGCAAGTAGGCGTCGTCCGGCTGCTCCCCAGGAAGCTGCGGTGACGTCATGGTTTCTCGTCCCAAAGATCAGTCATAAAAAAACCAGCCAGAGTGTGGCAAAACGGGCAGCATAAGCTGCCCGTGGCTGAATTAAATACAGTTTAAACCTGCATGAGATCCTGCTCTTTTGCGACCAGCGCTTTATCGATTTCAGCAATATATTTATCGGTCAGCTTTTGGATCGCGTCCTCACCTTCACGCTGGTCGTCTTCGGTAATATCTTTATCTTTCAACAATGATTTGAAATCACCATTGGCATCACGGCGCACGTTGCGCACAGCCACACGCGCATTTTCGGCTTCGCTACGCGCTTGCTTGATGTAACCTTTGCGAGTCTCTTCGGTCAGCATCGGCATCGGCACACGAATCACGTTGCCTGCGCTGGCCGGGTTCAAACCCAGATCCGAAGTCATGATGGCCTTTTCAATTTTCTGCACCATGCCCTGCTCCCACGGCGCAATCGTCAGCGTGCGGGCATCTTCTACGTTGACTGAGGCCACTTGGCTGAGAGGCACTTGGCTGCCGTAATAGTCCACAGTCACGGCGTCTAAAATGCTCGGATGAGCACGGCCGGTACGAATTTTATTAAAGTTACTGTGCAGCGCCTCAACGCTTTTTTTCATGCGCGATTCGGCATCTTTCTTAATATCGTTGATCACGTCATTACCCTCTGTATATCAGCGTGCCTTCCTTGCCCCCTACAACCATATTCAGTAGGGCACCAGGCTTATTCATATCAAATACCCGCACCGGCATATTATGGTCACGTACCAGGCAGATAGCGGTCAAATCCATAATGCCCAATTTTTGATCCAGGGCGTCATCGTAAGAGAGCTGGTCATACTTCACAGCATCGGTATTTTTTACCGGGTCTTTATTGTAAACACCATCGACTTTGGTCGCTTTAATCACCACATCCGCATCGACTTCAATACCACGCAAACAGGCAGCGGAATCGGTGGTAAAAAAGGGGTTACCTGTTCCTGCAGAAAACAACACGACGTCCCCGGAGGTTAAATAACGGATAGCGGTACGCCGATCATAGTGTTCTACCACGCCGCTCATCGGAATGGCCGACATGACTCGCGAACGAATGTTTGAGCGCTCTAAGGCGTCGCGCATCGCCAGCGCATTCATTACAGTCGCCAGCATTCCCATATGGTCGCCGGTAACACGGTCCATGCCCGCTTCATTGAGTGCCGCACCGCGGAACAAGTTGCCACCGCCAATCACGATACCCACTTGTACCCCAATGCCGACGAGCTGGCCAATTTCCAACGCCATACGGTCAAGTACCTTCGGGTCAATACCAAAATCATGCTCACCCATCAGCGCTTCGCCAGAAAGTTTGAGCAAAATACGCTTGTATTTTGACTTTGAACTCTCAACGTTGCCTTTGCTGGGTGCTACGTGGGGGGTAGGCTCTTGAACATCACGTGACATAGCATCTCTCCTGAGGCAGACCTGAACATAGGCAGGTGGGGCAGCCCCACTTTATACAAGGGCCGGATACGCGAAGGCGTGCGCTTACGCGCACGCCATCTTTTTACTGAAACCTCTGACCTCAGCGACGGCCAGCCTGTTCCATAACTTCTTTGGCAAAATCAACTTCTTCTTTCTCGATGCCTTCGCCAACTTCAAAGCGTGTGAACCCAACCACTTCGCCGCCCGCCGCTTTGACGAATTCAGCTACGGTCTGGTTCGGGTCTTTAACAAACGGCTGCTCGGTCAGGCTGTTTTCAGCCAGATACTTTTTCAAGCGGCCCTGAACCATTTTCTCAGCGATCTGCTCCGGCTTACCAGCCATATCAGGCTGTGCCAGGATAATCGCTTTTTCCTGATCCAACTGCTCTTGCGGCATGTCGGCAGGATGGGCAACCGCAGGATTGATCGCGGCTACGTGCATCGCAACGTCTTTCGCGACTTCCGTAGTACCGCCTGTCAGTACGGTCAGAACGCCAATGCGACCGCCGTGAACGTATTCACCGACCAAGCCACCGTCAGCAGCGTTAACAACAACGGCACGACGTACGCCGATGTTTTCACCGATTTTCTGTACCAACTGCTCACGCGCCGTTTCCAGCTCGCCCGCCATCACGGCGGCGACATCTTCGCTTTTTGCAGTGAAGAAAGCGCCGGCGATCTTGTCGGCAAAGGCGATGAAGTTGTCATCACGAGCAACAAAGTCAGTCTCGGAGTTGATTTCGACCATTACGCCGTAGCTGCCGTCTTCCGCTACACGTGTTACCACAACGCCTTCGGCGGCGATGCGGTCGGCTTTCTTAGCCGCTTTTAGGCCTGAGCTTTTACGCAGGTTTTCAATCGCAACTTCGATATCACCGTCGGTTTCGGTGAGTGCTTTTTTACACTCCATCATGCCGAGACCGGTACGTTCGCGAAGTTCCTTGACCTGAGAGGCGCTGATAGCTGCCATGAGAATTCACCTCTGAAATGGTTCTATGAGAGTTAAACGCAACACAGAGTATAGGCATGATAAATGACCATCATGTATCACGCTGCCCTATGTCTCTCTGTATTGCGGGGCCGGTATCGAGTGCCGGCAAATTCTTCCGCCCAGGCGTTTCACCTTTCGCGGGAAAAAGGGGGCATAGCCCCCTTTATCTTGATGCGGCACATCTGCTTACCGCACCCACTGCTGCGATTACTCGGCAGCCGTGTTGTCTTCAGCTGCAGCGGCCTCTTCGGTCACTTCAACGAACTCTTGAGCATTGCCTTCTTTGGCACGACCACACGCATCCGCAATCGCTTTAACGTAAATCTGGATAGCGCGGATAGAGTCATCGTTGCCTGGGATTACGTAATCAACGCCATCGGGGTTGGAGTTAGTATCCACCACGCCGATAACCGGGATGCCCAGCTTGTTGGCTTCGTTGATCGCGATGCGCTCGTGGTCAACGTCGATCACGAAAAGTGCGTCCGGCAGGCCGCCCATGTTTTTGATACCACCGATAGAACGCTCAAGCTTGTCCTGCTCGCGAGTCGCCATCAAGACTTCTTTCTTGGTCAGCTTCTCGAACGTGCCGTCTTCGCGCATGGTTTCAAGATCACGCAGACGCTTAATCGACTGACGAATGGTCTTGAAGTTAGTCAACATGCCGCCCAACCAGCGATGGTTGACGAACGGCTGACCAGCACGGTTAGCTTCTTCTTTAATTACCTTGCTTGCGCTGCGCTTGGTGCCAACAAACAAAATTTTGTTGTTGGATGCCGCCATCTTCTCGACCACATCGATCGCTTCGTTCAGCGCCGGAAGGGTGTGCTCAAGGTTGATGATGTGAATCTTGTTGCGCGCGCCGAAGATAAATTTGCTCATCTTCGGGTTCCAGTACTTGGTCTGGTGGCCGAAGTGAGCACCTGCTTTAAGCAGGTCACGCATATTAACGTGAGACATGGTAAAACTCCTGAAACTCGGGTTAGGCCTCCACGCACCCCATGGATCCGACCGTTGACCACGTTAGACGCTGCCAGCGGCACCCGGGACCATGTGCCGGTGCATGTGTGTTTTTAAGGCTTGATGTTTTTAGTGATTAATCAAGCAGCGTAGCTCTTGAAAGGCACGCTGCGGATTCATCGCCCTGCCCTACTGCGTCCTTCCCAGCCAAGAAGCTCGGAATCACGATTGCAGGAAAGCGCGCGGCTTTATACCATAGATCATTGCCAAGATGAAGTCGCACCCGGTTTGACGGTCTTAAATTGCGCCATTCAATTTTCCATTCTGCATTCATATCGAGCATTCATGAACGTTCCTATCAAGACGCCTTCTGAAATCGAACACATGCGCGAAGCCGGGCGCCAAGCGGCTAGCGTGATTGAAATGATCACACCCCATATCCAGGCAGGCATTAGTACGGGGGAAATCGACCGTCTCTGTCATGAGTATATTGTTAACGAGCTGGGCTCGACCCCTGCACCGCTGAACTACCATGGTTTTCCCAAAGCGACCTGTACGTCGATTAACCATGTGGTATGCCACGGCATCCCCGACGACGCCAAGAAGCTCAAAAATGGCGACATCATGAACCTGGATATCACCGTTAAGACCCAAGACGGCTATCACGGCGACTCCAGCGTGATGTTCGTAGTAGGTGAGACGATTCAGGGCGAACGGCTGTGCCGTATTACTCAGGAGTGCCTGTATAAAAGCATTGAGTTGGTGAAACCTGGCGTGCGCCTCTCGGAGCTTGCTCGCGTGATCCAAAAGCATGCCGAAAGCAGCGGCTACTCCGTCGTTCGCGACTTCTGTGGCCATGGCATCGGTGCCGAATTCCACGAAGAACCACAGTTTCTACACTATGATGGCTACGCACCGGATGCCGACATCAAGCTCGCCGCGGGCATGTGCTTTACCATCGAACCGATGATTAACGTCGGCGGTTATAAAACCAAGGTACTACGCGATGGCTGGACCGCCGTCACCAAAGATCGCAGCCTTTCTGCGCAATGGGAACATACGCTGCTGGTGACCGAGGGCGGTGTCGAAGTACTGACCGCGCGCGGCGATGAAGACCTCAGTTTTCTAACCAAATAATGCTTCTCCACCACCACCGGTTTCAGCCGGACACCACGCTTTTCGACTTAGACCTGTTCCGTACCGAGCTTGCCGGTTCGCGCTCGCCAGTAGCGCCCTTTAAGGCCGCGCTGCGCGAGCTACAGGCGCGCCTGGACGACCAATTTCGCGCCGGTGCGGACATTCGCGACCTTGTACGCGGCCGTGCCTGGTACTTGGATCAACTGCTAGCGATTGCCTGGGCGCAGCATGAGTGGCCCGATGACGGCATTGCACTGGTGGCGGTTGGCGGCTATGGCCGTGGTGAGCTACACCCCCACTCGGATATCGATCTGCTGCTACTACTGGAGCAGGACGACGACACCGCCTACCGCGAACCGTTGACCGCTTTTATCACATTCTTATGGGATATTGGCCTAGAGATCGGGCATAGTGTGCGCTCGCTCAACGACTGCGAACGGGAAGCCGAAGCGGACGTGACCGTGATTACCAACCTGCTCGAATCTCGCCTGATTGCGGGACCAGAAAGCCTGCGCGAAGCGATGCGCGAACGCCTCAGTGCCGAGCACATTTGGCCCGCCGACCGCTTCTTTGAGGCCAAGTGGCAGGAGCAGATCTCGCGCCACTACCGCTATAATAACTCCGAATACCACTTAGAACCGAACCTCAAAAGCTCCCCCGGCGGGCTACGCGATATCCAGATGATCGGCTGGGTGGCCAAGCGCCACTTCGGCACCGAGCAGTACACCGATATCGTCGCCAACGGCTTTATGAACGATGCCGAACTGCGCATATTGAGCCAGGGGCAGGCTTTTTTGTGGCAGGTGCGCTATGCCCTGCACGTACTTACCGACCGCGCCGAAGACCGCCTGCTGTTTGACCACCAGCGCACCATCGCCGAAATGTTTGGCTTCCGCGATACGCCGGAACGTCTGGCGGTCGAGCAGTTTATGAAGCGCTACTACCGGCATGTCACGGCCCTCGCGGGCCTCAACGACATGCTGCTGCAACACTTCGACGAAGTGATCCTACGTGGAAAGGAAGCGCTGGAGACCATCAAGCTGAATGAGCGTTTCGAGACCAAAGGCGGCTATATTCAGGTCCGCTCACGCAATCTGTTTCGCGAGCGGCCTGCCGCTATGCTGGAGCTGTTTTTGCTGATGGCCAAGCACCCCGAGATCGAAGGGGTACGCGCCGACACCATCCGGCTGATTCGCGACCACCGCCACCAGATTGACGACCACTACCGGGAAGACCCGCGGCACCAGCGGCTGTTTATGGCCATTATGCGCGCGCCCGGCAACGTGCCGCGCCAGCTCCGGCGCATGAACCGCTACGGCATTTTGGGCAAATACCTGCCCGAATTTGGTCGCGCCGTAGGCCTAATGCAGCACGACCTGTTTCATATCTATACCGTCGATGCCCACACCTTGCGGCTACTCAAGTTTCTGCACGGTTTCCGCAAACCGGAGGCAAAGGGTGATTTCCCGGTGGCGGCAGCACTGATGCAGCAGCTTCCCAAGCTGGATCTACTGTGGATGGCCGGCCTGTTTCACGACATTGGCAAGGGGCGCGGCGGTGACCACTCGGAAATCGGCGCCCGGGACGTCGAACAGTTCTGCCAGCGGCATCACGTTTCGCCCCACGATACCAATCTGGTCAGTTGGCTGGTGGAGCACCATTTATTGATGTCGATGACCGCGCAAAAGCGCGACATTAGCGACCCCGATGTGATTCGTGATTTTGCCTTGGTGGTGCGGAATGAAACCCGCCTCGACTACCTGTATGTACTCACCGTGGCCGACATCAACGCGACCAACCCGACACTATGGAACGGCTGGCGGGCGTCGCTGCTGCGCCAACTGCACGCTGAGACCAAGCGTGCATTGCGCCGTGGTCTGAATAACCCGCCCGACCGGGATGACTGGGTGCGGGAAACGCGCACCGAGGCACGCTCTTTGCTGCTAACCATCGGCGTTAATCGTGAGCAAATCGATCATCTCTGGGAATCGTTAGGGGAAGACTACTTCCTGCAGTACGCGCCCAGCGAAATCGTTTGGCAGACCCAGGGCATTCTCAATCACAACCAGTCGCCGCTGCCGTTGGTGCTGATCAGCGCGCCGACTGCGGACATGTCCGAAGGCGGCACCAAGGTATTTATCCATACCCGTTCGGTGGATGATCTGTTCGCCGCCACCGCCGCTGCCATGGAGCAACTGGGGCTGTCGATCCACGACGCGCGCATCGCCACCTCCCACAACGACTGGACACTCAATACTTTTATTGTGCTCGACAGCCACGGCCAGCCGATTCGCGATCCTGCGCACATCGAGGAGATGCGCCTGCACTTGGTCGAAGAGCTCGATGATCCCGATGATTATCCAGATATCGTCACGCGCCACACGCCGCGCCAGCTCAAGCATTTCAAAGTACCCACGGAAGTGCTGATTGAGCAGGACCCGGCCAATGAGCGCACCATGCTGGAACTAACGGCCCCTGACCGCCCCGGCCTGCTGGCTCGCGTGGGGCGAATCTTCATGGAGCAGGATATCTCGCTTTCGGCGGCGAAAATCGCCACCCTTGGCGAGCGGGTGGAAGACGTATTTTTCATTACCACCAAGGCAGGCGAACCACTGACCGACCCTGAACGCCAACAGCAGCTACGCGAGCGGCTGATTGAAGTGTTAGGGGTTTAAGTCTCTTCGCAACCCCGGTTAGGTTTGAGCCTGTACCGGGGCTTGCCTATAATCGTCGGTTTACGTCGCCAGCCATCAACGGACACATCATGAACGCCGATCTTGACGCCCTGCATCCCTACCCGTTTGAAAAGCTGGCCGCGCTGAAAGCCGAGTTAACGCCACCCACTGACTTAGCGCCTATTCCGCTGACCATCGGTGAGCCTCAACATGCTCCCTATTCCGCAGCGCTGGAAGCATTAGTAGCGCACCAATTGGAAATGTCCCGCTACCCCGCCACCAACGGTTTACCTGCGCTACGTGAAGCCATCGCTAACTGGGCAACCCAACGCTTTCAGCTACGCGAACTCGACAGCGAACGGCACGTCGTTCCGGTCAACGGCACCCGGGAGGCAATCTTTGCCTTTGTACAGGCAGCCCTGGATCGCACACAGCCAGCTAAAGTCGCGGTACCCAATCCGTTTTATCAGATTTACGAAGGTGCAACGCTGCTGGCAGGCGGCGAGCCGCTCTATTTGGACTGCACCGCTGAGAATAATTTTCGACCTGACTTTAGTGCGGTGCCTGCCGCTACTTGGCGCGAGGTGCAGATGGTGTTTATCTGTTCACCGGGCAACCCCACCGGCGCAGTGACGCCTCTTGAGGAGTTCAAGCAGCTCATTACACTGGCCGATGAGCACGACTTTATCATCGCCTCAGACGAGTGTTATTCGGAGCTGTATTTGGACGAGACCGCTCCGCCGCCCGGGCTATTACAAGCCTGCGCCGAGCTGGGTCGCGATGACTACCGTCGCTGCGTCGTGTTTCACTCGCTCTCCAAACGCTCTAACTTGCCCGGCCTGCGCTCGGGTTTTGTGGCGGGCGATGCCGCCCTGCTAACGCCGTTTAAGCGCTACCGCACCTACCATGGCTGTGCCATGTCGCTGCCTATTCAGCATGCGTCTATCGCCGCCTGGCAAGATGAGCAGCATGTGCGCGCTAATCGCGACGCCTACCGGGAGAAATTTAGCGCGGTGACCGATGTGCTGGCGCCTGTCATGAGCTTCCCTGCGCCTCAAGCCAGTTTCTATCTCTGGCCCGCAGTACCGGGCGGCGACGACATTGATTTCACCCAGCGCCTGTTTGCCGAACAGCATGTTAGCGTGCTGCCCGGCAGCTTAATGGGGCGCACGGGAGCAAACGGCAGTAACCCGGGTGCTGGGCGCGTGCGGCTAGCACTGGTGGCCGAATTGGCGCCTACGCTGGAAGCGGCACAGCGTATTCGTCATCTGATTGAGCACGGCTAGCTGAATAGCCGAATCCGCTCACCCGTTCTTTAAGGAGGCTGTATGCTGACGCTCTATAGTATTAATACCTGCGACACCTGCCGTAAGGCGCGAAAAGCGTTGGAAGGCAAAGGTATTGCGTTTAAGACCTACGACCTTCGAAAAGATGGCCTTTCGGCGGGTCTGCTTGAGCATATTTTAGAACGTGTACCGCTTGTCGATGTCGTCAATAAGCGCAGCAAAACCTGGCGCGACCTCCCTCAAGAAGAGAAAGACGCCTTTGATACGTCTGCCCGCCAGATACTGATGAAACATCCCACGCTACTGAAGCGACCGCTACTGGAAGTAGACGACTCGACCATTTTGGTTGGCTACCGCGACGGCGATTACGACAAGCTGAGCGGTTAATCGCTTAGCCGCTCTCACTCTTTATTCTCCCCCGACTGATCACTACAGGAAACTCTATTATGTTGAGCTTTGCGCTTGGAATCGGCACCCAAAACACCCAGGGCGACTGGCTGGAAATCTACTATCCGGCACCACTGCTCAACCCGTCGGCAAGCTTGGTGGAGGCCGCTCAGCAAGCCCTGGACGCTCCCCAAGGCAACGCCGCCATTAGCTTTTTGCCAGAAGACTGCACACGCTTAGCAAAAGCGCTAGAAGCCACTGGACACTCTGCCCAGGCGGAGCTTGCTGAAGCGCTTTCTGCTAGCCAGCGGCCGTTGGTTGCCATGTTCCTAGAAACCGACCAGCCGCCACAAACGGCCCCCGAGGTGTATCTCAAACTGCACCTGCTCTCCCACCGTTTAGTGAAGCCCCACGGGCTGGATCTGACCGGCATGTTTGGCCTGTTGCGTAATATTGCCTGGACCAACGAAGGCGCGATTGATATTGAAGAGCTGCCCGCACGCCGGTTGAAGGCGCGCATGGCGGGGCGCGCACTCTCCGTGGACTGCGTGGACAAATTCCCCAAAATGACCGATTACGTCGTGCCTACCGGTATCCGAATTGGCGATACCGCCCGCGTGCGGTTGGGCGCTTACCTGGGCGAGGGCACCACCGTAATGCACGAAGGCTTCGTCAACTTCAATGCAGGCGCCGAAGGCCCGGGCATGGTCGAAGGCCGCATTTCGGCGGGTGTGATGGTGGGTAAAGGTTCGGATCTCGGTGGCGGCTGCTCGACCATGGGCACGCTCTCCGGCGGCGGCAATATCGTGATTAAAGTCGGCGAAGGCTGTTTAATCGGCGCCAACGCGGGCATCGGCATTCCGCTAGGCGACCGCTGCACGGTGGAAGCAGGCCTTTATATCACTGCAGGCTCCAAAGTGACCCTGCTGGATGACCAGGGCCAGGAAGTGAATACCGTCGCCGCTCGCGAGCTTGCCGGTCAAGATGATCAGTTGTGGCGCCGCAATTCGCAGAATGGTCGCATTGAGTGCTTGACCAACAAGAGTGCTATCGCCCTGAACGAGGCGCTGCATGCCCATAACTGAGCCTGAAGCGCTGTCACCCACGCTGCAACTTGCCTTTGAGCTACTACGCCGACCCTCGGTAACGCCGGATGACGAAGGCTGCCAGGAGCTCATGATTGAGCGCTTAACAGCACTCGGTTTTCATATTGAGCGGCTGCCGTTTGGTGATGTGAAAAATTTTTGGGCAATACGCGGCCATCATGGCCCCGTTGTGGCTTTCGCGGGTCACACCGACGTGGTGCCCAGCGGCCCCTATATCAACTGGCAGTACCCACCGTTCGAGCCCTGTATCGATGACGAGGGAATGCTATGTGGGCGCGGTGCTGCCGACATGAAAGGCAGCTTGGCCTCCATGCTGACCGCCGTTGAGCGCTTTGTGGCAAGACACCCGGCGCATGATGGCCGTATTGCCTTTTTGATCACCTCCGATGAGGAAGGCCCAGCGATCGATGGCACCCGCGCAGTGGTTGAGCATCTACGCGAGCGGAATGAACGCCTTGATTACTGCATTGTCGGCGAGCCATCCTCGACCGCGCGCCTGGGCGATGTGATCAAAAACGGTCGCCGCGGCTCGCTAGGGGCTACGCTCCATATCAAGGGCATACAAGGCCACGTCGCGTACCCGCATTTAGCGCGCAATCCTATTCATCAGGCGATGCCAGCACTCGATGCGCTGGTTAACGAACACTGGGATGCGGGCAACGACTTTTTCCCCGCCACCAGTTTTCAGATTTCCAACCTACGGGCAGGCACCGGGGCTACCAATGTGATCCCGGGCGATGTGGAAGTGGTATTTAACTTCCGCTTCTCGACCGAAGTGACCTCTGAAGAGCTCAAAGCACGTACCGAGGCTATTCTCGCGCACCATGGCTTGGCATATCAGATAGACTGGACGCTTAACGGCGAGCCTTTCCTGACCGCTGAAGGCGAGCTTGTCGACGCCGCTATCAAAGGCGTTGAGGCCGTGACGGGGCAACGCCCGATGCTCTCTACCAGCGGCGGCACCTCGGATGGTCGCTTTATTGCCACCCTGGGTGCTCAGGTGGTCGAACTAGGCCCGCTCAACGATACCATTCACAAGGTCAATGAACGCGTTCGCGCCAGCGATCTGGACGATTTAAGCCGGGTTTACGAGGCAACGCTGCAAGCACTGCTCACGCCCGGCGAGGTAAGCGTATGATGGAGCGTTACCCCGATATAGAAATTTACCTAGCCAACGTTTCGTTAGATGCCCTTAATGAGTGGCTAAAAAGCACGTTAATAGCGCCACCGCTTAGCCCAGCAGGCAAAGGCAAATGGCAAACCCGGGGTCAGTATCAGGGCGACTGCGTACCGGTGTTATTAGTAGACAAAGCCGCCGATGGATTTGCCAGCCTATGGTTTGATAGCAACCACACGCCTTGGTTGACCGATCAAGAGTGTGCCCAACAAGCCGCTGAGGCACTGCAGACCGAAGTGCGCTGCTCGTTAGGCGGCTGGAACCCTGGCGATGACCCCGACCGTTTCTGGCAAGTGCTGCCCGGCGGCAAGGAAGGCGCCATAGAGTGGCCTGATTCAGGTCGCTAAAAGAGCTTCCTATAAACGTAAACGACCCCGCCGAGGCGGGGTCGTTTGCTATCCAACTGTCAATAATATCTCGCAATGCTAAGCTGGCAATACCAAATTAGATCGTTAGTTTACTCAATAATGCTGACATCGTCGGCCTGCAAACCACGCTCATTTTTAATCACGTGGTAACGCACAATTTGGCCTTCAGCTAACATACGCGGGCCACGACCACGAATGGCGCGAAAGTGTACAAAGACATCTTCACCATTATCGCGAGTGATAAAACCGTAGCCTTTGTTGGTATTGAACCACTTTACTTCCCCCTCTTCACGGCCATCATTGGGATCGATAATGTCTTCTTCCTCATCATCGTCCACAGGAGCAGCCGCTTGAGGCTGGCGTGATGCTGGTTTAGAACGGGCCACTACATCGGACGCTACCACTACCGAAGGCGCAAAAGCAGCAGACGCTAATGTGCCGACACAAAGAACAATAAAACAACCTATCGCAACGGCAATATAGACACCGCTAGCTCCACTTATTGCCAGCTCGGCCATCCAAAGCTCAGCGAGGGCACTATCGGTTAAATGAATAATCCCCGCCAGCAGAAGTGGCGTGGGGGCGGCAAGTAATACACTGATTAAGAAACAGCGAAACACAACTTTTGGGTTCATAGAAAATAAAAGCTCTCTTGTTGTATGGGTAACAGACGAAGGACAATACCCGCACTATCAGGCCCATTCCCAATAGCACCGGCATACTACTACATAAGGTTGCAATGTTATCATGACCAACGAATTATCGCCTGCTGAGCTAACCCAACTCGTTGAATCGCTAGAAAGCCGCATAGCCCATCAAGAGCACTGGCTGGACACACTGGACCAAGCCGTGGTTCAGCAGGAACGCCGTTTGGAAAAACTAGAGCAGTTGAGTGGTTTGATGCGCGAACGCCTGCGCGAGCAGCATCAGGCACTCCAGGCAAGCGAACCCCAGGGCGGCCAGCGTCCTGAGGATGATGTTCCGCCACACTATTAAGCTAATGATAGCGCCAACAAGTGGTATTAATTAGCTTCGAACAACACTCGCGGGATCGCTGCTTTCCAGCCCAAAGGCGTCTGCCACTGCTTGGTAAGTAACCTGGCCAGCATGCACGTTAAGACCTGGCAGGAAATGTGAATCATCACGCAACGCCTGCTGCCAGCCTTTATCCGCCAGCGCGAGTACAAAGGGCAGCGTGGCGTTGGTCAGCCCCTGGGTAGACGTACGTGCTACCGCGCCAGGCATATTCGCTACGCAGTAGTGCACCACCCCATCGACAATATAGGTCGGCTCGGCGTGAGTCGTGGGTTTGCTAGTTTCGAAACAGCCACCCTGATCGATCGCTACATCCACCAGCACGCTCCCAGGCTTCATATCAGCCAGCATACTGCGAGTGATTAATTTTGGCGCAGCGGCACCGGGCACCAGCACTGCGCCAATGATCATATCCGATTCGCGCGTGGCAATTTCAAGCGCGTCTGCCGTGGAGTAAACCGTTCTGATACGCCCTTGATAGCGGTCATCGAGCACTTCCAGCCGCGCCAATGATTTATCCAGAATGGTGACCTCTGCGCCTAACCCCAACGCCATACGGGCGGCATTTTCACCCACCACACCACCACCAATGACGGTCACTTTACCCGGCGCCACACCGGGCACACCGGGCAGTAGCACATCCGCGCCGCCCTGAGCTTTTTCCAGGCTGTGAGCACCCGCCTGAACAGCCATACGTCCTGCAACGGTACTCATGGGAGCGAGTAGCGGCAGGCCACCCCTGGCATCGGTAATCGTTTCATAGGCAATACAGGTGGCACCGCTTTCCATCAGGCCACGAGTAAGGTGTTCTTCAGCGGCGAGGTGCAGATAGGTGAACAGTGTGTGCGCTGGGGTGAGCCGCGCCACCTCGTCCGGCTGCGGCTCTTTCACCTTAAGGATTAGCTCGGCATTGCGCCACAGAGCGTCCACATCGGCTTCGATCTGCGCGCCAGCAGCTTGAAAATCAGCATCGGCAAAGCCAGCGCCGTCACCAGCGCCCGACTGAACGCTTACCTGATGACCGCGACCGGTTAACTCCCGTGCGCCAGTCGGCGTTAAGGCCACGCGATATTCGTGATTTTTAATCTCTTTGGGAACGGCGATTTTCATTGGTCTTTCCTTTGCTTCTAAAGGTCAGTCGTCTTATTAAGCAAATTACAGCACAGCTAACGTTGACCACCACCCCGGAAATGCAAAACAAAAAAACGCCGGTTAAGGCGTTTTTTAGGAGAAAAA
Organism: Vreelandella sp. H-I2; assembly: GCF_052959335.1. NCBI lineage: Bacteria > Pseudomonadati > Pseudomonadota > Gammaproteobacteria > Oceanospirillales > Halomonadaceae > Vreelandella > Vreelandella sp. H-I2. Next base: position 890,674 of record NZ_JBRAMC010000001.1, read on the forward strand.
TCTAACGAATGCCGGTTCTGCACGAAAAAATTCACTTCGCTCAGCGTCACTCGGCGATAACCGCGCCGCCATAGATACGTCGATACTCGTCGGGTAAACGCTTGGGCCGCCCCGTTGAGAGCGCCACGCAGGCAAACCGCGTGCGTGCATAAAGCAACGTTTTGGCATCGCGGGGGCGCATTAGCTGAAAACGTCGCGTTAGACTGAAGCGCTCATCGCAATCGACAATCCAGGTCGCCAACTGTAGCTCATCGCCTGCAAAAGCAGGCGCGAGGTAATCCAGCTCGTGGCGGTGAACCACCATGGCCCGGTCAAGCTCTCGGTAGCGCGCAAGCGAGAGACCGAGCGCTTCCGAGTGAGCCCAACTGATCTGCTCGACCCAGCGCAGGTATTCGCTGTTGTTAACATGCTGATAAGCATCGATCGCCTCATCAGCCACATGAATATCGATCACAAAAGGATCGGGCAGCGCCCACTCCATCCTTGGCTCCTCTTTATCCTGATTCTCGTGAACTAGTCGCGGAACACGCGCACTCCCAACGCTTTCAGATAAGACGTTTCAGGAATAGCCGGATGGACGGGATGATCAGGCCCTTGGTGGCCTTGAAAAATCACCTGCCCATGACGATCCTGATGGCGCACCGCACCACGCACTACGTCCATCAGCCGTTCAGGTGCCAGGTGCATCGAGCAGGAGGCCGACAACAATAGGCCATCACGCCCCAGCAAGCGCATCGCTTCTCGGTTCAAGCGGGCATAGGCACGCTCGCCGTTAGGGATATCCTTGCGCTTCTTAATGAAGGCGGGTGGGTCAAGAACGACCACATCAAACTCTTTGCCGTCGGCTTTCAAGGCTGCCAAGGCTTCAAACGCATCGCCCTCGCTAACAGCCACCTTATCCTGCACGCCATTAAGTTCAGCATTGCGTGCGACTTGTTCTAGCGCTGGGCCTGAAGAGTCCAAGCACATTACCTCTTGCGCGCCATGAACGGCGGCCTGTACACCCCAGCCACCCACGTAACTGAATACATCCAGCACACGCTTACCGGCCACTTGGCGATTGAGCCATTCGCGGTTAACACGGTGGTCGAAGAACCAACCTGTTTTCTGGCCATTGAGCACCGGCACGACAAAGCGCGCCCCGTTCTCTTCCAATACCACCTCGTCAGGTAGCGTACCTTTAATGACGTCAACGTGGGCTTCAAGCCCTTCCTGACGACGACCACCGGTATCGTTACGGAAGACGATGACTTCCGGTTTGATCACTTTTTCCAGTGCATCAACGATCTCATCGGCCAATGCCTGCATACCTGCGGTATTAAGCTGCACCACCACGACATCGCCAAAACGATCAATCACCAAGCCTGGCAGCAAATCACCTTCGCCATGAATCAAACGGTAATACGGCTGCGCATAAAGACGCTGACGCAGGGCAAGCGCTTGATTAAAGCGGTGTACAAACAGCGAGCGATCCAAACGCATTTCAGGGTCACGCGACATGACCCGGGCAGCGATGAGCGAGTGAGGGTTAACGTAAGCCACCGCCATGACTTTCCCGTTGGAGGCTTCTACCAGAGCGGTTTCGCCTGCTGCAAAATTTTTCAGCGGCGTCTCTTTAATATCCACTTCATTGGAGTAAATCCATAGATGGCCCGCTTTAAGGCGGCGGTCAGCATTTTTATTCAGGCGCAGGCGTTGGGTCACAACAATCTCCAAAAAACGTAGGCAAAGCAATCACATATAAGAAACAATCAACATTAATAGCGCAAGCGCCGTTTTTAGCAGCCGCCATCAACGCTGGCAGCCAGGGCAAAACACGCTGGCGCGCTGGCCTAGCGTAATGCGGCGTAGTTCAGCGCCACAGCGTAAACAGGGCTGGCCGTGGCGGCCGTAAACATTCAGCCGCTGGGCAAAGTAACCGGGCTCGCCCTGGCCACTGACAAAGTCTCTCAGCGTAGTGCCACCTTGCGTAATCGCCGCCGCCAACACTTCTTTCACGGCACGGGCTAAAGCGTCGTAGCGAGCGCGGGAAATTCGTCCCGCTGCACGGCGGGGATCGATGCCCGCCATAAACAGCGCTTCTGCCGCGTAGATATTACCCGCCCCCACCACCACCTGGTTATCCATCAGAAAGGGCTTTACCGCCACTCGCTTGTTGCGCGAGAGGGTGTAAAGCCATTTGCCGTTAAACGCATCAGACAGAGGTTCAGGGCCTAGATGTGCAAGGCGCCTGTCCTGAGTCTCGTCATCGGCCTGCCAGTCAACAAAACCAAACCGACGAGGGTCGTGATAGCGCAATACATAACCGCTGGCAGTGACCACATCGACGTGATCATGCTTTTTAGGCAAATCACCCACGTTAGCAATGCGTAAACTGCCCGACATGCCCAAGTGCCACAGCAGCGTAGAATCAGCACTGCCAGATGGCGGCGTGGAGTGAATGGGTATTTGCAGGTATTTAGCACGCCGCTTCAAGACACCAATGCGCGCGCCCACCAATCGCTCAGCCAAGTCATCCGGCACGGGCACACGCAGCCGCGGCTGGCGCACCAGCACTTCGGTGATTTCTTGACCTTCAATATAAGGGGCAATCCCGCGTCGGGTCGTTTCAACTTCGGGCAGTTCGGGCATAGTTGAGCATCGTAACGGCTTGTGATGACAGCCTAATGAAGATGGATTAACTAAGCATGCTGCGCATAAAAAGCATGCATGCAAAAACCCGGCTTGGGGCCGGGTTTTTGAACAGGCACTCGCCTGCAGAGAAAGCCGATCATTATCGCAAAAGCGATTACTTGATCTTGGCTTCCTTGTAGATTACGTGCTTACGGACAACCGGATCGAATTTTTTGAATTCGAACTTATCCGGGGTATTCCGCTTGTTTTTATCAGTGGTGTAGAAATGGCCTGTACCGGCACTAGACACCAGCTTGATTTTATCGCGCATGGTTTAACTCTCCCAAAAGGCTTGGCCCAAAAGGCTTGGCCAAAAATGCTGGCTTAGATAGCGTCGCCGCGCTTACGAATAGCGACCAAAACTGTGTCGATACCTTTCTTGTCGATGATGCGCATTCCTTTAGTGGAAACGCGCAGCTTGACGAAACGGTTTTCAGACTCAACCCAAAAACGATGGGTGTGCAGGTTTGGCAAGAAACGACGACGTGTCTTACGCTGGGAGTGTGAAACGTTATTTCCAGTTACCGGACGCTTGCCGGTAACCTGACATACTTTGGACATTAGAGCCTCCAACTGCTTGGCCAGGATATGATTACCTGAGTGTTCAAAACTGTCGGGCAAACCGGAGCAGGGAAGGTATCGGCGCCGTTAACCGCCAAGCTTTATCCAAATCCGTTATTCAACCCAAGTTTAAAGGTGGCACTTTATACCAGAGCACTTAGCTGACAGCAAGCAAAAGGGGCTAAAAAGGCCAAACAAGGGCCTGTTAGCTCATTCTACTTAGACAATATAGCGTAACGCACTACGCGTCGATGCTGGTTACAGCCAGCCACGCTCGGCAAAAGAAACCACTTCTCCATCCCCCACCACGAAATGATCCAACACGCGCACTTCAAACAGCGCAAGCGCGTCTTTTAAGCGTTCAGTGATACGGCGATCAGCATCGCTTGGCTCTGCCACACCAGAAGGATGGTTATGCGCCAGGATGACGGCGCCAGCGCTAAGTTCTAACGCACGCTTGGCAACTTCGCGGGGATAAACAGATGCGCTGTCTAGGGTACCGCGAAACAGCGATTCATAGCGAATAATTCGGTGCTGGGTATCCAAAAAAAGCACCGCAAATTCCTCATGTCCTAAATGACGTAGCTGCGAGCTCAAGTAATGGCGCACTAATGCCGGTGATGTCAGCGCATTGCCACGGGCCAACTGGCTAGCCAAATGGCGCCGCGACAACTCAAGCGTAGCCTGGAGCTGGGCATACTTAGCAGTGCCTAACCCATGGGCAGCGCAAAAGCTTGCTTGGTCCGCCTCCAGCAGTTGGCGCAAGCCACCGAAATTACTGAGCAAATCCCTCGCCAAATCAACCGCCGAACGGCCCTGCACGCCGACGCGTAAAAAAATCGCTAGCAACTCTGCGTCTGAAAGTGCCTGGGCACCCGTATTTAATAACTTTTCCCGAGGCCGCTCACCCGCTGGCCAGTGATTGATTCCCATCGCACCTTCCGCCCTGCCCGCCTTGGTAATTAACACTAACTGCCGACAAATCAGCCCACCACAATTAACCTCAGTAAACCTAGCTTAACCTTGTTTGCCCCCAATATGCCAAATTGATGGTGCCAGTGGTATGGTAAGCCTCCTCACGAACGCTAATGTGGATCACTGCCATGGCTCCTGTTGTTGATACAACAAGTACCCCGACAACCGCTTTCTCAAATACACCGCTACTCGCTGGCAAACGGGTGCTGCTCGGGGTTAGTGCAGGTATTGCTGCTTACAAAAGCGCTTTGCTTGTACGTTTGCTCAAGCAAGCGGGCTGTGCAGTACGTGTGGTGATGACCGATGGCGCTCAGGCCTTTATTACCCCGCTCACGCTTCAGGCGCTTTCCGGTGAGCCGGTGCGCACCTCCTTGCTCGACCCCGAAGCAGAAGCAGGCATGGGCCATATTGAGCTGGCCCGCTGGGCAGATGTGGTGCTGATCGCCCCGGCCACCGCTGACTTAATCGCCCGTTTGGTACACGGCATGGCTGACGACTTGCTCACCACGCTCTGCTTAGCGTCAGAAGCACCTAAGCTGATTGCCCCAGCCATGAACCAGGCCATGTGGCGCCACCCTGCCACTCAGCGCAATGTTGATCAGCTTCAAGACGACGGCTGGCACCAGATAGGCCCTGCCGCGGGCGATCAGGCCTGCGGCGATGTCGGACCTGGCCGTATGAGCGAGCCTGAAGAGATATTTAGCGCTGTGACGGCAATATTGTCAGTGCCATCTCCTCCTCATTCAGGCGCCTCCGCTAGTGCTCCTCATATAGTGATCACCGCCGGACCTACTCGGGAACCACTGGACCCCGTCCGCTATATCTCCAATCACAGCTCAGGAAAAATGGGCTTTGCCTTGGCAGCAGCGGCAGTGGCTCAAGGGGCCAAGGTGACGCTGATTAGCGGGCCGGTGAATTTACCCACCCCTAAAGGCGTTACGCGAATTGACGTCGAGTCTGCCGAGCAGATGCACAGCGAAGCGCAGCGGCTAGCGCCCCAAGCGGCACTGTTTATCGGCTGCGCGGCGGTCGCTGACTATCGCGCAGCAGCCCCCGCCAAGCATAAACTCAAAAAGCAGGACGGCAGCGACACGCTCACCCTGACCCTGATTAAAAACCCCGACATTATCGCCAGTGTCGCGGCGCTGCCCGCTGGTCAGCGCCCGCTAGTGGTAGGTTTTGCCGCTGAAACCCAAGAAATTGAGCGTTATGCACGCGATAAATTACAGCGCAAAGGGCTGGATATGATCGTCGCCAACGACGTGTCCCAGACAGGCCTTGGTTTTGGCAGTGACCAGAATGCCGCCTGGTTGCTCTGGCGCAGCGCGGAAGGCGTGGAGAGCCGAGCGGAAGCGCCTCAGCCGAAGACCCAACTGGCCGCGACCATTATCCAACAAGCGCTCACGCTGCTATCGACCAAAACACCTAATAACCCCTTTGGAGAGTCCTTATGAGTACCCGCCCCCAGCTGCAGTGCAAACTGCTGGATGAGCGTCTGAAAGACTATTTACCTCAGTACGCAACAGAAGGTTCGGCGGGAATGGATCTTCGCGCGCTACTGGATGAGCCGCTCACCTTAGCGCCCGGTGAATGCCAGCTCGTACGCACGGGTATTGCGATCTATATTGAAGATCCGGGTCTGGCGGGCATGATCCTGCCACGCTCAGGCTTGGGGCATAAACATGGCATCGTGCTGGGTAACTTAGTGGGTTTAATCGACTCGGATTACCAGGGAGAACTAATGATTTCGGTCTGGAACCGTGGTCAAAGCGTGTTTACGCTAGCTCCCTTCGATCGGCTGGCACAGTACGTGCTTGTCCCTGTTGTCCAAGCTGAACTCAATGTGGTGGATACCTTTGAAGACTCTTCGCGGGGCAGCGGTGGGTTTGGCAGCACCGGCAGTCTGTAGCCATTAGCATTAGCGATTGGCAAGACATGGTTGTGAAACCTATTAACGGAAACGTCTGTTTAACTGGGAAGCCTATGAACGCACAGACCGTACCCGCCTCGATTTTTCGCGCCTACGATATCCGCGGTATCGTGGATGACACGCTCACCGAAGAGACGGTGGAAATGATCGGGCGTGCCGTGGGCTCGGAAGCCGCCGCGCGAGGCGAGTCCAGCGTGGCTGTAGCGCGAGATGGTCGTCTTTCCGGCGCTAGGTTACAAGCTGCCCTGATGCGCGGCCTTAACGCTGCAGGATGCGACGTGATCGACATTGGCATGGTACCCACGCCGGTGCTCTACTTTGCCACCCATATACTGCCAAGCACGCAGTCAGGCGTGATGGTTACCGGTAGCCACAATCCACCAGACTATAACGGCTTTAAAATCGTGCTTGGCGGCGAGACGCTCTCCGGCGATGCCATTACCGCTCTATTTGAGCGCATTCAGTCAGATAATTTGGAAACTGGCCAGGGCAGCATCACTCAGCAGGATCTCCGAGAAACCTATTTAGCGCGCATTTTAGGTGACATTACAATCAACCGGCCGATCAAAGCGGTGGTAGATTGTGGTAATGGCGTCGCAGGCGAATTGGGCCCACAGCTCTTAGCGCGGCTTGGGATTGAAACGGTGCCGCTCTTTGCTGAGATCGATGGCAATTTCCCCAATCACCATCCGGACCCTGGCAAGCCGGAAAACATGCAGGACCTGATACGCAAGGTGCAAGACACCGGTGCTGATATCGGCCTTGCCTTTGACGGAGACGGCGATCGTTTAGGCGTCGTTACGCCCACAGGCAAGCTGATTTATCCCGACCGCCTGCTGATGGTCTTTGCCACCGACATGCTCACTCGTCAGCCTGGCGCCAAAGTCATTTTTGACATCAAGTGCACTGGCAACCTAATCAAAGTGATCAGCGAGGCAGGCGGCGAACCAGAGATGTGGCGTACCGGACATTCGCTGATCAAGGCACGCATGAAAGAGACGGGCGCGCAGTTGGGCGGAGAGATGAGTGGCCACATTTTTTTCCAAGAGCGCTGGTACGGTTTTGACGATGGCCTCTACGCTGCCGCTCGGCTGGTAGAGATTCTCGCCAACCAGCCCAATGATGCAGATACTTTTTTTGCGGACTTTCCCCAAGATGTGAGTACCCCGGAAATTAATATTGCCGTTACCGACGATAACAAATTTTCTCTGATGGATAAGCTTGCTCGCGAGGGCGACTTCGGCGAAGGTATCAAAACTACGTTGGACGGTATTCGCGTTGACTACCAGGATGGCTGGGGGCTGTGTCGCGCTTCAAACACCACGCCTGCGCTCGTGATGCGCTTTGAAGGTAAAGACGATGCCGCTCTAGCACGTATCAAAAAAGTTTTTAATAACGCGCTACAGCGCGTCGCGCCGGAAATAGAGCTACCCCACTAATCAGGATAGCCAGGCGCAGAAGGGATCGCGCGCACTTAGAAAGCGCGGCCCTCACTACACCATCAGCATAAACGTTATCAGCATAATAAACGTTCGCAAGGGACAACCTCATGAGTTCAGCCAGTCGCGACCCCCAGGTCGTTGTGGAGGTGCTTTCCGAAGCTCTTCCCTATATTCAGCAGTTTTCCGGTAAAACCGTGGTGGTCAAATATGGCGGCAATGCCATGACCGAAAGCACCCTGATTGACTCCTTTGCCCGCGACATCGTGTTAATGAAGGAAGTCGGCATCAACCCAGTAGTGGTGCACGGTGGCGGGCCGCAGATCGGTGATTTGCTCAAAAAGCTCAACATCGAATCGCGCTTCGTCAACGGCATGCGCGTCACCGACTCGCAAACCATGGACGTGGTTGAGATGGTACTGGGCGGCTTGGTCAATAAAAGCATCGTCAACCTGATCAACCAAAGCGGCGGCAAAGCGATTGGTTTGACCGGTAAGGACGGCGCACAGATCCGTGCACGCCAGCTCAAGGTGGAGCACCAAAGTCCTGAAATGACCGCTCCAGAAATTATCGACATCGGCCATGTGGGCGAAGTGGAGTCGATCTCGACCGAGCTGATTGAGATGCTCGCTGCGCGTGATTTTATCCCGGTCATCGCACCGATTGGCGTCGACGCTGCAGGCCATAGCTATAACATCAATGCTGATCTGGTGGCGGGTAAAATTGCCGAGGCGCTCAACGCAGAAAAGCTGATGCTGCTCACCAATGTCGCTGGCTTAATGAACGCCGAAGGCGAGGTGCTCACCGGTTTAACCACCACGCAAGTCGACGCATTGATCGAAGACGGCACCATCTATGGTGGGATGCTGCCCAAAATTCGCTGTGCCCTGGATGCCGTCAAGGGCGGCGTCAATAGCTCGCACATTATTGATGGCCGTGTCCCCCACGCGGTATTGCTGGAAATTTTTACAAATGCTGGGGTAGGCACCCTAATCACAGACGCGAGCTAACCGCGACGGAGGGCACATTATGAGCGAAGATCGTAAACCTCACCGCCGCGAGCAGATTCTCCAAGCACTGGCATTAATGCTTGAAGAAGATAGTGGCAAGCGCATTACCACAGCCGCTCTCGCTCGCCAGGTTGGCGTTTCAGAAGCGGCACTCTACCGACACTTCCCCAGTAAAGCGCGTATGTTTGAGGGGTTAATTGACTATATTGAAGAGACTATTTTTGCCCGCGTTACGCGCATTTTAGAAGACGTACCCGATGCTACTACGCGCTGCGGCACGATACTTGCGCTGCTGCTCGGCTTTGCCGAAAAAAACCCAGGTCTGGCTCGTGTGATGGGTGGCGACGTGCTCACCGGTGAAACTGCGCGGCTACGCCAGCGGGTCAATCAACTTTTTGAGCGCCTGGAAATGCAGCTCAAACAGATCCTGCGTGAAGCCGAACTGCGTGAAGGCCGGCGCCCCACGATTCCTGCCTCTGCTGCTGCCAATTTACTAGCGGCCCAGGCGGAGGGGAGAATCTCACAATATGTGCGTAGCGATTTCAAGCGCTTGCCGACCGAACACTGGGAAGATCAGTGGTCACTGTTATCGGCTCACTTACTGCGTGCCGCGGTCCAGCCCGCTTAAACCAAGCTGCGGTTGTACGTTGCAAAAAAAACCGGCTCCCAGGGGCCGGTTTTTTAATACAACAAACAATACGCGGATAGCTTAGGCCACCATGGGTTCACCCATCTTCTGACGCAGCTTTTTCATTGCATTTTTTTCAAGCTGACGAATACGCTCAGCGCTGACTCCGTAGACATCAGCTAAGTCGTGCAGTGTCTCTTTGCTATCGGCTAGCCAGCGGCGCTGCAAGATATCCCGCGAACGCTCATCAAGCCCTTCAAGCGCAAGCTGTAAGCGACGCGTTGAGTCTTCCTCGAAGTTGCTATCTTCCAACTGCGTGGCAGGATCTGATGCCGCATCGTCCAAAAAGTGCACCGGCGATTGATAAGTACTCTCTTCATCGTCGCCTGCCGGGGCATCAAAGCCTGCATCGTAGGAAGAGAGACGCCCTTCCATATCGCGCACGATTTCAGGCTTAACATCGAGATCTTTAGCGATGGCGTCGACTTCGTCGTTATTCAACCACGCCAAACGCTTTTTCGCGCTGCGCAGATTAAAGAACAACTTACGCTGCGCCTTGGTCGTGGCAATTTTAACGATTCGCCAGTTGCGCAACACAAATTCATGAATTTCAGCTTTAATCCAGTGCACGGCGAAAGAGACCAGGCGAACGCCTTGATTAGGGTCGAAGCGTTTGACGGCTTTCATCAAACCGACGTTACCCTCTTGAATCAAATCTGCCTGGGGTAATCCATAGCCGGAATAACTACGCGCGATGTGAACGACAAAGCGCAGATGCGACATTACCAAACGCCGCGCGGCCTCCAGGTCACCCTCGTCGTAAAGACGGTGCGCCAGTTCACGCTCTTCATCGGCACTTAAAACCGAAATTCCATTGACCGCGCGGATATAACCGCCCAGATCGCCGCCTGGAGAAAGTTGCCCAACCGGTAGAAGACTAGTGCTCATGTGCAGGTGGTCTCCCCTGTAACCCATCGTGGTTGACGTAGCACGTTATCAATAACCTATTACAATAACTCTGTATTACTAAGACCTTATCGCGAGGAGAAGGTTCCTACGAAGCTGCACTGACCTGCCTATCGCCCCGCCCTATCGTGTACACAAAGTACTTACACTAAATGCTTACACAAAGTACTCGCGTCGCTAGCTACTGTGCCAAATTATCTTGGCCGAATACTTGAGAGGTGGCGAGTTACCGCCAACCAAGCACCCAACCAGCCCAGTAGTGTACTGCAAGATAGCAGAATTGTAGAGCCTGTCACGTCGAGTTGGGGCAATGAGAAACTAGCACCATAACTCGCTGCTAACGCAGCCACGGGTAATGATAGCCAATGATTGCCCATACTCAATAGTGCCAACGCCAATAAACCGCCACCAACGCCATACCAAGCACCGCTATATAGGAATGGTCGCCTTACAAAAGCATGGGTAGCGCCAATCAGCATCACCACTTCGATTTCCCGGCGACGGCTCTCCACTGACAGTCGAATAGTATTGCCGACCACCAGCAATACCCCTAGACCAAACAACGCGCCCAGCGCCAGCGCAACACGCCGGCCCAGTTCGGCCAGATTCCTTAACCGTTCAACCCATGCCAGATCAACGCGTACCTCATCGACCCCTGAAAGCCCTTCCAGCGTAGTGGCTAATTGCTCCATGGCCGCCGGATCGATGCTAGCCGGGCGCACCACGATACTGATGGGCAGCGGATTGCTTTCCAGCCCTGCTAAGGCATCATCGAGCCCCAAAGACTGCTGAAACTCTGCCATGCCCTGCTCAGCACTGATCATCTGTGTCTCAAGTACACTCGGCTCGGCGCTGACTGCCTCTTCGATACGGCTTGCCTGAGCGTCATCTGTGCTCAGCTCCAGGTAAACCGTCAGGGTAGCACTCTCATCGAGTTCGGCATCCAGTAGGCGGGCACTGTCCAAGGTCAACCACAGCGCAGCGGGCAGCACCAACGCAATGGCGATGGCCAGCATGGTCAGCAGATTACCTAACGGGTAACGTATCAGACGATGAAAGCTATCCCATGCCATGCTGCGGTGATGACGACCCCAGGCACGCAGGCGGCTGGAAAATCGTGTTTGCTGTGACCTTGCGCCCCGCTGTGAAGCCTTTTCGACGGCTGGCTTGGCAGCGGCTTTACGCGGCGCTTTTAGTGCAGCTCCCTGTCGGCGCTTTGGTGTGGCAGACATCCTCATACCGCCCCCTCATCAGCCACCAGCCGACCATCGCTTAAACGCAGGATCCGATGGCGTAACCGAGCAATAAGGGCCAAATCGTGGCTGGCAATCATTACCGTCGTACCAATCCGGTTAAAATCTTCGAACAGCGCCATAATATCCGCAGATAGCTGGGGATCGAGGTTGCCTGTGGGCTCGTCAGCAAGTAGCAACGCAGGCTTATTGACCACTGCGCGGGCAATACCAACGCGCTGTTGCTCACCACCAGACAGCTCTATAGGCAGCGCTTTTTCACGATGCAGCAATCCCACCTTATCCAAGGCGGCGCGCACTCGACGGGCAGCTTCACGGGGCTCAACCCCCTGGATCTCCAACGGCAGCGAGACATTGTGAAAAATATTGCGATCAAACAATAGTTGATGATCCTGAAAGACCACACCAATTTGGCGTCGATAGAAAGGCACTTGGCTGGCGTGCAGTTGAGCAATATCGTGCCCCGCCACGACGACTCGACCGCGGCTAGGCTTTTCAAGACGCATAACCAAACGCAGTAGTGAGCTCTTCCCTGCCCCCGAGTGGCCAGTAAGAAACACCATCTCGCCACGGGCAACACGAAAATTAAGATGCGCTAATGCTTCAAAGCGGCCGCCGTAGCGTTTTCCTACATGCTCAAAGGCGATCATGCGCTAGCATCGTCCCCTTGGCGGTCAAACAGTGCGTGGACAAAATCATTGGCCTCGAAGGGGCGTAGATCGTCGATGCCCTCCCCCACGCCGATAAAGCGAATGGGTGTTTCCAGCTGTTTAGCGAGCGCAAAAATAATGCCGCCTTTGGCAGTACCGTCTAGCTTGGTCAGGGTGATCCCGCTGACCGGCACAGCGTCATTAAAAGTGCTGGCTTGGGAAATAGCGTTTTGCCCGGTGCCCGCATCCAGCACTAGCATCACTTCGTGAGGCGCGGTGTCATCTAGCTTTTGCATCACGCGGTGGACTTTTTTCAACTCCTCCATCAGGTGGCTTTTGTTATGCAGCCGCCCGGCGGTATCGGCAATTAACACATCAACACCACGCGCCTTAGCAGCCGCTACCGCGTCGTAAATAACCGATGCACTATCAGCGCCGGTGTGCTGGGCAATCACCGGCACGCGATTACGTTCACCCCATACTTTGAGCTGCTCTACAGCGGCCGCACGGAAGGTATCACCGGCAGCCAACATGACGCTTTTGCCCTCACGCTGAAAGCGCTGGGTGAGTTTGCCAATGGTGGTCGTCTTGCCCACACCGTTAACACCGACGACTAAAATGACAAACGGACCTGTGCCTGCCTTCTCAAGCACAAGCGGCTTGGCAACCGGTGCCAGCATTGTGGATAACTCTTCTTGCAGACCACGGTAGAGTGCTTCGGGGTTGTTTAGCTCTTTGCGCGAGACGCGCGCTTCCAAGCGCCCGATAATCTCGGTAGTCGCCTCAATACCGACATCGGCTAATAATAGCTGCGTTTCCAGATCTTCCAACAACTCATCATCAATCTGCTTTTTACCTAAAAACAGATCGGCGATACCGTCGGTGAGATTAGCGCGGGTTTTCCCCAAGCCTGATTTGATACGCGCAAACCAGCCTTTCTGCTCACCCTTGTCAGCCACTGGTGTCTCTTGAGGCTTAACGGGCTCTGGCTCTACTTCGGGCTTAACGGGCTCAGGCTCCACCTCAGGCTTAGTAGGCTCGGGCTCTACTTCGGGCTTAGTAGGTTCGGGCTCTACTTCAGGCTTAGTAGGTTCGGGCTCTACTTCAGGCTTAGTAGGTTCGGGCTCTACTTCAGGCTTAGTAGGTTCGGGCTCTACTTCAGGCTTAGTAGGTTCGGGCTCCACTTCAGGCTTAGTAGGTTCGGGCTCCACTTCAGGCCTCGTAGGCTCAACTGTGGGCGCCTCTTCTGGAGAGCTAGGTAAATCGCTAGGGTCCCGCTGATCTTGTGGCTTTTCCTGAGAATCGTGCTTTTTTTTACGTTTTAAGAAACTAAACATGGGGGCATCCAACTAAAAAGGTGAACATTGTGACCATCCTACCACCGCCAACCAAGACTTTGGATAAACAGCCCGCTACAATCCACAGCATGACAAAACAACGCTCCTCCCGTTCATCCTCTTCCCGACGCACAACTGCTCACCGGGCGGGCAAACCACTTGGTAAGTTACGCATCATCGGCGGTGAGTTCCGCCGCCGTCAGTTGCCGGTGTTGGATAGCCCAGGCTTGCGTCCAACCCCAGACCGCGTGCGTGAAACGCTGTTCAACTGGCTCGGGCAACAGCTTTACGGCCAACAGGTACTGGATTTGTTTGCTGGTACTGGCTCGCTTGGCATTGAAGCAGTCTCCCGCGGCGCGGCGTGTGTCGATTTCGTCGAGCGCGACCCGCGGGTAGCGGCGCAGCTGTCGACCAATCTGGCATCGCTCAATATTACCGCAAGCGCAGTGCATATAAACGATGTTCAAGCCTACCTGTCGCGCCCAGCCAAGCCCTATACGCTAGTATTTCTCGATCCGCCTTTTCATCAGCAGCTGGCCGACCCCTGTTGCTCTGCGCTAGAGGCTAGCGGCTGGCTAAGCGAAGATGCAATGATTTACCTCGAAACCGAGACGTCGCTGTCACCAAATGTGCCCGCCAATTGGCAACTACACCGGGAAACCCAGGCTGGCGAAAGCACTGCACGGCTTTATCAACGCCACCCGCTGTAAACAGCGCTTGCCGACACGCGACGGTGGCGTTACGCTCGCCTCATTCGTTCCTATTGGCAAGCTTTTGGCTTGTTTTTTTGGGCACTTTTTTTATTACCTATTTTGGTTCTCATTTTTACGCTATGGAGGCATACATGAGCCTGGAACTCTTTAATCAGCTTGAACAGAAAGTCACTGATACCGTTGACGCGCTGGAAATGATGAAACTGGAAAATGAGGAGCTGCGCGGTGAAAACGCCAAGCTCAAAGAGGAGCGTGAAGAGTGGGAGCGCCGCCTCAATGGCCTACTGAGCAAATTTGAGAGCCTGGAAACCTCCAGCACGTCCTAACCTCAGGACAAATGCGCTGCTGCCCTAAAGCACCTGGGACATCAGCAGCGCATCCTCACGTCCGGCTGCGGCTTGCGATGGTAGCGGTGGATAGTAGCCCTTGCGGATCCCATCTTCGCTAAACCCGCTGCGCTTATAGAGTCGAATAGCGCTCAGATTACCCACCCGCACTTCAAGCAATAGCCGCTCACTTGACCAGCATTCAGCCTTCGCTAAAACGGCTTCCATCAACGCAAAGCCCGCGCCACTTCGCCGGCATTCAGGCAAGACCCCGATCGCCTGCAGTTCTGCTTCAAACGGTAACCTTGTCACAATGGCATAGCCCTGCAAGTTCCTATTCTGCCACCAGCCCAGCACACAGACATCGTCATTACCCAGCGCTTCAAGCATTTGTGAGTCGGAGGTGCCGCTTAGCGCCTGACGCTCAAGTGCCGTTAGCAAGCCTAGATGCTCAATGCTCAGTTCAGTGACCATCAACTGTTGGCTCAGCGGCTGTCGGATTATCATTCTTCCATTGCTGGCTTAGCGCTTGCAGTGCTGGCCACAGCTCACGCTTACTAATGGTACCGTCAAGCAGCGAACCAAGGGCTGGCCCCTGCCATACGGGTAGCGAGAGCGTATGGCTCTGGTCTTCGCTCACGTTCAGTATACGATCCAGCGGCGCTTGCTCAGCGCCTAGTTCTCCCCACCAAAGTAGCCGCTCAAGCTGCCAGTCCTGACGACTAACACGACCCGCAATAAAGGCCGCTAGGCCTTCACGTGCTTCATCAAGCGGATCCTCAACGGCAAAGGCATTGGCCATTTGCGGCCACGTAAAGTGCGCTACTTCTGGCAATTCGCCCTGCTGAATACCGGCGGCCTGTAGCAGGTTGGCAAGTAGCTGCTGTTCAAGCGAACTCATTTCGCCCGCCTGCAGTACCAACCAGCGGCCATTAAGGCATAGACAGGAAAGGGAGAACTTAAGGGGCTTGGCTGGTGCAGCGGGTGTTGCGTCAGCAGCGGGCTCAGCTGTAACAGATTGAGCATCAACCTGCTTGGCTTGGCTTTGTTTGACGTGGTTCTGTTTTACCTGGCCCTGTTTTTCTGAACCGGATTTATCATTTAACTCATTCAACAACAGCGCGCGTACCGCCGAGGGCGAGGCGATAGCCTCGGCTGGCTGAGACTCAGGCGCTTTTCGCCTTGGCGCAGGGGCATCATCCAGCAATGCCTGAAGCCGTTCCCGTGGGGGCATCGGGGCAGACGTAGACTCCTCCCACTCACAGGCTTGGGTAGGCAGCGCATTAGGCAACTGGTATTTCGAGGCCCAGGCGGTAATGCCCATGGCCTCCAAATAGTGGCGCCGAATAACCTCCTGGTTCACTTTCCGCCGCCGCGACAGTTAGGGGAATTAGGTCGTTCACCGCCACGTGCCTGCCACTCGCTAGGCGTATAGAGATGCATCGCCAAGGCATGTACCGGGCCTGACAGCTCATCGGCCAACAGTGCATATATCTTTTGATGGCGTTTGACCGGCATCAGGCCGTCAAAGCTATCGCTCACCAGCGTCACTTTAAAGTGCGTTTCAGAATTGGCGGGCACATTGTGCATGTGGCTTTCGTTTTCAACCTGCAGCACGTCGGGCGCTAGTGCCGCTAACTTCTGCTCAATCTGTGTCTGCAGCGTCATGGGGTTCTCCTTGAGATCACAAACCGTTTTATTGTACGCGCTTACTGCCCAGCAGACGATGCCCGACGAGCGTGTAATGCACGCTTTGCCAGCGGCATACGTGCCACGCTTGCCAGAAGCGCCAGTAGCGTCGTGCCCGCCCCCAGCCAGAGTGTTACCTGGACAGGCCACCCCAGCGCCAGCGCTGCACCGACCAAGGCAACGCCGAACGACTGCCCCACGGTGCGAGTAGTGCTCATCACGCCAGAAACGTTGGCGCTGCGCTCCGGCGGCAGACTGCCCATCATTTCGCGGTTATTGGGTGGCTGGAACAGCCCAAACCCAATGCCGCATAGCGCGGTGCGCCATAAGCTCCCTGCCACCCCGATCGACTCATCGACTAGCGCCAGCGCAACCAGGCCAACGATCAGTAGCCCAAGCCCTGTGCTGGAGAGGATACTGGGATTGATATGGTCGGCTAGGCGCCCCGCGACAGGGCCAACGAGCATGATCGCCAGCGGCCATGGGGTAAATAGCCAAGCGGTTTCCAGAGGTGAAAACCCCATCTGCTCCTGGTAGAAAAACGACAGCGTCACAAACGTAAGACCCTGGCCAATAAAGGCGAGCCCAGAGGCAGAGACCGCCAACGTAAAGCGCGGCTCGGCAAACACACTTAGCGGCAGCAATGGATAAGGCGCCCGACGCTGGCGAGCAATAAACCCGCCACAGGCCAGCACCGCCAGTAGCGCCCAGCCACCGCTTTGCCAAATGGGCGCCGCGTGACTGACGGCGTCCATGGCGATAAAAAAGCTCGCCAGCATAACGATTGAGAGCAGCGCCCCTGCCACATCGAAGCTGCCTTGCCTACGCGCCTCTTGCGGCAAGGCACGCTTGGCCAGCCATAGCGAGCAGAGCCCCAGTGGCACATTTAAGGCAAACAGCCAGGGCCAGTCGGCGAATGATAGAATAACACCACTTAACGTGGGCCCGGCAGCGTAACCGCCAGCAACCACCAGTGCACTTAAGCCCAGCGCGCTGCCCAGCAGGCGCGAGGGAAAAATAGCCCGGTACAGCGACGGACCGATAGAAAGCGTGGCGGCAGCTCCCAGCCCCTGAAAGGCACGGAATACCAGCAGCGTTTCCAGATTGCGCGATAGCGCTGCTCCCAGTGCCGCAGCGACAAAGGTGGCTAGCCCAAATAGGTAGAGCCTACGACGCGTGATCAATTCACTGATGCCTGCAAATACGAGCAAAAACGCGGCACAGACAACCTGAAAAAGGTTAGTAATCCAAACGGCACGGGAGGCCGGCACGTTTAAATCCGCGGCGATGGTGGGCAGGGCTAAATTGATCATGGTGGTGTCGACCACCGCCATCAAGGTGCCGGTCACTAGCGCCAGCACGGCCAAGGCACGTTCTGGCCCAGGCAGACCATCGTCACCGGGACGGGTTTCAAACAGTCGCATGCAAAAGTTCCTAGGCAGGCGTGTTGCTAAACGAAAACGGTCAACACAATCTTCTTCCAACGATTGATTTTAAAAACAATCACTTGCAAAAAATTGCTTTCAAAATCATTATTTTTAAAACAAAGAAACCGGCCTAAGCCGGTTTCGAAGTACGCTCGCTAACTGTCATTAAACAGCCGCGCAGGCAGAAATTAGCTTGCTTAAAATATTAGCACGCTAATCCTGTTCATTGTCGAGTAGCAGGGCATCATCGACTTCAGAAATTTCAAGGGCTGTTTCGTCGTCCAAATCGATCGCTAGATAGCTATGCTCAACGCGCACAAATTCTTGAAACAGCGCCCAATCGATCTTATCTGGCCACTGGCGCTCATCCTCTTCCCAAGCGCGTAGTTCAGTCTCGAGAATTTCCACGTAGCGATCACGCACAAAGGTTTCCAGCGCTTCCGGGGTATCCATCTCTGGAATCAGGTAAATGGTACTTTCACGTTCGACGTCGTCCAGGGTCAGGTCGTCGTCTCCCATGGTGGGTTCCAGCGCGTTGATCCAGTCCACAAAGGGCTGGGTCGGCCTGACGCTCAGTGCGGAGCGGTTAAGCAGTTTCATGGGATTCTCCTCGCCGTCGAAACGTTGACCATTATGGGCGCTATAACGCGCCCTTACCAACTTTTCATCCGCTATTGAATGGTTTAACCCAATTCAGGGCGCATCGCTGGGAACAGCAGTACATCACGAATGGAAGGGCTGTCGGTAAACAGCATCACCAGGCGATCAATCCCAATACCCTCACCCGCCGTCGGCGGCATACCGTACTCCAACGCACGCACGTAATCCGCATCGTAGTACATCGCCTCCAGGTCGCCAGCGTCTTTTTCCGCTGACTGGGCGCGGAAGCGCTCTGCTTGGTCTTCGGCGTCATTGAGCTCCGAGAAACCATTAGCGATTTCGCGACCACCGACAAAGAACTCGAAACGGTCGGTGACGAAGGGGTTAGCGTCGTTACGCCGCGCCAGAGGGCTCACTTCAGCCGGGTATTCGGTGATAAAAGTCGGCTGGTCGAGCTTATGCTCGGCCACCTCTTCAAAAATCTCGGTTTGCACCTTGCCCAGGCCCCAGCTCTCTTTGAACTTGATGCCCAGTTTCTCAGCGGTGGCTCGCGCCGCCTCCAATGAATCCAAATCACTGTCGGCAATGCCTTCACCGTGATCCAGTATCGCTTGGCGCAGCGTCAAACGGGCAAACGGTTTGCCGAAATCGTAGCTCGCGCCCTGGTACTCGATCACCGAGCTACCGAGGACTTCTTCAGCGGCGGTGCGCAGCATCGCTTCGGTCATATCGAGCAGGTCGCGGTAATCCGCGTACGCCCAGTAAAACTCCACCATGGTGAATTCTGGATTGTGGCGCGTTGATAACCCTTCGTTGCGGAAATTGCGATTAATTTCAAAGACTTTTTCAAAACCGCCCACCACCAAGCGCTTGAGATAAAGCTCCGGCGCAATACGCAGATACATGTCGATATCCAGCGCATTGTGATGGGTGATAAAGGGGCGTGCCGCTGCGCCGCCAGGAATCGGCTGGAGCATCGGCGTTTCGACTTCCATAAAGCCGCGCGCTTCAAAGAAGCGACGCATGGAGCTGATCACCGCTGCACGAGTTTCAAACACCTTGCGCGACTGCGGGTTCATGATCAGATCCACATAGCGCTGGCGATAGCGGGCTTCCATATCAGTGAGGCCGTGAAACTTATCCGGCAGCGGGCGCAGGCTCTTGGTGAGCAGTTGAGCCTCTTTCATCATCACGTACAGATCGCCCTTGCCGGATTTATGCACCGGCCCGTGGGCGGCGACGATATCACCAATATCCCAGCTCTTAACGTCTTCAAGCACCTCAGGGGGCAAGCCTTTTTTATCCACGTAGAGCTGGATTTGGCCGGCCACATCCTGAATAACAATAAAGGGGCCGCGTTGGCGCATCACGCGACCTGCCACCGAGGCGTGGTGATCCAACGCTTCAAGCTCGGCTTTGTCTTTATCGCCAAAGGCGTTTTGCAGCTCAACGGTTAAGCTGTCGCGGCGAAAATCATTGGGAAACGCACTCTTTCCCTGCTCAGCGGCACGCTCGCGACGAGCCGCCAACTTGGTACGGCGCTCGGCGATCAGGTGGTTTTCGTTGTCTGCAGCAGACGCGTCTTGGTTAGCCATGGGGCACCCTGTTCATGTTCAAACGCTAAAAAGATTACAAACCTTGCTTCAAGCTGGCGACGATAAATTGATCAATATCCCCGTCGAGCACTTTATCGCAGTTACTGGACTGCACGCTGGTACGCAGATCCTTGATGCGCTGATCATCCAGTACGTAAGAGCGAATCTGGCTGCCCCAGCCGATATCAGCCTTGGAGTCTTCAGCCTCCTGCTTGGCGGCGTTGCGCTTTTGCATTTCGTGTTCCCACAGCCGCGCTTTTAACTGCTTCATGGCAAAGTCGCGGTTAGCGTGCTGGCTACGCTGCCCCTGGCAGGCCACGACAATGCCTGTCGGTTCGTGGGTAATCCGCACTGCTGAATCGGTAGTGTTAACGTGCTGGCCGCCCGCGCCACTTGAGCGGTAGGTATCAACCCGCAAGTCCGAGGGATTAATTTCGACCTCGAAACTGTCATCGATTTCCGGTGACAGGAATACCGACGCAAAAGAAGTATGCCGACGGCCACCGGAATCGAACGGGCTTTTGCGCACAAGGCGGTGCACACCGGTTTCGGTGCGCAGCCAGCCAAAAGCGTAGTCGCCCTGAACGTGTACCGTCGCCGACTTGATGCCCGCCACTTCGCCCGCCGAGATCTCGGTGATATCGGCTTTGAAGCCGTGGCTCTCCGCCCAGCGCAGATACATGCGCAGCAAAATATTGGCCCAATCCTGGGCTTCGGTACCACCGGAGCCGGACTGAATATCCAAATAAGCGTTATTTTGGTCCATATCACCGGAGAACATGCGCCGAAACTCAAGCTTTTCTAACGCGGCCTGCATGCTATCCAGTTCTTGACGTACTTCTTCGACAGTGCCTTCGTCCTCTTCCATTTCAGCTAGCTCCAACAGATCCCGGCTGTCGCCCAGGCCCTGCTCCAGATCATCAATGGTGGCCACAATGGCTTCGAGGGAGGCGCGCTCTTTACCTAACTTCTGCGCGTAGTCTGGGTCGTTCCAGACATGGGGGTCTTCCAGTTCGCGGGTGACCTCTTCTAGCCGATCTTTCTTCTCGGCATAGTCAAAGATACCCCCTAAGAACGTCTGTCCGCTCAGACAGGTCCTTGAGCTGGTTGTGAATCGGATTGGTTTCCAACATGGGATCGCCCTAGCTTGGTCTACATCGGATCATACAGCCTACAGAGGTGTACGATTCGAAAAGCGCCTAGTGTAACGAAAGCCAACACGTCCCGCATCTAATGGCCCACTCCTAGGCAATAAAAAACCCGACGGTTGCCGGGTTTCATTGGAGATAAGCTTTTAGTGCTTATCTATTAAAGCTTAGAAGCGATAGGTTAGCTGTGCGCCGAAGCCGTGGGCTTCGTTTTTGTAGTCGGCTGAGTAGGTTGCTCCACCCGCCCCGCCTAGTAAATCAGCACGGCTTTGGTCAACCGTTGTTCCACGCTCGGTCAGGTAGGAGTAAGCAACATCGACGGTCAAATCAGGTGTAGGGCTCCAGCCTGCTCCTAATGAAAAAATACGCCGATCATCCGAAGGAATACGCACGCTACGATCTTCATCGTTGGACGGCGTAAAGTCTAAACTTACCCCGGCACGGAGCGCTAATGTGTTCGTTAACTGATACTCACCACCGGTGGCAAAGGCCCAGGCATTCTCGTAGTTTTGAAGTTCCTGGGTAATGCTAGGAATAGTGTCTCCGGTGACAGTAATGTTATCGAAGTGACTCCAACGTACCCATGATGCCCCGAACATCAGTTTAAGACGGTCAGTCATCTGCTGGGTTAGCGAGAAATTGATCGTTTCCGGAGTAGTCAAGTCAAGGTTGGCGGAGTCTGACAGGACCACATTCCCCAACGGGTCAGTAGCACTGAAATCGCCTTCCAGTTCATAGTCAACTTTCGAACGGTAAGTCAGGCCCAAGGTGGTTTCGGGTATCGGCCGATAGATAACGCCTAAGTTATAACCCCAGGCTTCGTCTTCACCGTCCACGCGAGAATCAATATCAGTAGCAGGATCATAATCAAGACCACTTGGAATTTGACGGCGAAGCTCACCTTCTACTTGATTGTAGGTAACACCAACACCTACTGACCACTGGTCATTAAAGCGGTAAGAGACAGTAGGCTGTGCACTGACCACTTTAACTTCGGTATAGTCGCCAAAATAGCGTCCCTGGAAATCATCTTCGTAATCAGTTTTTGAACCAAATGGCGCATATACGCCAAAACCAAAAGCCAGCTGATCAGTCACAGGATGCGCATAGAAAGCAAAGGGAATGGGGGTGCCCGGAACCATATCGCCTTCGTTACCACCAGGAATGGCGCCTACTGGCACTTGGGCACCCGTGGGTGCTAATAATGTGCGATTAGCTTCCACATTAGAAATATCACTATTCACGTTTAAATACGTAGCACCCGCCGTAAACTGCGCACGGTCTAAAAACGACATCCCTGCCGGGTTGCCGTAAACAATCGTGGCATCATGAACGTTTGAGCTGCGTCCTGCATGGCCGTAGCCCTGCCCACTCACGCTCTGCTCATTGATTTGATACCCGCCCGCGTGGGCTTGGCTGGCGAAGGCGGCTGTGATGGCAGCCGCCAGGGTGAGCTTATTAAATTTATTATTCATAGTGGGCCTCTCTTCCCGATGATCCGGTGGATATCGTCGATCCACCCCTCGTTATTTTCTACATGACTGTTTTCTCGCAACTGCGCCAAAGGATCAAGGGCAAACGTTCGTTTTATTTCATTTTTACCTTATACATTAGTCGCACGGTCGTTTTAAATCAGTGTTTTAGTCATTTTGGCTTACAGACTACCCGACGGTCAAAAGCCACTTGACCTATGGGTTACCCATAGGTTTTACACTTAATCGACTATTATTTAACCGGTCAGGAGAATAGGCCATGAAAGTTAACGAGCTTGCAAAACGGGGCGGTGTTACCGCTGAAACCGTGCGCCATTACGCTCGTGAGCAGCTTCTTGCCCCCCAGCGGCACCCTGATAATGGCTACCAACTTTTTTCAGACACCGACTTAGAGCGGCTGCGCTTTATTCAGCGGGCACGCAAGCTAGGCTTTAGCGTGGCTGAAATTCGCGACATTCTGACCCACGCCGACCAAGGCGATTCCCCGTGCCCATTAGTACGTGATCTACTCACCAGTCGACTGCCCCAGATTCGGGCGCGCATTGCTGAACTTGAGGCACTCGCCGAACGTATGGAGCACGCGCTGACCAGTTGGCAGCATATGCCTGACGGCACCCCCGACGGGCACAGTGTGTGCCGCTTAATTGAAAGCTTTCCTGACACAACGCCTACCAAGGAGACCCCATGAGCGACTCCTCTGGCCTGAACACTACCAACCCAATCACCCCTGGCGTCGCCACACGGACCATTCCAGGCATGAGCTGCCAAGGTTGTGTTAAGCGCATGCGCGAGGCGATTCAGCATTTCGACCCTGACGCCGAGGTGATCGGCACACCTAGCGAAAAACGCCTTGAGGTTACATCAACGTTAACCGACGCCGATCTTGATCAGCGTTTGAAAGATGCTGGTTATCCGCCAGCCGACATGACGGCAGAGGAAGCAGCCTCAAGCGAAGCGGCTAACAAAGCAAATCCCGCAGCCTTCGATACTGAAACTGATACTGAAAAAACCGTCGGTGCCCGTTCCCTTTTTCAAAGGCAAGGCAAGAAACAGCGGCTGGCAATTAGCGGTATGACCTGCGCCAGCTGTGTCAAAAGTGTTCAGAAGGCGCTTGAGCGCACGGAGGGTGTCGATACCGCCAGCGTGAATTTTGGCAGTCACTCTGCCCAGGTGTTTGGCAGTGCCGACCCTCAGGCATTGATCGCCGCCGTAAAGGCGGTGGGCTATGAGGCAGAACCGATTGTGGATATGCGCGAAGCCGAACGCACCCGCGCAGAACAGGATGCTAAGACCTACCAGCGCCGGCTACGCGGCAGCGCAATTTCGCTGGTACTGGCAGTTCCGCTGATGTTGAGCATGTTCTTTTTCCACCCTCACCCGATGGGGCTGGGCCGCCTCTACTGGTTAACCATTGGCCTGCTCACCCTGGGCATTCTAGCTTTCCCGGGGCGCCACTTTTTCGTCAATGCCTGGAAGAACCTTAAACACCACCAAGCCAATATGGACACACTGGTCGCCATGGGCACCGGTACAGCTTGGTTGTACTCCATGGCGGTCGTGCTGTTCGCGCCATGGCTGCCGGACGTCGCCCAGGGCATCTATTTTGAAGCCTCCGCCATGGTGATTGGGCTAATTCTGCTCGGCAATGCATTGGAGCTACGCGCCCGAGGCCGTACCAGTAATGCCTTAAAGCGCCTGCTTGATTTGCAAAGCCGAACCGCACGGGTGATTCGCGACGGTCATGAGCAAGAGATTGAGATTGATGCCGTGCGTACGGGCGACCACGTTCGCGTGCGTCCTGGCGAACGCCTGCCCGTGGATGGCCAAGTGATGGAAGGCCAAAGCCATATCGACGAGTCGATGCTCACCGGTGAACCATTACCGGTCGCGAAGCGTGAGGGAGATGAGGTCAGCGCGGGCACGGTGAATGGCCGCGGGGGGTTGGTATATCAAGCAACACGGGTAGGTACCGACACCCGGCTGGGGCAGATTACCGAACAGGTAGCCAGTGCTCAGAACTCACGCCCACCGATTGGCGAGCTAGCCGACCAGGTATCCAGCGTGTTTGTGCCTTCGGTAATGATCATTGCCGTACTGACGGCGCTGGCATGGTTCAACCTGGGACCTGCTCCCCAAGTCATCCATATGTTGGTCACGGCGACCACCGTGCTGATTATTGCCTGCCCCTGCGCACTGGGCTTGGCCACGCCCATCTCGACCATGATCGGCGTTGGCAAAGCCGCCGAACACGGGGTACTGGTACGCAGCGGCGAGGCGCTGCAAACCGCCAGCAAACTCACCACGCTGGTGGTCGATAAGACCGGCACGCTTACCCAGGGCAAGCCAAGCGTCACCGACGCGCTAATGTTTGGCGTCGAGCAATCCACCGCACTCAGTTTAGTGCATGCACTAGAGCGTGGCTCTGAGCACCCCTTGGCGGCGGCGCTGATGACTTACGCCCAGGAAAATAATGTCCCAGCTGCTGACATAGAGCATTTCGATAGCGTGACCGGCGGCGGGGTGAAAGCCCAGACGCCTGATGGAAAAGCACTGCTGCTGGGCAATGCACGTCTGCTTAAGGAGGCAGGGGTCGATCTTAACGCAGGTGAAGATCAAGCCCGTGCCCTGGAAGCACAGGCACGTACGCTGGTGTACTTAGCGGTGGACGGCAAGCTGGCCGCGCTTTTTGGCATCAGCGACCCGCTGCGCCACGACACGGTGGCCGCGATAAAACGCCTACAGAAAGACGGGTTAACCATCGTTATGCTAACCGGTGACAATGAGCACACCGCCAAAGCCATTGCCCAGGAAGTAGGCATTGATGAGTATCGGGCGGGCCTGTTGCCTGAAGACAAACACGCTGAGATCGAGCGCCGTCAACAGGCAGGGGAAGTCGTTGGAATGGTGGGCGACGGAATCAATGACGCCCCTGCGCTGGCCCGAGCAAATGTGGGCTTTGCGATTGGCCAAGGCACCGATGTAGCGATCGAGAGCGCTGGAATCACGCTCATGCGCGGCTCGCTGCACGGGGTGGCGTCAGCCATTGAGATCAGCCGCGCCACATTGCGCAATATTAAGCAGAACCTGGTGGGGGCGTTTGGTTATAACGTGCTGTGCATCCCTATTGCTGCGGGGATACTTTATCCGTTCACCGGCACGCTGCTTTCGCCGATGATCGCCGGGGCCGCGATGTCGCTCTCTTCTATTACCGTGGTGAGTAACGCCAACCGCTTGCGGCGGTGGAAAGCCAGCCAGGAGGAAGTCTCATGAGCGTATTGATCAACGTGGCAGGCCTGGGGTTAATCGCACTGATTGTGTGGTGGTTCTGGCTTAGCTGAACGTCATCTAACTCACACCTATGCTATCTAACTCACACCTATATAGCGCCCTGGCTTATGGTTCAGGGCGATAATCAGGTTGAGCGTCAGCGCCCCTAGTACCGAATAGCCCACGCGATCCAACGGCAGCTGCGTCAGGGCTATCAGCAAAATGACGCCATCAATCGCCAGTTGAACGTAGCCTGCGCGCAGGCCGTGTTTATCCTGCAGATAGAGCGCGAGAATATTGATACCACCGAGACTGGTGCGGTGGCGAAACAGCATCAGCATGCCTATGCCCATTAGTGCGCCGCCCATCAAGGCGGCGTAAAGCGAAGGCACAGTGGCAAACTGCACCCAGCCTTGGGTTAGCTCCGAAAACAGCGAGACCAGGCCGATGGCGGCAAAAGTGCGCAGGGTAAAACTCCAGCCCATGCGTTTAACCGCCAAATAGTAAAACGGCAGGTTGATAGCGAAGAAATACACCCCAAAACCCCAGCCGGTGAGACTGCTGGTCATATAGCTGAGCAGTAGCGCCAAACCTGCGGTACTGCCGGTGAGTAGCACCGCATGGGTGTAAAAAGTCACCCCCAGCGCGACAAAGAACGTGCCCAGCAGCATCGCCATGGCATCTTCGTAGGGTCGATGCTGGTCCTTGGGTAAATCTTCCACGCGCATGGGGCGCCCTTACTTCAATTGTTGGTAGATGATGCGATGTACAACTCAAATTGGGCTGGCATGCTCGACCATTAACTGCAGCGTTTCGCGGCCGCGCCAGCGGTTACGGTTAAGCTTATAGGCGCAATGAAGCGTATCGCCCACGTTAAACCCAGGCAGCTCCCCCGGCGTTAAGGCACGAAACCAGATCGCTTTGCAGGTCACAGGCCCTGTGGAAAGCTCCAGCATCAGGTGCGAGCCTTCGGCCCCCACCGGGCGCAGCGCCTCGATGATAAAGCGGCCTTCAAACAGCGGCGGATCAAACTCTCGCCCATAGGGCCCAAGCATCTCGATCTCTTGCAAGGTGGTCAGTGAAAGCTGCGCCGTTGAAAGTTCGCCGTCAGTCCACAGCCGCGGGTAGAGGGTTCGCCCCTCCAACTGCTCGCCTACCGCCTGTAGAAAGGCCGCTTTAAAAGCGCCAAGCTGTTCGCGTGGTACGCCTACCCCGGCCGCGCCACTATGGCCACCAAAGCGCGGCAGCGCCTGGGGCGCAAGCTCAAAGGTACGCTGCAGAGCATCGCGCAGGTGCAGCCCGTCGATCGAGCGCCCCGATCCCGTCAACATCCCGGGAGCTGCCGCTTGGGTGAGCACCAGTGCCGGTCGGCCATAAGCCTGCACCAAACGCGAGGCGACAATCCCCTGCACCCCGGGGTGGCCATCCTCCAGCAGCACCACCACAGCGGGCTCATCAGCGCTCAGGGCGCTCGCCGCCAAGGTGCGTGCCTCGGCAGCCATATCGGCTTCAATCGCTTTGCGGGACTGATTATCCTGATCCAGTACATCGAGCTGACGGTTGGCAACGCCATCGTTTTCGGCAAGCATGAAGTGCAGTGCCGCGTAGGGGTCATCCAGCCGCGAGCGGGCATTGATGCGCGGCCCCATCTGAAAGGCTAACGTTTCAGCGTTGAACGGCACGCTGTCGGCGCCTAAGCGCGTAGCCATGGCCCGCCAGCACGCCGCATCCATGCGATTGATCAGCGTTAACCCATGGTTGACCACCGCGCGATTAGCGGGGCTGCCACCCAAGGAGACACAATCCGCCACCGTGCCCAGCGCGACGTAAGAGAGCCAGGGCGAAAGCTTGGGCGTCGATTCCGATAGCGCGCCCCACTCAATCAGCACACTGCGTGCAAGCGACATCAACAGCCACGCCACCATGCAGCCAGCGATGGTTTTGTCGGGGTAGTCGCAATCATCCCGCGTAGGATTAACGCAGGCAAATGCTGAGCTTGGCGGCCCCTCCACCGGCAGCGCGTGGTGGTCGCTGACGACCACATCAATACCCGCCGCTTTCAAGCGGGCGATACGCGGCTCGTCACTGCTGCCGCAGTCGGCGGTAATCACTAACGTTGGAAACGGCTTCTGCGCCAGGGTGCGCTCTACCAGCGGCAAACTTATCCCGTAGCCGTCGTGAATGCGATGGCCGATCAGGCTATGCAGTTTGCCCTCAGGCACCCCAAAAAGCTCCACCAACGTGCGCCGGATCACCACATGGGAGGTAATACCGTCCACATCGTAGTCGGTGAGAATGCCGATCGTCTCGCCTTCGGCAACCGCCTGGGCGATGCGCTCGGCGGCGCGACGCCCATCAGCAAGCTTTTCCGGATGAACCAGATAACGCAGGCTGGGCTTTACCAGGGGTGCCAACTCGCCACTGTAGCCGGGTAAGCGTGAGGCCAACAGCCGCGCCTGAAGCTCGCTTAAGCCTTCTGCCTGGGCACGGGCGTAAAGCGCCTCATCCAATGGACGAGGCTCTAAACGTGGCTCGGTCTTGCTAAACGAAAGCGTGCTAGCAGACAGCGTGTTATGGGGTAGCTCTGCCATCAACGTGTTAACGCCGGTTTTCCGCAACGTACTGCTGCACGACAGCCAGTTCTGCCGGAAGTACCGTGTAGCGCTCTTCCCGCTCGATCAAGTCTTCCATATGCGGCGGTAGCGGCACACCCGGGAAGCCTGCTTTGACAACTGCTTCAGCAAACTTGGCCGGATGCGCCGTCGCCAGGGTAATCATCGGTGTTGATTGATCAGCACGGGCGCGCTCAGCGGCACGGTAGCCAGTGGCTGTATGCGGGTCGAGCATCTCGCCGGTGCGCTTATGAGCATCACGAATGACTTCAAGTATTGTCGCATCGTCGACGCTATAGCTTGCGAACTTCTCGCGTAGCTTGGCCAGGGGAGCATCAGCCAGCACCGTCGGCTCCTGCTGGAAGCGCTCAAGCAGCGCTGCCACGGCTAAGCCGTCGCGATCGTAAGCGTCAAACAGCAGGCGCTCAAAGTTAGACGACACCACGATATCCATAGAGGGCGCCAAAGTGGCCGCCAGCTCCTTTTTAGAGAAGTCGTTGTCGGTCAACGTGCGGTGCAAAATGTCGTTGGCGTTGGTGGCGATGATGAACTGCTTCACCGGCAGGCCCATTTTGTAGGCCATATAGCCCGCAAACACATTACCGAAGTTGGCGGACGGCACGCAGAAGCTCACCTCGCGGTGCGGTGCGCCCAGCGCGACGCCGGAGGCGACGTAGTAAACGATCTGCGCCATGATGCGCGCCCAGTTGATCGAATTCACCGCCACCAGGCGCGTACCGTTGAGGAACGTTTGGTCGGCAAAGCTTGCCTTGACCATCGCCTGGGCATCGTCGAAATTGCCCTCGATGGCAATATTAAAGACGTTATTGGCCAGCACCGAGGTCATTTGTCGGCGCTGCACTTCCGAGACCCGGTTGTGAGGATGAAGGATAAAGATATCCAGGTTGTCACAATGGCGACAGCCTTCAATCGCCGCCGAGCCGGTATCGCCTGAGGTGGCACCCATAATCACCGCGCGCTCGCCGCGCTTTTTCAGGAAGTGATCCAGCAAGCGGCCTAGCAACTGTAGAGCCACATCTTTAAACGCGAGCGTCGGTCCATGAAACTGCTCGAGCAGGAAGTGATTGGCATCTAGCTGCTTAAGCGGCACGACCGCATCGTGATTGAACGTCGCGTAGGCTTCGGTAACGATACTGCGGAACGTCGCATCATCGATCTCGCCATTGACGAACGGCTTCATCACGCGAAAGGCGATCTCGGCGTAGGAGAGCCCGGCCATCTCGGCGAGCTCTTCACGGGAAAACTCAGGCAGCGTTTCCGGCACATACAGCCCACCGTCACTGGCCATGCCGGTGAGCACCACTTCTTCAAACGAGAGCGCGGGCGCCTGGCCACGCGTGCTGACATAACGCATTTGGGCTTACTCCCCTTCGTCCAGGCTTTCCACGCGAATACGTGTTAACGGCCCAGCGATATCGGCCATGGATTCGATTTCACGAATCGCATCGTTCATTTGCTTCTCTTTCGTGCGGTGCGTCAGCAGAATGATAGGGACCAGCTCACCTTCGGTGGCCTCTTTCTGGATTAACGCTTCGATAGAGATGCCCTGCTCCGCCAAGATAGTGGCCACCCGCGCCAGCACACCAGGACGATCCACCGCCAGCAAACGCAAATAGTAGGCGGTAGTAATGTCTTCCATCGGCATGATGGGTAACTGGCTGACATCTTCACCAATACCGCTGAACGCCAGGTAAGGCACCCGGTAGTGGTGATCGGTGGAGATATCCCGCGCCACGTCGAGCAGATCGGCGACGACCGCTGAAGCAGTCGGCTCAGCGCCTGCACCGGCACCATAATAGAGTGTCGGCCCTACCGCATCACCCATAATCGCAATCGCGTTTTTCACACCATGAACATTGGCTAGCAGTCGTTCTTTGGGAATGAGAGTGGGGTGCACGCGCAGCTCCAGGCCTTGATCGGTGCGCTTGGAGATTCCTAAATGCTTGATCACATAGCCAAGGTTATCGGCCTGTTCAACATCTTCCGCGGTAATCCGCGAGATCCCCTCGGTGAAGGCCTTCTCAAACTGCAGCGGCACGCCGTAGGCAATTGAGGCCAAAATCGTCAGCTTGTGCGCGGCGTCGATGCCTTCCACATCAAAGGTGGGATCGGATTCGGCATAACCCAACGCCTGGGCTTCTGCGAGTACATCTTCAAACGCGCGGCCTTCGTCGCGCATATGGGTAAGAATATAGTTACCGGTACCATTAATGATGCCCGCCACCCACTCGATGCGGTTGGCACCCAAGCCTTCACGCAGCGATTTGATCACCGGGATACCACCGGCAACCGCAGCTTCAAACGCCACGATGACACCTTTCTCATGGGCGGCTTTGAAAATTTCGTTGCCGTGTACAGCAATCAACGCCTTATTGGCAGTGACGACATGCTTGCCATTGGCGATAGCGGTCAGTACCAGCTCGCGGGCGATATCGTAACCACCAATCAGCTCCACCAGAACATCAACATTCGGGTTAGTAGCGACTTCAAACACATCTGAAGTGGCCTTGATTCCGGTAATATCGCAGTCAGGATGAATACTGCGGTGAGCAACCTGCTCAATCACAATAGGGCGGCCAGCACGGCGCGCAATATCGTCAGCGTTGCGGGTCAACACATTAAAGGTGCCGCCGCCGACCGTGCCTAAACCACAAATACCTACTCTTACCGGTTTCAAAATACTTCCCCTTTCGTGTCGTGCACCTGGTGGTGCTGGTCTTAAAACTGTATCTCAGCGTTGTGTGCCGCCTATTTTACGCGGCACTATTGTTTGTTTCAGTCTTCATCCAAGCCTAACATGGCGGTGAGCCGATCTGGGGGCACAAATCCAGGCACTAACTGCCCATCGGGCAAAATTATCGCTGGCGTCCCCTGCACGCCCAAGGCTTTACCCAGCTCATATTGACCAGCGACCGGGTTATCGCAGTCTGCTGCGCTGGAAATCGCCTCTCCTTCCTTTGCTTGGGTCATTGCTTCGCTACGGTTATCCGAGCACCACACCTGCTGGAGCGTTGTAGCCGCTTGGCTTCCCATGCCAGCACGTGGAAACGCCAGGTAATGAACAGCGATACCACGCTCATTCAGTTCGGGAATGGTTTCATGCAAGCGCGCGCAGTAAGGGCAAGTCGGGTCGGTAAACACCACCACGGTAGCCTTGGGCTCGTCAGGACCGCGGAACAAAACGCGTTCATTTTCCGGTACGGCCGCTAACGCATCGGCACGCTCCTGGTTTTGCTCTTGCTCGGTTAGATTGATCAGCCCACCGGGCGCATTTTCGTAAAGATCCCCGACCAGGAAGTGGCTACCATCAGCATTGGAATAGAAGGATTCACCGCTCTCCAGCCGCACGTGATAAACGCCATCCATAGGCGTTTCGCTGACCGCTTCCACGGGCATCGCCTGACCATTAACGCTTAGTGATTCAGCCAGGCGGTCTCCTACAGCATCGGCTTGAGCAATAGCAGGCAGTAGGCTGCCCGCTATCAGTAACGAAAATGCTAAAAAACGGCGTTGACGCATTATCAGTTCAACCTCTTGGGTGATGTTCTGCATGTAGGCTTTCCAAGCGCGCTTGAGCCACATGGGTATAAATTTGGGTCGTTGATAAATCACTATGACCCAGTAGCAGCTGTACGACCCGTAAATTGGCCCCATGATTCAATAAATGGGTGGCAAATGCATGGCGTAGGGTATGCGGTGACAGTGGCCGATTAATACCCGCCGTTATGGCATGCACCTTAATGCGGTGCCAAAACGTCTGCCGGGTCATCGCTTTGTCGCCCCGCCCAGGAAACAGCGCCGGTCGTGTTGGGTCGCTCATTAAATCCAGCCGTGCAGTTTCCATATAGTGTGCCAGCCAATCGGCGGCTTCTTCGCCCATCGGCACCAGGCGATCCTTATCGCCTTTACCGCGCACCCGCACCACGTTTTGGCGCAAGTTGACCGCATCGCCGGTGAGTCCTACCAGTTCAGATACCCGCAGGCCGCAGGCGTATAGTAACTCCAGCATGGCGCGGTCACGCACGCCCAAAGGCGTCTCTGTATCAGGCGCTAATAGCAGACGCTCTACCTCATCCTCTTCCAAGGTATTAGGCAAGCCAGGAATGACCCG
The DNA here is from genome assembly GCF_052959335.1 of Vreelandella sp. H-I2. Classification (NCBI taxonomy): domain Bacteria; kingdom Pseudomonadati; phylum Pseudomonadota; class Gammaproteobacteria; order Oceanospirillales; family Halomonadaceae; genus Vreelandella; species Vreelandella sp. H-I2. The sequence continues at coordinate 923,098 of NZ_JBRAMC010000001.1, forward strand.
TGGCAGCTTGATATCAGTGAGCGGGTCGCTCGCTACTTGATTATTTAAACGCCCCCAACGATAGAAACTACGCAGCGTCGACAGTAGCCGGGCATTGCTACGCAGTTGGTAGCCCTGCTCACGGCGGCTGGCAAACCATTCGCTGATGCGTGCTGGCGGAGGCGCCAGCAGCGCTTCGCCGTGGCTTTCCAAATGCTCCTGCCAGGCGGTTAAGTCACGCCGGTAGGCGGCTAACGTATGGTCGCTGGCACCCTGTTCAAGCCAGAGAGCATCTAAAAATGCATCGATAACGCTCATACGTCAGCAGTCTCCAGCCGTTTTTGATAAGCGGCATAAACATGCATTTAGATAAAAAAACCCCGCCCCGCAAAGCGGTGACGGGGTCTTAGTATCTGGGCGCGACGCGTAAAAAGCACAGCGCACGCCCACGGAAGAGTGGCGTTTAAGCCAGCTTTTCCTTGATACGTGCAGAACGACCGCTGCGCTCGCGCAGGTAGTAAAGCTTGGCTTGACGCACATCACCACGGCGCTTGACTTCAATCGAGTCAACCAGCGGGCTGTAGGTCTGGAAGGTACGCTCAACGCCAACACCGTGTGAAATTTTACGCACGGTGAACGCGGAGTTAAGGCCACGGTTACGCTTACCGATGACTACACCTTCAAACGCCTGCAGACGCTCGCGGGTGCCTTCTTTTACTTTTACCTGAACGACAATGGTGTCGCCGGGGGCAAAGGGGGGAATTTCTTTGCCCATTTGCTCAGATTCGATCGCCTGGATCACTTTGCTTTTGCTGCTCATCATCATACTCCTGAATAACGTGTTGGCTTGACCGCTCAATCATGGGTGGCGGAAGCCGTGATCCCGGCGCTCGAAACGAGCTACGCGGGAGTCGTTATGGGTGACACAGGTGCGTTGGCTATTATCTAAAAACTACTCGCCTTGCCCGCCCTGCACCGCCGCTCTGGTCTACTCAGTTCTAGCTGAAATAGTGGACAGAGCGTGTTCTTCGATAAACTCATTCAACAGCTTACGCTGTTCGGCATCTAACGATCGCCCTTCCAACAGATCGGGACGACGTTGCCATGTACGGCCGAGTGACTGCTTTAACCGCCAGCGCTTGATGGCTGCATGATTACCGCTTAACAGCACATCCGGCACTTGGCGCCCGTCAATGACTTCCGGACGGGTGTAGTGCGGGCAGTCTAACAGACCGTCATTAAACGAGTCTTCGACAGCGGAATCCTGATGGCCCAGCACGCCGGGAATCAGCCTTGCCGCTGCATCGATCAGCACCATGGCCGGCAGCTCACCGCCGCTCAGCACATAGTCGCCAATCGACCACTCTTCATCGATGTCACTTTCCACCACGCGTTCATCAATGCCTTCATAGCGTCCTGCCACGACCACTAAAGGCCCGGCGGAAGCCAGTGCTTGAACGCCCTGCTGATCCAACTTTCGTCCTTGCGGCGAGAGGTAGATCACCGTCGGCACTAAACCGGTGGCTTTTTGTGCCCGCTCACGAGCCGCAAAAATCGCTGCGCGCAGGGTGTCGACTTTCATCAACATGCCTGGACCACCGCCATAGGGGCGATCATCGACGCTACGATGGCGGTCAGTGGCGTAATCCCGCGGATTCCAAAACTCCAGTGCGATACGCTGTTTCTCTACCGCTCGCCCGACCACGCCCTGTTGCGTTAATGCGTCGAACATCTCGGGAAACAACGACACAACACCAATCCACATGGCAGGCGTCACCACCTCATTGCCCATGTCCGGCTCTATCGAGTCGGCCATCCTGTCACTGTTCATCTCGCTCAAAACTCAGGATCCCAGTTGACGACCATACGGCCCTCTTGGGAACTGATTTCGACAATGACATCATCTGGCAAAAATGGCAGCAGCCGCTCACGCTTGTCGATTGCGTCTGAATCACCGCGAACCACCATGACATCGTTGGCGCCGGTTTCAAACAGGTAGCTTACCCGTCCTAACCGCTCGCCGGCCTGAGTGAAGACCGCCATGCCTTCAAGCTCATGCCAATAGTATTCGTCTTCAGCAAGTTGAGGCAGCGCTTCTTTGGGCATCAAAATATCCGTCTGGGCGAGTGCTTCCGCCGCACTACGGTCATCGACGCCTTCAAGCTGCACGACTATTCCCTTACCTTGTCGACGCCCCTGAACGATGCTTATGCGCTTCAGGGTTTCGCCCTGGCGCACCCACCATTCCGGGTATTCGAGAATGCTGTCCATTGGGCTGGTGTAGGAGTACACCTTGAGCCAACCTTTCACCCCATAAGGGCTAGTCAGCTTGCCTAGCACCACATGCGTGTCGTCAGTTTGGCTTAGTTCTTGACGTAGTTCAGAACGCGTCATTGACGACCTCAGCTAACCCAGCATTCATGTTGTTTAAACAACAGATCCAACAAGCAGGCTTAAGCCTGTTTGCGTGCTTCTTTAACCAGCTCAGCAACACGACCAGACAACTGGGCGCCTTGGCTCTGCCAGTGAACAACGCGGTCTAGATCAACGCGCAGACGCTCTTCCTGACCACGGGCAACCGGGTTGAAGAAGCCGATACGCTCGATGAAACGACCGTCGCGAGCGTTACGAGAATCTGTAACGGTCAGGTGGTAAAAGGGACGCTTCTTGGCGCCACCACGGGCCAAACGAATGGTAACCATACGATAACTATCCTTCGGTTGAGGTTACGAGAGTGTGTTGTTAGCGCTTAACGCTATCGGAACACTCGTCGTGCTGTTTTCTTGGCGCTATGCTTGCGCAAAGCCTGCTTAGCGCCATTAAGGCCTTCACCGAGACTGTTACCGCTACGTTTTTAACGTATTTTAGGCAACACCCACGCATGAAGAGGCCGCATTCTACGCAAATGCGCTCGGCTTGGAAAGCCTGACAGCCAGAAAACTGATAGGCCGTCAACCTTACCAAGCGCATCAGCACTTCTCGACTGTTGTTTTAGCGCCGGGGCAACCCGCCGGGGCCACCCATTCCGCCCATGCCACCGGGGCCGCCCATTCCGCCTGGCCCGCCTGGCCCGCCTGGCCCGCCGGGGCCACCGGGGCCACCGCCACCCATCATGCCGGACATACCGCGCATCATTTTCTGCATGCCGCCCTTCTGGCCGGCTTTCTTCATCATCTTCTGCATCTGTTTATGCTGCTTGAGCAGACGATTAAGGTCAGGCACTTGCAGGCCAGCACCCGAAGCAATACGGCGCTTGCGCGAGCCGTTGATAATATCGGGCTTGCGGCGCTCTTTGGGCGTCATGGAGTTGATCAACGCTTCTAACTTGCCGAGCTCTTTCTCAGGACCAGGGCCTTGGGCCATCTCCGCCATCTGGCCCATGCCGGGCAGCTTGCCTAATAAGCCGCCCATGCCACCCATTTTCTTGAGCTGCTGTAGCTGGTCGCGGAAATCTTCCAGATCAAAGCCATCGCCCTTCTTGACCTTTTTGGCCAACTGCTCGGCTTTGGATTTATCGACGGTCCGCTCGGCTTCCTCGATCAACGACAGCATGTCGCCCATGCCCAGGATGCGCGAGGCTACCCGGTCTGGGTGGAACGGCTCGAGGGCGTCAACCTTTTCACCGACACCCATAAATTTGATTGGCTTGCCGGTGATATGGCGTACCGATAGCGCCGCACCGCCGCGGGCATCGCCGTCCGCTTTGGTCAGGATCACCCCGGTCAGCGGCAGCGCTTCGCTAAACGCCTTGGCGGTATTGGCGGCATCCTGGCCGGTCATGGCATCGACGACGAAGAGCGTCTCTTGAGGTGAGACCGCTTTATGTAGCGCCTGAATTTCCGCCATCATGGCGTCATCAATTGCCAGACGACCAGCGGTATCGATCAGCACCACATCATGGAACTGGATCTTGGCATGTTTGATGGCCGCTTCGGCAATCACCACCGGCTGCTGATCAGAGCTCGAGGGGAAGAAATCCACCGCGACCTCTTTCGCCAGCGTTTCAAGCTGATCAATGGCCGCCGGGCGGTAGACATCAGCCGACACGACCAATACTTTCTTCTTCTCGCGCTCGCGCAGGTAGCGGGCTAGTTTGGCCACTGAGGTGGTTTTACCCGCCCCCTGCAGGCCGGCCATCAATACAACGGCGGGGGAACCCTTAAGCACAAAGCCGTCGTTGGCTTCGCCCATAATCGCTTCCAGCTCCTGCTGGACGATTTTGACGAACTGCTGGCCTGGTGACAGGCTTTTGGATACTTCCTGCCCAACCGCCCGCTCGCGCACGCGTTCAATGAATTCCTTGATGACCGGCAATGCAACGTCGGCCTCAAGCAGTGCACGGCGCACTTCGCGCAAGGTGTCTTTAATGTTGTCGTCGGTCAGGCGAGCCTGACCCTTAATCGACTTTAGCGTCTGGGAAAGACGCTCACTTAGATTCTGGAACATGGGGCCTCTCTGCCTCCGTCACTGCCGTCGGCGCGTACGCCATGGACTGATGTGGGGCGATTATACGCGCTCACGCCCTGAGTCTCCATGGGGGCATCCAGCACCCTTGCCTATTTTCGTACGTTTACCCTGCTGGGCGACGCCGCTAGGATTAGTTATAGTAGTTGGATGGATTTTCGTCGTAATCACGCTTAATTCGTTTATTTATTCACAGCAACGCGCTGCAAGGCGCACGGATAGCATCATGCAGGCGCTCCCTTTCGCCACGATTGCTTTTGTTCTTTATGTTGCGGCTGCGATTTGGCAGGGCATGACGCTGTTCCGGCGTGTGCCGCCCCGTCAGGGTATGGTACGCCTGCTCGCCGTGCTGGGTTTGTTGCTGCACATTCCGGTGGTGGTCAAATTAGTCGGCCAAACCCCTGGGCTACTGCCCGGCTTTACCACCAGCGCCACATTGTTGATGGCGGTCGCAGTCAACGTCGTGCTTGTAGCCAGCCTGTTTAAACCGGTGCTTAATGCCGGGATTGCGCTGTTTCCGCTGGCGGGTATTGCGCTTCTCGCCGCCACTTGGCTGCCCAATCAGGGCGGCCATACCGGGCTAACACCGGGCATTTTATTGCATGCGATAAGTTCAGCACTAGCGTTTGCCGTACTAGCGATTGCCGCCGCCCAAGCGGTGCTGGTTGGTCTGCAAAACCAGGCGCTACGCCATCACCATATCCGTGGCATTGTGCAGTCGCTACCACCGTTAACCACCATGGAGCGGGTGCTTTTTGAGCTGGTCTGGGCGGGGATTATTCTATTAACGCTCTCTATCGTTAGTGGCCTTATTTTTCTAGATAACTTTTTTGCCCAGCACTTAGCTCACAAAACCGTGCTGTCACTGCTGGCTTGGGTAATCTTCACGACACTATTGGTGGGTCGCTACCGGTTTGGCTGGCGTGGCATGCGCGCCGTGCGCTGGACATTGGGCGGCAGTGGTCTGCTTGTGTTGGCTTATTTTGGCAGCAAGTTTGTACTTGAGGTTTTACTCAATCGCTAGCGACTCAACCGCTAACGGGGTGCAACCACGCCTATGGTTGTCTTGACACATCATTCGCCACCTTCTACAAATCGAGCCTAATACGCCACAAAGGACTTTTCGACTTGAGCGACGACTTCCCCCTGGGGTTACTGTTCGGCCTGCTAGCCTTACTGATACTGCTTTCTGCGTTCTTCTCCAGCTCTGAAACCGGCATGATGTCGATTAACCGTTACCGCTTGAGCCATCAGGCCAATAGCGGGGATCGCAGAGCCAAACGGGTCATGCGCCTGCTCACTCGCCCAGACCGCCTGATTGGCGTTATCCTAATCGGTAACAATTTCGTCAATAACTTGGCGGCCTCCATTGCCACCATTATTGCCATTCACTTTTTTGGCGATGTCTCGGGACCAGCCATCTCCACCGCCCTGTTGACTATTACTATTCTGATTTTCGCTGAAGTAACGCCGAAGACTTATGCAGCCATTAAGCCAGAGCGGATCGCCTACCCCACCTCCTACGCCCTTGAGCCGCTTTTAAAGCTGCTTTACCCGCTGGTGTGGCTGGTCAACGTGATGTCTAACGGCCTGCTCCGGCTGGTGGGCGTTAAAAGCGTGGATAACGGCGGTGACAGCCTGACCCGTGACGAGCTGCGCACGGTGGTCCACGAGGCGGGCACACTGATTCCCTATCGCCACCGCGCGATGCTGCTATCGATTCTTGATCTTGAGAACGTCACTGTAAATGACATTATGGTGCCGCGCCACGAGGTGCTGGGCATCGATCTGGATGACACCCTTGAGGATATTTTGACCCAGATTCGTACCAGTCAGCACACTCGTTTACCCGTCTACAAAGGCGACATCAACAATATTATTGGCATGCTGCATTTGCGCAACGCGGCTCGTTTTCTCTCCCGCGACGAAGTCACTAAGGCATCGATTGTTCAAGAGGCCCGGGAACCTTACTTCATCCCCGAGTCGACGCCTCTCCATACCCAACTGCTCAATTTTCAAAAGCAGAAACGGCGTATTGGCATTGTGGTGGATGAATATGGCGACGTAGAAGGCTTGGTGACGCTGGAAGATATTCTCGAAGAGATCGTTGGCGAGTTCACCACCGATGTTTCTGAAGACGAAGAGATTCACCAGCAAGATGACGGCAGCCACGTCATCGAAGGCACTGCCAATATTCGCGAAATTAATAAGATGCTTGGCTGGCAGTTACCCACCGATGGCCCAAAAACGCTCAATGGTTTAATTCTTGAACACCTGGAGGCTTTCCCTGAAGGCCCTGCGTGCCTGCAGATCGATAATATGCGCATGGAGATCTTAGAGATTCGCGATAATCTCATTACCTCGGCGCGCTGTTGGCAAAAGCTGCGGGCGCCACGCCGTTAGGCGGCAATGAAGGCGAAGGATTGAGTTAAGAGATAGCCCAAAAAAAAGCTTAACGGCGGCTGGCGAGATCCTGATCGGCCGCCGCTTTTAACGCCCTCACTCTGGCTTCCAAAAACCGACGCAGCGCCATATCATCCGCGTCCAAGCGGTTGAGCGGTGGCCCAAAGTGCAGGCTCACCGGCGCCCGAAAACGCTTGGGATACTTCTTTAGCGCCTTGCCCCCATGGTGAGATGTCCACGAGCCCCATAGGCCTGCCAACCCAGCCGGAATCACCGGCACATCGTCCCGCGCCAGAATCGTCTCCAATCCACGCCGGAAAGCGTGTATCTCGCCGTCCGGAGTTAACCTGCCCTCGGGAAACACCATTACCACCTGTCCCTCGCGTAACGCGGCGCTAACGTCATCCAATGCGCGCCTAAGTGCACCAGGGCTACGCCGCTCCGACTCGATAGGAATAGCGCCGACCAGCTGAAACCACCATTTTAACCACGGGGAATCAAAAATCGGCTGGTCCATCACAAAACGCAGAGGCCGGGGACTCGCGCCGCCGAGCACCAAGGCATCCATAAAGCTTACGTGGTTACACACCACAAGTGCTGCCCCGTGCTTGGGGATATGCTGACGGCCATGGATCTGGAGCCGATAACAAAGGCGCATTGAAACAAAAATCAGCCACCGCAGCACTTGGCGAGCCGCATTAACCCACCCCGTCACGTCGCCGCCTCACGATGACGTAGGCCAGCCAAAATGGTGCTCATCAATTGATCCAGCAGCTCATCCACTTTCAATTGCTGCCCCTGCCAGTAGCCTAAACGCTCATTAAGCCCAAGTTGGACTAAACCGTGAACACTGCCCCACAGGGTACGACCCAAACGGCGAGCTTCAAGATCATCCAGTGCAGGCTGATAAGATTTTAGCGATGCCTCCACTTGGGTAAACAGCGCCTCAATCAAATCACTCTGGCGTTGATCAAGCTCACCCTCTTGCGCTAGTGGATAATCAAAAAGCAGCTGCCAGCGATAACAGTCCTGCTCAGCAAATAGCCAGTACGCATGCGCCAGCGAGCGCAGCCATGGCTCGGGAGCATCATCGGCAAGGCTCGTGATGGTGTGCTGTAAGCGTGCTAGCGTTTCAACATTGACGTGCTGTAATAAATTATTGAAGCTGCCATAAAGTTTGAGCAGCGTACTAGGGGCACAGCCAACGTCTCTGGCCAGGGCACGCAGTGAAAGACCATGGACTGGCTGCTCAGCCAACCACTCATCACAAGCGTGCATGACCTGCGAGTGGAGGGCATCGGGCGCATGCTGTCTAGGACGGGCCATGGCGATCTCTTAAGGTCAACGGCAAACAAGGAGGAATGCCTTACTGCGCTTTAGCGGGAGCAAGGGATACTATAGGATACCTTACATCGAACACTGTTTTCGACACTAAAACACTACATTTCGTGCTTAATTGCACGAAGTCCCCCGCTATACAGGGTCACTTCCACGACGATTTTGCTTAAGGAGAAGGGTATGACGGGGCGACTGCACGTACAAAATTTACCGCTGACCCGTTTATTACCGACACTTGAGTCCACCGACTCACTAATTGAGTCGCCGAACCTGGCGCCACGGCGGCCAATTTCAGCGATTCGTCTTGAACAAGGCGAGTATCGGCTCTCGTCGCTTTTCTGGGGGCTTACGCCGCCTTGGTTGGAAGTATTGGATTACGCGCCACATTGCGCCCGGGCCGAGACCCTTGCTTCACGTGCGATGTTTCGCGATGCCTTTAGCTCGCGCCGCTGCGTTATTCCTGTCAGCGGCTTCTATCTTTGGAAAACGCAGCCGCGCAGTAAACAACCCTATTTAGTGATCCAAGTCTTGCGGGCGCCGCTCCTATTGGGAGCGTTATGGTGCCGTTACCACACCACGCTAACAGCGTTTACCGATTCCGCTGCCTTGATCACCGTGCCCGCCAATCTACTTTTATCGCCGTTAACCGACCGCTTACCGGTTGTCATTCCAAGCCATGCATTAACGGCTTGGCTTGACCCGAATACTGACTCAGAAACGCTTAATTCGCTGTTAGCGCCTGCTCCTTTGGAACTGTTGGGCGCTTTTCCGGTATCTAACCATGTCAATAATCCCGCCTATCAGTCATCGGCTTGTGCCCACCCTACTGGGTCGATGCTGCGCTGGGCTGTGTCACAGGAGCTGTAATGTTGCGTCCCACTTGTTTAAAGCGTTGGCATCTTCTGCCCCAGGGCGCCCTAATTGGCGTTATCGCAAGCATCGCGATGTCGCCACTCGCATTCGCCGCAAGCGATAACTCAGTTGCCGAGGAGGCTGCTGATGGCGTTAAGGAAATAGTCACCCCCATCATTAGCCCTTATGACAGCCGGGACTACCGCGTTTTGACGCTTGAAAACGGCCTTAATGTGCTGCTTGTGAGTGATCCGGAAGCGGACAAGGCGGCGGCGTCAATGAATGTGCGGGTAGGCAGCGCCCAAGATCCCGATGACCTTCAAGGGTTAGCACATTTTCTAGAACATATGCTGTTTTTAGGCACCGAGCCCTACCCAGAATCCGATGCTTACCAGCGTTATATTTCCAATAATGCGGGCTCTCACAACGCCTTTACGGCGCAGCAGGATACCAATTATTTCTTTGATATTGAGCCATCGGCACTGCCGGGCGCGCTTGACCGTTTCAGCGAATTTTTCCTTTCGCCGCTATTTAACGCTGATCAACTGGAAAGCGAGCGCAACATCGTTCACTCGGAGTACATGGCGCGTATTCGTGATGAATCCCGCCGCGAAAACGATGTACTTAACCAGCTCTTAAACCCTGAAAACCCCACCACCGGCTTTGCCGTAGGTAGCCGGGAAACCTTAGCTAGCCCGCCTGAAGGCGAAGCAACGCTGCGCGAGCGGGTCATCGAATTCTACCACCAGCATTACGACGCCAATGTGATGAACCTGGCAGTAGTGGCTCCACAGCCGCTCGATACGCTGGAGGAGTGGGTAGCCGAACGCTTTGCTGATATTCCTGACAACGACTTAAGCGTGCCCACTGTTGATGCGCCACTGGTGGAAGCCGACACTCTCCCCCGCTATATCGAGCGTCAGTCGCTGCAAGATCGCCGTCAGTTACGTTTCTATTTTCCGGTGCCCGACCCCACCGACGACTATCGCACCAAACCAGCACAGCTAATCGCCCACCTACTAGGCAATGAGAGCGAAGGCAGTTTGTTGGCGATACTGCGTGACGCAGGGCTCGCCGATGGGCTTTCAGCCGGTGTTGGCCGCGGCGATGGTAACGAGGCGCTATTTACTGTTTCCATCAGTCTTACCCCCACGGGCGCCGAGCGCTTGGATGATATCGAAGCCACCCTATTTGCGGCCATTGAGCAACTGCGTAACGAGGGCCTCGCTGATTGGCGCTACGAGGAACAGGCAGACCTCAATGAGCAGGCTTTCCGCTTTCAGCAGCATGGTGCCCCGCAACAGGAAGCGACCCGTCTCGCCATGAATCTGTCACGCTATCCGGTGGAAGACGTACAGTACGCGCCTTACCGCATGGACGGCCCCGATGCGGAACGTCAGCAAGCTTATCTGGATGCGCTAACGACGGATAATATGCTGCGTGTTTACTCCACGCCGGATGTAGAGAGCGACACGGTTACCCCCTGGTTCAATACGCAATGGAAAGAGCAAACACCCGACCAGTCGGGCCAGGCCCTTGGCGGATTGGCGCTACCAGGCCCCAACCCCTTCATCGCCAGTGACCTGACACTGCTGGAAGGGCAGGATGAGCAGCCGAGCCTGTTAGTCGATACGCCCTCGTTTACCGCTTGGCATATGCAGAGTGCGCGTTTTGATACGCCAAAAGTTGAGTGGCGAATCAGCCTACAGAACCCCACCGCTAGCTATTCAGCCGAAGAGGCGGCGCTCACCCGGCTGCTCACCAATTGGCTCAACGACAGCCTGAACGAATCTCTCTATCCCGCCTGGCTGGCAGGTCAGGCGTTTAGCGCCTACCCTCACTCACGCGGCATGACGCTCTCTTTCTCAGGCTGGCGGGATGGCCAAACCCCGTTAATTGAACAGGCGCTTGAGCAATTAGAAAACGCCGCCATCACAGACAGTGCCTTTGAACGCGTGCGTTACCAGCTGCAACGCGAATGGCGCAACGCGCCCCAGGCGTCGTTGTATGGCCAAGCCAGTCGTACGCTGGGCGAAGCCTTGCTCACACCCCAGTGGTCAACTGCTGAACTGCTTGCCGCCAGCGATCGCTTTGAACGAAGCCATTTAGAGGACTTTCGTCAACGTTTTCTAGACGACCTCTATGTCGATGCTATGGCAGTAGGTAATCTCGATGCGGAACTGGCTCGCGAACAAACACAGCTAATACGTGCAAAGCTTCGGCCGCAATTGACGCGCGACGATATAGCCAACCTAACCCCACTCGCGGTTAGTGAAGAACATAATGTACTGCACCCTCACAGTTCACGGGATGAGTCGTTGGTCCTGCGCTACCTGCAAGCTCGTGACCAAACACCGCAAGAGCAAGCAACGACTAGCGTGATCGCTCAGTGGTTGGAAACGCCGTTTTACCAACAGCTACGCACGGAACAACAACTCGGCTATATCGTTAATGCGGGTTATTCGCCGCTACTCGAAGCACCGGGGATTGCCCTAGTGGTTCAGTCATCCGATGTAGAGAGCGACACTATCGCTGCGCGTATGGATGCGTTTCTTGAAGAGGCTGATCAGCGACTCGACCAGTTAAGCGACGAAGACCTGGCGCCCTATCGGCAAGCGGTACACGATCAGCTGCGTCAGCGCGACACCAGTCTTGAGAGCATGGCCAACCGTTACTGGCAGGCAACAGCATTGGAGGACGTACGCTTTGACCGTCGTGAACAACGGGCCGACCTAGTGCTTGATGTTAGCCTTGAAGATATCAAGGCTCTCTGGCCAGCGCTTCGCGGGCACGCTCTGGATATACGCTTTAATCCAGGCGACGAACCTAGCGATGTAAGTGATTACCGAGAAGCGCGCTCACCCCTGCCTAAAACACGTAACGACCAAGCGACTCCTTAACGCTAAACCCCGTTACTGATCTCGGCTCAGGCGTCAAACGCCTGGGCCGGCATCATGGCTTCCACGAACATCACCAGCTCTTCCAGAATCTGCCGTTCGCGATCGCTGAGCGTTTGCTGATTGTACTGGGCAATTTCCCGCGCAAAGGCCTTTAGCGTAAAGCCTGCTAGCGCAGGGTCATTAATGCGCATCCAGCGAAACGACTCCCACTGTTCACGCTCTTCGCCTTCCAAGGTGTCCGGGTAGCTCCGCGCACGAAAGCGAAACAGCATCTCTTCCAAGCGTGGATCTTGAAACGCAAAGCGCTGCCCTACCAGATCCCAAGGCTGCATTTCTCGTACCCGTTCCATTTGCTGGCGATCAGCAGCCGAGAAAAAACTGCCTGAATAGAGCATTAAGTCCGGGTCTTGTGGTGCATCTTCGTAACCTGCGCTAAATACCTCGGCGACTTTTTCTGCAACACCACTGGAATCTCGCAACGTTTTCCAGTGTTGACGGCAGGCGGTTACATCCAACCCCAAGCGTTCAACGATGGCCCCGTACTCACCCTGCCGGGGACCTTCAACGTCTTTTAGGGCACTGGCGGGGAAGACCACCGGACAGCGATTGATATGGATGACTTTCAGCGGAATACGCGCCTCGCCTTCGGCTAGATCCTGCTGGCTGACAAATACGCGCTCACGAATCTGCTCCGCCGACATGCTCAGCATATCGCTGGGATCAATGCTTAAATCGTAAACGATCACCCCATTAGGATTGGTAGGGTGTTCAGCCAGCGGCATGACCAACGCACTACAGCCCCGGCTGGCGGGGTAACGCCGGGAAATATGCAGCAGTGGTTTGGCGCCGGGTAAATCGAGCTGTTTGGCTACTGCACGCTTACCACGCAGACCGAGCAGATAATCAAACAGCTTCGCATTGCGCGCTTTGAGCAAGCGCGCCAACGCGATCGTAGCGCGCACATCGGCCACGGCGTCATGGGCGTCCTCATGGGCAATGCCGTTCGCCGCCGTCAAGTGCTCAAGCTTGAAGCTGGGGGCGCCATCTTCACGCAAAGGCCACTCAATGCCATCCGGGCGCAACGCATAGAAGGCTCGCACAACATCGATCAAATCCCAACGGGAATTGCCGTTTTGCCACTCGCGGGAGTAAGGATCAAGCAAATTACGGTAAAACAGATGGCGGGAGACTTCGTCATCAAAACGCAGGCTGTTGTAGCCCACCACGCAGGTACCCGGCTCACTCATATGGCGCTGAATTTCACCCGCGAACTCTGCTTCGGGGAGACCATGGCGTTGAGCTTTTTGAGGGGTGATACCGGTGATCAAACAGGCCGCGGGGTGGGGTAAGTAGTCATCGGCCGGTTTGCAATAGAGCTCGATCGGCTCGCCGATTTCATTTAACTCGGCATCGGTTCGCAGCGCAGCAAACTGCGCGGGCCGATCGCGGCGCGGATCAGCCCCGAAGGTTTCATAGTCATGCCAGAGAAAACTGGCAGGGGCAGCATTGGGTGGCGCCATGAACAAACACTCCGCTGAGCAATGAAAAGCCCAAGCCTAGCATACCCGCCACCCCTCTCGCCCCGTATTCAGCGTTTGGACTTAGGTAAGGGACTCAACTCTTCGGCAAAGTAACATTCAGTTCAAGCACGGAGCAGTTGTCTTCGCTATCCAACGAAATCTGAATAGCGTCATCATCCACATGCACGTAGCGGCGAATCACCTCAAGCAGTTCACGCTCAAGCAACGGCATATAGTCAGGCTGGCCGCGCTGGCTACGCTGATGCGCTACAATTATTTGCAAACGTTCTTTGGCTACCGAGGCGGATTTCCTGCGCTCACGCTTCAAGAACTCAAGCAGTTTCATCGACGACCTCCCCCAAACATACGGCTTAGCAGGCCTTTGCGTTGCATCTCATGAAAGCGCAGCGGCATGTCTTCGCCAAGCAGGCGCGATACGGTGTCGCTATAGGCCTGACCCGCGTCACTAGAGATATCATGGGTCACTGGCACGCCTTGGTTAGACGCGCGCAGTACGGCTTCCGATTCAGGAATCAAGCCCAGCAAGTTAATCGCTAAAATTTCGCGAATATCGTCTAATGTCAGCATATCGCCGGAGGTGACACGTTCAGGGTTATACCGGGTGACCAGCAGGTGCTCCTTGATAGGGTCTGCGCCTTGCTCAGCACGTCGGGTTTTGGAGGCTAACAGCCCTAAAATACGATCCGAGTCGCGCACTGAAGAGACTTCAGGGTTGGTGACCACAATCGCTTCGTCGGCAAAATACATCGCCAACTGGGCGCCACGCTCAATACCCGCTGGGGAATCACAGAGAATATAATCGAAGTCTTCTTTCAGCTTTTCCAGAATTTCCGCAACGCCCTCTTGGGTCAGCGCGTCTTTATCGCGGGTTTGAGAAGCTGGCAAAATAAACAAATTCTCGACGCGCTTATCACGAATCAAGGCTTGATTAAGTCCTGCCTCGCCCTGAATAACATTAACTAAGTCATACACCACACGTCGCTCGCAGCCCATGATGAGGTCAAGATTACGTAGGCCCACATCAAAATCGATCACTACGGTTTTTTTCCCGCGCAGTGCAAGCCCTGTAGAAATTGCTGCAGCACTGGTGGTTTTACCGACCCCTCCTTTACCAGAGGTCACTACAATTATCTTGGCCAAAAGTCACTTCCTTCTAGAAGTCGTTCGTCGCGAGCGCGAGTCAGTTGACGCTCAGCGCATAACGGGAACGTCAATGTCATCAACAAGCTACACTGTAACGGATAGTGTCATCGGCGTCGCTAGGCATATAACACCAGCGTACGCATATACCAACCTTATCCCAGTGGCTTAATTTCAAGTTGCTCTTTTGCAAAGTGAACTTCTGCGGGGCGGCCCAGAAGCTGTGAATCAATATCCTCCAAGCGTTTATAATTGCCTGCCACCGAAAGTAGTTCAGCCTCCAGTTCGCGGCAGTAAATACCCGCCTGCGTATTGCCATGAATACCCGCCAGAGCACGCCCCCGCAGTGCGCCGTATACATGAATACTGCCTGCTGCCAGCACTTCCGCCCCCGCGTTTACCGCACCAATCACGACCAGATCTCCTTCCGCAGCGCTGACCTGTTGCCCCGAGCGAACGGTGCCACGGTATAGCCGCGTAGCAAGCGATGGTGATTCTGCCGCGCTCAACGTTGTCTCTTCAGGGGTTACTTCATGTACAGGGGAATTTCTGACACTCTCCAATACGCGACCGCGTCCCTCTTCTACCGGCGGAAACCACCCTAATCCCAATGCCCAGGCTGATTGGCGAACTGGCTCAGACCCACCACGTACAGCCACGGGCAAAAGCTTATGGTCACGGCATACAGCGCAAATTCGCTCCAGGGCTAAGTGAGGTTCATCGAGCTTTTCCACGCTGAGCACAACCGGTGTATGCTGAAAGAAAGCAGGCGACTGGGTAAGTTTGCCCGCTAACTGCAGTCGAATTCGCTCCGGATCGGCGCTACTTAGCTCCATGACGGTCATCGGCAGCATGCCGCCTTTGAAGGTAAAGGCCACAGCGGCACTATCCACGTTAAGGCTCATGGCCGAACTCCATGTCATGTTCATATAAGATAAAGGTAGCGTACTATCACGCATTGTGGTGTAGAAAATAGTCCCTTACCACATCATAGTAATGCCAAGCTAAGCGACAGCGCCGATGACTGCAACTGCCTAAGTCGCCGACGACTGATTTTTTTTCATGCTACGCACCAGCAGGATGATCCATGCACGGACTGTTAAGACGCCTGTTCGCACCTCGGTGGCAACACCCCGACCCCGAAGTACGTCGTCAGGCCCTCCAGCGACTAGACCCTCAACAAACAGAACAGCGCCAAGCGCTGCAGTCGCTCACGAAAGATACTAATAGCCAGATTCGCCTTGCCGCGCTGATAGCTCTGGATGACTGTGCAGGTCTGGTCGATGCCTACCCGCACCATCATCAGGACGAAGCCTGGTTCAATGCAGTTTGCCAACGGCTCAGCGGTCGTGAAGGTCATACCGATCTGCATCAGCGTCAAGCGTTGGTTGAGCGCATCAATGAGCCCAGGGTACTGAATGCAGTGGCTTTGCAGGGAGACAACCTCAATTTGCGCTTAACAGCACTAGGCCAGCTTAACGATGAGGATGACTTAATTCATCAGGCTTGCCATAACGGCGTGGCGGCTGTTCGCCACCAGGCTGCCGAACGCATTGACGATGAAGAAGGGCTCAAGCGGTTGTTAAAAGAGGCCCGCCGCGACCGCCAAGTGGTTCGCTTGGCGCGTGATCGCCTCAACCGTTTACGCAGCGATGCACAATGGCTGGAAGCTGAAGAACAACAGCGCGAAACGCTCCTGAAGCAACTAGAGCAACATGCACGTGCGCCTTGGGAGCCGCTATATGGTGGGCGTTTTCGCCATCTTGAGCGGCAGTGGGAACAGCTCACTCAGCCACCAAGCGCTGAGCAGGAGCAGCGATTCCATCAAGCCTTGCTAAATTGTCGTAAAACCTTACACGATCACGAAACCCAAGCGCAGGCTCGCCAACAGAGCGACGAGCGGCGTGAGGAAGCCGAAAACACCCGCGAGCAATTGCTTGAAGGCATCGAAGAAACCTTAGACGGCCTTTGCCACGCCTCTGCCATGACCGTGCAGGATATCGACAGTCTGCGCGCTCAGCGCCAACTACTCGGCCAGCGTTGGCAAGCGCTTTCCGACATGCACCCGCCAAGCGACGCTATGCGCCAACGCTACACGCTAGTGATTCAACACTACGACCAATGCTTAGAGGCGTGGCAGCGCTGGTGCGCGATAAGCGATGACATCAAAACCTCGCTATCCAACGGCGATTACGCAACCCTAGCGACACAGGTTAGCGAATGCCAATGGCCAGAAGCATTAACGCCTCCCGCATTACTCGGCCGCGCGCAAGCAGCACTCAATATTGAAAACACCGCGCCATTACATCCGGAAGAAGAAAACGCCAATCTCGACGTGTACGCGGGCGAGCTCGACACCTTTGAACACTTACTAGAGCGCGGCGCCTTCAAAAGTGCTAGTCGGCTACATCAGCGGCTTAAGCCACGCATAGAAGCGCTGGCAGGTCCCGCGGCTCAACCGCTTAAAACGCGCTTAAAGCATTTGGCCGCCAGACTGGCGGAGTTACGCGACTGGCGGGGGTTTGTCGCTGGGCCAAAGCGCGAACAACTATGTGCCAGCATCGAAGCACTGGCCAATGATATTTACATGGCGGAAGAAGCGCTCGACCGTCACCATCGCCAACTGGTCAAAGAGTGGAAATCGTTAGGTGATGCAGCGGCTAATCGCGATCAATCCGCTCGATTTCGCAGCGCCTCGGATCGCATTCATGAACGCCTTGCCCCTTGGCGGGATCGTCTCAGTGAGGAGCGTGAAGCTAACCTCAAGGCCCGCGAAGCCCTGTGTGATCAGCTTGAAAGCCTGCTAGCACAGCCTTCTGAAGACGCCGATCCCGATGTACTTCGGCAAATTCGAGACAAAGCACGCCATCAATGGCGCCACCATAGCCCGGTACCACGCGAACGCTCCGAGGCCGTTGGGCGCCGCTTCGGCACTATTCGTCATCAGTTACAGGCGCTGATCGATCAGCGCGCTGAAACTATCGCCGCGCAAAAACGGGATCTGATCAGCCAGGTCAGCTCGCTGCGCAGCGACGACAGCCAACCGCTGGCACAGCGCATTCACTTGACCAAACAGCTACAACAGCAATGGCGTGCACTAGGCCGTGCGCCCAAAGGCGAAGAGCAAACGCTGTGGAAAACCTTTCGTCATGAGTGTGACCAGCTCTTTGCCCAGCGCGATGCACATAAAAATGAGCAGGCGGCACGTCAGCAACAGCAACTTGATGAGTTGCAAACAATCATTGATCAAATGGATAGCTGGCAACCCAGTGAGGCCAGCGAAGCCGCTACGCTGGACCGTTTCCTTGAGCGGGCCAATCAGCTCGAACCACTGCCACGCAACCGTCGCAGCGAAGGCATGCAGAAACGCATAAGCGGCATCGTTCGTGCGCGTAGAGAGCGCTTAAACCGTCTTGCAGTCGCCGATACAGTTCAGCAGTGGCATGCCATTATGCCACTAGTGAATGCTCACTTAGCTGAAGATCAGCGTTATCTCAGCGAAGGCACACCGACCGATGTGGACGCACAAGCGGTGCTTAGTGCTTCGCTTCCTGCTGCCTTTAGCAAGGCACACAGCACCCGGAACCTGCAGCGCCATCAGGTAGCAGCACCGCTGTCAGACGCTGACTACGTCAAGATAGCGGAATCCCTAGCCCGGCTAAGAGTACATCTTTCGATGCTGGCCGTGGGTAGCGTACGCCAAAGCGATGAGCCTCTACGCCTGGCTATTCAGGTAGAGCGTTTAAATGAAGGCTTCAACCAAGAGCGAAGCCGCGATCAAGACATCAACGATATCTTGGTCGCACTTCTAGCACTGGGCCCTATGCCTGCCAAGCTATGGGACGAGGAAGTGGAAGAACTGGATAATCTGCTAAGCCGATTGGCACGTGTCCCGCTACCTTAGGGTAACCTGGCAATACGAATACGGTTAATGACAACCCAATAACAACGGGAGGCTGATAGCCTCCCGTTTGCGTTTCCCTGGTAAGGGACTGTCGGTATTTAGCAGCCCATGGAAAACCACTAGCCCATAAACTGGCCACCGTTGATATCAATGTTCGCACCGGTGATAAAACCTGATTCCTTATCGGCTAAAAAGGTGACCAATCGTCCAATCTCCTCTGGCGTGCCATAGCGCTTCACCGGAATTGTCTCCCGAATGGCTTCGCGCACTTTTTCTGGAATATTCATGATCATATCGGTAGCAATATAGCCAGGCGATACAGTATTAACGGTGATGCCCTTAGTCGCGGTTTCCTGTGCCAGCGACATGGTTAGGCCATGCATACCGGCTTTCGCAGCCGCGTAGTTGACCTGGCCAAACTGCCCCTTACGACCATTGATGGATGAAATATTGATGATACGACCATAGCTATGCTCAAGCATCATCTCAATGACACTACGGCAGGTGTTAAAAACGCTGTTGAGGTTGGTGTCGAGCACTTCGTACCACTGCTCGTAAGACATCTTCTTCATGGTGCCATCACGGGTAATACCCGCACAGTTCACCAGCACGCTAATGGGACCGTACTTGTCATGGATTTCGCGGGCACCTTCCAGGCAGGCGGTATGGTTGGAAAGATCGACACCCGACAACTCAATATTGTTATAGCCGTCAGCATGCTGCGTTTCTAGCCAGGTTTTGGCCTTATCGGGGTTGCGGTAACCCGCGACGACCAGATAACCCGCCTCTGCCAACGAACGACAAATTGCCGTACCGATACCACCAGTTCCACCTGTTACCCAGGCGACGGGGGATTGATTGGCCATTGACTACCTCCCTGATATGACAAACGGCTTGGATCTAACAGCACGCACATTGCGCCACAAGCCATTATGAATAAGCGCGATTGCGCTTCTACTACCCCAACGCACTGTTGGGTTTAGCAACAATGCACCAGCGTAAGCTTTTTGTTATGGCTACTTAAAGCATAGCTGCACTCTTTCCATGTTGCAGCAGGTTCTATACAACGGCTATAAGCCGAATGTGTTAATCCCCTTCTTGACTTCATATAAAACTTCTGTAGAATACGCCACACGTTGATGCGGGGTGGAGCAGCCTGGTAGCTCGTCGGGCTCATAACCCGAAGGTCATCGGTTCAAATCCGGTCCCCGCTACCAAACATAGAAAAAGCCGTTACCGAAAGGTAGCGGCTTTTTTGTGCCTGTCGATTAGGGAGCGACACAATGGATTACTTGCAACGCGATATACAGCGCTGCCCTAGGGTCGCTGTATACGGTACGTTGAAAAAGGGGCGGCGCAATCACCATTGGCTTGAAGGCGCGACCCTCATCGGCCATGACCGACTGGACGCGATTACCCTTTATGACCTTGGCCCTTACCCAGGCGCTAAGCTAGCGCCTTCAAACGGTACGGTGGTCGAAATTTATGCCATTAATGCCCAGCAATTAGCGCGGCTTGATAAATTAGAAGACTATTTTCACCACGCGCCTGATGAAGGGGTATACGACCGAGCGGTGTTGGCTACCCGATACGGGGAAGCGTGGTGTTATCTGTACAATGCGAATATTAATGAAAGTGCGTTGATCAGCAGCGGGGAGTGGCAAGACGCTCGTTAACAACCTCCTGCTCATGCCAGCGATCCCGTGGGAAACATCACCAACCCCTGCTCCATTACCGCTGCGCGCCCTAATAGCGCCCGGTGCCCATAATGAAGCCTTTAACACGATTAATGGCGATGTGCTCCGCTGGCGTCGATTGTGGCATGAAACTGGCGGATTCTTCGAGCTCAAAGTAGCCGACTGCCCGAAAACGCCGCGGCCGCTAGAAAAACAAATGGCCAACTTGGCTTTGATCACTTTCGCGAAACACGCGCAGCGTTTTTCGACCTGTTCGCCCGCCTACGCGCGGAGCACATCATTCCTTAAGCCATGCCAGAAACACTTAAGTCACGTCAGAAACAGTAGTACTGCCAGGGCACCTAACCGCGCCCTGGTTTTATTTCCCCCTTTTCCTTGAATCCGCCGTGGCATGCCTGCATATCATGGGAAACTATTATTCATTTTTTGATACCGAGTCTACCCATGCAGATTATTGATCCCCGCTCAGGTAAGCCGCTGACTGCGGATACCGGAAGTGCTGACGCTACCGCGCCTAACGCTGAACAGGCGGCGGTGCGCCCTGAAGATGTCATTATCGAGCTCAATGCTGACAATATTCAGCAGGTGCTTGAAGCGTCCATGCAGGTGCCGGTGCTATTGGGCTGCTACTCGCCGTCCAACGCAAGCAGCAGCACTCTCCTCACGGTACTGGATAAACTGGTGGTTGAGTACGCGGGCGCTTTCCTGCTCGGCAAACTCGATATAGATGCAAACCCCGAAATCGGCGGCCAACTTGGCGTGCGTTCAGTGCCCGATGTGAAGCTGATCAGCCAAGGCGGCTTAGTCGATGGATTCCAGGGCGCGCTGCCGGAGAAAGAAGTGCGCGAGTGGCTCAATCGCTACTTCCCAGCCCCCGGCGAAGCGCCGCCCACCCCTGAAGAGCAGGCGGAAGAAGCGCTTAAAGCCGGTGACACCGCCGGTGCCCGCGAGATATACCAAACTCTGATGGGCCAGTATCCAGAGCACTACGCTTACCAGATAGCCTTCGCTCGGGTATTGGTGGCCGAAGGGCGCGGCAGCGAAGCCCGTGAAGTACTCGATAACCTGCCCCCCGAAGAGCGCGATGCAGCACCTGCGCGTGGCGTACGCGCCAGCATCGAGTTTAGCGAGCAGGCACTCTCAGCCGAAGAGATTGCGGCCCTGGGCGATCGCACCGATAGCGAAGCGCAGTACCAGCGCGCCCTGCGCCAAGTGGCCGACGGTCATTACGATGAAGGGCTGGAGGCGCTGCTGGCGCTGATGAAGCAGGATCGCGCCTATAACGATGACGCCGCGCGTAAAACGCTGCTGCAGGTGTTCGACGCCCTGGGCGCCGACCACCCGCTGACCGTTGCTTACCGCCGCAAACTCTTTGCGATGCTGTACTAGGGTCTTCTGAAGGCTTTCAATCCCGCTTCAGCAGGGAATCCATACGAGACAACGCCGCTTCCAGCTGGGAAGCGGTGGTACCAAAGTTAAGCCGCACAAAGCCGGGGCTGCCAAAGGCCGCCCCGTCCGAAAGCGCAACCCCTGCCTCTTTCAGCAACGTCTTGTAAGGCGCATCACCTAACCCTGCCTCGCGCATATCCAGCCACGCTAGGTACGTCGACTCCGGCGCATGCCAATGAACACCCGGCCAACTAGCTACTCGTGCCTGAAGCGTTGTTCGGTGCTCGCGCAAGACGTTTAACAGCGCTTGGCGCCACGGCTCGCCATATCGATAAGCGGCTTCCGCCGCGACCAAACCAAGTACGTTGCCGTCGGGCAACAGCCCTTTTGATGCAGTAGCAAAGCGCTGACGCAGTGCAGGGTCAGGAATCACCGCGCAGGCGCTGGTTAAGCCCGCCAGGTTAAAGGTTTTCGACGGCGCCCATAGCGTAATGGTGCGCTTCGCTAATTCAGGAAATGCCGCGGCTAACGGGCGGTGCTGGGCGCCTTCGTCTAATAACAGGTCGCAGTGCAGCTCATCGGAGACCACCCAAAGGTCGTGGCGCTCCACTAGCTCAGCCAGCGCTGCAAGCTCTTCATGGCGCCATACTCGCCCCGTAGGGTTGTGGGGCTGGCACCACATCAGCAAGCGCGTACGTGGCGTAATAGCGGCCTCCAAGGCGGCAATGTCAAGCTGCCAAGCCTCGTTGGGTGTTGAAGGCACTGCCAGCATCGCCTGCTGGGGTAGTCGCCCAGTTCGCTTTGCAACCTCTAAAAATGGCGGGTAGATCGGCGCTACCGTCAATACACCGTCGCCTGGTTCGGTCAGCGCTAACGCGGCCAGGTGCAAAGCTGGTACGACACCCGGTAGCCACTGCTGCCAATCCGGCTGAATGGGCCAGTCGTAGTGGCGAGCGCTCCACTGACACAGGGTTTCTGTTAACGTAGCGGGCACTTCGCCATAGCCATATACACCGTGGGCCACGCGCGCCTGCAGTGCATCAATCACCGCAGGTGGGGAGCGAAAATCCATATCGGCGACCCAAAGAGGCAGCACATCGCTATCGTAGTGGTGCCATTTTTGCGATGCCCAGCCACCTTCTGGGTGGCGTCGCTCCACAGGCGTGGCAAAATCGTAGGCCATGAAAAATCTCACTCATTCAATAGGGGGTTGTGCCAAGCATGCCGCAAGATGACTTTTATACCAAGATGCGGGCGGGGCTATCGGCGCTGTTGCGGCAATGGCGCTCGCTTGGGCAAGCGAATACGGATCAGCTAGCGCTTATTTTGGCCGAAACAGCACGGGTAGCTAAATTAGGCACACCCGACGCCACGCCCAGCGGCGCTACCCTGGAGCAGTGGAGCCAAGATGAGCTAGGTGAAATGCCGCTCTGGGCGCCGCGCACGGCGGTCTTTCTTCTCAATCAAATGCCCGCTCGCCCGACCCCCGATAGCGACGCCGAAGCCTGCGCCTGGGCGTACTGCTGGCTGCGCAACCGCTCGTTTGATTCACTGCAAGCGGCGCAGGAGGCGCTTCCCGCGCACTTGCAAGCGCCCCTGCAAGATGCCCTTGAAGCCGCCTGGCGCGACCAACAAGGCCTGCGCTTGGTTTAATTAACGCGCTCGCAGGCTGACAGCCCCCGAACAAAAACAGCAAGGAAAACGCCGCATGATTGAAGTCCCTCTCACCTGGCAGCTAGCGAAATTAGGGCTTTCGATCAGCATGGTGCTGGGGCTAGGCGCGATTGCGGTGCGCGCTAGCCCGCGCATGGCGGGCCTGCTGGCGGGCTACCCATTAGGCACGGCGTTGGCGCTATTTTTTATCGGCTTGGAAATTTCCCCTCAGTTTGCGACCCAAAGTGCGGTGCATACCCTGGCGGGGTTTACGGCCACAATGGCACTAGGGGCAGGTTATTGGTTGGCAGGACGACAGCCGGGCGTTAAAGGTGTCATTGGCGGCGTGGCGGGCGGTTTGGTTGCTTGGCTCGCCGTTAGCACGCTACTCGCTCAGTTTAACTTCACACGTCTGAGCGGCACGCTGGTGACACTGTGCGCCATTGCTCTGTTCAGCGGCTTATTTCGCAACATTGCTGATGTCAGGATACCCGCCAGCCGAACGTTTTCGTTACCGGCGCTTGCCGCCCGCGCCGCACTTGCCACCGTGATTATATTTACCATTACCAGTCTGGCCCACTGGCTGCCGCCCGCCTGGGCGGGAACGTTGGCAGCATTCCCTGTCACGATGCTGCCCTTTTTGCTGATCCTACACCTGAACCATGGAGCAGCACCGGTGGCGACGGTCATCAAGCACTACCCGATGGGACTGGGCTCGCTACTGAGTTACACACTATGTGTTTCCTATACTTACAGCACGCTGGGGTTGCTTTGGGGAACATTGGCCGGCTTCGCTGCTGCCACGCTATGGCTGCTGGGGTGGATGCAACTCACTGCGTGGTATCAACGCCGCACCGCTTGACCAAGACCTCTTGACCAAGCGCTTGCTTGGGTTAATGCTGAACGTTGCCGTTGCGACTACACGTACTAATACCTGTTTTTTTAACAATAAGGACAAGCCATGTTTACCCGTACCATTGAGCCTGCCTTTTACGATACCGACGCCTTAGGGCACATTAACAACACCCGCCTGCCAGCGTGGTTTGAGCTTGCCCGAAATGACTTGTTCAAACTCTTTACCCCTGACTTAAACCCTAAGCAGTGGCGCTTGATTATGGCACGCATGGAAGTCGACTACCGGGCTGAACTGTTTTACGGTCACGATATCGAAATACGTACTTACTTAACGCGGTTAGGCAATAGCTCGTTTACAGTGACCCAAGAGGCGCGGCAGCACGGCAAGCTCACTAACCTGGGGCATACCGTTATGGTGCAGTATGACCATCAGGCCAAGTGCGCCATGCCCATTGAGGGTGACCTGCGCGAGGCACTAACGTCGCACCTACAAGACGCGCCTGAGCCCGCCTGATTGACGCTGCCCCGCTCTGCCGGGGCAACAGGAGCCTTATAATGGCAATCCGCTACAACCTCTGGATAGACCCTGACAACGTCGCCCAGCATCGCGCCGTGGAGGCAGACCTTGAGCGCTATTTCATTGAGCGCTTTGCCGACTATCCGCATATCCGCTTGTTTGGTGCCGACCCCTACGATTATGATGCCCCCTTCAATCGCCTTTACGACGTGCTAATGGCACGAGCCGCTGAATACTGTGAGCGGACGTGGTGCTATGTCGCGTCGCCTGAACAGCTCAATCGCTGCTTTTTCCGTGCCGTTGGCCGCTCGACTAAATTTGTGAGAGACCAACCCGATGGTGATACGCACCAATCAGGCGCCTGACGAATGTCAGCTCGCCATTATTGCTCAGCAGCTTGGCCGTGCACCGCGCGGTATCGAAGCAGTGGCCGCCACCGACGGTGAAGGTACCCCGCTAGTGTTGCGCATGGCCCCCATCGTCGATGGCAAACCCTTCCCTACTCTGTATTGGCTCTGCTCGGATATTCTTAAAGTTGAGATATCGCGCATTGAAGCCGTTGGGGTTATCAAAGCACTGGAACAGCGGCTTCAGGAGGAGCCAGAATTTCTAGAGGCTTATCTACAAAGTCATCGTGATTATGTGGCAGCTCGCTGGGAGTATATGAGCGATGCTCAGCGGCAAGAAGTCGCGACGTTAGGCTATACGGACGTGATGACCGAACGTGGCATTGGCGGCATTACTAACTGGCACCAAGTGCGCTGCCTTCACACTCAGTATGCACACCATTTATGCGGTGATAATGTCATTGGGCAATGGATGGACCAACATCATCAGGTCGATCGTTGTCTGCCCTAAGAGATAATTGATTCATCACCCTTTTATTTTAGCTATAGGGAATAAACGAATGGCCCGAATCTGCGTTTATCTTGGTTCTCGTGAAGGCAATAGCCCAGCCTTTCATCAGGCAACTACAACGTTAGGGCGCACGCTCGCCGAACGGGGCCATACGCTGGTTTATGGCGGCGCGCGCATTGGACTGATGGGGGAACTGGCGAACGCAGCACTAGAGGCAGGCGGTGAAGTCATTGGCGTGATGCCCGATCACTTAGTCGAGCGTGAACAGGCACACTTTGGCTTAAGCGAACTAATCCGGGTGCGCAATATGCACGAGCGTAAGGCCACTATGGCAGCCAACGCCGACGCCTTTGTTGCCTTGCCCGGCGGGATCGGCACCTTGGAAGAACTGTTTGAGATATGGACCTGGGGCTATCTAGGCTTGCATGAAAAACCGATGGGGTTGCTCAATATCGAAGAGTTCTATTCACCGCTGCTGAGCTTTCTAGACAGCACAGTCAGCCATGGTTTTTTAGGACCCACCACTCGCGAGATGCTATTTGATGAACCAACGCCGAGTAGCCTGCTGGATGCGTTGGAAGCCCAGCTATAACGCTAACGAGCCGATAGCAATCGCAAAACAGGCCGAGCAGCTTATGGCTCTACGAGTCGACGGGTATGCTGGTAGGTGAGTTGCAGCAAACGAGCGTCTTCACCCGCCCGGTGGCGGTGAATGCCCTGTTCGGCAATCATGGCTTCTTTAGTATCGCTCCATAGCGCCTGCTGCTCTTCGGTTAGCAAAATTCTTAACGCCTCAAGGCGAAAACGCGGCAGCATACCCGCATGATGGAATAACAGTGAGAGCCAAGTATTGTCATAACCCCAACTATCACTGTAAGCCTTGCCCAGCTCACGTAATTCATCGTTTAACCAGCGGGCAACCTGGCGTACCGGGTAACCTTCCTGAATAAGCCGATCACGGGAGATACCATGCAACAGCTCGGCTTTTGGATCCCAGTGTGTCCACTCGTCCAATGGTTGAACGAGAAAGGCGCAGCAGCTCCCGTCAGCACGTGCGATGCCTACTTCGATGGGATAACTGCCACGTCCAAATCCGGACGCTTCAATATCTAGTACTGTGGGTAGCGTCTCGGACACAACCTTCCTCACTCAACCAAAGTGTGGTAGCGCTATGCGACGGCTACATCATCTAACGGCTGCTGTTCCGCCTGTCGCTGCCAATAAGCCGCTCGTTCACTATCCACGGCCAAACCTAACTCACCTAGCCGGTAAGCACGTGCAAGGCGTTCAGCGGCCAAGAAATGACCTGACTGGGCAGCCCTTGCGTACCAAGTCACGGCATAGTCTTCGCGGCGAGGATACTGCACACATCCATGCTCGTGGATTTGCGCCACTTGGTACTGTGACTTTATATCCCCAGCATGCGCCGCTTCCAGAACATAACGTGCACCCCGCGCCTTGTCTTGAGGCGTCTGACTGCGATGAAACAGCATATGGCCGTAAACGGACAGCGCATCAGGGTGCCCTGCGTCCGCACATCGCTTAAATAAGCGCATTGTCAAACGCTGGGTACGCTTTGAGCGCGGCAACAACCAGCGATTATGAAACAAACGTTCGGCTAGACGAAATTCTAGCCGAGTAAACAACGTTGATGCCTGCAGCATGGCAAACCACCCTGCCTATCTGATGGAACCTTGGGCTAGCAGCCATCAATAATAGCTACCAACCACACGAGAAACCGGCCTTTAGCCGGTCGATGGGCTGGCAAGCATACGCCTGCCTTCGCAACGACTCAACCCCATTAATTTGCTGCTTTCAATGAGCCTCGCTAACATGCCATCTATACGCCGTTTACCGCGCTGGTATGTTGGCTTTTATATTGGCAATTCCGCCTTCGTAAGGAGATTAAAATGCAAACGCGCCCACTTGGTAGGACCGGCATGGAGGTAAGTCGACTCTGCTTAGGCACGATGACGTTTGGCGAACAAAATAACGAAGCCGAAGCCCACGAACAGCTTGATCGAGCCGTGGCGTTTGGTATCAACTTCATTGATACTGCAGAAATGTACCCCGTCCCCCCTATGGCGAAGACCCAAGGACTTACTGAACGCTATATCGGCAGTTGGTTAAAACAGCGTGGTGCCCGAGACGATTTGATCATCGCCACCAAAGCTGCTGGCCCTGGGCTTGATCATATCCGAGGTGGGCCGCGGCTAACACGCGAGCATATCCATCAAGCTATCGACTCCAGCCTGGATCGCTTGAATACCGATTACGTTGATCTCTACCAGTTGCACTGGCCAGATCGTCAAACCAATTTCTTTGGCAAGCTAGGCTATGTACATAGTGAAGACGAAGACGCGACACCCTTAGAAGAAACCCTTTCTGCGCTAAAAGAGCTGGTGGATGCGGGCAAGGTAAGGGCCATTGGGCTCTCTAACGATACCCCCTGGGGGGTGATGCGCTCGCTGCAGCTTGCCGACAAGCTGGACCTACCGCGGGTCGCCTCGGTGCAAAACCCCTATAACCTTCTCAACCGCTCCTTCGAAGTCGGTTTGGCTGAAATTGCGCATCGTGAAGACGTAGGGCTACTTGCCTACTCGCCACTAGGGTTTGGCGTACTCTCCGGTAAGTACCTTAACGGCGCCCAGCCGCCGAAAGGCCGCCTGACGCTATATGAGCGCTTCAAGCGCTATACCTCACCAGAATCAGAAACCGCTACGCAAGCCTATGTGTCACTGGCCCAGCAGCATGATCTAGATCCTGCCCAAATGGCGCTGGCATTTGTTAATTCGCGCAGCTTCCTGACCAGTAACATTATTGGCGCGACCACGATGGAACAATTAGAAAGCAACCTAGCCAGCGAAAGTCTCAAACTAGATAACGAAGTACTAGAGGCCATCGAAGATATTCATCGCCGCATGCCCAACCCCTGCCCTTAAAATCGCCGGTCAACTAACCTGCCAGTGGGGTTATTGGCAGGCTATCGCCATTATAGCCTCGGCCTTTGCCGAGGCTTGGTATACTAAGCCCACTTATATCAGGCTTTTATTTATCAGGGCACGACCAGGAGCATGCGATGCTGAGCATTATCTCTCCCGCCAAAACGCTGGACTTTGAAACCCCACCGACCACAGAGCAAGTGTCACAACCCGACTTTCTGAAACACAGCCAAGCGCTTATCACTATTTTGCGTGATTACTCGCCACAGCAAATCAGCGAACTCATGGGTATCAGCGATAAATTGGCGGGCCTGAATGCGGCGCGTTTTGAGGAGTGGCGCCCTCCTTTCACTCTGAGCAATGCCAAACCTGCTGCACAGGCTTTTCAGGGCGACGTTTATACCGGCCTGCAAGCAGAAAACTTCAGCGAAGCGGAGAACCGTTACGCACAGTCGCATTTGCGCATACTTTCCGGCTTATATGGCCTTCTAAGGCCTTTGGATTTAATTCAGCCATACCGTCTAGAAATGGGCACCAAGTTGCCCAATAGTGCAGGTAAGGATCTCTATGCCTATTGGAAGCCCATCCTGGCTCCTGCTTTAAATGAGGCTATTGCCGATAGCGGCTCCAATGTGCTGGTTAACCTCGCCTCTAATGAGTACTTTAAGGCGGTAGATACCAAGCAACTCAATGCGCGGGTCATTACGCCAGTGTTTAAAGATGAAAAAAACGACACCTTTAAAATCATTAGCTTCTACGCCAAGAAAGCACGTGGCCTGATGAGTGCTTGGCTTATCCAGCAACAAGTTAATGACCCAGAACAGCTCAAGGCGTTCGATGTTGCAGGCTATCGTTTTGATGTTTCATCTTCCCAGGGCGATACTTTCGTGTTTACTCGCGAAGAAGCCGATCGCTAATGCGAGCGCTGGCCTAAAAAAAACGTACGGGGCGTGAAGAGCGTGGCTTCAAGAGCCGCTGGTGCGCCTCTTTAAATAGTGCCGTGTCGCAACGATGCAGCCACTCATAAGCCACCATATCCGCCGTCACAGCCACAGCGCCGCTTGCGCGGGCACGTTCACGAGCAAGCGAAGCTTCTTGTACCCGGCGGCTGGCAGATGCCTCGCTGAGCCAATACAGATCGTAGCCTGCTTCCAGTAACCCTAACCCCGTTTGCAGCACGCAGATATGTGCTTCTGTTCCGCACAGTACAATCTGCGTTTTGCCCGTTGCGTTTAGCGCTTCACGAAATTCAGCTTCCGCCATGGCCCCAAAATGCTGTTTCTGCCAGAGCCGATAGTTATTTAGGCAGGCGAGCAATGACGCCGAGGATCCTCCCAATTTTTCTGGCGACTGCTCAGTTAACCATACCGGAACATCAAGCAAGCACGCCATTTCTCCTAGCCAAGCCGCCTCGTTTACTGCTTCTTGACCACCATCGACCACAGGCAGTAATCCCGCCTGAAAATCGACCATTAATAATAGGCTTTTCTCACGTTTTAGCAGCACGTTGCCTCCTTCGTTTTTATCATTATCAGGACAATAATAGTCACGATACAAAAACAAAGCAGCCGCTTTTCAGCGGCTGCTTAGCTAACTTTGCAAACACATGCTCAGCCTAGTCTTCGGCAGCATCTTCCATATCTTCACCGAGCTCTTCCATGCTCTCACCGGCTTCTTCTGCGCTTTCATCAATATTCTCACCCGCTTCTTCAGCAGGGCCTTGATCATCGCAAGCGGCAAGGCCACCAGCGATTAGAGCCATAAATAAGGCAATCGCTAACTTCTTGGCTAAATCCGTCGTCATATATTTCTCCTCCTGAGATTTCACTTCTAGATACGTACAACATAATACTAGATGCTGCTTGGCAACAATACCATGTTGAATACGCAACTAATTGTTATATATGGAATAAAACACCAGAAAATCGCACGTTATGGTGAGTGGTGAGTGGTGAGTGGTGAGTGGTGAGTGGTGAGTGGTGAGTGGTGAGTGGTGAGTGGTGAGTGGTGAGTGGTGAGTGGTGAGTGGTGAGTCAGTGTGAGTTTTCCTACTCACGATTCACGCCTGACCCTTCACGCAAAAAAAATCCCCCAAGGCATCAGCCCTGGGGGGATTTTTCATTATAAGTGCCTGACGATGACCTACTCTCGCATGGGGAGACCCCACACTACCATCGGCGCTAAGCGGTTTCACTGCTGAGTTCGGCAAGGGATCAGGTGGTTCACGCTCGCTATGGTCGTCAGGCGTA